>NZ_JBIWFO010000034.1:0-53010 GCF_044763125.1 Streptomyces sp. NPDC096310 | reverse complement strand
ACCCGCCTCGCCCGGACAGCCCCGTCGTCACCCTCGTCAAGCCCACCAAAACAGCCCCAACCCCACGGACGAAGCCCTAAAACACCGGTATTGCGGTTAGCCGACTCAGCCGGCGGGCCGGGAGCTGGCCGACCGACCGGCGAAATCAACGGCCCGCGGGTCGGCCGGCGGGATCGGTCCGGACCGCGACCGCACCCGACTCGCGCCCGCGCCCGCACCCGCGCCGTCCCGCCATCCTTTCCGGCGGGGCGGCGCGGGTGTCGGTCTCCTCACTCCCCGAAGCGCCGCCGCCAGCGGACCTCGCCGTCGTGCCATTCATCGGTGGGGCTCAGCCCGGCCGCCGCAGCGACCGCGCCCGACACCCGGTGCCCCGGATGGATATGGGCGATCACCGTCCCCACGCCCTGCTCCTCCAGCCACCGGACCAGCCCCCGCGCTGCCTCCGTGGCGAACCCCCGTCCCTGCCACGGTGTCCCCACCACCCAGGAGATCTCGGCGACCGTCTCGTCCCGGAGGGTGCGGTGCGGGGTGACGGTCGCCTGGACCGTGCCGACCAGCCCGCCCGGCCCCTGCCGCTCCGTCAGTACCCAGTTGCACCAGGAGAAGGCCGGGTCGGGTGAGCCCGCGACCATCCTCGTGTACCGCACGCGCAGTTGCTCCGCCGTCGACGGCCTGCCGCCGATGAACGTGTGCAGGTTGGGGTCGGAGAGCACCCCCGCCATCTCCGCCGCGTGCTCGACGCGCAGCGGCAGCAGGGTCAGCCGCTCCGTCTCGATCACGCCGGTCCGTACGGAGCTCACGACGGCTCGCCCGGGCCCGGAGGGCGGAGCCACGACCGGGTCAGGACCGTGGGCAGCCGCCCGTGCCTGATCGCGAACTCCGGCAGGGAGATCCCGAACTCCTCGGAGAGGGCGTCGAGCGCCTCGTACTCGTCGTCCGGATCCAGCCCCGGATCCTCCGTCCCCGAAGTCCCGCCCGCGTCGAACCGTCCGTCGTACCCCTCCTCATAGTCCTCCTCGTACTCGGGGAACAGCTCCTCCGGATCGAGCGCGGCCGGAAGCTCCCCCCATTCCTCGATCTCCTCGCCGCGCACCGTGAACCCGTACACCCGCTCCCCGTCCTCGGCGTACGAGAGGTGGAACGCGCCCGGCGGCGCCGACGGCCCGCCGCCGCGCTCGCACCACACCGTGACCGACTCACCGCCCACCGACGCCGATTCGCCCAGCCCGCTCAGCCGGTCCGGCAGGAACGCCTCGGAGAGATGGGCACGGCTCTCGTAGACGAAGCTCCAGCCGTCCCCGCAGCGGCCCACCCGGGCGACGCGCCGAGGCTCCCCGCCCTCCGGGCCGAACAGGGCCGCCGCCACCTCGTCCTCACCGGCCGGCGGCAGCAGCGGCCCCTGGCCGATCAGGCCGGCCAGTGCCTCCGGCGAGAGCTCCCGTGCGAAGACGAAGCGATACGCGCTGTCCCGCCCGGCGCTCGCAGAGACGCCGGAGCTCGCAGAGAGACCGGAACGCCCGGAGTCCTCGAACTCCGGGCAGCCCTCGGAGTCCTCGGAGGCCCGGGACGCCTCGTCCGCGAGCCAGGCGAGCCCGTCGTCCCACGACGTGGCCCCGTCCTCAGCGGCGCCGGCAGCCTCCGCGACAGTTCCCGCTCCGGCATCCCGCCCCTCCGCGCCCCGGGGCGTCTCCAGCAGATACCGGCCACGCTCCGGAGTGATCACCGGCCCGAGCAGCGGATCGGTGAGCAGCCCGACCGGGGCGATGTGCTCGTCCCCGTACGGCTCCCAGTCGGCGACCGCGGTGGCGAGGGTGTGCCAGGCCGCTTCCGTGTCCCCCCAGCGTGCCTGTTCCCGTGCCGCGTCCACCGCCTCGCCGAACGGCCCGGACGCCTCGTACCGGAACGTGCGCCCCACGGTCGCCCACGGCGCCTCCCCGGCCGCGTACTCCCGGAGGAAGTCCTCCTCGTGCTCCCGCGTCCGCCCGCCGCTCAGCAGCGCCTCCATCTGGACGCGCAGATTCCGCGCGCGGGGCCTGCCGCACTCCTCCGCGTCCGTGAACACTTTCAACGAGCCGTCGACGGCCTCACCCCGCAGACAGGCCAGCCGCGCCTCCTCGACCTCCGCGTCCAGCTCGCGCGTCGTGTCGTTCCCGAACCCCGGCGTGTCCCGGTTCCCGTGGTGGAAGCTCCGGAACAGGGCCTGCATGAGGTCCATGAAGGACTCGTAACGGTCCGGGGAGTCGCCCGGCCGGCCCCGGTGGAGGTACGCGGCCCACTCCCCGTCGGCGTTCACCTCTCCCGGGTCGAGCAGGACCTCCGGCCCGTCCGCCGCCACGGAGAGCCGGAGCGCCCTGCCCCACAGCCCGGCCCGCAGCGCCGCCTCCTCCGTAGCCTCTTCCTCCGTCGCGGCCTCGCCAGGACCGGCCCCCTCGGTCCCCTGAGGGCCGCGCGGGCCCTCATACCAGCGCGTCCCCTCCGTCGTGCCCAGCAGCGGGACGTCCGTCCCGGCGGGGCGCCATCCGTCCGTGACGGCCAGGAACGACCGGAAGGTCGGCGGCAGCACCACATCCGGCCCGAGCCGCCGCTCCAGCGCGCCGATCCGCTCCGGATCGGCGCCCGCGAACCCGAGCCACGGCTCGCGCGGCACCTCCGTGGCCGAGGCCCCGCCCAGGCTCGGATCCGACTCCGCCCGCGCACCGGGGGAGCCGGCCCAGTCCGCGCTCCACCGCTCAAGGAAGGGACGCCAGTTGTAGGTCTTCATGCCGTTCATGGTGCCAGCGACCACTGACAATCACCCCGCGCCCGTCCACAGCCTGGGCCCGCTCGGCTGGCCGCGCCGAGCCCCCTCCCGTTAATCTGGTCGGGAGTACGAAACGGCGGTGGGGCCCGCCGTACCCGAACCGCGGTGCGACCACCGCCAACGGTCCCTACTCGCGATGGAGCGCGCCCCGACGCGGGCGCCCGGCGAGTGGGAGAGAGTGCCCCCGTGATGACCGAGCCCACAGATCCCGACGCCGAGGTCACGGCCACGACCGACCGGTCGGCACCCCCGCGCCGCCGCGGAGGGCCCACCGCACGGATATCGCGTACCTCGCTCCCCTCGCTGATCTCACCGGCGGTGGCCGTGGTGGCGCTGGGCGGCGCGATCGGCGCGTCGGCCCGCTACGGCGCCGCTCTCCTCTGGCCCACCGCCCCCGGCACCTTCCCGTGGACGACCCTCACCGTGAACGCGGTCGGGTGCGCGGTGATCGGCGTGTTCATGGTGGTGATCACCGAACTGTGGGCGGCGCACCCCCTCGTACGGCCCTTCTTCGGCACCGGCGTCCTCGGCGGCTTCACCACGTTCTCCACGTACGCGGTGGACATCCAGCGCCTGGTGGCGGACGGCCGGGCGGGCCTCGGCATGGCCTTGCTGGGACTGACGCCGCTCGCCGCGTTCGCGGCGGTGTGGAGTGCGGTGTGGGCGACCCGCCGCGTACTGGCATGGAGGCAGACATGACCGGACCGACCGGTACGGCGCTCCGACTGACGATCTTCCTCGGCGAGAGCGATCTGTGGCACCACAGGCCCGTCTACACGGAGATCGTCCACCGAGCCCACCGCGCGGGACTCGCGGGCGCCAGCGTCTTCCACGGCGTCGAGGGATTCGGCGCCTCCTCGATGATCCACACGCAGCGGCTGCTCTCGCTCAGCGAGGACCTCCCCGTGGCGGTCGTGATCGTCGACACCGAGGAACGGATCAGGGACTTCCTGCCCCAGCTCGACGAACTGGGCGGCGGGGGCCTGGTGACCCTGGACCGCTGCGAGATCATCCGCCACAAGGGCCCGGAGGCAACGGGATGAACTGGCTCCTGGTCGTCCTGGGCGCCGCGGTCGGCGCGCCTCTCCGCTATCTGACCGACCGTTCGATCCAGCGGCGCCACGACTCGCTCTTCCCCTGGGGCACCTTCACCGTCAACGTGACCGGCTGCCTCGTCCTCGGACTGGTGACGGGCGCGATCATCGCGGGCGCGGCCTCCTCCTCCGTACAGCTCCTCCTCGGTACGGGCTTCTGCGGCGCGCTCACGACGTACTCCACCTTCAGCTACGAAACCCTCCGCCTCACCGAGGACGGCGCTCACCTCTATGCCGCGGCCAACGTCCTCGCGAGCGTGGCGGCGGGCCTGGGCGCCGTCCACCTGGGCATCACGCTCGCGGAAGCGCTGTGGTCCTAGCCGCTCCCCCCGCAAGCTTTGCCCGCGCGCTACGGACCTCGCCAGATGTTGTCGAAGGCGGCGTCCTCGATGGCGCGCCGCTGCCGTACGGCCTCCAGCTCCATCACCGCGTCGTTGACGGCGGCGAGCACGGTCACGACCGAGTCGTCGGCGATCTCCGGCGCGTCCTCGCCCGGCGGCTCCCCGATCCCGAGCGCACCGGCGAGCGCGACGAGCACCGGCTCACCCGCGGCCCAGCGCCGCGCCGCGTGGCGCCGCTCGGGGGAGTCGGCCAGCGCGGTCCGGCCGGTGTCGACGGGGATCCAGCGGTGGCGCTGCCGGGTGAGCTGTCCCCCCGCCTCCAGAGCGGCGAAGTAGACATCGGCCAGCCCACGCCCCCGACGCCACAGCCAGTCCTCGACGGCCTCGTACGGAGCCTCCCGGACGAGCGCCGCCGCGGCCTCGTCCAACAGCCGGTCGGACAGCGTCCACCGGGCACCCGGCACGATGCGCTCGTCCTCCAGCGTGAGGGCCTGGACCTCGATCAGGTCGATCACCTCGGCCCCGGCGAGCACGAGCGACAGATCCCCCCGCTCCACGGCCCGGCCGGAGCCGACATCCAGGGTGACGGTCAACAGGTCCCGCGATGTGGTCATGAGCGGCTCCGTGTCAGAGGCACTGTGGCGATCCTGGCCGACTGTAGTGTCCCCGAGAACTTCCCGCGGACAGGGAACAGCCCCTCCGAACGGGGCTGTTTCGCCTGTTCGGAGGGGCTGTCGACAGCTCTTCGGGCGCCTTCGGCCTAGATGTCGAAGTACAGCTCGAACTCGTGCGGGTGCGGACGCAGCTGGATCGGCGCGATTTCCTTCGTGCGCTTGTAGTCGATCCACGTCTCGATCAGGTCCGACGTGAAGACGCCGCCCGCCTGCAGGTACTCGTTGTCCGCCTCCAGCGCGTCCAGGACGGCCGGGAGGGAGGTCGGGACCTGGGGGACGCCCGCGTGCTCCTCGGGGGCCAGTTCGTAGAGGTCCTTGTCGATCGGCTCGGCCGGCTCGATCTTGTTCTTGACTCCGTCCAGGCCCGCCAGGAGGAGCGCGGAGAAGGCCAGGTACGGGTTGGAGGACGGGTCCGGGGCGCGGAACTCGACGCGCTTGGCCTTCGGGTTGGAGCCCGTGATCGGGATGCGCATCGCGGCGGAGCGGTTGCGCTGCGAGTAGACCAGGTTGACCGGGGCCTCGAAGCCGGGGACCAGTCGGTGGTACGAGTTCACCGTCGGGTTGGTGAAGGCCAGCAGCGACGGGGCGTGCTTGAGGATGCCACCGATGTAGTAGCGGGCGGTGTCCGAGAGGCCCGCGTAACCCTGCTCGTCGTAGAAGAGCGGCGTGCCGCCCTGCCACAGCGACTGGTGGACGTGCATGCCGGAGCCGTTGTCACCGAAGATCGGCTTGGGCATGAAGGTCGCGGTCTTGCCGTTGCGCCAGGCGACGTTCTTCACGATGTACTTGAAGAGCATCAGGTCGTCGGCGGCGGCCAGCAGCGTGTTGAACTTGTAGTTGATCTCGGCCTGGCCGGCGGTGCCCACCTCGTGGTGCTGGCGCTCGACCTGGAGGCCGGACGCCTCCAGCTCCAGGGAGATCTCGGCGCGCAGGTCGGCGAAGTGGTCGACCGGCGGGGCCGGGAAGTAGCCGCCCTTGTAGCGGACCTTGTAGCCGCGGTTGTCCTCGACCGCACCGGTGTTCCAGGCGCCGGCCTCGGAGTCGATGTGGTAGAAGCCCTCGTTCGCGGTGGTGTTGAAACGCACGCTGTCGAAGACGTAGAACTCGGCCTCGGGGCCGAAGTACGCGGTGTCCGCGATGCCGGTGGAGGCGAGGTACGCCTCGGCCTTCTTGGCGATGTTGCGCGGGTCGCGGCTGTACTGCTCGCCCGTGATCGGGTCGTGGATGAAGAAGTTGATGTTCAGCGTCTTGTCCCGGCGGAACGGGTCCACCCGAGCGGTCGACAGGTCGGCGCGCAGCGCCATGTCGGACTCGTGGATGGCCTGGAAGCCGCGGATCGAGGATCCGTCGAACGCCAGCTCCTCGGCCGGGTCGAACGCCTTCGCCGGGATCGTGAAGTGCTGCATCACGCCAGGCAGGTCGCAGAAGCGGACGTCGACGAACTTGACGTCCTCGTCCGCGATGAACTTCGTGGCCTCGTCGGCGTTCTGGAACATCCAGCTCCTCCTCCTCCCGACCCGGGGAGGGGCGGGGGTTATCGGTCGTGCGGCCAGTGCGGTGGCACACGCTGGACCCGACCTTAGGTTTCCGGGATTTCTCCAGCATGACCCATTTGTTTCGTTGAAGTTAACCAGCCCGGGTGTGCGCCGGGCGTACGACGGCTCCGCCCGGGTACCCCGTACCTCCGGCGCCAACCCCGTCACGGTGCGCGGACACCGCCGCAGTACCGTGGACGGGTGGACAACAGGCAAGCAATCGGATCGTGGCTCTCGGGGCCCCGCGCGGCGGCCGAGAACATGGGCGTCGACTTCGGCTACCGGGGTGAGCGGCTCGGTCTGCCGGAGCACGGGCCCGGCTCCGTCGCCCCGCTCGGGCGGCGCTTCGGGGCGCTCTTCGTCGACTGGGGGGTCTGCGTGCTGATCGCATACGGCCTCCTCGCCGACGGTGACTGGCAGGCATCGGGGAACTGGGCGCTCGGCGTGCTCCTCGTCCTCAGCGTGCTCACCGTCGGCACGGTCGGTTTCACGCCGGGCAAGCGGCTGTTCGGCCTGCGCGTCATCGCGGTGAACGGCGGCCGGATCGGCTTCGGCCGGGTCCTCGTCCGTACGGTGCTGCTCTGCCTGGCCGTCCCCGCGCTGATCTGGGACCGCGACGGGCGCGGGCTCCACGACCAGCTCGGGCGCGCCGTACAGGTGCGTATCTGACCAACAGCAACAGGCGGCAACCGACAACAGGCTTGAACGACACGACAGGCTTGAAGCAGCAGGAGAGGGCGGCCCGGAGAGATCTCCTGGCCGCCCTCTGGTGTCTCCGGTGTGTCGGCTAGCGCATCTTTCCGCCGCGAGGCATCCGCATGCCCTTGGGCATCGGACCCTTCGGCAGCGGCATGTTGCTCATCAGGTCGCCCATCGCGCGCAGCCGGTCGTTGGCCGCGGTCACCTGCGGACCCGCCAGTACCCGGGGCAGCTTCAGCATGGTCGTACGGACCTTCTTCAGCGGCACCTGGCCCTCGCCGTCGCCGACGATGATGTCGTGCACCGGCACGTCCACCACGATGCGCGCCATCTTCTTCTTCTCGGCGGCCAGCAGGCTCTTCACCCGGTTGGGGTTGCCCTCGCCCACCAGGACGATGCCCGCCTTGCCGACCGCGCGGTGGACGACGTCCTGGCTGCGGTTCATGGCCACCGCCGGGGTCGTGGTCCAGCCGCGGCCGACGTTCTCCAGGACCGCCGCGGCCGCGCCCGGCTGGCCCTCCATCTGACCGAAGGCGGCCCGCTCGGCGCGCCGGCCGAAGACGATCGCCATCGCGAGGAACGCCAGGATGAATCCCAGGATCCCCAGATAGACGGGGTGATTGATCAGGAAGCCGATCGCGAGGAAGACACCGAAGGTGACGATTCCCACACCACCGACGACAAGCCCGACCTTCGAGTCGGCCCGCCGGGTCATCTTGTAGGTGAGAGCGATCTGCTTCAGTCGCCCCTGGTTCGCAGCAGTGTCTGCGTTGTCCTTCCTCGCCATGCCCAGAAGTTTACGTGGCGTGGGAGGTGGCGTCCGACACCGCCTCCAGTACGTGCTCCGTCTCGACCCGGTCCTTGGCCCTGCGGCGGTCCTCCAGGACGGCCGTCCAGGCGTTGCGGCGTGCCGTGCGCTGGCCGCCGCTCAGGAGCAGGGACTCCACGGCGCGCAGCGCGCCGGCCACGGAGGGCAGTGCGTACGGCAGGGCCACGGAGGCGCGCTTGGGTGTGGCTGCCGTCATCGCCTCGGTGACGGTGGTGGATCGTACCGGCGCGACCTGCATGATGGCGGTCCCCTCAGGAGCGATGAAGGCAGACAGGCGACCGAACGCGTGAGCGAACGGGTGGGTGGTGAGTGAGACGTCTGTTCGCGGAGTGTGCGTCCAGCGTCACTCATTGGTGTTACCAGGGTGTGACCGACCGGTCAAACGCGGATGAAACCCTGGGGAGAGGGAAGAGCGCGGGCCTCGAACAGGCGCGCGGCCCGTACCCCACCTCCGACCTGCGAGGAGCGTACGGACCGCGAACCGCCGGGCGCTACCGGCGAGTAGTCACTTGTGCGCCGATTCACACGGCCTGGGCGGCGGCGACCACCGCGTCACGCCGCTCGTTCGCCTGCTGGTACAGCCGGCCCGCGCGGTACGAGGAACGCACCAGCGGCCCCGACATGACCCCGGAGTAGCCGATCGCGTCGGCCTCGTCCTTCAGCTCCACGAACTCCTGCGGCTTCACCCAGCGTTCGACCGGATGGTGACGCGCGGAGGGCCGCAGGTACTGCGTGATCGTGATCAGTTCGCAGCCCGCGTCATGGAGCTGCCGCAGCGCCTCGCTGACCTCTTCGCGGGTCTCGCCCATGCCGAGGATCAGGTTGGACTTGGTGATCAGCCCCGCCTCGCGGGCCCGGGTGATCACTTCGAGGGAGCGCTCGTAACGGAAGCCGGGGCGGATCCGCTTGAAGATCCGCGGCACCGTCTCGACGTTGTGCGCCAGCACCTCGGGACGCGAGGAGAAGACCTCGGCGAGCTGCTCGGGCACGGCGTTGAAGTCCGGGATGAGCAGCTCGACCTTGGTGTGGCCGGTCTCGCGCTCCGCCGTGAGGGTGTGGATCTGGCGTACGGTCTCGGCGTACAGCCAGGCGCCGCCGTCCTCCAGGTCGTCGCGGGCGACGCCGGTGATCGTGGCGTAGTTCAGGTCCATCGTGACGACGGACTCGCCCACGCGCCGCGGCTCGTCGCGGTCCAGCGGCTCCGGCTTGCCCGTGTCGATCAGACAGAAGTCACACCGCCGCGTGCACTGCTCGCCACCGATGAGGAAGGTGGCCTCGCGGTCCTCCCAGCATTCGAAGATGTTCGGACAGCCGGCCTCCTGGCAGACCGTGTGCAGACCCTCGCTCTTCACGAGCTTCTGCAACTGTTGGTACTCGGGGCCCATTTTCGCCCGGGTCTTGATCCACTCGGGCTTGCGCTCGATGGGGGTCTGGCTGTTCCGGACCTCCAGGCGCAGCATCTTGCGTCCGTCGGGTGCGACAGCGGACACGTCCGGCACCTCTCTCTGCTGGCGCGGCATTCGATTCTTCGGCGAACACCAGGTTACGCCCGTTATTTGCGTGGTCTTACGTCTGCCCAACCCCGGGGTGAAGGGGTGCATTCCCCCGTACGGCCGGGGCCGGCGGGGCAGGGCGTGCTCGGCGCGTGCTAGGCGCTCACCTTCAGTGTCCCGCCGGCGGCCGGCGCGGTCTCCCGTACGGGCTCATCCACGGTCTCCCGTACGGGCTCACCCACGTTCTCCCGTACGGGTGCGCGCTCGATCACCCGCGGCGCCGGCTCGGCCCGCTCCAGGATGTCCCGCAGGTGTTTCTCCACCACCGGGACGACCTCCGCGACCGTGATCTCGCGGCCCAGTTCGTACGAGAGCGACGTCACGCCCGCGTCCCGGATCCCGCAGGGCACGATCCGGTCGAACCAGGTGTTGTCCGGATTCACGTTGAACGAGAAGCCGTGCATGGTCACGCCCTTGGCGACCCGGATCCCGATCGCCGCCAGCTTGCGGTCCTCGCGGCGCTGGCCCGCGTTGGACGGGGCGTACTCGGGACCGTTCAGCCGTGGGTCGAACTCCTCGTCCGCCAGCCGGGGATCGGCCCCGGCGCCCGTCCCGGGCGCGAGGTCCAGCGACAGCCCGCCGTGCGGGGAACCGTCCAGCGGGGCACGCTCCGCCACCGGGTCGCCGAGCACCCACACACCGCTGCGTCCCTCGACCCGGCTGGTCTCCAGGCCGAATTCGGCGGCCGTACGGATCAGCGCGTCCTCCAGGCGGCGCACATGCGCGACGACGTCCACCGGACGCGGCAGCTTCAGGATCGGGTAGCCCACGAGCTGCCCCGGGCCGTGCCAGGTGATCTTTCCGCCGCGGTCCACGTCGACGACGGGGGTGCCGTCGAGCGGGCGCTCGCTGTCCACCGTGCGCCGTCCGGCCGTGTACACCGGCGGATGCTCCAGCAGCAGACAGGTGTCGGGAACCTCGTCCGCGAACCGGGCCGCGTGGACCCTGCGCTGCTCCTGCCACGCCTCCTGGTACTCGACGGCCTCCGCGCCGAACCCGAGATGGACGTACCGCAGCTCACTCACGGCAGAGCCTCCTTACCACCGGCCGAGAAACCTTCGTCCTGCACGCATAGCGCCTCTGCCACTGTACGGCGGCCCCCGAGGCGACGACCGGGCAGGTGTACGGGGCTCAGGGCGCCGGGCCGAGGTCCGCTCCATCGCTCCGCCCCACGTCAGCAGCGCAAACGATCCTCACACGATCGGATGAATGTGGGGCGAACGAGGCAGTGAGACCGGTCACGGCTACTACATTCGCGCCGTTCCATAGGGCTGCTTCCCGGGCCCGGAAGGCAGGAGACCGTACAGCACATGTCGGAACGACCTCCGCAGCGCACCCCCAACCGCCAGCTCGCCGCCCTCATCGCCGAAGCCGGTTTCTCCCACGCGGGTCTCGCCCGCAGAGTGGACCAGCTCGGCCTGGAGCACGGCCTCGATCTGCGGTACGACAAGACGTCGGTGACCCGCTGGCTGCGCGGGCAGCAGCCGCGCGGCACCACGCCCGCACTCATCGCCGAGGTCTTCACCCGCCGGCTCGGGCGCCGGCTCTCCGCGCAGGATCTGGGGCTGGACGCCTGTGCCCCGGTCTACGCGGGCCTCGAATTCGCCTCGACGCCCGAGGAAGCCGTCGACATCGTCGGCGGACTGTGGCGCAAGGACTCCGGCAGCCACAACGAACTGCGCAAGATCGCGTTCACCCCGGCGGGTCTGGTGGTCCCCAGCCGCGACTGGCTGATCGGACGCGCGGACGAACGGGTGGCCCATCCGCTCGCCGCCGCGGGCTCCGCGGGTCCGGCCGGGAACGGGCCGGCCGGACCCGCCGCCACCGCCGGACCCGCCGGACCTGTCCCGTCCGCCGGACCTCTCCCGTCCGCCGGTCCGGCCGGGTCCGGTACACCCCCGGGACCCGTCCCCGGCCGCACCGGCGGCCCCGTACCGCAGCGCCCCGGTCGCGGGCCGGGGGCCGCCCGGGTGCCCGCCCAGGCCCAGGCGCACGCCCAGACGCACGGCAGACCCGCGGCCCCCGTCCCCGTCTCCTCCCTCGCTCCCGCGTCGTCGAAGGCCGCTGCCGCGCGGCTCTCCCCGGCCCCGCAGGCCACCGTCCCGCGCCCGCGCACCGAACGCGCCGTCGGCCAGCGCGTCACCGCCGGCGACATCGAGGCGCTGAGCTCCGTCGGTGATCTCTTCCGCACCCTCGACCACGCCTACGGCGGCGGCCACGCCCGCCAGGCCCTCGTGCGCTACCTGGAGCACGAGGCCGAACCGATGCTGCGCGGCCTGTACGGCGAGTCCACCGGCCGCAGACTCTTCGCCGCCGCGGCCGATCTGACCCGGCTGGCGGGCTGGACCTCGTACGACATCGCCGCGCATGGCCTCGCCCAGCGCTACTTCGTCCAGGCGCTGCGGCTCTCCCAGGCGGCCGGGGACCGGGTGTACGGCTCGTACGTCCTGATCACGATGAGCCGGCAGGCCGTCTACCTCGGCCACGGCCGCGAGGCCGTCCAGCTCGCCCGCGTCGCCCAGCAGGGCGTCGGCGCCGCCGCGCCACCCGTGGTCCAGGCGCTGCTGCACTCCGCGGAGGCACGCGGACACGGCGTGCTCGCCGAGGCGCGTGCCTGCGTCGCCTCGCTCGTACGGGCCGAACGCGCCCTGGACGCGGCGCGCCCCGGCGACGAGACGCCACGCTGGGCGCGCTTCTTCGACGAGGCGCAGTTCGCGGACGAACTGGCCCACTGCCACCGCGACCTCCAGCAGTACCGCGTCTCCGTCCAGCACGCCGAGCGCTCGCTCCAACTGCGCGCCCCCGAGTACGCCCGCAGCCGCCTCTTCTGCCGTGTCGTGCTCGCCTGCGGCCGACTGGGCCTCGGCGAGCTGGACCAGGCGTGCCTGCTCGGCGCGGAGGCCGCCCAGCAGGCCACGGAGATGCGGTCGGCGCGGGCGGTGGAGTACGTACGGGACTTCGAGCGGCGGCTGGAGCCGTACCGGGACGCCGCGGCCGTACGGAACTACCGCGACCGGGTGGCCGCGATCGGCTGAGAGCCTGTCGGGTGACCTCCGACCGGGCGGCCACGCCCGCGAGATGGTGAGCCGGTCCCGTCCGGGGAAGGTCGACGCCCGGACGGGACCGGAGCTGTGCGCCCGCTGGGCTTCTGGACGAGTCATTCCGAAGTCCCGTCTGCGGGGAGGTGCCATGCACGCACATCCGCGGCGTTGTCGTCGCGACGCTCCGCGTCGCTTCCCTCCTGCGCCTTGCGGCTGCGCTCGGCATCCGAAGGACCGTTCAATGCGCCGAGACGGAGCGAGCGCGGCGAGTGCGGTGCACCTGACACCTCCCCGCCCGCCCCAAGGGGCGGACGACGCTCCTTCGGAATGACTCGTCTAGGCGACCGCGGGCATCGGCGCTGTCTCGTACGCCGGGCGTACGCCCAGATCGCGCAGGATCGCGTGCGCCGCGCGGCGGCCCGAGAAGAGCGCCCCCTGCACGGTGTTGGTGTCCCGGTGGTCGCCGCACACGTACAGCCCCGACAGCACCCGCACCGGCCGGCGCAGGTCGTGCGGCGGGTCCATCGCGGGCACCGCCTCCGGGTCGTGGTGGACGGCCAGCAGCTCCCAGTCGTCGGTCGGCGTCCCGTACAGGCGCGCGAGGTGCGCCCGGACCGAACGGTCCAGCTCGGCGGCCGGGGGAGGGGTGCCGAGCACCGTCGACGAGATCAGCACCCGGCCCCGTGGCGCGCGCGACGGGTCCACCGCGCTCATCACTGCCGTGTGCGTCACGGGGCCTTCGCGGTCGGCGTCCAGCAGCAGCGCCGGTTCGGCCAGCGGGGGTTCGGGCGCCGTGTGGTGCACCACCGTCACGGCGTGGAAGTCCGGCACGCGCAGCCCCGGCAGCAGTTCGGCCGCCGCCCTGGCACCCGTCGCCAGGACGAGCGACCGGCAGGCGATCTCGCCGTGCTCCTTGGTCGTCACGCAGTTGATCGAGGTGTCCGTGACACAGACATCCGTACGGACGGTGCCCTCGGGCAGCGTCCGCGCCAGCAGTTCGGGCAGCGTCGCGGAGCCGCCCGCGGGGACGAAGAGCCGGCCCCGCGCGAACGCCCGCAGCGCGAGATCGGCGCACCGGCTCGACGTGCCCAGCTCCGGGTCGCAGAGCAGCGCGGTGAGCAGCGGCCGGATGAAGCCGTTGACCGTACGGGCGGGCAGCCCGCGCACCGCCAGCGCCTCCGCCGCGGTCCGTTCGGGGCGCGCCAGCAGCCGGGCCGTCGGCGTGGCCGCGAGGCGGCCCAGGGAGGCGCTGAGCCGCGCCTGGTCGACCGCGCCGCCCAGCGGCGGCCGGGGGGCGCTCGCCAGGGCGCGCGCAACGGTGAGTGCGCTCCGCGCGCTCCCGACCGCACCGGTGCGGTAGTTCCTGCCGTCGCTGTGCACGAGCACGCCCGGCGAGAACATCCGGACGGCGGCGCCTTCGAGCCCCGGTGTACGGAGCAGATCGGGGTAGGCGGCGGTGAGCAGCCGTCCGCCGCGGTCCAGTCGGAAACCGTCGACGTGGTCCGTGGCCATCCGGCCGCCGACGTGGGGAGCGGCCTCCAGGACGCTGACCGTGACGCCCGCGCTGGTGAGATGGTGCGCGGCGGACAGTCCGGCCAGGCCGGCTCCGATGATGACGACGTCTGCGTGGTGCGCGGTGCCGAGTGCGGTGCTGAGCACGTGCCCCTCCCCGAGGTCAGCGCGGCTGGGTGGGGGCCCGATGCCCGCATCAGGCCCCCGGAACGCCCTGGACGAATGAGTCCCTCCGAAGGGGCGTCGTCCCGTTCCCGGTTGAGCGTAGGGACGGATGGGCGCGGCGCGGACGCGCGCGGGCGGGGGCACCGATGCATGGGGGGTGCGTGGCGCCGCGCGGCGGGGCGGCGGAACGGAGCGGGAGGCTGCCCGGCGGCCCGGCCGGTGCGGGGGCGCGGCGCACCCGGCCGCGGGGGCCGTGCCACGCGCACCGGTACGGGAAGCCTCCCCGGACCTCTCCCGGCCCCCTCCCGGCGCCCCGGCGCCACCGGGAGGCCGCTCCCCGGCCGCTCCCCGTGCGCTCCCGGGCCGCGACGGACAGCGGCGCGGGCAGTCGCCCCGGGCCGCGCGGGCGGTCACCCCGGGCCGCGCGGGCGGTCACCCCGGGCCGCGCGGGCGGTCACCCCGGGCCGCGCGGGCGGTCACCCCGGGGCAGGCGGCCGCCGCACGGCCCGTACCGTTACGCCGCCGCCCGTACCGCCTCGTCGATCGTCGGGAACGCGAACGTGAAGCCCGACTCCTGCAGCCGGGCCGGGACCACCCGCTGGCTGCCCACGATGTCCTCCGCGAGACCGCCCACCACCAGTCGCAGCGCCGCGGCCGGGACCGGGAACGGGGTCGGGCGGTGCAGGACGCGGCCCATCGCCGCCGTCACCTCGCGGTTGGTGACGGGCTCCGGGGCCGTCAGGTTGACCGGCCCCTCCAGGCCGTCCGTGTCGATGAGATGCCGCAGAGCCGCCACCTCGTCGTGCAGCGAGATGAAGCTCCAGTACTGGTCGCCCGAGCCGAGCCGGCCGCCCAGGCCCGCGCGGAAGAGCGGGAACAGCCGCCCCCACGCGCCGCCCTTGCGCGCGACCACCAGACCGGTGCGGGGGAAGACCGTACGGATACCCGCCTCCTCCGCGGGCAGCGCGGCCTCCTCCCACTCCACGCAGAGCGAGGGCAGGAAGCCGTCCCCGGGCGGGGTGCTCTCGTCCACCTTCCGGTCGCCCGTGTAGCCGTAGAACCCGATGGCCGACCCGGAGACCAGCACCCGGGGCGGCGAGTCGAGCGAGGTCAGCGCCTCGGCAATGGTGGCCGTACCGAGGACCCGGCTGTCCCGGATCTCCCGCTTGTACGCGTCGTTCCAGCGGCGGTCCGCGACCCCCGCGCCGGCGAGATGGACGACCGCGTCGCAGCCGTTCAGCTTCCCCGCGTCGATCGTCTGCCGTACCGGGTCCCACGCGATCTCGTCGCCCGCGCGCGCCGCGTGCCGGACCAGCCGCGTCACCTCGTGCCCGTCCGCGCGCAGGGAGCTGACCAGAGCCTTGCCGATGAGCCCGGTGGAACCGGTGACCGCGATTTTCATGGGCCCATCCTGCCTCCGCGACCTCCCGTGGCACAGTTACGCCATGGTGGAACCCCGGATACGCCCCGCCGCACGCGCGGACGACGCGGCCCTCTGCGCACTCGACCGGGCGACCTGGTCGCCGCTGCACGCCGTCACGCCGAGGCCGAGCCCGCCGTACGGACCGTTCTTCGACACCCAGCACCGGCCGGAGGACTTCCTGGTCGCCGAGTGCGACGGCGGCGCCGGAATCGCCGGTGCCGGAACCGGCGGCGCCGAGGACCCCGTCGCCGGGTACATCCGCGTCGCCCGCCCCACCCCCCTCGCCAGCAACGCGCATGTACGGCAGATACAGGGCCTCGCCGTCCACCCCTGGGCGCGCCGCCGTGGCGTGGCGCGCGCCCTGCTGCGCGCGGGCGCGCTCCACGCGCGAAACCAGGGCGCGCGACGGCTGACCCTGCGCGTCCTCGGGCACAACACGGCGGCGCGTGCGCTGTACGAGGCCGAGGGGTACCGCGTCGAGGGGATCCTGCCGGGGGAGTTCCAGCTCGACGGGGTGTACGTCGACGACGTGCTGATGGGGCTCTCGCTGGAGTGAGCCGCAGTGGGTCACGGTGGGCCCGCAGTGAGCTTCAGCGGGCCGCAGTGAGCCGAAAGGGCCGTCCGGGAACAGTCCCCGCGCGCCTCACTCGCTCCCGAAGCGCTCCGTCAGCCGGGGGAACCGCTCCGCCAGCGCCGCGTCGTCCTCGAAGTCCAGCGGCGTGCCCTCCGGCTCCGCGCGCTGCGCCGCGATGCCCAGGGCGGGCGCCACCACCCCGGTGAGCTGTTCGTACGCCTCGTCCGCCGCGTACCCCAGTTCCTCGCCGTCCCCGTCGACGGTCTGGTCGAACGTGTCCAGCGTCTCGGCCAGGCTGTCCGGATCGTGCAGCGCGCCCTCGAAGACCTCCCGGCCCTGCCCGATGAGCCAGCAGCGGAAGTAGTCGAAGGCGTCGTCACTCGCGCCGCCGAGCAGGACGGCCGCCGCGCCCCACAGATCCCAGTGGTACGCGCGGTTGTAGCGCGACTCGAAGTGGCGCGCGAAGTCCAGCACGGAGTCGGGATCGAGCTGCAGCAGCCGCTCGACCAGCAGATCCGCATGGTCCTCGGGGTCGCCGTCGGCGGCCTCGCGCGTGCTGTCGACGATCTCCCAGAACTCCGTCTCGTCCATCACGGGTCAAGCATCGTGCCTGAGGGGAAGCGGCGCACGCGGAGCCGGGAGTTGCGGGGAACTCCGCTTCCCGCCGTGCCGCCCGTACTACCGGCCGTACAGGTCGCCCATCCGCGCCGCCGCCTCCGCGAACCGGCACCTCAGCGTCTCAGGCCCCAGGACCTCCGCGTCCGCGCCCAGCGCCAGCAACTGCTCGTACGCCACCTCCTCCGACTCCACGGGCAGCGTGAGCGTGATCCGGCCCCGCTCGTCCGCCGGGGGCGCCGCCTCGATCGCCGCGCTCGCCGCCGCGCGGTCCGTCACGTACGGGAGTCTGCGGGCGCCCTCGGGCGAGAGGCGCACCTCGATCTCCGCGCGCAGCAGGGAGCGCGCGAACTCCGCCGCGCGCTCCTCCCAGAACGCCGGCAGATCGAACGAGTCCTCTCTGGTGAAACGTTCCTGCGATGGCTCCACCGCGGTGAACCGGTCGATCCGGTAGACCCGGAACGTCCCCTCCGTACCGGCGCACACGTACCAGACACCCGCCTTCAGCACGAGACCGTACGGCGCCAGCTCCCGCTCCACCTCCTGGTCCTCGCGCCGGTAGCGCGCCGCGACCAGCCGGTCGTCCCAGACCGCCTCCGCGATCACCGGCAGCAGCTCCGGCGTCTGCGGCTCGTGGTACCAGCCGGGCGCGTCGAGATGGAAGCGCTGCGCCGCCGTGTCCTGCGCGTCCCGCAGCGACGGCAGCAGCGCCGCCGAGACCTTCAGCCGGGCGGCCGACGAGATGTCGTCCAGGCCCATCTCCCGCAGCGCTCCCGGCACCCCGGAGAGGAACAGCGCCTCCGCCTCGCCGCGCGCCAGCCCGGTCAGCCGGGTGCGGTAGCCGCCGACCAGCCGGTAGCCGCCGGACCTGCCCCGGTTCGCGTACACCGGGATCCCTGCCTCGGAGAGGGCCTGGGCGTCCCGGGTGATCGTGCGCTCGGACACCTCCAGCTCGCGGGCCAGTTCGCCCGCGGTCATGGAGGGTCTGGACTGGAGGAGCAGGACCATCTTGATCAGGCGGGCAGCACGCATACGTCCATGATGCAGGGAGCCCCCGCCACTCAGTGACAGGGGCTCCCCAACCTGCTATGGGGCTGCGCAGGGCCGTCAGAGACCGTAGCGCTCGCGTGCCTCCGCGATCCGCTCCGGCTTGACCTCGCCGCGCCGCGCGAGCTGCGCCAGCGCCGCGACCACGATCGACCGCGCGTCCACGCCGAAGTGCCGGCGCGCCGCCTCCCGGGTGTCCGAGAGCCCGAAGCCGTCCGTGCCCAGCGAGCTGTAGTCCTGCTCCACCCACTGGCTGATCTGGTCCGGCACCTGCCGCATCCAGTCGCTGACCGCGAGCACCGGGCCCGGCGCGCCTTCGAGCGCGCGCGTCACGTACGGCACCTTCTCCTCGCCGCGCAGCAGGGCCTCGTCGGCCTCCATCGCGTCCCTGCGCAGCTCGGTCCAGGACGTGGCGGACCAGACATCGGCCGTCACCCCCCAGTCGGCGCCGAGCAGTTCCTGCGCCTCCAGGGCCCAGTGGATCGCCGTACCGGAGGCCAGGAGCTGGATCGCCGGGGCGTCGGCCGCCGCCGGGGCGCCCTCCTTGAAGCGGTACAGGCCCTTGATGATGCCCTCCTCGACGCCTTCCGGCATCGCGGGCTGGGGCATCGGCTCGTTGTAGACCGTCAGGTAGTAGAAGACGTCCTGGTCCTCGCCGGGTACGGGCTCGCCGTACATCCGCCGCAGACCCTCCTTGACGATCACCGCGATCTCGTACGCGAACGCCGGGTCGTAGTTGAGCGAGGCCGGGTTGGTGGCCGCGATGAGGTGCGAGTGGCCGTCGGCGTGCTGAAGGCCCTCACCCGTCAGGGTCGTCCGGCCCGCGGTGGCGCCGACGATGAAGCCCTTGCCCATCTGGTCGGCGAGCTGCCACATCTGGTCGCCGGTGCGCTGCCAGCCGAACATCGAGTAGAAGATGTAGAACGGGATCATCGTCTCGCCGTGCGTCGCGTACGACGTGGCGGCGGCGATGAAGTCCGCCATCGAACCGGCCTCGGTGATCCCCTCGTTGAGGATCTGGCCGTCCTTGGCTTCCTTGTAGTACATGATCTGGTCGCGGTCGACCGGGTCGTACGTCTGGCCCAGCGGCGAGTAGATGCCGGCCGACGGGAACAGCGCCTCCATGCCGAAGGTGCGCGCCTCGTCCGGGACGATCGGGACCCAGCGCTTGCCGGTCTCCTTGTCCCGCATCAGGTCCTTCATCAGCCGGACGAACGCCATCGTCGTCGCCACGGACTGCTTGCCCGAGCCCTTGGCGACGGCCTGGAACGGCTTCTCGGACGGCTGCGGCAGCGCGACGGTGTGCAGCCGGCGGGCCGGGGCGGGGCCGCCCAGCGCGGCGCGCCGCTCCTGGAGGTAGCGCACCTCGGGGGAGTCCGCGCCGGGGTGGCCGTACGGCACCAGGCTCTCGTCGAGTTGCGCGTCCGGGATGGGCAGGTCCAGCAGGTCGCGCATGGTGCGGAACTGCTCGCCCGAGAGCTTCTTCATCTGGTGGTTGGCGTTGCGCGACTCGAAGCCGGCGCCGAGCGTGTAGCCCTTCACCGTCTGCGCGAGGATCACGGTCGGCGCGCCCTCGTGGGACAGTGCCGCACGGTAGGCCGCGTACACCTTGCGGGCCTCGTGGCCACCGCGCGAGGTGAAGAAACACTCGGCGATCTTCGCGTCGGACAGCAGCTTCGCCAGCTCGACGAGGGCCGGCTCGGCGCCGAAGAAGTGCTCGCGGATGTACGCGACGTCCCGCGTGGCGTACGTCTGGAACTGGGCGTCCGGCACCTGGCGCAGCCGGCGTACCAGCGCGCCCGTGGTGTCCAGCGCGAACACCTCGTCCCAGGCGGAGCCCCACAGCGTCTTGACGACGTTCCAGCCGGCGCCGCGGAACTGCGCCTCCAGCTCCTGCACGACCCGGAAGTTGGCGCGGACCGGGCCGTCGAGGCGCTGGAGGTTGCAGTTGATGACGAAGGTCAGGTTGTCCAGCCGCTCCCGGGCCGCGAGGGCGAGGGCCGCCGTCGACTCGGGCTCGTCCATCTCGCCGTCACCGAGGAACGCCCAGACGTGCGAGGCGGACGTGTCCTTGATGGAGCGGTTGGTCAGGTAGCGGTTGAAGCGCGCCTGGTAGATCGCGGAGAGCGGGCCCAGCCCCATGGAGACGGTGGGGAACTCCCACAGCCACGGCAGCCGCCGCGGGTGGGGGTAGGAGGGCAGGCCCCGGCCGCCGGACTCCTGGCGGAAGTGGTCCAGGTCCGTCTCGGTCAGCCGGCCGTCGAGGAAGGCGCGGGCGTAGATGCCGGGGGAGGCGTGGCCCTGGATGTAGAGCTGGTCGCCGGAGCCGGGGGACTCCTGGGACTCCTTGCCGCGGAAGAAGTGGTTGAAGCCCGTCTCGTACAGCCAGGCCGCGGACGCGAAGGTGGCGATATGGCCGCCGACGCCGTAACGGGCGCCGCGGGTGACCATCGCCGCCGCGTTCCAGCGGTTCCAGGCGGTGATCCTGGACTCCATCTCCAGATCGCCGTCGAACGCGGGCTCGGCGGCGGTCGGGATGGTGTTCACATAGTCGCTCTCCAGCAGCTCGGGCACCGGGACCCCGGCGGTTCCCGCGTGCTGGAGGGTGCGCCGCATCAGGTACGCGGCGCGGTGCGGGCCCGCGTGTTCGGTGACGGCGTCGAGGGAGGCCGCCCATTCGGCGGTCTCCTCGGTGTCACGGTCCGGGAGCTGGTCCAGCTCGCTCGGAAGCTTGCCTACGGGGTCGGGCATCATCGCCGCCTTCCGGACAGGAGGGGGGTGGAGAAGTGGTCATGTCTGGCAGGACAGGACGCTGGGCTGGGTGCAGCCCGTCGTCGACTGTAAAACGCTGATCGATGATCGATCAAAGGGTTGAACGGCAAAACTTCTCGATCTCAAGGAATTGGCATCCCGTGCCGCGTGAAAGGGCACGGAGTGACGGACGGTAATTCATGACAGAGGGGGTGAAATCAGGCACGGGGCGCGCATCCGAGCACATGGTCCTTCACCAGTGAGCCGATGCCCGGGTCCCGTCTGCGGAACGCTTCGACCAGCTCCTGGTGCTCCTCGGCGTACGACTTCTGCACGGTGCCGAGCCAGCGGATCGACAGCGCCGTGAAGACCTCGATACCGAGCCCTTCCCAGGTGTGCAAGAGCACTCCGTTACCGGCGGCCCGCACCAGCTCCCGGTGGAAGCCCACCGTGTGCCGTACCTGCGCGGTCCCGTCGGCCGTACGGTCCGCCGCGTACAGGGCCGTCACATGCGGCTCCAGCGCGGAACAGTCCAGGGCCAGCCGCTCGGCGGCCAGCTCGGCGGCGATCTGCTCCAGACCGGCCCGTACGGGATAGCTCTCCTCCAGATCGGCCGCGGTCAGGTTCCGGACGCGTACGCCCTTGTTCGGCGCCGACTCGATCAGCCGCAGCGACTCCAGCTCGCGCAGCGCCTCCCGTACGGGGGTCTGGCTGACCTGGAGTTCCGTCGCGATCCGACGCTCGACGATCCGCTCGCCCGGCTTCCAGCGACCGCTGACGATCCCCTCCACGATGTGCTCGCGGATCTGTTCGCGCAGCGAGTGGACGACGGGGGGACTCATGAAGGGCTCCTCGGGCCGGGCCGGACGTTGTCCGGACGTTGTCTGGACAATACGGCGCCCCCGCCCGGAGAACAGTCTCCGGACGGGGGCTGTGCCTTGGTGCGGCTGTCTGGTACGGCCCGGGTCAGAGACCCAGCTCCACCTCGAACTCGCCCGCTTCGAGGATGGCCTTGACCGCCGTCAGGTAGCGGGCGGCGTCGGCGCCGTCCACCAGACGGTGGTCGTAGGAGAGCGCGACGTACGTCATGTCGCGCACCGCGATGGTCTCGCCGAGGTCCGGGTGGTTGATGACCACCGGGCGCCTGACCGTGGCGCCGATGCCCAGGATGGCGACCTGGTTCGGCGGCACGATGATCGTGTCGAAGAGCGCACCGCGCGAGCCGGTGTTGCTGATGGTGAAGGTCGCGCCCGCGAGGTCGTCCGGGGTGATCTTGCTCGCCCGGACGGCCGCCGCCAGCTCCGCGGTCTTCTTGGAGATACCGGCGATGTTCAGGTCGCCCGCACCCTTGATGACCGGGGTCATCAGACCCTTCTCGGAGTCCACCGCGATACCGATGTTCTCCGAGTCGAAGTACGTGATCGTGGACTCGTCCTCGTTGATCCGGGCGTTGATGACCGGGTGGGCCTTCAGCGCCTGGGCCGCCGCCTTCACGAAGAACGGCATCGGGGACAGCTTCACGCCCTCGCGGGCGGCGAAGGAGTCCTTCGCCTGCGCGCGCAGCCGCATCAGCTTGGTGATGTCCACCTCGACCACCGAGGTGAGCTGGGCCTGCGTGTGCAGCGCCTTCATCATGTTGTCGCCGATGACCTTGCGCATACGGGTCATCTTGACGGTCTGACCGCGCAGCGGGGACGCCTCCAGCTTCGGCGCCCTGGACGCCGCGGGGGCGGCGGCCGGGGCCGGAGCGGGGGCAGCGGCGGCGGCCTTGGCGGCCTCCGCGGCGGCGAGGACGTCCTGCTTACGGATCCGGCCGCCGACGCCGGTGCCCTTGACGGACGCCAGGTCGACCGCGTTCTCCGAGGCCAGCTTGCGGACCAGCGGCGTGACGTACGCGCCGTCGTCGCCCGCGGGAGCGGCCGGGGCGGCGGGTGCGGCAGGGGCCGGGGTGACCGGCGCCGGGGCGGCCGGGGCCGGAGCGGCGGCCTGAGCCGGCGCGGGGGCGGCGGGGGCGGGGGCGGGAGCCGGGGCGGCGGGCGCGGCCGGAGCGGGCGCCGGAGCCTTCGGGGCCTCCTGGGCGGGTGCGGCCGGAGCCGGAGCCGCCGGAGCCGGGGTCGGAGCGGCGGCCGGAGCCGGCGCGGCCGGGGCGGCGGGAGCGGCCGGAGCCGCGCCCGGGGCGCCGATGACGGCCAGCTTCGCGCCGACCTCGGCGGTCTCGTCCTCGCCGACCACGATCTCCAGCAGCACACCGGCGACCGGGGCGGGGATCTCGGTGTCGACCTTGTCGGTGGAGACCTCAAGCAGCGGCTCGTCCTCCGCGACCTCCTCGCCGACCTCCTTCAGCCAGCGGGTGACGGTGCCCTCGGTGACCGACTCGCCCAGCGCGGGCAGCGTGACATCGGTACCGGAGGCGCCACCGGCCGGGGCGGCTGCGGGTGCGGCCTCGGCCGCGGGGGCCGGAGCCTCGGCAGCCGGAGCCGGGGCGGGCTCGGCGGCAGCGGCGGGGGCCGGCTCGGCCACGGGGGCCGGCGCGGCCTCCGTCGGCTGGGCCGCCTCGTGGCCGCCCGTACCGTCGTCGATGACGGCCAGCTCGGCGCCGACCTCGACGGTCTCGTCCTCGGCGACCTTGATGGCCGCCAGCACACCGGCGACGGGCGCCGGGATCTCGGTGTCGACCTTGTCGGTCGACACCTCCAGCAGCGGCTCGTCGGCCTCGACGCGCTCGCCCTCGGCCTTCAGCCAGCGGGTGACAGTGCCCTCGGTGACGCTCTCGCCGAGCGCCGGCAGGGTTACGGAAACCGACATGGTTTCAGTTGCTCCTCATGGTGGTGTCTCCCCAGCTCGCGCGGAGCGCCGAGCGAGGGGAAGTGCGGAAGTGGTCGTCGCGCCCGGACCTGGTGCCCCTCGCCATCAGTCGTGGGAGTGCAGCGGCTTGCCGGCCAGGGCCAGGTGGGCCTCGCCGAGCGCCTCGCTCTGGGTCGGGTGCGCGTGGATGAGCTGCGCGACCTCGGCCGGCAGAGCCTCCCAGTTGTAGATGAGCTGAGCCTCGCCGACCTGCTCGCCCATACGGTCACCGACCATGTGGACACCGACCACGGCACCGTCCTTGACCTGGACGAGCTTGATCTCACCGGAGGTCTTGAGGATCTTGCTCCGTCCGTTGCCCGCGAGGTTGTACTTGAGGGCGACGACCTTGTCCGCGCCGTAGATCTCCTTGGCCTTCGCCTCGGTGATGCCGACGGAGGCGACCTCGGGGTGGCAGTACGTGACCCGCGGCACACCGTCGTAGTCGATCGGGACGGTCTTCAGACCCGCCAGCCGCTCGGCGACGAGGATGCCCTCGGCGAAGCCCACGTGCGCGAGCTGGAGGGTCGGGACGAGGTCACCGACCGCCGAGATCGTCTCGACGTTCGTGCGCATGTACTCGTCGACGACGACATAGCCGCGGTCGATCGCGACGCCCTGCTCCTCGTAACCGAGCCCCTGCGAGACCGGGCCGCGGCCGATCGCGACCAGCAGCACCTCCGCCTCGAAGGTCTTGCCGTCGGCGAGCGTGACGCGGACGCCCGTCTCCGTGTACTCGGCCTTCTCGAAGAACGTACCGAGGTTGAACTTGATCCCGCGCTTGCGGAACGCGCGCTCCAGCAGCTTGGAGCTGTTCTCGTCCTCGACCGGGACCAGGTGCTTCAGACCCTCGACGACGGTGACGTCCGTACCGAAGGACTTCCACGCGGAGGCGAACTCGACGCCGATGACGCCGCCGCCCAGGATGATCGCGGACTGCGGGACGCGGTTCAGGTTCAGCGCGTGGTCCGAGGAGATGATCCGGTCGCCGTCGATCTCCAGGCCCGGGAGCGACTTCGGTACGGAACCGGTCGCGAGGAGCACATGGCGGCCCTGGACCCGCGAGCCGTTCACATCGACGGACGTGGGGGAGGAGAGCCGGCCCTCGCCCTCGATGAAGGTCACCTTGCGGGAGGCGACCAGCCCCTGGAGCCCCTTGTACAGGCCCGAGATCACGTCGTCCTTGTACTTGTGGACCCCGGCGATGTCGACACCCTCGAAGGTGGCCTTGACACCGAACTGCTCGCTCTCGCGTGCCTGGTCGGCGATCTCGCCGGCGTGCAGCAGGGCCTTCGTGGGGATGCAGCCGTTGTGCAGGCAGGTGCCGCCCAGCTTGTTCTTCTCGATCAGTGCGACGTCCAGACCAAGCTGCGCTCCGCGCAGCGCCGCGGCGTAACCGCCGCTACCGCCGCCGAGGATCACTAGGTCGAAAACGGTGCTGGCGTCGTTCGCCACGTCACGTCCTCCATGCATGTGCGCCGGGCGCGGTCTCACATTGACCGGGCGGCGGCTGGTCTTCGGCCGCTATGTCTTCGGCCCTGTGGTGGGGGCCCTGTCCTGCCGATTACCCATCTTTGCACGGTGCGCCGCCCGACGGGGTCGGGGGTCACGGTGCGAGCGGCACTCCCCGCCCGCACCATGACCCCCGACGCCACCACCGGCTCCGGATCAGCCCAGGTCGCCCGAGGCGGTACGTTCCGCCAGCCGCACCAGGGTGCGCACCGAGGAGCCCGTGCCGCCCTTGGGGGTGTAACCGTACGGGGCGCCCTCGTGGAAGGCCGGGCCCGCGATGTCCAGGTGGGCCCAGGTGATGCCCTCGCCGACGAACTCCTTCAGGAAGAGGCCCGCGACCAGCCCGCCGCCCATCCGCTCGCCCATGTTCGCGAGGTCGGCGGTGGGGGAGTCCATGCCCTTGCGCAGGTCGGCGGGGAGCGGCATCGGCCAGGACGCCTCGCCCGCCTCCCCGGCGATCTCGTGCAGGGACGTACGGAACGCGTCGTCGTTCGACATGATCCCGAAGGTGCGGTTGCCCAGCGCCAGCACCATCGCGCCGGTCAGGGTCGCCACGTCGACGATCGCGTCCGGGTTCTCCTCCGAGGCGCGGGTCAGCGCGTCCGCCAGCACGAGCCGGCCCTCGGCGTCGGTGTTGAGGACCTCGACGGTCTTGCCGCTGTACATGCGCAGCACGTCACCGGGGCGGATCGCCGACCCCGACGGCATGTTCTCGGCCAGCGCCAGCCACCCGGTGACGTTGACCGGCAGGCCCAGCCGCGCGGCGGTGACGACCGAGGCGAACACGGCGGCGGCGCCGCTCATGTCGCACTTCATCGTCTCGTTGTGCCCGGCCGGCTTCAGCGAGATGCCGCCCGAGTCGTACGTGATGCCCTTGCCGACCAGCGCGAGCGTCTTCTCCGCGTCGGGGTGCGTGTACGCGAGCTTCACCAGGCGCGGCGGGTTCACCGAGCCCTGGCCGACGCCGAGGATGCCGCCGAAGCCGCCCTTGGCGAGGGCCTTCTCGTCGAGGACCTGGACCTTGATGCCGTGCTCCTTGCCCGCGGCGGTGACCACGGCGGCGAAGGACTCGGGCGTCAGATCGTTGGGCGGGGTGTTCACCAGGTCACGGGCGCGGTTGACCTCCTCGGCCAGCGCGATCGCGCGCTCGGCCGCCGCCTTGTGGGCCTTGTCACGCGGCTTCGCGCCGACCAGCGCGACCTCGCCGAGCGGCTGCTTGGGCCCGTCGCCCTTCTTCGCGTTCTTCCCGCCGCCCTGGTAGGCGGTGAAGGCGTACGCGCCGAGCAGCGCGCCCTCGGCGATCGCCTCGATGTCCAGGGCCGCCTCGACGGGCAGCGCGAACGCGGCCTTCTTGACGCCGGAGAGGGCACGCGCCGCGGCGCCGGCGGCCCGGCGCAGCGTCTCGGTGCCGTACGTCTCGTCCTTCTCCGGTACGGGGCCGAGGCCGACCGCGAGGACGACCGGGGCCTTCAGACCGCCCTGCGCGGGCAGCTTGGTCACCTCGCTCTCGCCGCCGGAGGCACCGAGGGTCTCCAGAACGGCGGCGAGCTTTCCGCCGAACGCCTTGTCCACGTCCTCGGCGCCCGGAGCCGCCACCGGCCCCTTGGGGCCCTTCGCGACGCCGACGACGATCGCGTCGACGCGCAGGGTCGCCGCGCCGGCAGGCTTAAGAGTGAGAGCAGTCACGGTGGTGAAATCTCGCTTCCATTGAGTTCTTGACGGCCGGGGGTTGCGCCGGCCGTCCCCGCCGCGTCGCCCGTACGGCCGCGCGCGGCGTGGACGAGCCTACGCTCGGTGATGGACGGCCCTCACAGCGGCGGCGGTTCACTCGTCTGTGGGGGTGTTCCCGACGTTTTGGTACGACGCCCCGTCATGACTCGGTACGGCGCCCCGTCATGACGGGGTACGGCGCCGCGCCCCGGCGGCCCCTGCGGGGTGTCAGCCCAGCGTCAGCGCGACGAGCACGGCCGTCGCGGCGGTCTCCGCGAGCGCGCCGAACACATCGCCGGTGACCCCGCCGAACCGCCGTACGCAGTGCGCCAGCAGCAGCCCCGCCGCGCCGAGCCCGGCCACCACCGCCAGCGCGTGGTGCACGGCGCCCGCCACCCCGAAGAGCCCGCCCGCCGCCGCGCCCGCGCCGGTGACCAGCACCGCCGCGCACCAGGCGGCCCGGAGGGGCACCGTGCCCGCCACCGCGGCGCCCAGCCCCTCCGGCCGGGCCGGGGGTACGCCCCTGCGGCAGCCTAGGGTGAGCGCGAGCCGGGCGGCGAGCCCGGCCAGGACGACCGCCACCGCGCCCCGGGCCGGACTCTCCCCGTACAGCTCCGCGACCGCCGCGACCTGCGCGAACAGCGCCAGCAGCAAGGTGATCACACCGAACGGTCCGATGTCCGACCGCTTCATGATCCGCAGGGCGTCCTCGGCTGGCCTGGCGCTGCCCAGACCGTCCGCCGTGTCGGCGAGCCCGTCGAGATGCAGCCCCCGCGTGAGGACGGCGGGCACGGCGACGGCCGCCACCCCGGCCAGCAGCGGCGAGGCGCCCGCGAGCAGCGCCACCGCCCCGGCCACCGCCGCGCAGCCGCCCACGGCGAGCCCGGCGGCCGGGGCGCTGAGCATGCCGGCGCGGGCGGCCGTACGGTCCCAGCGCGCCACGCGGACGGGGAACACGGTGAGGGTGCCGAACGCGAAGCGCAGGCCGTCGGCGAGCGAGGCACGGTCGTTCGTGGAGGTCATCGCGGGAAGGGTAGCCGGACCACGGCGGCACCCCGGGGGCGGGCGGGCGGAGCCGGAAGGCGCCGGGGTCACGGCAGCCGCACCACGAAAGGCGCCGAACCGCCCAAAGGGTGGTGAAGTGGCTGAATTGCGCGTACGCGGCTATCCGGGAGCAGGTGGCATGGGGCACTGGTTCCAGCAGAACATCACCGAGCCGGGCAAGCTCCCCACCCTGCTCGCCCTCGCCTCCTTCGTCCTCACCTTCCTGCTGACGCGTACGGTCACCCGGCTCATCCGGGCCGGGAAGGGCCCGTTCCGGAACATCACGCCCGGCGGTGTCCACCTCCACCATGTGGTGCCCGGTGTGATCCTCACCGTGATCGGCGGCTTCGGCGCCGTCGGCAGCGGACGCCACGGCGTGACCGCCTGCGTCTGCGCGGTGGTCTTCGGCGTCGGCGCGGGGCTCGTCCTCGACGAGTTCGCGCTGATCGTCCACCTCCACGACGTCTACTGGAGCGAACAGGGCCGCCGGAGCGTGGAAGTGGTCGTCCTCGCCGCCGCGCTCGCGCTGCTCGTCCTCAGCGGGTTCTCACCGTTCGGCGTCAACGCCCTCACCCCCGACCAGCAGCAGAACCGCGGCTCCGCGATCCTCACGATCCTGGTCAACTTCGTCTTCGTGCTCGTCACGCTCTTCAAGGGCAAGCTCCGGATGACCCTCATCGGCACGCTCGTGCCCTTCGTCGCGCTCATCGGCGCGATCCGCCTCGCGAGGCCGGGATCGCCGTACGCCCGCCGCTTCTACCGCCGCCGCCCCAAGGCACGGGCCAGGGCGGAACTGCGCGCGTGCCGCCGCGACCGGCGCTGGGCGGGCCCCCGCCGCCGCGTCCAGGACTGGATCGGCGGCACCCCGGACCGGCCCGAAAGACCCTGAAACCTCACCGGGGCCGCCGTCCGTGCAACCGCCGCACGCCGCGCCGCCGCCACTCCAGGGCGCCGGTCAGCGCCAGCACCGCCGCCGTCGCCGCCAGATGCTCCCGGCCCGCCAGATTGTCCTTGACCAGGCACTCCCCGATCAGTACCAGGAGCAGCGCCCCGGCCGTCCACCAGGCCCGGTAGCGCCAGCACAGGAACAGCGCGAGCCCCACCACCGCCGCCGACGGGCCCGTGTCGACGATCTCCGCGTCCGACGCGGGCAGCCCGGGGAAGACCCGCGGCCCGAGCGCGATACCGATCCGCGCGTACAGCGTCCCGGCCAGCGTCGCCACGTACGCGATCACCAGGGTCCGCCACCGGCCCAGACAGATCTCCGCCACCCCGAACACCAGCAGGATCTGCGCCAGCGCGCCCCACACCGGCAGGTCCAGCGCCGGCACGAACAGCGACAGCGGCGTACGGAGCAGAGCCGCCCCGAGCGGATCCTCGGCCCGTACCGCACCGAGGTCCATCACCGGCCGGTACCCCCACGACCGGTTCTGCACGATCTGGAGCAGCGCCGTCAGCGCCACCGCCGCCAGCGTCATCGGGACGGCCCGCGCCCGCCGCTTGGACAGCGTGATCCGCACCGTCGTCAGCAGCGGCGCCCACTCCCGGCGGGCGAACCGGCGCAACCGGGTACGGAGCGCCGCCCCCCTCGCCCCACCTGTCACCGGCGGCTCTCCAGCCGTCGGCGATGCAGCCACCCGGGCAGCCCGGGCGCCTCCAGGAACCCCTCGGCGCGGCCCGCCGCGAGCCCGATGCGCAGCAGGTCCGCGCTCTTCTCGAAGAGCAGGAAGCGCGGCTCCCAGATCGGCCGGTACTTGGCGTTGGCGCGGTACAGCGACTCGATCTGCCACCACCGGGAGAAGAAGCTGAGCAGCGAACGCCACAGCCGTAGCACGGGCCCCGCCCCCAGTTTCGCGCCCCGCTCGAAGACGGACCGGAACATCGCGAAGTTCAGCGAGACCTGCGCGATCCCGATCTCGCCCGACCGCTGGAGGAGTTCGATCACCATGAACTCCATCAGACCGTTCTCGCCGTCCCGGTCACGGCGCATCAGGTCGAGCGAGAGGCCGTTCGGACCCCACGGCACGAAGCTCAGCACCGCCCGCAACGCGCCGTCCCTGTCCAGGCATTCGAGCATCACGCACCGCCCGTCGCCCGGATCGCCCAGCCGCCCCAGCGCCATCGAGAAACCCCGCTCGGTGGCACCGTCACGCCAGTCGTCCGCACGCCGCAGCAGCCCGGCCATCTCCTCGGCGGGGATGTCCTCATGACGCCGGATCCGGACCCGGTAACCGGCCCGCGCGACCCGGTTGTACGCCTGCCGCACCGTCCGCATCGCCCGCCCCTCCAGCGCGGCGGCCTTCCCCGCCGGACGCCCCGCGAGCGCCCAGTCCGCGGTCTCCACCAGCGCCTCGTCGCCCAGCTCCAGCGCGTCCAGGCCATGCCGGGCGTAGATCGTTCCGGCCTCCTCGCTCGCCCCCATCACCGCCGGGATCCAGCCGTGCTCCCGCGCCTGCGCCAGCCACGGTGTGATCGCCCCCGGCCATGCCTCCGGATCCCCGATCGGATCCCCGGACGCCAGCGACACCCCGCCCACCACGCGGTACGCGACGGCGGCCTTCCCCGTCGGCGACCACATCACGCTCTTCTCGCGGCGCAGCGCGAAATACCCCAGCGAGTCCCGCTCGCCGTACCGGTCGAGCAGCACCCGCAGCCGCGCCTCGTCCTCCACCGTCAGCGGATCCACCGCGCGCCGCGCGCGGAACGCCGCGTACACCACCGCGAACAGCAGCAGCGTCGAGAGGACGTTGATGACGACATCCACCCAGCCCGGTGTGGCGATCCCCGGAAACCGCGCGTCGTCCGCCGCCAGCGAGACCAGCCGCATCGTGCCGTACCGCCACCGCTCCGGGAACGACGAGCCGCCGTGCCCCGTGTTCGTGACGGTCACCAGCAGCGCCGCCAGCAGCGAGGCCGCCGCCAGCCCGCCCACCGCCACCACCGCGGCCAGCCGCGGATTGGCCCGGTCACCCCTGGCGTAGAACTCGCGGCGCCCCAGCAGCAGCGCCCCGACGAACGAGGCCGTCAGCCCCAGCGAGACCCAGTTCTGCGCGTAGTGCCGGATCTCCGCGAACGTCATCGCGAACGAGAACAGCAGCAGGAAGAGCCCCGAGACGACCAGATTGAGAATCCACGCCGCCCGCTTGCGGCGGCGCATCGTGATCGCCAGGAAGAGCGTGAAGACCCCGGACGCGAACCCCGCCGTCAGCAGGTACGGGGTGAAGTAGTTGTCGACGTTGTGCCGGCGCAGATCCTGGCCGAGCGAGACCCACACCGCGCTCAGGAAGTTGATGAAGGTGACGGTCCGCAGATACCAGACGGCATACGCGGCGGCCCGCAGCGAACGGACCGTGCCCCGGCCCGGGGTGTCCCGCGGATCCGGGGCGCTCGCCCGGGTCGATCGGTCGGCAAGCACGTGGACTTCTCCCATGAAACGCGATCATATGGGGCATCGCGCTCCATGCCGGGTGATGCGGCGGCCCGTCCCGGCCGCCGCATCCGATGCCCTACTCCGTCGTGGTCACCCCGTCGGACCCGGCGACGCCACCGGCGTCCCCGGCCACCTCCGCGGCCTCGGGTTCCGGCCTCTCCGGCAACTCCGCCGCGAGGGCGGCGGCCGCCTGGACAAGGGGAAGCGCGAGCAGCGCCCCGGAACCCTCCCCCACAGTGACGCCCTGGTCGAGCAGCGGGTTGAGCGCCATCCTGTCCAGCGCCTTCGCCTGCGCCGGCTCCCCGCTCAACTGGCCCGCGAGCCACCAGTCAGGAGCCCGGAACGCCGCCCGCTGCCCCACGAGCGCACACGCCGCCGACACCACACCGTCCAGGATCACCGGCATCCGGCGCACCGCACTCTGCAACAGGAACCCCGTCATCGCCGCCAGATCCGCGCCGCCCACCGCCGCCAGCAGCTCCACCTGATCGCCGAGCACCGGCCGCGCCCGGCGCAGCGCGTCCCGCACCGCCGCGCACTTGCGCATCCACGCCAGATCGTCGATCCCCGCGCCGCCCCGCCCCGTCACCACGGACGCGTCCGTCCCGCACAGCGCCGCGATCAGGGTGGCCGCCGCCGTCGTACCACCCACACTGAGATCGCCGAGCACCACCAGATCCGTCCCCGAATCCGCCTCCTCGTCCGCGATCGCCATCCCGAGCCGTACGGCACGCTCCGCCTCGTCCGCCGTCAGCGCGTCCTCGACATCGATCCGCCCGCTGCCGCGCCGCACCCGATGACGTACGACCTCCTCCGGCAGCAGCGCCGGATCGCAGTCGAGACCGGCGTCCACGACCCGAACCGACACCCCCGCCCGGCGGGCCAGCACAGCCACCGGGCTCGCCCCGTCCAGCACCGCCCGCACCAGCACATGCGCACTGCCCGCGGGCCGGCCCGACACATCGAGAGCGGCGACACCGTGATCCCCGGCGAACAGCACCACCCGCGGCCGCTCCACCGCCCGCACCGGAACGGACCCCTGCGCGGCCGAGAGCCACTCACCCAACTCGTCGAGGCGCCCGAGCGCCCCGGGTGCCACGACCAGCCGCTCCCGGCGATCCTCGGCGTCACGCCGGGTACCGCTGTCGGGGCGCTCGATCAGATCGGAGAAGTCATCGAGACTAAGCGAACTCATCCGGCGACACTACATTTTTGAAGGCTCGGTTCGCCTCCGGGGCGCTTCATGCCGCTGTCGACGGTCGACCGTGCTCGGTTCGCTCGTTCCTCACGAACCTGCGCGCGCTCTCCCTTTCGACAGCGGCGCGCCCCTTCGGCCCACTCGCCGGCCAGGCGGGGAGGCGGGCGGAGGACTCGGTACCGCGGCAAGGTGACCGCACCGGTTGTCCGGCCCCGGGGTCAGCGCAGGGTGACCGCTTGTCCGGCGACCACCAGGAGCACCTGCTCGCACTCCTGCGCCACCGCCGCGTTCAGCCGGCCCAGTTCGTCGCGGAAGCGGCGTCCCGTTCGGGTGGCCGGGACCACCCCCGCGCCCACCTCGTTCGTCACCGCCACCACCGTGCGCCGCGTCGCCCTGACCGCCGCGACCAGGTGGGCCGTCCGCTCGCGCAGCGTCTTCTCGCCGCCCGACGACCACGCCGCGTCGTCCCACGCGTTCACCCGGTCCATCGCGTCCGTCAGCCACAGCGACAGGCAGTCGATCAGCAGCGGCGGGCCCTCGGCCTCCAGCAGCGGGACCAGGTCGCAGGTCTCCGCCGTGCGCCAGGAGCCGGGGCGGCGCTCGCGGTGGGTGCGGACGCGCTCCTCCCACTCCGTGTCGCCGCCCCGGGTGCCGCCCGTCGCCACGTACAGCACCCCGGGGAACGCCGTCAGCCTGCGCTCCGCCTCCCAGGACTTGCCCGAGCGCGCCCCGCCCGTCACCAGCGTGCGCCGCGGCACCTCGGGTACGGGGTGGTACGCGCCCACCGTCAGCGTCGTCCCGTCGGGGACCGCCCGCGCGCCCGCCGCCGCCAGCCGCCGTACCAGCTCAGGGCCCGGTGGCACGTCATGGTCGAGATGGACGGCGACGACATCCGTGTCCGGGCCGATCGAACCGGCCGCGCGCAGCCGCGCCACCGCGTCGGGCCGTCCGACGACATCGGCGGCGACCATGTCGTACGGTGCGGACGCGGCCTGCGTACGGCCGTTGCCCGCGGTCACCCCGGCCGGCGCGCCGCCCGGCGGGAGATGGAGCAGCCGCTCGCCGCCGGGGCCCGTCACCTCGTACCCCGTGCCCGGCGCGTCCATCGCCACCGCCCGTACCCGGTGGCCGCTGAGCATCGTCAGCACCCGGCCGTCCGCTACCCGTCCCGCCGACGGCAGCCCCGCGGGCAGCTCCACGGCCGGGCCGTCGTGCGGATGGGTGAGCAGGACCTGCCGTACCCCCGCCAGGGAGTGGCCCGCGCGCGCCGCGGCGAGCGCGGCACCCGGGGTCAGGTCCAGCAGCAGCACACCGTCCACCAGGAGAGCGGTCGCGGCGCGGGCCCACGGGCCGCGGGCGGTCGCGCAGGCGGCGCAGGGGCAGTGGGGTCGGGGGAGACCGGTGGGGGCACCGGTGCCGAGCAGAGTCAGTTCCACAGGGATGATCCTGCCGCGTCAGCGCGTACGGTGCGCGCCCGGCTACGCTGCGGGCAGGTAGATCGATCAGTTCCGCGGGAGCCGGGAGGCGCACATGGCGTGGATGTGGCGGTTCGAGAAGGCCGACGGGACGGAGGTCCCGCCGGCCGTGGAGCCGGAGGAGTTCACGACGCAGGGGGACGCCGAGTCATGGGTCGGTGAGGTCTGGAGAGAACTTCTGGACGGAGGCGCGGACCAGGTGTCGCTGTTCGAGGACGGCAACAAGATCTACGGTCCGATGAGTCTCCAGGCCGAGCCGAGCTGACCCGTACGCCGGTGAGCCGGTGAGCCGGTGAGCCGGTGAGCCGACGGGCCGTACCCGCGCGTGACCTCGCGCGGGTACGGCCCGGTACGTGTCACATCTCGCCGAGCGTGACCTCCACGGTCTTCGTCGCGCCGCCCCGGGTGAAGGTAACCTTCACCCGCTGCCCCGGCTTGTCCGCCGCGAGGACCTCGGAGAGCGAGGCGATCGTCGTCACCCGTACCCCGCCGACCTTGGTGATGATGTCCCCGGCCGCGATCCCCGCGCCCGCCGCCGCGCCGCCCTTCCGCGCGGTGACGACCGCGACGCCCGCCGGCTGGAAGTCGGGGCCGACGACCGTACGCCCGGTGATGCCGAGCGCGGCCCGGCCCGAGTCGACGACCCGGCCGTGCTTGATGATCTGGTCGGCGACCGTCTTGACCATCGACACGGGGATCGCGAAGCCGATCCCCGGCGCGGTGCCGTTGTTCAGCTCCGGATCCGTCGCGGCCAGGGTCGGGATGCCAATCACCTGGCTGTCCAGATTGACCAGCGCGCCGCCGCTGTTGCCCGGGTTGATCGCCGCCGACGTCTGCACCATGTTGGCGATGGTGGCCCCCGTACCGCCGCCCGCCCCGCCCTCGCTGACGGTCCTCCCGACCGCCGAGACGATGCCCTGGGTGACGCTGCTCGACAGCCCGAGCGGGGAGCCCATCGCGAGCACGATCTGACCGACCGCCACCTTCGCGGAGTCGCCGAACGTCGCGGCCCTCAGCCCGCGCGGGACCGTGTCCAGCTTGATGACGGCGAGGTCCTGCTCGGGGAAGCTGGAGACCAGTTCCGCACGGAGCGGCTGCTCGCTGTTGGCGACGGTCACCGTGAAGCTCCGGCGGCTGCCGACCACATGGGCGTTGGTGACGATATGGCCCTGCCCGTCGTAGACGACGCCCGAGCCCAGGCTGTTCCCGGCCTCGATCTGGACGACCGACGGCAGGACGTTCCTGATCACGGTCTCGTAGTCGCTCTGGAGGTCGTTCCCGGAGCGCTGGGTGAGCGGCGCGGGCTGTGCGGAGTGCGCGGCCCGCGCCGGCTGCCGGTCGGCGACCTGTGCCGTGCCGGCCGGGGAACAGCCGGCGGCCAGGGCGACCGCGCAGAGCGCGGCGGTCAGGGACAGCGGCAGCCGGTACGCGGGGCGGCGACGGCGGCGAGAGGGGAGGGAAGCGTCCATGCCGGGATTATCCCGTTTGTCCGCCTGTTCGGCTCGCGCTGCGCCGCCGCCGTCCGCTCGGCGCGAGCCGGACAGGCGGGCGGCGGCGGCTCAGCGGGCCGCCGCCAGGAACTGCGTCGCCGCCAGCTCCCCGTACAGCGGATCGTTCGCCACCAGCTCCTCGTGCGTCCCCACCGCACGCACCCGCCCCGCGTCCATCACCACGATCCGGTCCGCGAGCGTCACCGTCGACAGCCGGTGCGCCACCACCAGCACCGTCACCTCCCGCGCCGCCTCCGCCACCACATCGCGCAGCGCCAGCTCGTTGACCGCGTCGAGCTGCGACGTCGCCTCGTCCAGGAGCAGCAGCCGCGGCCGGCGCAGCAGCGCCCGCGCGATCGCCACCCGCTGGCGCTCACCGCCCGACAGCTTCGAACCGCGGTGACCCACCAGCGTCTCCAGACCGTCCGGCAGCCGGTCGACGAGCTCGTCCAGCCTCGCCCGTACGAGCACCTCCCGGATGCTCTCCTCGGAGGCGTCCGGCGCGGCGAAGACCAGGTTCTCGCGGAGCGTCCCCGCCAGCACGGGCGCGTCCTGCTCGACATAGCCGATCGCGGCGCGCAGCTCCGTCAGCGGCCACTCCCGTACGTCCCGGCCGTCCACCAGCACCCGGCCGCCGGTCGCCTCGTAGAACCGCTCCACCATCCCGAAGACGGTGGTCTTGCCCGCGCCGGACGGGCCGACGAAGGCGGTCATCCCCGGCCCCGGCACCTCGAAGGAGACCCCGTGATGGACATACGGAAGGTCCTCGCGGTACCGGAAGGTGACGTCCTCGAAGACCACGGACGCGGGCCCGGTGGCCGTCGCGGGCCCGGCCGCGGCCGAAGGCTCCAGCGTCTCCGTGCCCAGCCGCTCCGCCTCCACGATCCGCGCCACCGCCGCCGACCCCACCTGGTACTGCGTCACCGCTCCCACCAGCTTCGAGACCGGGTCGATCAGATAGAACAGGAAGAGCAGGAACGCCACCAGCGTCGATACGGAGATGGCCCCCGAGGCCACCCGCGCCCCGCCGATCCCCAGCACCGCCAGGAACGACACCTGCACGGCGAGACCGACCGAGGACCCGGCCACCGACTGCCACTTCGCCGCCCTGACCCCGTGCAGCCACGCCTCCTGGGCCGCCGCCCCCACCACGGCGGTCTCCCGCTCCTCGGCGCCCGAGGCCTTGACCGTACGGAACGCCCCGAAGGCCCGCTCCAGCACCGTCGAGATATGGCCCACGGCCTCCTGCGAGCGCTTCGTCGCCCGCGAGATCCGCGGCATCACCAGCGCGACCGCGCCGCCGATCACCACGATCACCCCCAGCGTGACCCCGAGCAGCACCGGGTCCAGCCAGCCCATCAGCGCGATCGTCGCCACGAACGCCAGCCCGCCGGTGGCGGCCGAGACGATCGACTGGGTCGTCACCGCGCGCAGCAGCGTGGTGTCCGAGGTGATCCGGGACATCAGATCGCCCGGCTGGGTCCGCTCCACCTCGGGGAGCCGCAGCCGCAGCAGCCGGCCTATCAGGGAGCGGCGCGCGGCCAGCACGACGGACTCGGCGGTCCGCTCCAGCAGATACGAGCCGACCGCCTCGATCGCCGTACCGAACACCACCAGCGCCGTCAGCACCAGCAGGATGCCGGTGATCGACGCGTCACCGCCGAGCCGGTCCACCAGCTCCCGCGCCGCGAGCGGCTGCGCCAGCCCGCTCGCCGCCCCCAGCAGCGCGAGGAACGCGCCGAGGGCGACGGTCCTGCGATGCGGCCGGAAGTGCCGGTAGAGCGCCTGCCAGGTCTCCCGGGCCGGCAACGGGGGTGTCACGGCTCTGTCGCTCTTGATCTTCTTGTCCTTCTCGGCGCCGCTCGCGGGGCTCACTGTCGTCACTCCGGTGAGGACGCGGTGACGGCCCGATCACCTGAGACGGTCATGGCGAAGTCCCGTCCGGCGGGCACCTCAGCCGCGTACACCGCACAGGTGCAGCAGCGCGGCCATCCCGCGGTACGGGTCCGTGCGCCCCGCCCGGTCCTCCGCCGCCAGCAGCCGCTCCAGCGCGTCACCGGCGGGCGGCGGCGCGTCGTCGGCCGCCCCGTCCGTGAAGACCCGTACGCCGTACCAGACGTGCAGCGGCGCGGCGATCCCCGCCAGCGTCGCCGTCAGCGCCTCCAGCCGGTCCGCCCGTACGCGCAGGCCCAGCCGGTTCGTGTACGTGTCCGCGTCGAAGGCGTCCAGCGCGGCCGCCCAGTCGCCCGCCACGCCGGGCCGCATCGCCAGGCTGTTCCCGTTCCGTACCAGCAGCGACAGCAGCCCGCCCGGGGCCAGCATCCTGGCCAGCCCGGCGAGCAGCGCGTCCGGTTCGTTCACGTACATCAGCACACCGTGGCACAGGACGACGTCGAAGCTGCCGGGCAGGAAGTGCACCCCGGTCTCCAGGCCGTCGCCCTCGATCAGCCTGACCCGCTCACGTATCCCCGCCGGCTCCGTGGCCAGCGCCTCACGCGCCGCGGCCAGCATCCCGGCGTCCGACTCCAGCCCCGTCACGGTGTGCCCGCCGCGTGCCAGCCGCAGGGCCTGCGTGCCCTGGCCCATGCCCACGTCGAGCACCCGCAGCCGCCGACCGACCGGGAAACGCCCGGCTATCTGCTCGTCGAGCTGGCGGGCGACCAGCTCCTGACGGACCACGTTGCGCAGCCCCCCGAGCCCGGCGAGCCAGCTCGCCGAACCGCCCGCGAAGCCGGAGACCTCAGCGCTCAGGGCCGCTCTCCACGCTTGACCTGCGGCTTGGGCAGCCGCAGCCGGCGCATCTGGAGCGTACGCATCAGGCCGTAGGCCACGGCGCCGCGCTTGGGGGTGTCGGGGAAGCGCTCGGCGAGCTGCTTCTTCAGCCGCAGCCAGATACCGATCGAGTCGACGACGATCATCACGATCACACCGAGCCACAGCAGCAGCGCGATGTTCTGGAGCGAGCCGACCCGGACCATGCTCAGCACGAGGATCACCACCGCGAGCGGCAGGAAGAACTCGGCGACGCAGAAGCGCGAGTCGACGTAGTCACGGACGAAGCGGCGCACCGGCCCCTTGTCACGGACCGGCAGATAGCGCTCGTCACCGTTGGCCAGTGCCTCGCGCTGCCGGGCCAGATCCACGCGGCGCGCCTCGCGCTGCTGCTTCATGGCCGACTTGCGGTCGGTCGGCGTGGTGCTGGCACGCCGACGCTGCGACTGTGCCTCACTGCGCTTGGGGGTCGGGCGGCCCTTCGGGGCCTGCGGGTCGCGGGGCGTGGAGAGGTCCGCCGTCACCTTGGTGGCGGTGGCCTTCTCTTCCTTCGAGCGGCTTCGGAACACAAAGCCCAAGGGTACGGGGTGTCGCGGTTCGACCCCACCCCGGTGGGGAACGATCCCGCAACGGCGTGCGTCTGTACTGGGACAGACCAGACTTTGCGCCGGTATCCCCGATGGTCATCTACTCCTTGCGCCTGAGAGCGGGGCGGAGCAGTCGTCCTTGGGGAGGAGCGCATCGGAGCTGGAACAGTGCGGTAATAGAGGCAGGGCCCGTACTGTGGGTTCTGTTGGAGTGCTGGAGTCGTAGTCCGTCAGAAGGGGGCGCGCGAAGCCCATGAGCGGTGTCATGAAGCGTATGGGGATGATCTTCCGCGCGAAAGCCAACAAGGCCCTTGACCGGGCCGAGGATCCGCGCGAGACCCTTGACTACTCGTATCAGAAGCAGCTCGAACTGCTGCAGAAGGTACGCCGCGGCGTCGCCGACGTCGCGACGTCCCGCAAGCGCCTGGAACTGCAGCTCAACCAGTTGCAGGGCCAGTCGAGCAAGCTGGAGGACCAGGGCCGCAAGGCGCTGGCGCTCGGCCGGGAGGACCTGGCCCGCGAAGCCCTGTCCCGCCGCGCCTCGCTCCAGCAGCAGGTCACCGACCTGGAGACGCAGCACCAGACCCTCCAGGGCGAGGAGGAGAAGCTGACCCTCGCCGCGCAGCGCCTCCAGGCCAAGGTCGACGCCTTCCGTACGAAGAAGGAGACGATCAAGGCCACCTACACCGCCGCCCAGGCGCAGACCCGGATCGGCGAGGCCTTCTCCGGCATCTCCGAGGAGATGGGCGACGTCGGCATGGCGATCCAGCGCGCCGAGGACAAGACCGCCCAGCTCCAGGCGCGCGCGGGCGCCATCGACGAGCTGCTGGCCTCCGGTGCCCTGGACGACCACTCCGGGCTCGCCAAGGACGACATCGCGACGGAACTGGACCGCATCTCCGGCGGCTCGGACGTCGAGCTGGAGCTCCAGCGCATGAAGGCCGAACTGGCCGGCGGCTCCCCCCAGAAGCAGGCGATCGAGGGCGGCACCGGCGACACTCAGGACGCGCCTCCCAGCCAGCACAAATTCGACAAGCAGTAGGGATTCGTCATGATCGTACGGATCATGGGGGAGGGCCAGGTGAAGCTGGCGGACAGCCACTTCACCGAGCTCGACAAGCTGGACGACGAACTGCTGGCCGAGGTCAGGAGCAGCGATGAGGACGGCTTCCGCCGCACCTTCCACGCGCTGCTGGCCAAAGTGCGCGAACTGGGCGAACCGCTCCCCGCCGACGCGCTCGAACCGTCCGAACTGATCCTGCCGTCACCGGACGCCACGCTGGAGGAGGTCAGGGCGCTCCTGAACGACGACGGCCTGATTCCCGCTTCTTTCTGAAGGGCTCGGTTCGCCTCCGGAGTGCGTGCTGTTCATCAGCGGTCTCCGGCCGCGGGCGGCGGTGAGGTTGCCCTGCTGACCGGCGGCGGTGCGGGGAGACCGTCCTCGCCCGCGGTCCGGGGCCGTTCTGCGGCATGGTGCTCTCCGGCGCACCATGGAAGGCGGGGGCGGGGACCCGACGGACAGGGGACCCGACGGACACAAGGGGGGCCCGGTCAGTGGGAGGTACGAGTCCGATGGGCACGTTCATGGACATCCACCACGGCATGCAGGACATCACCGGTGACCAGCTCCGGGAGGCCCACAACGCCGACCTCGCCGTCGAGAGCCAGGAGAACGTCCACTTCCGGCACGCCTGGGCCGACCCGGCCTCCGGCGATGTCTTCTGTCTCTCCGAGGCACCCTCGGCCGAGGCGGTGCAGCGCGTCCACGAGCGCGCCGGCCACCGGGCGGACGAGGTCCACCCCATACCGTTCGCCGTGTGAGACCACTCTCCCCCGGCGGGCACCGGGAGCCCGGCGCGCACCGTACCGTTGGCTGACGTGACCTCTCTCGGCAGCGCCTTCGCACGTACGCGCGGCTGGGCGCGCACGCATCCGCTCGCCGCCGATGGTGTGCTAGCCGCGGGGGCCCTGGTCTGCATGGTCCTCGGCTCGTTCGCCGGGCCGCATCGCGGGGACGGCGTTCCCTCCTTCGAGGCGCGTACCCCGACCACCCTCAGCCTGGTGCTCGTGGTGCTCGGCGCGGGCACGCTGGTCTTCCGGCGCCGTGCGCCCATGCTCGTCCTGCTGGGTGCCGGTGTGCTGACCATGATCGAGCTGACCACCACCCGGCCGCCCGCCACGGTCTTCATGTGTGCCGTGCTGGCGCTCTACACCGTCGCCGCCCGCACCGACCGCCCCACCACCTGGCGCGTCGGGTTCGCCACCATGAGTGTCCTCACCGCGGTGGCGATGGGGCTCGGGCCAGGGCCCTGGTATTCGCAGGAGAACCTGGGGATCCTCGCCTGGACGGGGATGGCGGGGGCCGCGGGCGACGCCGTGCGCAGCCGCCGCGCCTTCGTCGACGCCATCCGGGAACGCGCCGAGCGTGCCGAGCGCACCCGGGAGGAGGAGGCCCGCCGCCGGGTCGCCGAGGAGCGGCTGCGGATCGCCCGGGATCTGCACGATGTCGTCGCCCACCACATCGCGCTGGTCAATGTGCAGGCGGGCGTCGCCTCCCACGTCATGGACAGGCGGCCCGACCAGGCGAAGGAAGCCCTCGGCCATGTACGGGAAGCCAGCCGCTCCGCACTGAACGAGCTGCGCGCCACCGTCGGCCTGCTCAGACAGTCCGGCGATCCGGCGGCCCCCACGGAGCCCGCCCCGGCGCTCGCCCAGCTCGACGGGCTGCTCGACACGTTCCGCCACGCGGGCCTGCCCGTGGAGTTCGCGGCGAACGGCGCGGTGACCCCCGGGCGCGAGCTGCCCGCCGCCGTCGATCTCGCCGCGTACCGGATCATCCAGGAGGCCCTGACCAATGTGCGCAAGCACGCGGGCGGGGGAGCGAAGGCCGAGGTCAGCGTCGTACGGGTGGGCCCCACCGTGGAGATCACCGTCCTGGACAACGGTACGGGCTCCGCCGCCGCCGGCGACCCACCGGCGACGGACACCCACAGCGGCGGCCACGGCCTCGTCGGGATGCGCGAGCGCGTCACCGCCCTCGGCGGCACGCTCGCCTCGGGACCCCGCTACGGCGGCGGCTTCCGGGTCCAGGCGATACTGCCGGTCATGAACCGTACGGGAGACAACGCGTGACGATCCGGGTGCTGCTCGCCGACGACCAGGCCCTGCTGCGCAGCGCGTTCCGCGTGCTGGTCGCCTCCGAGCCCGACATGGAGGTCGTCGGTGAGGCCGCCGACGGCGGGCAGGCCGTCGCCCTCGCCCGCGCCCTGCGCCCCGACGTCGTCCTCATGGACATCCGGATGCCCGGTACGGACGGCCTCGCCGCCACCCGTACGATCAGCGCCGATCCGGAGCTGGCCGGCGTGTATGTCGTCATGCTGACCACCTTCGAGGTCGACGAGTACGTGGTGCAGTCGCTGCGCGCCGGGGCCTCCGGCTTCCTCGGCAAGGGCGCCGAGCCCGACGAACTGCTCAACGCCATCCGGATCGCCGCCGCGGGCGACGCCCTGCTGTCGCCCACCGCGACCAAAGGGCTGATCACCACCTTCCTCGCGCAGAGCGCCGGACAGCCGGAGGGCCAGGAGACGGTGGCCCGCCACCGGGAGCGGCTGGCGGCGCTCACGGTGCGCGAGCGGGAGGTGCTGGTCCTTGTCGCGGGAGGCCACTCCAACGACGAGATCGGGGAGCGCCTGGAAGTCAGTCCGCTGACTGTCAAGACCCATGTGAACCGTGCGATGGCGAAACTCGGCGCCCGGGACCGTGCCCAACTCGTCGTCATCGCCTACGAATCGGGCCTTGTACGTCCAAGGGTGGAGTAGGACACCGGGTCCGACTACTCCAGGCGCGGTATGCGGCGCATAAGGAAAGGCACCTTGGGGCGACGGATCCGGCTCTCGAATGGTTGATCGTATGGAGAGGGCCGTTGCCGTCCTCCGTCGGAGGCGCAGGCCGTGCCGCACGGCCGGACCGCACCGCCCGCCTGCCGCGTACACCACAGAAGAGAGACCCCATGTCCTGGCTGGCAAAATTCAGCCTCGCGCAAAGGGCCCTGATAGGGCTGATGTCTATCGTCGCGCTGCTCTTCGGAGCGATCGCGATACCGCAGCTCAAGCAGCAACTGCTGCCCTCCATCGAACTCCCGATGGTCTCGGTGCTCGCTCCCTACCAGGGCGCCTCCCCGGATGTGGTCGAGAAGCAGGTTGTCGAACCGCTTGAGAACTCCATCAAGACCGTCGACGGCATCAAGACCGTCACCTCCACCGCCAGCGAGGGCAACGCCGTCGTCATGGCGAGCTTCGACTTCGGCGACAGCGGTACGAAGCAGCTCGTCGCGGATGTCCAGCAGGCCGTGAACCGCGCCAGGGCGCAGCTCCCGGCCACGGTCGACCCGCAGGTCATCGCCGGCTCGACGGACGACATCCCGACCGTCGTCCTCGCCGTCACCTCCGACAAGGACCAGCAGGCGCTCGCCGACCAGCTCGACCGCTCCGTCGTCCCGGCCCTCCAGGACATCGAGGGCACCGGCCAGGTCACCGTCGACGGCGTCAGGGACCTCCAGGTCTCCGTCACGCCCGACGACCGGAAGCTCGCCGCGGCCGGTCTCAACGCCATGTCGCTCTCCGAGGCCCTCAAGGCGGGCGGCGCGACGATGCCGGCGGGCTCCTTCACCGAGGACGGCAAGAGCCGTACGGTGCAGGTCGGCGGCGGCTACACCTCCCTCAAGCAGATCGAGGACCTGCGGATCGCGCCCGCGGCGGGCGGAGTCGGCGGCCCCGCCGGAGCCGGTGCGGGTACGGCACCGTCCCCCGTACGCCTCGGTGACATCGCCGAGGTCGAGCAGACCCGGTCCGCCGCGACCGCGCTGACCCGTACGAACGGCAAGCCCAGCCTCGCGGTCAACGTCACGATGGACAAGGACGGCAGCGCCGTCGCCATCTCGGACGCGGTCGAGGAGAAGCTGCCCGACCTCCGCAAGGACCTCGGCTCAGGCGCCACCCTCACCGTCGTCAGCGACCAGGGCCCCGAGGTCTCCAAGTCCATCTCGGGCCTGACCACCGAGGGCGCGCTCGGCCTGCTCTTCGCGGTCCTGGTGATCCTGGTCTTCCTCGCCTCGCTGCGCTCCACCATCGTCACCGCGGTCTCCATCCCGCTCTCGATCGTCCTCGCGCTGATCGTGCTGTGGACCCGTGACCTGTCGCTCAACATGCTCACCCTCGGCGCGCTGACCATCGCGATCGGCCGTGTCGTCGACGACTCGATCGTCGTCCTGGAGAACATCAAGCGGCACCTCGGCTACGGCGAGGAGCGCGAGAAGGCGATCCTCTCCGCGGTCCGTGAGGTCGCGGGCGCGGTCACCGCCTCCACGCTCACCACCGTCGCGGTGTTCCTGCCGATCGGTCTCGTGGGTGGCATGGTCGGCGAGCTGTTCAGCTCGTTCTCGCTCACCGTGTCGGCGGCCCTGATCGCCTCGCTGATCGTCTCGCTCACCGTGGTCCCGGTGCTCTCGTACTGGTTCCTCAAGCCGCCGAAGGACGTCCTCGGGGTCGACCCCGAGGAGGCGCGCCGGCTGGCGGAGGAGAAGGAGACCAGCAGCAGGCTCCAGCGGCTGTACGTCCCGGTCCTGCGGTTCGCGACCCGGCGCCGGGTCGCCAGCCTGGGCATCGCGGTCGTCGTCCTGCTCGCCACCTTCGGCATGGCGCCGCTGCTCAAGACCAACTTCTTCGACCAGGGCGAGCAGGAAGTCCTCTCCATCAAGCAGGAGCTGGCGGCCGGCACCAGCCTGGAGTCGGCGGACGCCGCGGCGAAGAAGGTCGAGAAGGTCCTCGCCGACACGGACGAGGTCAAGGACTACCAGGTCACCGTCGGTTCGTCCGGCTTCATGGCGGCCTTCGGCGGCGGTACGGGCTCCAACCAGGCGTCGTACCAGGTGACTCTGAAGGACGCGGCGGCGTCCGAACGGACCACGAAGCACCTGGAGAAGGAGCTGGCCAAGCTCGACGGCATCGGCACCACCACGATCGGCGCGGGCGGTGGCTTCGGCGACCAGAACCTGAGCGTCGTCGTCAAGGCGTCCGAGGCGGACACGCTCAACAAGGCGGCGGAGCAGGTACGGGACGCGGTCGCCGGTCTCGACGATGTCACCGATGTCGAGAGCGACCTGGCGCAGAGCATCCCCCGTATCTCGGTCAAGGCCAACTCCAAGGCCGCGGGCGCCGGTTTCAACGACGCCACGCTCGGTGCGGCCGTCGGCCAGGCGGTACGCGGCACCCCGTCCGGCACGGCGATGCTGGACGACAGTGAGCGCGATGTCGTCGTCACCTCCGACAAGCCCGCCACGACGATCGCGGAGCTGAAGAACCTGCCGCTCGGCCCGGTGAAGCTCGGCCAGATCGCCGATGTCGCGCTGGTGCCGGGACCGGTCTCGATGACCCGGATCGACGGCGCGCGCGCCGCGACGATCACCGCCAGGCCGGTCGGTGACAACACCGGCGCGGTCAGCACCGAACTCCAGACGAAGATCAACGCCCTGGACCTGCCCGAGGGAGCCACGGCCACCATCGGCGGCGTCTCGGCGGACCAGGACGACGCGTTCATGCAGCTCGCCCTGGCCATGCTCGCGGCCATCGCGATCGTGTTCATGGTCCTGGTCGCGACCTTCCGGTCGCTGGTCCAGCCGCTGATCCTGCTGGTCTCCGTCCCGTTCGCGGCCACGGGCGCGATCGGGCTGCTGCTCGTGACGGGCACGCCGCTGGGCATCCCGGCGATGATCGGCATGCTGATGCTGATCGGCATCGTGGTGACCAACGCGATCGTCCTGATCGACCTGATCAACCAGTACCGCGCCCAGGGCCTGGGCGTCGTGGAGGCAGTCGTCGAGGGTGGCCGCCACCGGCTCCGCCCGATCCTGATGACGGCGCTGGCCACGATCTTCGCGCTGGTCCCGATGGCCCTCGGGGTCACGGGCGAGGGCGGCTTCATCGGCCAGCCGCTCGCCGTGGTCGTGATCGGCGGTCTGCTGTCGTCGACGCTGCTGACGCTGCTGCTGGTGCCGACGCTGTACGCGATGGTGGAACTCCGCAAGGAGCGCCGTGCGAAGAAGAAGGCGGCGAAGAGGTCCACGACCGAGAACCCGCCCGCCGCGACGGACGCGGACGCGGAGCAGACCCCGGAGCCGGCGAACGCCTGACCCCGGTCCCGAGTGCGGTGCAGTGCCCCGGAACGGCCGCGTCCAGCGGCTCGCTCCGGGGCACTGCGCTGAGCCGATGACGGGCGGACTGATCCGGACGTCGCCCCCGATGACGTGCGGTACGGTCGAAGGGGCCGCCGCCCACCGAGGGTGTCAACGCGCCCCGGCGCAGGCGGAGGCAGCCGGAACTGACGGAGCCTCACCGAGGAGGGGCCATGCCCGACGCGTACGAGAGCCCGGCCGGGGAGAGCCCGGCCGACATCGCACGCGCCCGCTACGCACTCTACGTGGAGACGCTCCGGGCCCGGATGCCCACCGAGCAGTTCGACCTGCTCATGGAGATCATCCGTATGTGGGCCGAGGCCGGGGGCGGCACCGTACGGCTCCGGCTGGACGACGCCGAACGGGAGTTGTTCACGCCGGAGGTCCAGCAGGAATTCCTCAACCTGATGGGCCTGATCGGCGCGATGCAGCCCGGTCACGAGGACCGGGCCGACCATGTCGTCGCCCATCTCGGTGACGGCGAGCACACCAAGGGCGCCATGTCCCTGGTCCCGCCCGAGGTGGCCGCCGATCCGGCCAAACTGCGCGCCATGCGGGACAAGTTGGAAGCCCAGCAGAGCAGACGCCGCAGCGATGAACAGACGGTCGAGGGCATCGCCCGTGCGAGTGGAATGTCCCCGGAGGCGGACGGCGCCAAAGGCGACGGCGGCGAGGACGACGACACCGCCCCGTAAGCCCCCTGAGACCGTGGAACCCCCTGAGAGCCCGTCAGCCGCGCGCTCCATGCTGCTCCGCCCTCCGCGCCGCCAGGACCGCCACCCCGCCGCACACCGCCATTCCCACGAACACCGGCACCGCCGACCCCGCCCCGCCCAGACCCGCCAGCGGAGCCACCACCGCGCCCACCGCGCTCTGCGCCGTACCCAACAGGGCCGACCCGGTGCCCGCCGCGTCCGGGACCCGCGCGACCGCCAGCGACGCCGCGTTGGCGAGCACCAGCCCCAGGCCGCCGCAGAACACCGTCACGAGCGGCAGATACGTGGCGAGCGTCAGCGCCCCCGCCCCGGCCGTCGCGAGCAGCGCCAGCGCCGCCGCCCACAGCGCGTGCAGACCGCGACGCAGCAGCCGTTCCGGCGCGACGCGGCCCACCAGTCGCGCCGCCACCGCGCCGGAGAGCGCCAGGACCAGCGCGCCGCCCGAGAAGACCACGGACGAGATGCCGACGCCCAGCCTCAGCACGTTCTGGAGCAGGAACGGCGACCCCGCGACGTAGCAGAACAGCGCGCCGAAGGCGAAGGAGAACGCGAGCGCGTAGCCGGTGTACGCCCGGTCGCCCGCCACCGTGCGCACCGTACGGAGCAACGCCCCGCGCCCGCCCGTGCGGCGCCGCTCCGGCGGCAGGGTCTCCGGTACGGCGACCGCCACGCAGGCCAGGGCCAGCAGCGACACCCCCGCCAGCGCCCAGAACACCCCGCGCCAGCCGACCGCGCCGATCACCGCGCCGCCCACGAGCGGGGCGAGGACCGGCGCGAGACCCGCCAGCGTCATCAGCACCCCCAGCAGCCGCGCCGCCGCCGCGCCGGTCGCGATGTCCGCGACCACGGCCCGCCCGACGACGACGCCCGCCGCCCCGCTGAACCCGGCGGCCAGCCGGAGTGCGATCAGCGGGCCGAGCCCGGGGGAGAGGGCGCAGAGCGCGGTGGCCACGGTGCAGAGCGCCGCGCCCGCGAGCAGCGGGACCCGCCGCCCGTACCGGTCGGAGAGCGGACCGAGCACGAGATGGCCGAGCACCATGCCGACCAGGAACGCGGTGAGCGTGAGCTGCACGCCGGAGGCGTCCGTACGCAGCTCGGCGGCCATCCGGGGAAAGGCCGGCAGATACATGTCGGTGGAGAGCGGACCGACGAAACAGAGCAGGACGAGCGCGGCGGTGAGCCGGTGACGGGGCACGGTGCGACGACCTCTGATGTCCGGAAGGAAAGGCAGGGAAGGAAAGGCAGGGAAGGAAAAGGGGGAAACGGATCCGGGACATGCAGGGGATTGTGTGGAGCGGGACGGGGCGGACCTGGACAAGGCGCGCGTGCTCCGGTCGACCGGCTGCCATGGCGGAGCGGGGGCGTGGCCCCGTAACTCGGAACGCCTGGCCGGTGTGACCGTCACTTTACGGCAGGAAGCGGAACGGGCGGTGTACGGGGAGGAGTCCTCCTTCCCGTACACCGCCCGTCTGTGCCGTCCATGGCCGCGGTACCGCCTACGGCAGCGCCAGCATCCGCTCCAGCGCGAGCTGTGCGAAGTCCGCCGTCTCCTTGTCGACCTGGATGCGGTTGACCTCGTTGCCCTCGGCCAGCGACTCCAGGGTCCAGACCAGGTGCGGCAGGTCGATCCGGTTCATCGTGGAGCAGAAGCAGACCGTACGGTCGAGGAAGACGATCTCCTTGCCCTCCGGGGCGAAACGATTCGCCAGGCGCTGTACGAGGTTCAGCTCCGTACCGATCGCCCACTTCGAGCCGGCCGGGGCCGCCTCCAGCGCCTTGATGATGTACTCCGTGGAGCCGACGTGGTCCGCCGCCGCCACGACCTCGTGCTTGCACTCCGGGTGCACCAGCACGTTCACGCCCGGGATCCGCTCCCGTACGTCACGCACGGAGTCCAGCGAGAAACGCCCGTGCACCGAGCAGTGGCCGCGCCACAGGATCATTTTGGCGTCCCGCAGTTCCTGCCGGGTGAGGCCGCCGTTCGGCTTGTGCGGGTTGTAGAGGACGCAGTCGTCGAGCGACAGCCCCAGGTCGCGCACCGCCGTGTTGCGCCCCAGGTGCTGGTCGGGCAGGAAGAGCACCTGCTCGCCCTGCTCGAAGGCCCAGTTCAGCGCGCGCTCGGCGTTCGAGGATGTGCAGATCGTGCCGCCGTGCTTGCCGGTGAACGCCTTGATGTCCGCCGAGGAGTTCATGTACGAGACGGGCACGACCCGCTCGGCTATGCCCGCGTCGGTCAGCACGTCCCAGCACTCGGCGACCTGCTCCGCCGTCGCCATGTCCGCCATGGAGCAGCCCGCCGCGAGATCCGGCAGGACGACCTTCTGGTCGTCGCCGGTCAGGATGTCCGCGGACTCGGCCATGAAGTGCACACCGCAGAAGACGATGTACTCGGCGGCCGGCCGCGCCGCCGCGTCCTTGGCGAGCTTGAAGGAGTCGCCGGTCACATCGGCGAACTGGATGACCTCGTCGCGCTGGTAGTGGTGGCCGAGGACGAACACCTTCTCCCCGAGCTTCTCCTTCGCCGCGCGGGCGCGCGCCACCAGGTCCGGGTCGGACGGGGAGGGCAGGTCGCCGGGGCACTCCACACCGCGCTCGCTGCGCGGGTCGGCCTCCCTGCCGAGCAGCAGCAGAGCGAGGGGCGTCGGCTGGACGCCGAGATCCTGGACGGGGACGGCGGGATCCTGAACGGGCTGGGCCGTGGTCACGTCACGCACCCTTTCTTCTCGGCAGACGAGCCTTTTCGTCTCATTGACGCTATCTATCATAGCCGCTTCATGTCACGTTGACGATGGCCATAGCGTCGATGTGACGCATTCCGGTGCGGCGTCCGGTGTGCGAGCATGAAGGCAGGGAAAGACACACGCCGGTGCCCGGAATGAATCCGTGGCCGAGCAGGTTGCACTGTCGGCAAGCAGTCCGTACAACCCGGGAGAGAAGCAGATGTCCGTATCGGACGAGACCACCACCGTGAGCGACGGCATCCTCCTGTCCGACGCCGCCGCGGGCAAGGTGAAGGCACTGCTGGACCAGGAAGGCCGGGACGACCTCGCCCTGCGCGTCGCCGTCCAGCCCGGCGGCTGCTCCGGCCTCCGCTACCAGCTGTTCTTCGACGAGCGCTCGCTCGACGGCGATGTCGTCAAGGACTTCGACGGCGTCAAGGTCGTCACGGACCGGATGAGCGCCCCGTACCTGGGCGGCGCCTCGATCGACTTCGTCGACACGATCGAGAAGCAGGGCTTCACGATCGACAACCCGAACGCGACGGGCTCCTGCGCCTGCGGTGACTCCTTCAGCTAGGACCCACAGCCAGGACGCACCGCGACAGCGGTCGCACGCAAGGCGGCGGCGCTCCCCCTCGTGGGAGCGCCGCCGCCGTTTCGCGATACGCGGCCTCAGCGGCGCGCGATCTTCTCGCCCGTCGTGGTGTCCACCACCTGCCGGTCGCCCAGCGGCTTGTCCAGGGTCACCTTGACGGACTGCTCCTTGGCCAGCGCGATGCAGACCCGCTCGGGATCGGGGTCGGTGACGACCAGCCGCACCTTCACCGCCGTGCCGCTCTCGTCCGCCGTCGCCGCGTACGTGCTGCACACGCCGGCCGTGAAGTGCACGGTCAGGGTCCGCCCGGCCGCCTCGTACGACGTGGCGCGCGGCGCCGGGGCCGCGCCCGGGTCGGCCGCGCCGGGGCCACCGGGCAGCTCCTGGTGCGCGGGCGGGGGCTTCGGCGCCGCCTTCTTCAGGAACTTCGGCGCCACGGCGGGGTGCGTGACCGTGTACGGCGCGGAGCCGTCGCCCGGCGCCACCTCGAACAGCCAGGACGGTACGAGCGCCCCGCGCCCGTCCACCGAGCGCACCGCGAGCCCGAAGACCGTCCTGGTGATCTCCACGGACTCCGGGGACTTCACCGGGTCCGTGGCCGCCGCGCCGCTCTTCGGCGCGCACGGGAGAGCGGGCGGTACGTCCTTCCCCGTGGCCGCCGCGTTCTCCTCCAGCGGTACGGGCGTCGCGCAGCCGCCGATCCGCCCGGCGCCGGAACCGGTGCCCGAACCCGCGCCGTCCGCCGCCCTGTTCAGCTCCTTCAGCGCCTCCGCCGCGCTGATCACCGGGTACGCGTCACTCCGCTCCGGGGGCGTGAGCTGACCGTAACCGCCGGTCACCCGGCCGTCGGGGTCCACCTGGACCGCCGTCGACCAGCCGTAGGTGGGCAGCCCGCCGATCACCGGATCCGCGTTGACCACCCGGACCGCGCCCATCAGCCGGCTCGCGTCGATGTCCGCGTCGTCCTGGCGCAGCGCCTTCAGTACCGGCGCCGCTGCCTTCTTCGCCGCCGCCTCGCCGACCGCGCCGTCCTCGCTGCCGGGCGCGAAGGAACCACCGGACGCGCCCGGCCCCGTACCGCCACCGCTCGGGCAGCTCCTGCCCTTGAGGCAGTTGTCGCCGCCCGGCGCCGCGCCGAACCGCGCGAACGTCCACGCCCCCGGCGCCTGCTTGGCGACCCGCAGCAGCGGCCCCGAACCGTCCTTGTCCGTACCGACCTTCCAGGACGTCCCGTCCGACCGGGGCGCGCCATTCATCCCGAACGCCTTCGCCAGCCGGGCCACGTCGGCCGCGGGGACCGTGCCGCTCGTACGGTAGACGCGGGCGGTGTCCGGGCCCGCGGGCAGCTTGCCCGTGGCGCGGTAGACCACCCCGCGCGGGTCCGGTTCGCCGGGCGCGACGCCGGGCGGCGGGGAGTCCGCGGCGCCCGCGCCCGGCTCCGCCGCCGGGGCGTCCAGCGCGAGCGGCGGCGGGTTACCGTCGTCCGCGCCGCCACCGGCCTTGCTGTCGCCGCTGCCACCGCTTCCGCCGCCGGAGCTGCCGAAGGCGCTCGTGGCGAAGTACGCGCCCCCGCCTCCCGCGATCAGGACCGCCGCCGCCACCGCGGCGACGGCGAACGGCGAACGCCTGCCGATTCCGTGCGGGCGGTCAGCGCTGTCGGCTGTGTTCTGTTCGGGCCGCTCCGTGCTGGTCACCGCTGCGCTCCTTCGACTCCGTGTGCGTTGCCCTGGCACCGGTGGGACGGAAGAGGGCGGCAGGCGGTTCCCCGATACGGCCGTCCGGGGCAGGGGCGGGGCAGAAGTTACGCCGTCCGGGGGCAGCGGCCGGATCCGGACATCGAATCGGCCGTTTCTCCGGGCGGTGAGACATTCCTCCGTGTGGTCCGAACTGGGGGCTTAGAGGAGAGTGCGGGGAACCGGTAGCGTGAACTGTCCACCGTTCTCCCTCATCAGGAGCGTTCACGCCGTGCGAATCGCAGTCACCGGCTCCATCGCCACCGACCATCTGATGACCTTCTCCGGCCGTTTCGCGGACCAGCTCGTCGCGGATCAGCTCCACACGGTCTCCCTCTCCTTCCTGGTCGACAACCTTGAAGTACGCAGGGGCGGTGTCGGCGCGAACATCGCCTTCGGCATGGGTCAGCTCGGCACCCGCCCCATCCTCGTCGGCGCGGCCGGCCAGGACTTCGACGAGTACCGTGCCTGGCTCGACCGGCACGGCGTCGACACCGACTCCGTACGGATCTCCGAGGTGCTGCACACCGCGCGCTTCGTCTGTACGACGGACGCCGACCACAACCAGCTCGGCTCCTTCTACGCGGGCGCGATGAGCGAGGCCCGTCAGATCGAGCTGAAGAAGGTCGCCGACCGCGTCGGTGGTCTCGACCTCGTCGTGATCGGCGCCGACGACCCGGAGGGCATGCTCCGGCACACCGAGGAGTGCCGTACGCGCTCCATCCCGTTCGGCGCGGACTTCTCGCAGCAGATCGCCCGCATGGAGGGCGAGGAGATCCGCACCCTCCTCGACGGCGCCACGTACCTCTTCTCCAACGAGTACGAGAAGGGACTCATCGAGGCCAAGACGGGGTGGAGCGACGCCGAGATCCTGTCCCGCGTCGGCCACCGCGTCACGACGCTCGGCAAGAACGGCGTCCGGATCGACCGCGTCGGCGACGAGCCGATCATCGTCGGCTGCCCGGAGGAGGAGACGAAGGCCGACCCGACCGGCGTCGGCGACGCGTTCCGCGCCGGGTTCCTCTCCGGTCTCGTCTGGGGCGTCGGCCTGGAGCGCGCGGCGCAGGTCGGCTGCATGCTCGCGACTCTGGTCATCGAGACGGTCGGCACCCAGGAGTACACCCTGGCCAGGACCCGCTTCATGGAGCGCTTCACCAAGGCGTACGGCCACGACGCGGCGGCAGAGGTCCGGGCCCACCTGGCCTAGTCGCAATACCGGTGTTTTAGGGCTTCGTCCGTGGGGTTGGGGCTGTTTTGGTGGGCTTGACGAGGGTGACGACGGGGCTGTCCGGGCGAGGCGGGT
>NZ_JBIWFO010000033.1:0-55990 GCF_044763125.1 Streptomyces sp. NPDC096310 | reverse complement strand
TACTGCAGGGGGGACCCTGTGGGAGAGTAGGACGCCGCCGAACAATTATTGTGGGAATGCCCCGCACCTTTTGGTGCGGGGCATTTCTGCGTTCCGGGCCCCCTTGCAGGCGCCGGGCCATCGGGGGGTCCAGGAGTCTGTGTATGCAGGCCGCAGCCCCCTCCGGATGGTCTTGCGCACGTCTGATCATCGGGTATGCTCTATCTCGTTGCTCGCCCCAATAGCTCAGTCGGTAGAGCGTCTCCATGGTAAGGAGAAGGTCTACGGTTCGATTCCGTATTGGGGCTCAGCTAAAAGAAAGGCCCCCGCCATTCGGCGGGGGCCTTTCTGCTGGGTCGTCTCGTGGCTTCTAGCCGGCGTGCGGCTCCGGGACGCGCATCGCGAGAATGGCCATGTCGTCCGAGGCCGGCTCGGCGGCGAAGCGTTCCACCGCGCGCAGGACGCGTGCGGCGACCGCGCCCGCCGTGAGGCCCGTACACGTCGTGAGGACGTCGGTGAGGCCGTCGTCGCCCAGCATGCGCGTTCCTTCCCTGCGTTCCGTGACGCCGTCGGTGACACAGAGGAGGACGTCTCCCGGGTCCAGGGTGACCACCTGCTCGTACAGTTCCAGGTCCTCCATGACGCCGAGCAGCGGCTGCGGTTCCGCCGCCGGTTCGACCGTGCCGTCCTGGCGCAGGCGAAGCGGCAGGGGGTGGCCGGCGCAGACCACCTTGAGGATCGCGCTGCCGTCCTCCTGCGGCCACAGCTCGCCGTAGAGCAGCGTCAGGAAGCGGCTGCGGGCGCCCTCGTCGAGGATCGCCGCGTTCAGCCGCTCCAGCACCGCGGGACCGCTGAAGCCCTCGCGGGCCAGCAGACGCAGGGCGTGGCGGGCCAGGCCGGTCACGGCCGCAGCTTCCGGGCCCGTACCGCAGACGTCGCCGATGGCGAAGCCGTAGGCACCGTCCCGGATGGGGAACAGGTCGTAGAAGTCGCCCCCGACCTCGTTGCCCTCGCCCGCCGCACGGTAGATGACCTCCACCTCGACGCCGGGGATCTGCGGAAGGCCCGGCGGCAGCAGGCTGCGCTGGAGGGCCTGGCTGATCGCCGTACGCTCCGAGTAGAGGCGGGCGTTGTCGAGTGCCAGGGCCGCCCGGCGGGAGAGGTCCTCGGCCAGTTCCAGGATCTCCTGGCGGAAATGGTCGTCCGAGGGCTTGCCCAGCGTCAGCATGCCGATGACCCGGTTGCGGGCCACGAGAGGCAGCACGACGGTCTCGCCGCCCACGGCCGCCGCCGTCGCCAGCGTCGTACCGATCCCCAGGGAGAGCGGCGGGCTGTTTCTGCCCATGTCGCGCATGGACGTGCGCAGCGCCGCCAGGTGGGCCGCCTCCGCCGGCGCGGCCCAGATGCGGGCGCCCGGGGTGGGCACCGGGTCCGGTGGGGCGACCTTGGAGAGAAGGGCCTTGAGACCGTCGATACGGTCCTCGTCCTCGTGGAGCACGTACGAGAGGTACGGGTCGGACGCCTGGTCGGCGATCGTGTAGACGGCGCACCAGGTGGCGAGCGTGGGAACGGTCATCTGGGCCATCAGCGCCAGCGTCTGGTCCCGGTCCAGGGTGCCCGCCAGCAGGTCCGAGGCCTCGACGAGGAAGGAGAGCGAGCCGCGTCGCAAGCCCTCCAGCTCGCCCAGCCGGGCCGATTCGACGGCCAGCGCGATCCGGTCGGCGGCGAACTGGAGGCGCAGGGCCTCCTCGTTGCTGTAGCGGCCCGCGGCCTCCGCGGCGACGCCCAGAGAGCCGGTGAGCCGGCCCTCGACCTTGAGCGGGACGGTGACCACGGAACGCATCCCCGTGCCGTTGAGGAGCGGGACGGCGCCGGGGACCGCGGCGAGGTCCTCGTGGACGGCCGGCATCCGCGCCGAGCCGAAGCGCCCCGCGCCGGCCTCCACCGGGACGCGGGCGAAGCGCTGGCGGGCGGAGGGGAGGCCGGTGGAGGCCCGTACCTCCAGCTCCGTCTCGTCGTCCGTGGCGAGCAGGAGGAAGGCCGAGTCGCCGTCGAGCATGTCGCGGGCGCGCTCCACCGTGCGCTGGAGGAGCCCGTCGAGATCGTCGGGTGCGGGGGAGCCGATGAACACCTCGAAGGGGTCCACGATGCGGTTCTCGGCTCCCGCGTCGGACGACGGGGCGCGCAGCGGCGTCTGGATCACGGCGCGTTCGTGGTCGCGTACGAGAAGGCAGACCGTGGAGGGCTCGCCATGGGTGTCGCGGACGCGGAGGTGGGAGGCGTAGACGGGGACGACGCGGCCGTCGGCGGCCCGGATGCCGTAACTGCCCTCCCAGCGTGAGAGCTGGAGCGCTTCGACGATGCCGGTGCCGATGCCCGGTGTGTGGGGCCAGGCGGCGATGTCCGTGAGAGGTTTCCCGACGACCTGTTCGTCCGCGTATCCGAAGATGCGCTCGGCGTCCTCGTTCCAGTTGGTGACGGCGCCCGTGCGGTCGATCTGGATAACGGCGACCCGCACCCGTTCGTCGGCGACGGGGAGCAGGTCGGTGGGCAGCACGGGGCCCGCCGAGCGGGTGCCCACCGGGCGCTGCGGCAGTTCGAGCTGGAACCACACCTGTTTGAAGGTGGGTGAGTACTCGACTCCCCAGCGTGACGCGAGGGCGGCGCAGAGGAGCAGTCCCCTGCCGTTCTCCTGTTCCGCGTTGGCGAAGGAGCGCGAGCTGCCCTGGATGGGGACCTCGCGTTCGGGATAGTGGTCGGCGACCTCCACGCGGACGCCCTGCTCCGTACGGAGGCAGAGGACATCGGCGGACGTGCCGGCGTGGATGACGGCGTTGGTGACCAGCTCGCTGGTGAGAACGACCGCGTCGTCCACGACATCCGAGAAACCCCACCCCTGGAGCGTGTCGCGGACAAAGGCACGGGCGGTCGCGACGGACCGCCCTACCGGATCGAAGGTGGCAGCCGCACGCGCGGTGATCACAGCACTCCCCATTGGTGTTTCGTCTCTCCCCAGAGTCCTGTGCCCGTTTCTTGTCGCTTCGATTCGCTTGCCAGGCTAGACGGTCGTCCTGTGCCACGTGTGACGGAGTCCCGACTCGGTGAAGCTGCTATGGTCCGGCGGCCACATGTGCCCCGTCGGTACGGGGCGGTGGCGGAAGCCGTCCGGTGAGGTTCGTGGTCGTGAGGACTTTCGAGGGACCTTGCGGGCGGCAGTGCGGCAAGGGCGGTCCTGTCCTTGTAGGCTTCAACGATTTGACGGTCGCGCCGTAACGCCCCAAGGGTTGGTCGCGGCGGTGAGCCGCAGTGAAACACTGGGCAGGCTTTCTGGGACAGCTCGGGCAGTACGGTCAACCCCTGCGGGAGGGACACGGTGGAGTCTGGCACGGCGGCGCGTGGCACGAGCACGCGCGCGAAAGGCGGACGGACCCGCGGCAACGCGACCATCGAGGTGGACGCGGCGGAGCTGAACAGACTGCTGACGGCCTTGGTGTCGATGCGGGACGGCAACTTCCGCAAACGCCTGACGGTCTCCGGTGACGATGTGATGGCGGAGATCGCCGCCGTCTTCAACGAGGTCGCCGACCGTAACATCCATCTCACCGGGGAGCTGGCCCGCGTACGCCGCATGGTCGGACGCGAGGGGAAGCTCACGGAGCGGCTGGAGACCGGTGCCTGCGAGGGCTCCTGGGCCGCCGCGATCGACGCGTCGAACGCGCTGGTGGACGATCTGGCCCGGCCGGTCTCCGAGGTGGGCCGGGTGCTCTCCGCGGTCGCCGAGGGCGACCTGGAGCAGCGCATGGATCTGCGCTCCCACTCCGTGGAGGGCGGGGAGCGTCCGCTGCGCGGTGAGTTCCTGAAGGTGGCCCGTACCGTCAACAACCTGGTCGACCAGCTCTCGGCGTTCACCGACGAAGTGACGCGGGTAGCGCTGGAGGTCGGGACCGAGGGCAAGCTCGGCGGTCAGGCCAAGGTGCGCGGGATGTCGGGTTCCTGGAAGGACCTGACGGACTCCGTCAACACGATGGCGTACCGGCTGACCGCCCAGGTACGGGACATCGCGCTGGTCACCACGGCGGTCGCCAAGGGTGATCTGTCGCGCAAGGTGACGGTCCACGTGGCCGGCGAGATGCTTCAGCTCAAGAACACCGTCAACACGATGGTGGACCAGCTCTCGTCGTTCTCCTCCGAGGTCACCCGGGTCGCCCGGGAGGTCGGTACGGAGGGGGAGCTGGGCGGTCAGGCAACCGTGCCCGGGGTGGCCGGGGTGTGGAAGGACCTCACCGATTCGGTGAACACGATGGCCGGGAACCTGACCAACCAGGTGCGGGGCATCGCCGAGGTCACCACCGCCGTCGCCAGCGGGGACCTGTCCCAGAAGGTCACGGTGAGCGCGCGCGGCGAGGTGGCCCAGCTCGCCGAGACGATCAACCAGATGACCGAGACGCTCCGTACCTTCGCGGACGAGGTGACCCGGGTGGCGAGCGAGATCGGCGCCGAGGGGCTGCTGGGCGGCCAGGCGCAGGTGCCGGGCGCGGCGGGTACGTGGAAGGACCTGACGGACTCGGTCAACACGGTCTTCCGCAACCTGACCACCCAGGTGAGGGACATCGCGCAGGTGACGACGGCGGTCGCCAACGGCGATCTGTCCCAGAAGGTCACCGTGGATGTCGCGGGCGAGATGCTGGAGTTGAAGAACACCGTCAACACGATGGTGGGGCAGTTGAACTCGTTCGGCTCCGAGGTGACGCGGGTGGCCCGCGAGGTCGGGGTCGAGGGCCGGCTCGGTGGCCAGGCGCAGGTGCCGGGTGCCGCGGGTACGTGGAAGGACCTCACGGACTCCGTCAACACGGCGTTCCGTAACCTCACCGGTCAGGTGAGGGACATCGCGCAGGTGACGACGGCGGTCGCCAACGGGGACCTGACCCAGAAGGTCACGGTCGACGTGGCCGGCGAGATGCTGGAGTTGAAGAACACCGTCAACACGATGGTGGCGCAGCTTTCTTCGTTCGCTGATCAGGTCACGGTCATGGCCCGCGACGTGGGTACGGAAGGCCGTCTCGGTGGCCAGGCGCGGGTGGACGGCGTCAGTGGTACGTGGAAGGAGCTGACCGACTCCGTCAACTCCATGGCCGGAAACCTGACCGACCAGGTGCGGCAGATCGCCCAGGTGACGACGGCGGTGGCGCGTGGTGACCTGTCCCAGAAGATCGATGTGGACGCCCGGGGCGAGATCCTGGAGCTGAAGAACACGATCAACACGATGGTCGACCAACTCTCCGCCTTCGCCGACCAGGTGACCAGGGTCGCGCGTGAGGTGGGCACCGAGGGCCGGCTGGGCGGTCAGGCGCAGGTGCCCGGTGTGGCCGGGGTCTGGCGGGACCTGACGGACTCCGTGAACGGTATGGCGGGGAACCTGACGGCGCAGGTCCGCAACATCGCGGGCGTCGCCACGGCGGTGGCCCGCGGTGACTTGTCGCAGAAGATCGATGTGGACGCCCGGGGCGAGATCCTGGAGCTGAAGAACACCCTCAACACGATGGTGGACCAGCTCTCCAACTTCGCCGAGCAGGTGACGCGGGTGGCCCGCGAGGTGGGTACGGAAGGGATCCTGGGCGGTCAGGCCGAGGTCCAGGGCGTGTCCGGTACGTGGAAGGACCTCACCCAGTCCGTCAACTTCATGGCGAACAACCTCACTTCCCAGGTGCGCAACATCGCGGAGGTGACCACCGCGGTAGCCAAGGGCGATCTGTCGAAGAAGATCACCGTCGATGCCCGGGGCGAGATCCTCGACCTGGTGACGACGGTCAACACGATGGTCGACCAGTTGCTGAACTTCGCCGACGAGGTGACCCGTGTCGCCCGTGAGGTGGGCACGGAGGGCATCCTCGGCGGTCAGGCCCGGGTCCGTGGCGTCACCGGGATCTGGAAGGACCTCAGCGACAACGTCAACACCATGGCCAACAACCTGACCAGTCAGGTGCGGGGTATCTCGCGGGTCTCGTCGGCGGTCGCCAACGGCGATCTGACGAAGAAGGTGACGGTGGAGGCGCGCGGTGAGGTCGCGGAGCTGGCCGATACCGTCAACACGATGGTGACCACGCTGTCGTCCTTCGCCGACGAGGTGACGCGTGTGGCGCGTGAGGTGGGCACCGAGGGCGAACTGGGCGGTCAGGCCCGGGTTCCCGGGGTCTCCGGCACGTGGAAGGACCTCACCGAGTCGGTGAACTCGATGGCGTCGAACCTGACGGGGCAGGTGCGTCAGATCGCCACGGTCACCACCGCCATCGCGAAGGGTGATCTCACCAAGAAGATCGACATCGACGCGCGCGGTGAGATCCAGGAGCTCAAGAACACCATCAACACCATGGTCGACCAGCTCTCCTCCTTCGCGCAGGAGGTGACCCGGGTGGCCCGTGAGGTGGGTACGGACGGTCAGCTCGGCGGTCAGGCGCGGGTCCGGGACGTCGACGGCACCTGGCGTGACCTGACGGAGTCGGTCAACGAGATGGCCGGCAACCTGACCCGCCAGGTGCGCGCGATCGCCGCCGTGGCGACCGCGGTGACCCGCGGCGATCTGAACCTCAAGATCGATGTGGACGCCGCCGGTGAGATCCAGGCCCTCCAGGACAACATCAATACGATGATCGCCAATCTGCGGGACACCACCCTCGCCAACGAGGAGCAGGACTGGCTCAAGGGCAACCTCGCCCGGATCTCAGGGCTGATGCAGGGCCGCCGTGATCTCGACGACGTGGCGTCGCTCATCATGAGCGAGCTGACCCCGGTCGTCTCGGCGCAGCACGGCGCGTTCTTCCTGGCGATGCAGACGGGTACGGTGCCGCAGCTCGGCACGGACGTGGGGCGCGACGGTTCGTACGAGCTGTGCATGCGCGGCAGTTACGGCTACTCGGCGGGCTCCATGCCCACCGCGTTCCGTCCCGGCGAGACCCTGATCGGGACGGCGGCGGAGGAGAAGCGGACCATCCAGGTCAATGTGCCGCCGGGGTATCTGAAGATCTCGTCCGGGCTCGGGGAGGCGTCCCCGGCGCATGTGATCGTGCTGCCGGTGCTCTTCGAGGGGAAGGTGCTCGGGGTGATCGAGCTGGCGTCGTTCCAGCCGTTCACGCAGATCCAGCGGGACTTCCTCAACCAGATCGCCGAGATGATCGCGACCAGCGTCAACACGATCAGTGTGAACTCGAAGACCGAGGTGCTGCTGAAGCAGTCGCAGGAGCTGACCGAGCAGCTCAGGGAGCGCTCGGCGGAGCTGGAGAACCGGCAGAAGGCCCTTCAGGAGTCCAACGCGGAGCTGGAGGACAAGGCCGAGCTGCTGGCGCAGCAGAACCGCGACATCGAGGTGAAGAACACCGAGATCGAGGAGGCGCGGCAGGTGCTGGAGGAGCGGGCCGAACAGCTCGCCGTCTCCATGCGCTACAAGTCGGAGTTCCTGGCGAACATGTCGCACGAGCTGCGTACGCCGCTGAACTCGCTGCTGATCCTCGCCAAGCTGCTGGCGGACAACGCGGAGTCGAACCTTTCGCCGAAGCAGGTGGAGTTCGCCGAGACGATCCACGGGGCGGGCTCCGACCTGCTCCAGCTCATCAACGACATCCTGGACCTGTCGAAGGTCGAGGCGGGCAAGATGGACGTGAGTCCGACCCGTATCGCGTTGGTGCAGCTCGTCGACTACGTGGAGGCGACGTTCCGTCCGCTGACCGCGGAGAAGGGGCTCGACTTCTCCGTACGGGTGTCGCCGGAGCTGCCGGCGACCCTGCACACCGATGAGCAGCGGCTGCTGCAGGTGTTGCGCAATCTGCTGTCGAACGCGGTGAAGTTCACCGACGGCGGGGCCGTGGAGCTGGTGATCCGGCCGGCGGGCTCCGATGTGCCGGACGCCATCAGGGAGCAGTTGCTGGAGGCGGGTTCGCTGCGCGAGGTGGACGGCGACCTGATCGCCTTCTCGGTGACGGACACGGGGATCGGGATCGCGTCGAGCAAGATGCGAGTGATCTTCGAGGCGTTCAAGCAGGCGGACGGTACGACGAGCAGGAAGTACGGCGGTACGGGGCTGGGGCTCTCCATCAGCCGGGAGATCGCGCGGCTGCTGGGCGGTGAGATCCACGCGGCGAGCGAGCCGGGCCGTGGCTCGACCTTCACGCTGTACCTGCCACTCCATCCGAGCGAGCTGCCTCCTCAGGGCTATCCGCAGCTCACCCCGGCGGGCATGCAGCAACTGCCGCCCCTGGCGAACGACGGTACGGGGGAGTCGCCGGGGCAGGCGCGGCCGGAGGCCTCGACGCCGGCCGAGGCGCCCGGTCCCGCGGCGCTCTTCCGGCGCCGCAGGAAGAACGCGGGAGCGGCGGAGGGCGGTTCGGCGCGGCCCGGGGGAACGGCGGGCGTGACGGGCGGGTCCTCAGGAGCTTCTGGAGGGGCGCCTGGGGGACCGGGCGGGCCCGGCGGGTCCGGTGGAGTCCCCTCGGGGCAGCGGGAGTTCTGGGGGGCGGGTGCGGCCCGCACGGGCCGTCAGGAGCCCTCGGAGGCCGCCGCGGAGAGCCGTACGTTCTCCTTCTCCGGGGAGAAGGTGCTCATCGTCGACGACGACATCCGCAACGTCTTCGCCCTGACGAGCGTGCTGGAGCAGCACGGTCTGTCGGTGCTGTACGCGGAGAACGGCCGCGAGGGCATCGAGGTGCTGGAGCAGCACGACGATGTGACGGTCGTTCTGATGGACATCATGATGCCGGAGATGGACGGGTACGCGACGACGACGGCGATCCGCAGGATGCCGCAGTTCGCCGGTCTGCCCATCATCGCCCTCACGGCGAAGGCCATGAAGGGCGACCGGGAGAAGGCCATCGACTCCGGAGCTTCCGACTATGTCACCAAGCCGGTCGATCCCGATCACTTGCTGTCCGTGATGGAGCAGTGGATGCGCGAGGAGTGAGCGAGCGGCGAGCGAATCGGTACGTTGTGCCGACGGGCTGTGTCCGGGGGCGTGTGAGCCGCTGGTATTCGGGGAACCTTCTGGTCTTCCGCCGCGTTTCTGCTTCGAGCGCAGTGACATCACGGTGACAGGGTGTGGCGACGGGCGGGGTGCGGCTACCATGACCGGCACAAGGACGGACGGCGTAAGGGAGTCGTCCCCTCGGACGGCGCCCGGTGCAACTCCGGGGCCGGTGGACAGGGGACGCCCCATGCCGGGGCGAGGAGGGCGGGCGGCCATGGTGCAGAAGGCCAAGATCCTCCTGGTCGATGACCGGCCGGAGAATCTGCTGGCGTTGGAGGCCATTCTCTCCGCGCTCGATCAGACGCTGGTGCGGGCATCGTCAGGGGAGGAAGCGCTCAAAGCGCTGTTGACGGACGACTTCGCGGTCATTCTGCTGGATGTCCAGATGCCGGGGATGGACGGTTTCGAGACCGCCGCCCACATCAAACGGCGCGAGCGGACGCGGGACATCCCCATCATCTTTCTCACGGCCATCAACCATGGCCCGCACCACACCTTCCGCGGCTACGCGGCGGGCGCGGTGGACTACATCTCGAAGCCGTTCGACCCCTGGGTGCTCCGTGCCAAGGTCTCCGTCTTCGTCGAGCTGTACATGAAGAACTGCCAGCTCAAGGAGCAGGCGGAACTGCTCAGACTCCAGCTTGCCGGGGCGGGCGAGGCGCGGGAGCCCGCCGGACTGCTGGCCGAACTCTCCGCACGGCTCGCGGCAGTTGAGGAGCAGGCCGAAGCACTCTCGAAGCAGCTCGACGACGACGCCGCCGACGCCTCCGCCGTGGCGACCGCCGCGCACCTGGAGCGCAAACTCACCGGACTCCGGCGGGCGCTCGACGCGCTGGAGCCGGGCACGGGGAGCGGTTCCGCCTCGCTGCCGTCGCAGAACTGACGCGCCGGCCGCTGAAGCCGGTCCATTTTCCTGTGGAGTTGCCGGCGACACGAACGGGTGAAGCGGAAGGCACACGTGTCCCCGGCCGTTCACACCGGTAACCTCACCACCATGGCCTCACGTACGTCCGGCAAGGGTTCCCAGGGCACGGCGGGCGCCGCGAAGCCGCGGGCCGGCCGTACGACCGGTCCCGCGAAAGCGGCACCCGCCAAGAAGACAGCTGCGAAGAAGACCGCCCCCGCGAAGAAGGCACCGGCCAAGAAGGCGGCGGCCAGGCCGGCGCCCAAGCCCGCCCCGAACCCCACCGGGGGCGTGTTCTGGGTCGTCCGCACCGTCTGGCTCGGCGCCGCGCACGGCGTCGGCGCGATGCTCCGCGGCATAGGACGCGGCGCGAAGGGGCTCGACCCCGCCCACCGCAAGGACGGCGTGGCCCTGCTCCTGCTCGGCCTGGCACTGGTCGTCGCGGCGGGCACCTGGTCCAGTCTCCACGGCCCCGTCGGCGACCTGGTCGAGATGCTGATCACCGGAGCCTTCGGCCGGCTCGACCTCCTCGTACCGATACTGCTCGGGGCCATCGCCGTACGGCTGATCCTCTATCCCGAGAAGCCCGAGGCCAACGGCCGGATCGTGATCGGGCTCTCCGCCCTCGTCCTCGGCGTGCTCGGACTCGTTCACATCGCCTGCGGCTCCCCCGCGCGCAGCGACGGCACGGAGGCGATGCACGACGCGGGCGGCCTGATCGGCTGGGCCTCCGCCACCCCGCTGATCTTCACCACCGGCGAGGTCCTGGCCGTTCCGTTGCTCCTGCTGGTCACCGTCTTCGGACTGCTGGTGGTCACCGCCACCCCCGTCAACGCGATCCCGCGGCGGCTGCGGCTGCTCGGGATCAGGCTGGGCATCGTCGAACCGGACGACGAGGCGGAGCCCTTCGACCGCGAGTACGACGCGTACCCCGGCGACGACGAGCGGTACGACGAGCAGTGGCGCGAGGCGCTGCCCTCCGGCCGGCGGCGCTCCGCCGGGCGCCGGGGCCCGGCCGGGGAGTACGACCCCGACCAGGCCGAGGCGGAGGCGCTCTCCAAGCGGCGCAGGCCGCGCCGGCCCTCCGTACAGCCGGCGGCGGACCGGCGGATGGACGCCGTGGACGTGGCCGCAGCAGCGGCCGCGGCGCTGGACGGCGCGGTGCTCAACGGGATGCCGCCCTCGCCGATCGTCGCGGACCTCACCCAGGGCGTCTCCGTGGACCGCAAGCGGCGCCCCGGGGAGCGTACGGACGAACCCGCGGCCCGCCCCGGGGAGCGGACGGACGGCGCGGAGGAGAGCCCCGTGTCCGTACCACCGGCGCGCGAGGCCGGGAGGCGCACGCCGGGTGTGGCAACCGTCGCCGATCTGACCAAGCCCGCGCCCGAGCTGGACAGGCCGCTCCCGCCGCGCGCCGAGCAGCTTCAGCTCCGCGGAGACATCACGTACGCGCTGCCCTCGCTGGACCTGCTGGAGCGCGGCGGCCCCGGCAAGACGCGCAGCGCCGCCAACGACGCCGTCGTCGCCTCGCTCACCAATGTCTTCCAGGAGTTCAAGGTCGACGCGGCCGTCACCGGCTTCACCCGGGGCCCGACGGTCACCCGGTACGAGGTGGAGCTGGGCCCCGCCGTGAAGGTCGAGCGGATCACCGCGCTCACCAAGAACATCGCGTACGCCGTGGCCAGCCCCGATGTACGGATCATCTCGCCGATCCCCGGCAAGTCCGCCGTCGGTATCGAGATCCCGAACACCGACCGCGAGATGGTCAACCTCGGCGACGTCCTGCGTCTCGCGGCCGCCGCCGAGGACGACCACCCGATGCTCGTCGCGCTCGGCAAGGACGTCGAGGGCGGCTACGAGATGGCCAACCTCGCGAAGATGCCGCACCTCCTTGTCGCGGGCGCCACCGGCTCGGGCAAGTCGTCCTGCATCAACTGCCTGATCACCTCGGTGATGGTACGGGCGACCCCGGAGGACGTCCGGATGGTCCTCGTCGACCCCAAGCGGGTCGAGCTGACCGCGTACGAGGGCATCCCGCACCTGATCACCCCGATCATCACCAACCCCAAGCGGGCCGCCGAGGCGCTCCAGTGGGTCGTGCGCGAGATGGACCTGCGCTACGACGACCTCGCCGCCTTCGGCTTCCGGCACATCGACGACTTCAACAAGGCGGTGCGCGAGGGAACGGTCAAGGCGCCGGAAGGCAGCGAGCGCGAGCTGTCGCCGTATCCGTATCTGCTGGTCATCGTGGACGAGCTGGCCGACCTGATGATGGTCGCGCCCCGGGACGTCGAGGACGCCATCGTCCGGATCACCCAGCTCGCCCGGGCCGCCGGCATCCACCTCGTGCTCGCCACCCAGCGGCCCTCGGTCGACGTCGTCACCGGGCTGATCAAGGCGAACGTGCCTTCGCGGCTCGCCTTCGCCACCTCCTCGCTGGCGGACAGCCGGGTCATCCTCGACCAGCCGGGCGCCGAGAAGCTGATCGGCAAGGGCGACGGTCTCTTCCTCCCGATGGGGGCGAACAAGCCGACCCGTATGCAGGGCGCCTTCGTCACCGAGGAGGAGATCCAGGCCGTCGTCCGGCACTGCAAGGACCAGATGGCCCCCGTCTTCCGGGACGACGTCGTGGTCGGGACGCAGAAGAAGAAGGACATAGACGAGGACATCGGTGACGACCTCGACCTGCTCTGCCAGGCGGTCGAACTGGTCGTGTCCACCCAGTTCGGCTCGACCTCGATGCTCCAGCGCAAGCTGCGCGTCGGCTTCGCCAAGGCCGGCCGGCTGATGGACCTGATGGAGTCGCGGAACATCGTCGGGCCGAGCGAGGGCTCCAAGGCCCGCGACGTCCTGGTCAAGGCGGACGAAGTGGACGGGGTCCTCGCGATCATCCGCGGCGAGTCGGCTCCGTAGACCCACGCGGGGCGCCTCGTTCCCGTACGACGAGCTGACCGGTTGGTCCGGACGCGCCGGAAGTCACCCGGACGCGCCCGTACGCACCGGGATTTCAATCTGATTTCGAGGGAAGCCGTAGGGCAACCGTTTCCCTTGCGCGTACGTCAAGTTGGAGAGGGGAAAGGCATGATGTTCCTCTCGCACGCCATCCGGCCCTTCCGATGGCGTACAAAGTGCATCCGCCCGGTTGCCCCACCCTTTCGTACCACCCCTAGACTGAGTGTCCAGCAGGTGGCTACACGCTCGAAAGGCGCCCCCGTGTCCATCGGCAACTCTTCCGACGGCAAGTCCCCCGACGCCAACGCCCCCGAGGACCGCGCCCCCGATCCCGGTGCTCCCGACGGCAACTCCCCTGAGGAACAACGGCCTTCGATCGGCCGGACGCTCCAGCAGGCCCGTATCGCCGCGCACCGCACGGTCGAGGAGCTGAGCGGCTCCACCCGGGTGCGCGTGCCCATCGTGCACGCGATCGAGGAGGACGACTTCTCGCGCTGCGGCGGCGACGTGTACGCCCGAGGTCATATCCGTATGCTCGCGCGGGCGGTCGGACTGGACCCCGAACCCCTCGTCGAGCAGTTCGACGCCGAGCGGGGCGGACGGCCCGCACCCACGCCCGCGGCGCCGATGTTCGAGGCGGAGCGGATCCGTCCGGAGCGACGCCGCCCCAACTGGACCGCCGCCATGGTCGCCGCGATCGTCGCGGTGGTCGGATTCGTCGGCTTCACGGCGCTCGACGGCACCGGCAAGAACGCGAAGAGCGACGAGGTCGCCGAGGGCCCGACGTCCGGCACCAAGCCCAGCCCCAGCAAGAAGACCACCCCCAAGCCGGAATCGTCCGAGAGCGCCATCGCCGCCGCGCCCCGGGACAAGGTGACGGTGAAGCTGTCGGCCATGGACGACAAGAGCTGGATCTCCGCCAAGGCGCACAACGGCAAACTGCTTTTCGACGGAATCCTTCTCAAGGGTGATTCCAAGACCTTCCAGGATGACGAGCAGATCGACCTGATCCTCGGCAACGCCGGTGCCATCGAGCTCTTCGTGAACGGTAAGAAGGTCGCGGACGAGTTCGAACCCGGCCAGGTCGAGCGGCTCTCGTACACGCAGGGTGACCCCGAGGTCGGCTGACCAACCCTGCACGGTAAGGGCGGGGCCGGGACAAAGTAGTCTTGAGCCCATGCCCGAACGCCGTACCGTCGCCCTTGTCACTCTTGGCTGCGCCCGTAACGAGGTGGACTCGGAGGAGCTCGCAGGCCGCTTGGCAGCGGATGGCTGGGAGCTCGTCCAGGACGCCTCGGGGGCGGATGTCGCCGTCGTCAACACCTGTGGATTCGTCGAGGCCGCAAAGAAGGACTCCGTCGACGCCCTGCTGGAAGCCAATGACCTGAAGGACCAGGGCAGAACCCAGGCCGTCGTCGCCGTCGGCTGCATGGCCGAGCGGTACGGCAAGGAACTCGCCGAGGCCCTGCCCGAGGCGGACGGAGTCCTCGGCTTCGACGACTACGCCGACATCTCGGACCGCCTCCAGACCATCCTCAACGGCGGCATCCACGCCTCCCACACCCCCCGCGACCGCCGCAAGCTGCTGCCGCTCAGCCCCGTCGAGCGGCAGGGTGCCGACGTCGCGCTCCCCGGCCACGCACAGGGCCAGGACGAGGTCGCGCCGGCCCCCGAGGACCTGCCCGAGGGGATCGCGCCGGCCTCCGGGCCGCGGGCGCCCCTGCGCAGGCGCCTCGACACCAGCCCCGTCGCCTCCGTCAAGCTCGCCTCCGGCTGCGACCGCCGCTGCTCCTTCTGCGCCATCCCGTCGTTCCGCGGCTCCTTCATCTCGCGCCGCCCCTCCGACGTGCTCGGCGAGACACGCTGGCTGGCCGAGCAGGGCGTCAAGGAGGTCATGCTGGTCTCCGAGAACAACACCTCGTACGGCAAGGACCTCGGCGACATCCGGCTGCTGGAGACCCTGCTGCCGGAGCTGGCGGCCGTCGACGGCATCGAGCGGGTACGGGTCAGCTACCTCCAGCCCGCCGAGATGCGGCCCGGGCTGATCGACGTCCTCACCTCGACGCCCAAGGTCGCCCCGTACTTCGACCTGTCCTTCCAGCACTCCGCCCCCGACGTACTGCGCGCGATGCGGCGCTTCGGGGACACCGACCGCTTCCTGGAGCTGCTGGAGACCATCCGGGGCAAGGCGCCGCAGGCCGGGGTGCGCTCCAACTTCATCGTGGGCTTCCCCGGGGAGAGCGAGGCGGACTTCGCCGAGCTGGAACGCTTCCTCACCGGCGCGCGCCTCGACGCCATCGGGGTCTTCGGCTACTCGGACGAGGACGGCACCGAGGCCGCCGGCTACGGCGACAAGCTGGACGCGGACGTCGTCGCCGAGCGGTTGGCGCACCTCTCCCGGCTGGCCGAGGAGCTGACCGCCCAGCGGGCCGAGGAGCGGCTCGGAGAGAGCCTTCAGGTCCTCGTCGAATCGGTCGATCCCTCGGACGACGCCGACGAGCCGGCCGTCGGCCGCGCGGCCCACCAGGCACCGGAGACGGACGGCCAGGTGATCTTCACCTCGCGCGAGGGGCTGCGCCCCGGCCGTATGGTCGAGGCGAAGGTGGTCGGGACCGAAGGCGTGGACCTGGTCGCCGAGTGCTACGAGCTCCCGGGGGACGGCCCCCGGATCCCGGGTGAGGAGGCGGCCAGATGACCGGAGTCCCGGCGTCCGCGGCGGGCGGTACCGGCGCGAAGCCGGCGCCCGGCGCCAAGCTGGCGGCGGTGGTGGTCAATCAGGCCAGTCTGTGGAACATCGCCAACATCCTCACCATGGTGCGGCTGGTCCTCGTGCCCTGCTTCGTGTATCTGCTGCTCCAGGAAGGCGGCTACGACCCCGTCTGGCGCGCCTGGGCGTGGGCCGCCTTCGCCGTCGCGATGATCACGGACATCTTCGACGGCCACCTGGCCCGTACGTACAACCTGGTCACCGACTTCGGCAAGATCGCCGACCCGATCGCGGACAAGGCGATCATGGGCGCGGCGCTGCTCTGTCTCTCCGCGCTCGGGGACCTGCCCTGGTGGGTGACGGGCGTCATCCTCTTCCGCGAGCTGGGGATCACGCTGATGCGGTTCTGGGTGATCAGACACGGGGTGATCCCGGCCAGCCGCGGGGGCAAGCTGAAGACGCTCACGCAGGGGGTCGCCGTGGGGATGTACGTCCTCGCACTGACCGGGCCGCTGGCCACGCTGCGGTTCTGGGTGATGGCGGCGGCGGTCGTCCTGACGGTGCTCACGGGGCTCGACTACGTGCGCCAGGCGGTCGTCCTGCGACGCCAGGGGTTGGCGGCGGAGCGTGCCGAGGAGGAGTCCGCTCGGTGAGCGAAACGGCGACCGGGGCGGGGGCCCGTGCCGCGCGGGTGCTGGAGCTGCTGGCCGGCCGGGGCGGGACGCTGGCGGTGGCGGAGTCCCTGACCGGCGGTCTGGTGGCCGCGGAGCTGACCGCTGTCCCCGGGGCCTCCCGGGCCTTCCGCGGGGCCGTGACGGCCTATGCGACGGATCTCAAGCGGGACGTCCTGGGCGTGGACGGGGCCCTGCTCGGCGAACGGGGCGCCGTGGACCCCGAGGTCGCACGGCAGATGGCGGCCGGGGTGCGGCGGGCGCTGGGCGCCGACTGGGGCGTCGCCACCACCGGGGTGGCGGGCCCCGATCCGCAGGACGGGCAGCCGGTCGGCACGGTGTACGTGGCGGTGGCGGGACCGGAAGGCGCGGGGAAAGTGGCCGCGCTGCGGTTGAACGGCGACCGGGCGGACATCCGTAAGGAGAGTGTACGGAGCGCACTGGGACTGCTCCTCGGCGAACTCTCCGGGAACGGGCGGACACAGGATACGGAAGAGAACGGGGGGATTTGATGTTTACAGCCCTGAGTGAACACGACATCGCTCCCCGCACGGCCGCCGCGCAAGGCGGTACGGTGGGGCGTGAAGGATGCGGCTACGCGGTCCGAGGAGGGAGCCACCGATGATTCTGCTCCGTCGCCTGCTGGGTGACGTGCTGCGTCGGCAGCGCCAGCGCCAGGGCCGTACTCTGCGCGAAGTCTCCTCGTCCGCCCGAGTCTCGCTCGGCTATCTTTCCGAGGTTGAGCGGGGGCAGAAGGAGGCTTCCTCCGAGCTGCTCTCCGCGATCTGCGACGCGCTTGACGTACGGATGTCCGAGCTCATGCGCGAAGTGAGCGACGAACTGTCGTTGGCGGAGCTGGCCGCGTCGGCGGCGGCGAACGAGCCGGTGCCCGCGCCAGTACGACCCATGCTCAATTCCGTCTCTGTGACGTCGGTGGCCGGAGTGCCGACGGAGCGGGTGACGATCAAGGCACCCGCGGACGTCGTCGCCGCCTGAGGGTGCGGATGTGAGGCTGTGACGGGGCCCCGGTCGGTAGCGATACCGGCCGGGGCCCCGGCATGTCCGCAGCGGTGCGGGTCCGGGCATGGTCGGCCACCCATGGCCCGAATGACCGTTTCGTCTCTCCTGTGTCATGGTGGACAGGGAACCGGAAGAGGCCGGTGCGTCCGGTCGGGCCGGTGGAGTCGACGGAACACTGGAGGGCCCGTATGTCTGTCGTGAAGAGTCCCCTGTCCGAGGAGGACCTGAAGCTGGTCGGCGAGGCGTTGCAGGGCGCGCTCGTGGATCTGGTGGATCTCTCGCTCATCGCCAAGCAGGTGCACTGGAACATCGTCGGGCCGCGCTTCCGCTCCGTACACCTTCAGCTCGACGAAGTCGTGACCACGGCGCGGCAGCACTCGGACACGGTCGCGGAGCGGGCCTCGGCGATCGGTGTGACGCCCGACGGGCGGGCCGCGACGGTGGCGGGGACCAGCGCGATCGGCCCGGTCCCCAACGGCTGGATCAAGGACGGGGACGCGGTACGGACCCTGGTGGACGCCCTTGGCGCGGTGGTCACGCGGATGCGGGAGCGCGTCGGCGCGACGGACAAGCCGGATCCGGTGACGCAGGACATCCTGATCCAGGTCACGGCCGACCTGGAGAAGCACGCGTGGATGTTCCAGGCGGAGAGCGCGTAGCGCGCGGCGCACGCCGTGGGTGTGCGTCCGATGCGCCCTCCCCGCCGGTGATCGCACGGGTCTAGCGTCGTTCGGCGTCGATGGTCGCCGGCCGGAGGAGGCCGCCATGGTGGGGCGATGGATCCTTCCTCCGGCCTGCGCTCTCGTCTGTGCACTTGTCCTCGGTGTTCTCGGTGGAGCGTGGTGGTGGGCCGTGCTGCGGCTGCTGCTGGTGCCGGAGCACAGCGGTGTCGTGGAGTGCACGGTGGCGGCGGGTGGCTGGGGGCTGAGCCTGCTGCCGGTGCACGCGGCCGCGGCGCGGGGGAAGCCGGGCCGGGGTCAGGGGGCGGGGCCCGACTGGCAGCGGGGGCACCAGTAGACGGGACGCCCGTCCTGGTCGGCCGTACGGATCGGGGTGCCACAGCGGGGGCAGGGGCGGTGGGCGCGGCCGTAGACGTGCAGCTCCCGGCGGTGGCCGGGACGTTCGCGGTTGGCTTCGAGTAGCTTCTTGGCGGCCGTCACCAGGCGTTCGGGGGAGGGGAGTTCGCCGACCGGAAGCCATGGGGTCGCGCGGACGAGGAAACATGTCTCGGACTTGAAGATGTTGCCGACCCCGGCGAGATTGCGCTGGTCGAGCAGTGCCTCCCCGACAGGGCGGCCGGGATCGGAGAGCAGCCGTCGCAGGGCGAGGGCCGGGTCCCAGTCGGGGCCCAGCAGATCGGGGCCGAGGTGGCCGACCACACGCTCCTCGTCGCTGGTACGGAGGAGTTCCAGTACGGGCAGCCGGTAGCCCACGGCGGTGTGCTCGGCGGTGCCGAGGATCGCCCGGATCTGATGTGCCGGGCCGCCGCGCCAGCGCTCGCCGGGGGCGTAGATCTTCCACGCGCCGTCCATCCGCAGATGCGAGTGGAGGGTGAGTCCGCCCTCGACCCTGGTGAGCAGGTGTTTTCCGCGCGGCGTGACATCGAGAACGGTCCTGCCGGTGAGATCGGCGGTCGCGTACCGGGGGACCCGCAGGTCGGAGCGGGTCAGGGGATGTCCGGCGAGGGCGGTGTGCAGGCGCCGGGCGGTCTGCCAGACGGTGTCTCCTTCGGGCATGTCTCCCATGATGCGCGACGGGGCGGGGCCGGGCTGGGCGACGGATCGGGTGGCGGGTTTGGCTGATGGGTTGGGTGGGTCGGTCCGGTGGGCGGTGTTTCCGGGGGCGGGTGGTGTTCCGGGACGATCCTGGGGCCTGCCTGAGGGGTCTCGGACCCGGTCAGGCGCGTAGGCGGAGGCCCCTGGGGGTGGCGTGGAAGCCGGCCGACTCCAGGGCCCGGCCCAGCGGCGACGTCAGGGCCGGGGCGCCGTTGGCCCGCTCGACCGTGACCGTACCGAGCGCGCCCGCGCGGGCCGCGTCGGCCAGCGCCCCGGCGGCGGCCGTCAGCGCCGGGGCCTGCGGATCCACGGCCCAGGCCAGCAGGGTCCTGCCGCCGCGCTCCAGGTAGAGGGTCAGCTCGCCGTCGACCAGGACGACCAGGGAGCCGGCCTTGCGCCCCGGCTTGTGGCCCGCGCCGTCCGGCGGCTCCGGCCAGGGCAGGGCGGCCCCGTAGGCGTTGGCGGGGTCGGCCGCGGCGAGCACCACGGCCCGGGGTGCGGACTGCTCGGGGGCGCGGTCGCGGGCCGTCGCCGCGGCCCGCAGCCGGTCGACCGCGCCGTCCATCGCGAACTGTGCGGCGCCCAGCCCCTCCACGACATAGCCGCGACGGGCCTGGCCGCTGTCCTCGAAGGCCGACAGCACGCGGTACGTGGCGGAGAAGCCGCCCGCCACCCCCTCGGCCGCGACCGCGCCCCGGGTCACCACACCATGACGGTCCAGGAGCGTACGGGCCAGGGCGTGCGCGCGGTGCGTGGGGTCGGGCTCCGGCTCGGGCAGCAGCGACCAGCGTCCGCTCACGGTCGGCGGGCCCGTACGGGACACGGGTCTGGCCGCGACCGTGAGGGTGCCGTACCGGCCGCGGGGCACCGGTCGGCGCGCGCGGTGGGCGGTGGCGCCGGCCGTACGGCCGGCGCCGAGCAGCGAGCGCAGCGGGGCCAGCGTGTCATTGGTGAGCCGCCCCGACCAGGCCAGGTCCCAGACAGCGTCGGCGAGTTGGGGGTCGGTCGCCTCGGGGTGGGTGGTGGCGCGGACCTGGTCGGCGATCTGCCGGAAGAACAGTCCGTACCCGCCGGAGAGGGTGGTCAGCACCGAGGCGTGCAGGGCGGTCTGCTCCAGCGGATGCGGGGCGGGCAGGAGGAGCGGGGCGGCGTCGGCGAGATAGAGCGAGACCCAGCCGTCCTTGCCGGGCAGGGCTCCGGCTCCGGCCCACAGCACCTCGCCCGTGGTGGTCAGTTCGTCCAGGAGCGCCGGGGCGTAGCCGGCGACCCGGGACGGCAGGATCAGCTTCTCCAGGGCGGACGCGGGGACGGGGGCGCCCTGCAACTGCTCGACGGCGCGGGCGAGCCCGTCGATACCGCGCAGGCTGTCACCGTTCAGATGCTGCCACTGGGGAAGGAACGTGGCGAGCGCGGCGGGCGCGACCGGCTCCAGCTCCTGGCGCAGCGCGGCCAGGGAGCGGCGGCGCAGCCTGCGGAGCACCGTGGCGTCGCACCACTCCTGACCGATGCCGGAGGGATGGAACTCGCCCTGGACGATCCGGCCGCTCGCGGCGAGCCGCTGGAGCGCGCCGTCCGTGACCGCCGCCCCGAGACCGAAGCGCTCGGCCGCAGAGGACGAGGTGAACGGCCCGTGCGTGCGGGCATGGCGGGCGAGCAGATCGCCCAGCGGATCCTTGACCGGTTCGGTGAACGCCTCGGGGACACCGACCGGCAGCGCTGTGCCCAGGGCGTCCCGCAGCCGGCCGGCGTCCTCGATCGCCGCCCAGTGGTCAGCCCCGGCGATACGGACCCTGACGGCGCGGCGGGCCGTGGCCAGCTCCTCCGCCCACGCCACCGGCGCGCCGCGCTCGGCCAGTTCGCCGTCGGTGAGCGGACCGAGGATCCGCAGCAGGTCGGCGACGCCCTCGGCGTCCTTGACGCGCCGGTCCTCCGTCAGCCACTGGAGTTCGCGCTCCAGCTCCGTGAGGACCTCGGGGTCGAGCAGCTCGCGCAGCTCGGCCTGGCCCAGCAGCTCGGCGAGCAGCCGGGAGTCCAGCGAGAGGGCGGCGGCCCGCCGCTCGGCGAGGGGCGAGTCGCCCTCGTACAGGAACTGCGCGACGTAGCCGAAGAGCAGCGACCGGGCGAAGGGTGAGGCCTCGGGGGTGGTGACTTCGACGAGCCGGACGCGGCGGGCCTCGATGTCGCCCATCAGCTCGGTGAGACCGGGGACGTCGAAGACGTCCTGAAGGCACTCCCGCACCGCCTCCAGCACGATGGGGAACGAGCCGAACTCACTCGCCACCTGGAGGAGCTGGGCGGCGCGCTGGCGCTGCTGCCACAGGGGGGTGCGCTTGCCGGGGCTGCGGCGCGGCAGCAGCAGCGCCCGCGCGGCGCACTCCCGGAACCGGGAGGCGAACAGGGCGGAGCCACCGACCTGTTCGGTGACGATCCCGCGGATCTCGCCTGTGTCGAAGGCGACGTCCGCGGCGCCCAGCGGGGCCTGCTCGCTGTCGAAGGCGGTGCTGAGCCGGTCCGGCTCCTCGTCGAGGAGATCCAGGCCCATCAGATCGGCGTCGGGCAGCCGCAGCACGATGCCGTCGTCGGCGTGCATGACCTGCGCGTCCATGCCGTACCGCTCGGAGAGCCGGGCGCCCAGGGCCAGCGCCCACGGGGCGTGCACCTGGGCGCCGAACGGGGAGTGGATCACCACCCGCCAGTCGCCCAGCTCGTCACGGAACCGCTCGACCAGGATCGTCCGGTCGTCGGGGACGTGCCCGCAGGCGCGGCGCTGCTCGGCCAGGTACGACAGCAGATTGCCGGCTGCCCAGTCGTCCAGGCCCGCCGTCATCAGGCGCAGCCGCGCGTCCTCCTCGGAGAGGGAGCCGACCTCGCGTAGGAAGGCGCCGACCGCGCGGCCCAGCTCCAGCGGGCGGCCGAGCTGGTCGCCCTTCCAGAACGGCAGCCGTCCCGGGGCACCGGGGGCCGGGGTGACCAGGACCCGGTCACGGGTGATGTCCTCGATCCGCCAGGATGTCGTCCCCAGGGTGAAGACATCGCCCACCCGGGACTCGTACACCATCTCCTCGTCCAGCTCGCCGACCCGGCCGCCGCCCTTCTTGGGGTCGGCTCCGGCGAGGAAGACCCCGAAGAGGCCGCGGTCGGGGATCGTGCCGCCGGAGGTGACGGCGAGACGCTGGGCACCCGGGCGGCCCGTGACCGTACCCGCGAGGCGGTCCCACACCACCCGGGGCCGCAGCTCGGCGAAGGCGTCGGAGGGGTAGCGCCCGGCGAGCATGTCCAGCACGCCGTGGAACGCCGAGTCGGGCAGGGAGGCGAACGGCGCGGCCCGGCGGACCACGGTGAGCAGGTCGTCCACCTGGCGGGTGTCCAGCGCGACCATGGCGACGAGCTGCTGGGCCAGCACGTCCAGCGGATTGGCCGGCACGCGCAGCGCCTCGATGGACCCGCCGCGCATCCGCTCCGTGACCACGGCGGCCTGCACCAGGTCGCCGCGGTACTTCGGGAAGACGACGCCCGTGGAGACCGCGCCGACCTGATGGCCGGCCCGGCCCACGCGCTGGAGGCCGGAGGCGACCGAGGGCGGCGACTCGACCTGGACGACCAGATCCACGGCGCCCATGTCGATGCCCAGCTCCAGGCTGGAGGTGGCCACGACGGCGGGCAGCCGGCCCGCCTTGAGATCCTCCTCGACCTGGGAGCGCTGCTCCTTGGAGACCGAGCCGTGATGCGCGCGGGCCAGCAGCGGCGGGGCGCCCTTGGCCGCGCCTGACTGGGCCATCACCTCGGCCGGGGAGTGCTCCTCGGGCATCGTCCGCCCTGTCGCGCGTTCGTACGCGATCTCGTTGAGCCGGTTGCACAGACGCTCGGCCAGGCGGCGGGAGTTGGCGAACACGATCGTGGAGCGGTGGGCCTGGACGAGATCGGCGATCCGCTCCTCCACATGCGGCCAGATCGACGGCTTCTCCCCGCTGTCCGTCTCCGACGCGGGGGAGCCGCCCAGCTCGCCCAGGTCCTCGACCGGGACGACGACGGAGAGGTCGAACTCCTTGCCGGAGGGCGGCTGGACGATCTCCACCCGGCGCTGCGGGGAGAGATAACGGGCCACCTCCTCCACCGGACGCACCGTCGCCGACAGGCCGATCCGTCGTGCCGGGCGCGGCAGCAGCTCGTCGAGCCGCTCCAGGGAGAGGGCGAGGTGGGCGCCGCGCTTCGTCCCGGCCACGGCGTGCACCTCGTCCAGGATCACCGTCTCGACGCCCGCGAGCGCGTCCCGCGCGGAGGACGTGAGCATCAGGAACAGCGACTCGGGTGTGGTGATCAGGATGTCCGGCGGCCTTGTCGCCATCGACCGGCGGTCGGCTGGCGGGGTGTCGCCCGAGCGGATACCGACCCGCACCTGCGGCTCGGGCAGTCCATGCCGTACGGACTCCTGCCGGATCCCCGTGAGCGGGCTGCGCAGATTGCGCTCCACGTCGACCGCGAGGGCCTTCAGCGGTGACACGTACAGCACCCGGCACCGCTTCTTCGCCTCGGCGGGCGGCGGCGCCGAGGCGAGCTGGTCCAGCGCGGCGAGGAAGGCGGCCAGCGTCTTGCCGGAGCCCGTCGGCGCCACCACCAGCACGTCCGACCCCTCCTGGATGGCGCGCCAGGCGCCCTCCTGCGCCGCGGTGGGCGCGGAGAAGGCCCCCGTGAACCAGCCGCGGGTCGCGGGGGAGAAGGAGTCGAGCGCGCTGGCTGCCATGCCCCCCATCGTGCACCCGGCCACTGACAATCGCCCGGGCCTGGGGAAACGGCCCCGCCCATCAGAACCGCGGTCCTGATGGGCGGGGCCGTCTTCGCCGTCGACGGCGGGGTCCGTGCGCACCGTACGGGCGGCGGGGCGCGGCTCGCGGCACGGGCGCGTGCCGTGCTGAGGAGCGGATGACGGACCCGCCGTCCCTGGGCCGGCTCGCCGCCGAGCTGGGGACCAGCCCCTTCGCCCCGCTGCTCCTTCAGGAGCGCCTACGGGCTGCCGCCGCACACCCCTGGCTCACTGACGCGCGGGTGCGCCGTGCACGCAGCCTCCTGGACGCCGGTACGGGGCCCGCGGAGGCGGCGGTGGCCGTCGGGTTCACCGATCAGCCTCACCTCAACCGGCACTTCAGCCGTATCATCGGGGTCCCTCCCGGCGCGTACCGCGGGGAGCGGGCCGGGCGGCGCTCAGGCTGACATCGGGCGGGGCTGCGCGTGGCGGGCGGAGTGGAGAGGCGGAGTGGAGAGGCGGGGCGGGGCAGGGCGCAAGAATGTACAAGACCTGGGGGTTCCGCTCCGCGTAGCGTCCGCGGCGTGGCAGAACAGACAGCGTCCGCTTCCTCGGACATACCGGCCGGCATACCGGCGGACGGCCCCGGGGGAAGCGCCCCGCACCCCGCACCTCGTACCGCCCCCGCGGCCAAACCCGACTCCGCCGTGGTGCGCGACGCCCTCGGTGTCGGCATCGCCGTCGGACTCTCGGGCTTCGCCTTCGGCGTCACCGCGGCAGGCGCGGGGCTCACCGTGGCACAGATCTGCGCGCTCAGCCTGCTGGTCTTCACCGGCGCCTCGCAGTTCGCGCTCGTCGGCGCGCTCGCGGCCGGCGGGAGCCCCTTCACCGCCGCGGCGGGCGCGTTCTTCCTGGGCGTACGCAACGCCTTCTACGGTCTCAGGCTCTCTCAGTTGCTGCGCCTGCCGGGCCCCGTGCGCCCGTTCGCCGCGCAGTGGGTGATCGACGAGACGGCCGCCGTCTCCCTCGCCCAGCCGACCCGGCGCGCCGCCAGGATCGGCTTCACGGTCACGGGGCTCACGCTCTACGCGCTGTGGAACCTGACCACTCTGGCCGGTGCGCTGGGCGCCGAGGCCCTGGGCGACACCGCCGCGTGGGGGCTCGACGCCGCGGGGCCCGCCGTCTTCCTCGCCCTGCTCGCGCCGATGCTCCGTACCACCACCGAGCGCGCCGTCGCGGGCCTCGCCATCGTCCTGGGGCTCGGGCTGCTGCCGGTGCTGCCCGGCGGGGTCCCGGTGCTCGTCGCGGCGCTCGCCGCACCCGTCGTGCTCTGGCTCCAGGGCCGCGGGCTCGGCGCCCGCCGCACGCCCTCCTCCGGCCCGCCGGAGGGCTCCGGTCGCACGAAGGGAACGGACCGATGACCGTGTGGATCGCGATCGGCGCGACCGCCGCCGGCTGCTACCTCCTCAAGCTGGTGGGACTTCTGGTACCCGCGGGGGTGCTGGAGCGCCCGCTCGTCCGGCGGCTGTCCGCCCTGCTGCCCGTCGCCCTGCTCGCCGCGCTGACCGCGCAGCAGACCTTCAGCGCTAACGGCGCGCTCGTCCTGGACGCCCGGGGCGCGGGGGTCGCCGCGGCGGCGCTCGCACTGGTGCTGCGCGCCCCGTTCCTGGTGGTCGTCGGGGCCGCCGTGGCCGTCACGGCAGTCGTACGGGCGCTGTCCGGCTGACCCGGGGGCCCCGGGGCGGAACGGGGGCTCTGGGGCCCTCACGGCGGCGTACGAGGGGGACAGCGCAGGACCGCACCCGGAGGAGCGGGATACTGGGCGCATGCGGTTGACGATTTTCTGGGAGCGGATGGCGGACCACTTCGGTGCCGCCTACGCGGACTCCTTCGCCCGTGACCATGTGATGGCCGAACTGGGCGGCCGTACGGTGCACGAGGCACTCGAAGCGGGCTGGGAGGCCAAGGACGTCTGGCGCGCCGTCTGCGCCGCCATGGGTGTCCCGGCCGAGAAGCGCTGACGCGCCGCCCCCGGAGAGGGGCCCAAAGCCCGGACCGCGGGGCCGGTTGTCACTGCCGTAGTCCAGACTGACTCCGTGGCACCGAACGACAGCACCGCCTCGGACGTACAACCGCCGATCCCTCCGCCGGACTCCGCGCCGGAGACCCCGCACGCCGCGCCCTCAGGGACGCCCGCGGGGCCGCTCCCGCGCCCGGCCGACCGGGACGGCGGGGGCGAGCGTATGCCCCGCTGGCTGCCGAGGGCCATGCTCCTCGCCCTGGGCCTCGTCGCCTGCTTCCAGCTCGGTATCTGGGCGTTCCACCAGCTCTTCGGGCTGCTGATCAATGTGCTGATCGCCTTTTTCCTGGCGCTGGCGGTGGAACCCGCGGTCAGCCGCATGGCGGCCCGGGGGATGCGCCGCGGACTCGCCACCTTCCTCGTCTTCTTCGGGGTGCTGATCGCGAGCGCCGGTTTCGTGGTGATGCTCGGTTCCATCCTGGCGAGCCAGATCATCGACATCGTCGACTCCTTCCCCCAGTACCTCGACTCGGTGATCAAGTGGATCAACCTGACGTTCCACACCGAGCTGTCCCGGGTCGCCGTCCAGGACAGCCTGCTGCACTCCGACTGGCTCCAGAGGTACGTGCAGAACAGCGCCAGCGGCGTCCTCGACGTCTCCGCCACCGTGCTGGGCGGGCTGTTCCGGCTTCTGACGATCTTCCTGTTCTCCTTCTACTTCGCCGCCGACGGGCCCCGGCTGCGCCGCGCGCTCTGCTCGGTGCTGCCGCCCGCCCGGCAGGCCGAGGTACTGAGGGCCTGGGAGATCGCGATCGAGAAGACCGGCGGATATCTCTACTCGCGCGGACTGATGGCCCTCATCTCCGGTGTCGCGCACTACATCCTGCTGGAGATCCTGGGCGTCCCGTACGCGCCTGCACTGGCGATGTGGGTGGGTCTGGTCTCCCAGTTCATCCCGACCATCGGCACGTACCTGGCGGGCGCCCTGCCCATGCTGATCGCCTTCACCGTTGACCCCTGGTACGCGGTGTGGGTCCTCGGCTTCGTCGTGATCTACCAGCAGTTCGAGAACTACATGCTCCAGCCCAAGCTCACCGCCCGGTCCGTGGACATCCACCCGGCGGTGGCCTTCGGCTCGGTCATCGCGGGTACGGCGCTGCTGGGCCCCGTCGGGGCGTTGATCTCGATCCCCGCCGTCGCGACCCTGCAGGCGTTTCTCGGCGTGTACGTGAAGCGGTACGACGTGATGGACGATCCGCGGGTGGGAGGCGGCAGACGGCGCCGCGACGTCCCGCTGTGGGGGCGGATACGGCGGATACGGCGGCTGCGGACGGGGGATGACGGCAGGGGCCGTCCGTAGGGCTGTTGGCACCTCGAATCCGACGACGCGGGACGGGACGATACGGGGCGGAGCCACGTCAGGAGGCCCCGCCCCGTCCTCAAGAGGTCATGAAGGGGTCATACGGCAATGGCCCGTGCGACCGGGGTTGGCCGTGCGACCGGGGTCAGAAGCGGTCCGGGGCACGCTGCGGGAGCGGAGACCCGGGGAGCACGTCCCGCTTCTGGTTCTTCCGTGCCTCCGCGTTCGAGTCGGCCGTCGCCCGGCAGGTCACGTCCTTCGCCGGGAGCTTGCCGGTGAGCAGGTAGTCGGTGACCGTGCCGTCGGTGCACGCGTTGCCGTTCGGGTAGACGCCGTGGCCCTCGCCGCCGAGGACGGTGACCATCTTCGAGCCCTTCAGAGTGGCGTGCAGGGCCTGACCGCTGGGCAGCGGGGTCTGCGAGTCCCACTCGTTCTGCACGACCAGGGAGCCGACCTTGTTGTTCACCTCGGTCGCCGGTTCCACGGACCTGTCCCAGAACGCACAGGGCTTGATGCTGGACGCGAAGTCACCGAAGAGCGGGTAACGGCCCTTGTCCTCGATGGCGTCCCGCCGGTAACTCTCGGGATCGCGGGACCATGCGGCCGAGTTGTCGCCGCAGATGACGGCCAGCATGCTCGCCGTCATGTTGTCGGACGGCAGCTCGGCGGCGGTGCCCGCCGTCCCGGCACCCTCGGATCCGGTGAACGCCGCCAGCTTCTTCGCGGATGCGGGCTCGCCGGCCGCGGCCTTCTTCAGCTCCACGAGCCCCTCGGTGGCGTACTCCGGGCTGAAGACCGCCGCGCGCATACCGCTGCGGATGTCGTCACCGGTGTTCGGCCAGCCCTCCACCTCGATGGGCTTCTCGTCGGCCTGCGCGACAAGGTCCCAGAAGGTCCGGCCGACCTCCTTCGGGGTGTCACCGAGGCCGTACTTCTCCGAACGCTCGGCGGCCCACTCGGTCCACCGGTCGAACGCGGGCTCGGCGCCCTCCGCCCACCACTGGACCATCCCCCGCCAGGCGCGCGCCGGATCGATCGCGCTGTCCAGCACGAACCGGTCGGCCCGGCCCGGGAAGAGCTGGGTGTAGACGGCGCCCAGATAGGTGCCGTACGAGTACCCCACGTACGAGATCTTCTTCTCACCGAGAATCGCCCGGAGCAGATCCATGTCGCGCGCGGCGTTGCGCGTGGTGATGTGCGGGAGCGTGTCGCCCGCCTTCTCCTTGCACTTGGCCGCGACGTCGCGTGCCCAGGCGACGTGTCTGTCGAACGTCTCCTCCTTGTACGGCCGCAGCCAGTTCTCCTCGTCCGGCTCCAGGTCGCAGGAGACCGGGCTGCTCAGTCCCACCCCGCGTGGGTCGAAGCCGATGAGGTCGTACTTCTGCCGCGCGGACTCGGGGAGCCTGTCCTGCATCCCCAGCGGCATGTAGAGCCCCTGTCCGCCCGGACCGCCGGGGTTGGAGAACAGGACACCGTGCCGCTTGTCGGGCGCGGTGCTCTTGAGCCGGGATATGGCCAGGTCGATCTGCTTGCCCCCAGGAACCCGGTAGTCCAGCGGCACCTTGACCGTGGCGCACTCGAACTCCGCCGGAGCGTCGGCGTCGCACCGCTTCCACTGTGGCTTCTGCTTCACATACCGGTCCAGCGTGCCCTTGGCGGCGGACGTGGAGACGGTCGACGGGGTGGCGGCCGGAGCGGCGGTGGCCGTCGAGGTGGCGAGCACGGGAGCCAGCGTGGCCGTGACACTCACGGCCAACAGGGGCGCGAGACGTCGTCTGCGCACGATATCGATCCTTCCGGTCGTATGTTCGGACAGGAAAGATCATTCAGGAACGGGCCCTGCGCGCGGATCCCTCGCCGGGCTGCACATCCCGTACACCCAGGGAATGACACAACGGTCCTGGGTGGTACCGGAGTTGTAGGGGGCGGACCGTCTTCGACGGCGGGCGGTGCCCCACTCGGGCGCTCACTCGCCGGCCCGTCCGCTCGGTGTCCTGTGTCACGAGATCTTGACTGTTTGCCACACGGACTTGACCGCTTGTCCGATCTCATCCGGTCGGGCGTCTACTTCGCCGCCTTCGGTCGCCGCGCTCTCAGTCTCCGAACCTTGTCGGTGCGGTGAGCGTCAGATCGCGGCTGGCCGCCCAGAGACGTGCCGCGGTCGTGGTGTCGGCGAGGTGGCCCCAGAGGGGTTCGATCCTGGGCGTACCGCGCAGCCCGAACAGTTGGGGGCTCCACGTCTGGCCGCCGCGGACAAGTACCAACCCGCGAAACTCTCCCCGCCCTTGGGCCAGCGGAACGGACGCACCGGCGCTACGTTCTCGAAACGGACACCCCAGCAGGCCGCGAGAGACCGTCGAACCTGTACCCCATCTTCCAGAAACCCCAGGTCAAACACCCCAAGGTCCGGATGCGCGTACGCATCCGCGAGTCCCCCACCGCCACCCCCGACACACCAGCACTCCGTGCCACTCGAACTTCGGTGGCACGAACTTACTGATCATCAACCTTCGATGGCAATGATCAAGGTTCGATGGCACAGGTTCACGGGAGGACCGTGGGGCCCGGCGCGTGTCACTTGACACCAAAATCGAACATCCATTCTTATGGGAGGGTCGCTGGCTGGCGGCCGGCCCGGACGAATCGTCCGAGGTTGTCCACAGGCGGGGAGGCGCCGGGGACGCGTTGTCAGTGGCAGGGGATAGCGTCATTGACGTGAAGCGATCGACTCAAGCAAATCGGGTGGAACCCATGGCAGGAACCGACCGTGAGAAGGCGCTCGACGCCGCTCTCGCACAAATTGAACGGCAATTCGGCAAGGGCGCAGTGATGCGCATGGGAGACAGGCCGAACGACCCCGTCGAGGTCATCCCCACCGGATCGACCGCGCTCGACGTCGCGCTCGGCGTCGGCGGCCTGCCACGCGGCCGCGTGGTGGAGGTGTACGGTCCGGAGTCCTCCGGCAAGACGACGCTGACGCTGCACGCCGTGGCGAACGCGCAGCGGTTGGGCGGCTCGGTGGCCTTCGTGGACGCCGAGCACGCCCTCGACCCCGAGTACGCGAGAAAGCTCGGCGTCGACATCGACAATCTGCTCCTCTCCCAGCCGGACAACGGGGAGCAGGCCCTCGAAATCGTGGACATGCTGGTCCGCTCCGGCGCGCTCGACCTCATCGTCATCGACTCCGTCGCGGCGCTGGTGCCGCGTGCGGAGATCGAGGGTGAGATGGGCGACTCGCACGTCGGTCTCCAGGCGCGGCTGATGAGCCAGGCGCTCCGGAAGATCACCAGCGCGCTCAACCAGTCCAAGACCACCGCGATCTTCATCAACCAGCTCCGCGAGAAGATCGGCGTGATGTTCGGCTCGCCGGAGACCACGACCGGTGGCCGGGCGCTCAAGTTCTACGCGTCGGTCCGGCTCGACATCCGCCGTATCGAGACGCTGAAGGACGGCACCGAGGCCGTCGGCAACCGGACCCGGGTCAAGGTCGTCAAGAACAAGGTGGCACCGCCCTTCAAGCAGGCCGAGTTCGACATCCTCTACGGCCAGGGCATCAGCCGCGAGGGCGGCCTGATCGACATGGGCGTGGAGCACGGCTTCGTCCGCAAGGCCGGCGCCTGGTACACGTACGAGGGCGACCAGCTCGGCCAGGGCAAGGAGAACTCCCGCAACTTCCTCAAGGACAACCCCGATCTCGCCAATGAGATCGAGAAGAAGATCCTGGAGAAGCTGGGGGTCGGGGTCCAGCCGCAGGCGCCGACGGCAGAGCCGGGCGCGGATGCGGCGGGCGCCCCCGCCCCGGGGGACGAGCCGGCGAAGCCGGCGGCCGCCGCCTCCAAGGCCAGGTCGGCCAAGTCGGCAGCGGCCAAGAGTTAGTCCGGCACCGTGCCTTATGCGAAGAGGCGACGGGCCGAAAGGCCGGGCGGCAGCTCCGACTCGTCGAGGGCCGAGCAGGAGCTGCCGCCCCAGGACCCGGCCGAGCGGGCGCGGGCGATCTGTCTGCGCCTGCTCACCGGCACGCCGCGCACCCGCAAGCAGCTCGCGGACGCGCTGGAGAAGCGGGAGATCCCGCAGGACATCGCGGAGGAGGTGCTCTCCCGCTTCGAGGACGTGGGGCTGATCAACGACGCGGCGTTCGCCGACGCCTGGGTGGAGTCGCGCCACCACGGCCGCGGTCTGGCCCGGCGCGCGCTCGCGCGCGAGCTGCGTACGAAGGGTGTCGAGTCCGCCCTGATCGACGAGGCGGTCGGGCAGCTCGACTCCGAGCGGGAGGAGGAGACCGCCCGCGAGCTGGTCGCCCGCAAACTCCGTGCCACCCGCGGCCTGGAGCGGGACAGACGTGTGCGTCGGCTCGCGGGGATGCTGGCGCGCAAGGGGTATCCGGAGAGCATGGCGCTCCGGGTCGTCAAACGGGCGCTGGAGGAGGAGGGCGAGGACACCGAGGGGCTGGACGAGGGCGCGTACTAGAGCCAGGCACTCGCCGCGCCGGCCATCCGTGCACCGGCCTTGCCGGTGCACGCTGCTCACGCTCCGGCACCGGCACCGGCACCGGCTCCGGCACCGGCACCGGCATCAGCTCACGCTCGGCCATCGGCGCGTCCTGTGCACCCGGACCCGCCCAGGCACCCGGCCTCCGCCCGGCCCATGGCGCCCGCCCAGGGCACCGGCCGGCGCGCCCCCGCCCGGGCTCGGTCCGCGTTGGCGTTCGTCCTCGCCCGGGCCTGGATCCGGACTTCCGGCCCGGTGTGGTGGTCCGGCGTACCCCGACGTAGCCGCGTACGGGCGCGGTGGCGCGCTCACGCGTTCACCGTGCGACGGGCAGTCCCTCGGCCTTCCACGCCTGGAACCCTCCGACGAGGTCGGTCGCGCGGTGCACTCCCAACTGCCGCAGGGAGACCGCCGCGAGGCTCGACGCGTACCCCTCGTTGCAGACGACCACGACCCGCAGCTCATGGCTCGTGGCCTCCGGGGCGCGGTGGCTGCCCTGCGGGTCGAGCCGCCACTCCAGTTCGTTGCGCTCCACCACCAGTGCTCCCGGGATCAGCCCGTCGCGCTCACGCAGCGCCGCGTACCGGATGTCCACCAGCAGCGCGCCGTCCGCCGCTGCCTCGAACGCCTCCCGGGGCTCCAGCCGGTCCAGGTCCGCGCGGACCCGCTCCAGCAGCTCGTCTATGCCCACCCGCTCGCTCACTGCCACTCCTCGGGACGCTCGACCTGCTCAAGCCGGAGCACCTGGCCCGTGCGGCTGTAGCGCCGCATCAGCGGCAGCGGCGGGTAGTACGCGTGGACGGACACGGCGTGGGTGTCGCCGGACTCGTTGCGCACCTCGTGCACATGGTGCCTGCCGAACGCCCGGCCCTCGCCCGCCGTCAGCTGACGTTCACGGTCCACGTCCTCGGCCAGCTCCAGGGTCTTCCATCCCTCGGTGGGCAGCCGCGCCGCCAGCGAGTCCTCCTTGAGCGCTCCTGAGGCCGTGGCGAAAGCGCCGTGCGAGCCGCCGTGGTCGTGCCAGCCGGTGCCCGTGCCGGGCGGCCAGCCGATCAGCCACGCCTCGCTGCCCCCGGGGCCGTCCAGCCGGATCCATGTACGGCCCTCGGGGTCGAGGGGGAGTGAGGCGATCAGCGCGCTGTCGGCGGCGGTGCCGCGGACGAAGTCCAGCAGTTCGGCGGGGGAGGGCCCGCCCATCGGGGCGACCGGTGTCGCCGGTGCGGCCCGATGGGCGGGCGCGGAGGTGCCTACGGGAAGAGCGGAGGTACCTACGGGAAGAAGCGACATGGTGACCGTCCTGAGAGGTTCGCGAAGGTGCCCTGCCGCGGCACGGAGCGGCGGGCGCGGGTGGAGAAGCGGCGAATCAACAGGACGGGCGACACACGCAGCCCGCATAGCGGACCAGGTCCATATGGACCCTCCGCCACAGGCGCACATCGGTGTCGGTCACGATTCGGAGTACACCATGTGAGCCCGTGGCGGTCAATTGATGTTCGCGGTGTGGTCAGGGGTTACCGGAGCGTTCGGCTTCGGGACGGTGTGCGCCGCCGGCGGATCGACGGCGCCCGAGGGCGCGTGGGGCGCGCCGCCGCGCGCCGCGTCCGCCGCCGCGTAGAGGTCTTCGGGCCGTACCCCGCCGAAGGCCGTCACGAGGTGCCCGTCCGGCCGTACCAGCAGGACACTGTGCGCGGAGGCGCCCGGGTACGCCTCCGTGACCAGCAGCTCCGCCCGTACGGGCAGGGCGGCCACCGCGTCGGCCAGCCGCGGCATCACTCCCGCCGTCATCCAGTGCCGCCGGTCCCAGACCCCGGTGCCCGGCGCGACCAGCACCACCAGCAGACGCCCCCGGCCCAGCCGGTCGCCGAGGCGCGTGGTCGTGCCGTCCGGCGCCGTCACCCGTACGTCGTCGACCTGGCCCCCGGGGGGCGTGCCCACCGTCGTCTGCGTCCCGGCGTACGGAGGCGCGAGAGGGGAGTGCGGGTAGGCGGGTGGTGCGCCCAGCGAACCGTTCCCGAGATGCCCGTCGGCGAGCAGCGTGTCGTGCCCACGCGTCGCACCCGGCACGTACGTACGCAGCCCGCCGCCGCCCCGCAGTATCGGCAGCGACTGGTCGGCCGCGCGCAGCCGGGCGGCCACGGCGGTGCGCCGCTCGGCCTGATAGCTGTCCAGCAGGGTCTCCGAAGCCCCGTGGTGCCAGTCCTCGGCGAGCTTCCAGGCGAGGTTGCCGATGTCGCGCAGCCCCTCGTCGAGGCCCTGGGTGCCGACGGCGCCCAGCAGATGCGCGGCGTCCCCGGCGAGAAAGGCGCGGCCCGCGCGCCAGCGCCGGGCGAGCCGGTGGTGCAGCGTGTAGACGCCCGTGTCGAGCAGGTCGTACGGCGGCGTCTCGCCGCACCAGCCGGCCAGGGTGTCCCGTAAACGCGCCACCAGGGCCTCGGGCGTCACCAGGTCGCCGCGGGCGGGCAGCAGCCAGTCGAGCCGCCACACACCGTCCGAGAGCGGCCTGGCGGACACCTCCTCGCCGCCGCCCGGCCACGGCGGCCGACGGTGCAGCAGCGCCTCGTCCGGCCACGGCAGCTCCACGCGGAGCGCGGCGACCGCGTGCCGCTCCACCGCCGTACGCCCGGGGAAGCGGATGCTGAGCAGCTTGCGGACCGTGGAGCGGGCGCCGTCGCACCCCACGAGATGGCTGCCGCGCCACCAGGTCGCCCCGGGACCGCGGGTGTGCGCGGTGATCCCGTGGCCGTCCTGCTCCAGGGCGTCCAGCCGGCTGCCGGGGACCAGCCGGATCAGGCCCTCCTCGGCGATGGCGGCGCGCAGCCCGCGCGTCAGCGCGTGCTGCGGGATGTGCAGCGGAGCCGGGGAGCCGTCACCGGCCGTGCCGAGCGGCAGCTCCCGCATGAGCTGCTTGCGCCGCATCAGACGCCAGCCGACCCAGTGTGTGCCCTCGTCACCGAGGGTGGTGCAGCCGAGCCGGGCCAGCAGCGCCGAGGTGTCCGGCCGTAGTACGGCGGTCCGCGCGGGGCGTGGCTCGGCCGTGCCGGTGGACTCGTCCAGCACGACGGAGGGGACGCCCTGCGCGGCGAGGGCCAGCGAGAGCGCGAGCCCGACCGGGCCCGCGCCGACAACGATCACCGGGTCCACGGCGCGCCCCTTCGGGCCCGTGCGGTCATACGGTCAAGGGCGGCGGCAGGAGCCCGGTGTGTGATCACAGAACGTATGCAACCTACTGGGGGTGCCCGCGTCAAGCGACGGGCTGGGCGGCGCGCACACCCCCTGTCCCGCCCGACTCAGGAGAGGTCGCCCGTGGAGGCCCCCGGTGTCTTGGCCAGATCCAGGTCTTCGGCTCCGAGGACCGCGCCGGTGCTCTTCTTGCCGCGCCGCAGCCGCCGCTCCAGCCACCCGGCGAAACTGGTGAGCGCGAAGTTCAGCACGATGTAGATCAGGGCGATGACGACGAGGGCGGCGATGGTGTTAGCGCCGTAGTTCGCGGTGATCGTACGGTTCTGCGAGAGCAGTTCGGAGAAGCCGAGGACCGCGCCGCCGATCGCCGTGTCCTTGACGACCACCACGAGCTGGCTGACCAGGGCCGGCAGCATCGCGGTCACGGCCTGCGGCAGCAGGACGTACGACATGGTCTGGCCCTTGCGCATCCCGATCGCCTTCGCGGCATCGGTCTGGCCGTTCGGCAGTGTGAGGATGCCGGCCCGGACGATCTCCGCTATGACCGATGCGTTGTAGAGCACCAGACCGGTCACGACGGCGTACAGCGGCCTCAGGTCCGAGGAGACATTGCTGAACTGGACGTACAGCGCGCTGGCGAACACCATCATGATCAGCACCGGCAGGGAGCGGAAGAACTCCACGACCACGCCGACCGGAATGCGGACCCACGCATGGTCGGAGAGCCGGCCGATACCGAGCAGCGCGCCGAAGGGCAGGGCGATCACAATGGCGAGGGCCGCGGCCTTGAGCGTTTCGCCGAGTCCGGGCAGCAGATATGTCGTCCAGACCGCGGAGTCCGTGACGAACGGGCTCCACTTCTCGGACGCGAGCTGTTCCTTCTCTGCCATGGTCGCCAGCACCCACCAGGCGGCGAGCGCGATGAGCGCCAGGAACACGACCGTGTAGAGGATGTTGCGCCGCTTGGCGCTGGCGCCCGGGGCGTCGTACAGAACGGACGTGCCACTCATCGCTTCACCGCCACGCGCTTGCTGACCCAGCCCAGGAGCAGGCCGGTCGGGAGGGTGAGAACGACGAAGCCGAAGGCGATCACCGCGAAGACGGCGAAGAGCGCGCTGCTCTCGTTCTCGATCATGGTCTTCATCAGGGCCGAGGCTTCGGCGACGCCGATGGCCGCGGCGATCGTGGTGTTCTTCGTCAGCGCGATCAGCACGTTGGCCAGCGGCGCCACCACGGAGCGGAACGCCTGGGGCAGCACGATCAGCGTGAGCACCTGGAAGAAGTTCAGCCCCAGCGCGCGGGCGGCCTCGGCCTGCCCGACGGGCACGGTGTTGATGCCGGAGCGCAGGGACTCGCAGACGAAGGTGCCGGTGTAGGCGACCAGGCCCAGTACGGCGAGCCGGAAGCCGATGGACTCGAAGTTCTCGCCGCCGAGCTTGATCTGGAGCGTCTGGCCCAGCCCCAGCGAACAGCCGACGAGCACCACGGTCAGCGGGGTGTTACGGACGACGTTGACATACGCGGTACCGAAGGTACGCATGAGTGGTACGGGACTGACACGCATCCCGGCCAGCAGCGTTCCCCATATCAGGGAACCCACTGCGGAATAGAGGGTGAGCTGCACCGTCACCCAGAAGGCGCCGAGCAGGTCATACTGCCCGGAATCAAGAAAGTCGAACACGATGCCCCGCGCTCTCCCCTGGTTTGCTGGTCGGTACGCGCCGCCGGCCCGGCCGGCGGCGCGTCACTGCTTCTCTCAGCTCGCGGCGTCGATCTTGGGGGCGGGCTCGTTCTTGTAGTTGGCCGGCCCGAAGTTGGCCTTCACGGCCTTCTCCCAGGAACCGTCCGACTCCATCTTGGTGAGCGCGGCGTTGATCTTCTTCTGGAGCTCGGTGTCGCCCTTCTTGAGGCCGATGCCGTAGGGCTCGTCGCTGAGCTTGAGACTCAGAAGCTTGAACTTGCCCTGGTGCTCCTTCTGCGAGGCGTATCCCGCGAGGATGGAGTCGTCCGTGGTCAGGGCGTCGACGGCCTTGTTCTCCAGACCGGTCAGGCACTCCGAGTAGCCGCCGACGGCCATGAGGTCCGCCTTGGGGGCGAGCTTGTCCTTGACGTTCTGCGCCGAGGTGGAGCCGGTGACGGAACAGAGCTTCTTGGAGTTCAGGTCCGCGGCCTTGGTGATGGAGCTGTCGTCCGCGCGGACGAGCAGGTCCTGGTGGGCCAGGAAGTAGGGGCCCGCGAAGTCGACCTTCTTCTTGCGCTCGTCGTTGATCGTGTAGCTCGCGGCGACGAACTTCACGTCACCGTTGGAGATCAGGTTCTCGCGCTCGGCGCTGGGCGACTCTTTCCAGATGATGTTCTTGGCGTCGTAGCCGAGTTCCTTGGCGACATACGTGGCGACGTCGACGTCGAAGCCCGCGAAGGTGCCGTCCGGCTTCTTCAGACCGAGACCGGGCTGGTCGAACTTGATACCGATGGTGATCTTGTCGCCACCGGAACCTCCGGCGCCGTTCTCCTCGCTCTTGCCGCCGCAGGCGGTGGCGGTCAGGGAGAGGACCAGTGCGGCGGCCGCGGCCGCGCTTGCCTTGTGGAGCTTCATGCGTGAACTTCCCTCAAGTGAGACGTGAACGAATCAGGTTCTGCCGGACTCGGTAGAGCCGTGGAAGAGCCGTAAGACGCTGAGAAGAGCCGTGAACTGGTGAGTCAGTGGTGCAGGATCTTCGAGAGGAAGTCCTTGGCACGGTCGCTGCGCGGATTGCTGAAGAACTCGTCGGGCGTCGCCTGTTCGACGATCCGGCCGTCGGCCATGAAGACGACCCGGTTCGCGGCGGAGCGGGCGAAGCCCATCTCGTGCGTGACGACGACCATCGTCATTCCGTCGCGAGCCAGTTGCTGCATGACTTCGAGTACTTCATTGATCATCTCGGGGTCGAGCGCCGAGGTCGGCTCGTCGAAGAGCATGACCTTCGGGTTCATCGCCAGAGCCCGCGCGATGGCGACACGCTGCTGCTGTCCGCCCGAGAGCTGGGCGGGGTACTTGTCGGCCTGCGAGCTGACGCCCACGCGGTCGAGCAGCGTGCGCGCGGTTGCCTCGGCCTCCTTCTTGTCCGTCTTGCGGACCTTGATCTGGCCCAGCGTGACGTTCTCCAGCACCGTCTTGTGTGCGAAGAGGTTGAACGACTGGAAGACCATGCCGACATCGGCACGCAGCTTCGCCAGTTCCTTGCCCTCGTCGGGCAGGGGCTTGGCATCGATCGAGATGGAACCCGAATCGATCGTCTCCAGACGGTTGATGGTGCGGCACAGTGTGGACTTGCCGGACCCGGAGGGTCCGATGACGACCACGACCTCGCCACGGGCGATGGTCAGGTCGATGTCCTGGAGCACATGCAGCGCGCCGAAGTGCTTGTTCACGTTGCTCAGTACGACCAGGTCGCCCGTCGCCGGCCCGGCGCTCCCGGTGTCCTTGGTCGCTGACACTCCGCTCATCGGCTTTTTGCTCCGTCCTCACTCGGTTGGGGAGGACCCTAGTCACGCACTGCGATCAGCGTCATTACATCTGAGCTGAAATTGAGCATAACGATCCGGCCGCAACCGGACACTCCGTGTGAAGTGGGCAGTGCGAGGAGTACCGGGTGGGTAACGGAAACCTCGGTGTAACGGGAAGGCTCTTGACTGGCGCGGCGCCATCGGCATGGATGCCAGATACGTAGACACCTACATCGGACATGACTCAAGATCCCGACATTCGGGATCGCGACCGAAAAGGAGGCCCGTGAGGCTGCTGCTCGTGGAGGACGACGACCATGTCGCCGCCGCACTGTCCGCCGTGCTCGCCAAGCACGGATTCCAGGTCGTCCATGCCCGCAGCGGCGAGGAGGCGCTGCAGGCCGTCCTGCCCTCCGGCGGCAGACCGCCGTTCGCGGTGGTGCTGCTCGACCTCGGACTGCCCGACCAGGACGGCTACCAGGTCTGCGGCAAGATCCGGAAGATCACCTCGACCCCGGTGATCATGGTGACGGCGCGGGCCGACGTACGCTCCCGGATCCACGGCCTCAACCTCGGGGCCGACGACTACGTGGTCAAGCCGTACGACACCGGCGAACTCCTCGCCCGTATCCACGCCGTCAGCCGGCGCGCCGTGGGCGGGGACGAACCGGGGCACCCGGACGAGGCGGCCCAGCGGCTCGGACGCCTCACGCTCGAACTGCCCACCCGCCGGGTCTCCGTCGACGGCATACCCGTACAGCTCACCCGCAAGGAGTTCGACCTGCTGGCCCTGCTCGCGCAGCGCCCCGGAGTCGTCTTCGGCAGGGAACAGATCATCAGCGAGGTGTGGCGTACGAGTTGGGAGGGTACGGGGCGCACGCTGGAGGTCCATGTGGCGTCACTGCGCTCCAAACTCGGCATGCCCGCGCTGATCGAGACCGTACGCGGGGTCGGCTACCGGCTGGTCGTCCCGGCCCCGCACCCGGGGTCGTAGCGGCCCGGTGACCTCCCGACTCCTGCCGCTGCTGATCATTCTCATGGCGGCCGTGCTCCTCGCCCTGGGGTTCCCGCTCGCCGTCAGCCGCGCCGCCGCCGAACAGCAGGACGTCGTCATCGACCGGATCGACGACACGGCCAGGGTCGCGGCCCTCGCACAGTTCGTCTCCGAGGGCCGCACCGGTACGGAGGGCCGCGCGGGCAGTCAGGAACGGCGCGACCTGCTGGAGGAGGAACTGACCCGCTACCACGAGGTGTACGGGATCAGGGTCGGCGTCTTCTACCGCGACGGCGAGGCCATGGCCAGCGCCCCGAAGGGCTGGCGGGTGCCCGCGGAGGGCACAGGGCGCCAGTCCTTCCAGGAGGCCCTGCTGGGCCGCCGCAGCGACGACCCCGAGCAGGTCTGGCCCTGGCAGAACGGCCGGCTCATCGTGGACTCGCCGGTGGTACGGGACGGGGACGTGGTCGCCGTCGTGGTGACCGACTCGCCGACCGGCCAGATGCGTTCGCGCACCCTGCGGAGCTGGCTGGTCATCGGGGCGGGCGAGGCGGTGGCCCTGCTCGTCGCCGTCGGGGCCGCCATCCGGCTGACCGGGTGGGTGCTGAAGCCCGTACGGGTCCTGGACGCCGTCACTCACGACATCGCCACCGGCCGGATGAAGTCGCGCGTCGCCGCCGCGGGCGGTCCGCCGGAACTGCGGCGGCTGGCCGGCTCGTTCAACGAGATGGCCGACAACGTCGAGGACGTACTGGAACAGCAGCGCGCCTTTGTCGCGGACGCCTCCCACCAGTTGCGCAACCCGCTCTCCGCACTGCTGCTGCGGATCGAGCTGCTCGGGCTCGAACTGCCCGAGGGGAACGCGGAGATCGCCTCCGTACGCACCGAGGGCAAGCGGCTGGCGCAGGTCCTCGACGACCTGCTGGATCTGGCGCTGGCCGAGCACACCGCCGCCGATCTGCGGGTCACCGACATCGGGGAGGTCGCCGCCGAGCGGGTCGCGGCCTGGCGGGCGCTGGCCGAGGAGAAGGGCGTACGGCTGACCGAGCACCGCGCCGCGGTGACCGGCTGGGCCGACCCCATCGCCCTCTCCAGCGCCCTGGACGCCGTGATCGACAACGCCCTCAAGTTCACCCCCGCCGGCGAGGAGGTGACCGTCACGGTCGCCCGTAACGGCGCGACCTCCACCGTCGTCGTCAACGACGGCGGTCCCGGGCTCACCGACGAGGAACTGTCCCGGATCGGCGACCGCTTCTGGCGCAGCAACCGCCACCAGAACATCAAGGGATCGGGGCTCGGTCTCTCCATCACACGGGCGCTGCTCGCGGCCGGCGACGGCACCATCACCTACGCGCACGGCGAGCCGCGCGGTCTGCGGGTCACCGTCAGCGTCCCGAGAACGGCGCCCTGACCACGCGTCGAGCCGAGCCGACGTCGAGCCGCTGCGCGCGCCGCGTCGGCGTTCGGCGCCTTCGGGCGTGACCGCGTGCCCGGCCGATCCGGCCCTACGGCTTGACCGACTGGTAGTAGCGCGTCGCGCCCTTGTGCAGCTTGAGCGGGTCCGTGTAGATGGCGGTCCGCAGATCCACCAACTGGGCGGGGTGCACCTGGTGGCCGATGCGGTCCCGGCTCTTGATCACCGTACGGGTGAAGCCCTCCACCAGATCCGAGTCGATCCCGTCGTTGGTCACGAGGAGATTGGCCACCGCGACCGTGGGGACGGGGGCCGTGCTCCGTATCCCGCCGTACGCGTCGGCGGGTATCTCGGCCGAGCGGTAGTAGCGCGCGGCAGCGCCGCCCGAGGTGTGCAACTTCTCGATCAGCGCGGCGTCCAGCGGGACCAGCCGTATGTCGTAGCGCGCGGACAGCTCCTGCACGGCGTTGGTGGGCAGCCCGCCCGACCAGAAGAAGGCGTCCAGCTTCCCCTCTTCGAGCAGGCCCGGCATGGTGTCTATCCCGGCCAGGACCGGGCTGACGTCCTGCGCGGGATCGAGCCCGGCGGCCGCCAGGATCCGCTCCGCGAGCAGCCGGACCCCCGATCCCTCCTGGCCCACGCCCACCTTCTTGCCCCGCAGCTCCTCCACGGAGCCGATGCCGGCGCTCTTGGCGGCGATGAGCTGCACATAGTCGTCGTACAGCCGGGCGCAGCCGCGTAGGCCGGCGGCGCCGGGGCTGCCGTCCTTCCGGTACTTGGCGACGGCGTCGGCGGTGGCGATCGTGAAGTCGGCCTCGCCCGTCGCCACCCGGGCCAGATTCTGCTGGGAGCCCTCGCTGTCCCGCAGATCGACCGAGACTCGGGGCAGGTCGCGCGCCAGATCCTCCTTGAGCAGCGTCCCGTACCGCTGGTACACCCCCGTCGTCACGCCCGTACTGAAGGTGACCGAACCGCTCGGCGACGCCGGGCCGATCGGCGCCAGCCACCACACGAGCAGCCCGAGCACCACCAGCCCGGCGGCGGCTCCCCGCAGGGCGCGGCCGCGGCTGAGGCGGGACGGAAGGATGACCATGCGCCGATCCTGTCAGCTCACTCCCCGTGATGGCCAGGCCCTGTCCAGGACTCGCCACCCACCTCCGCGCCGGGCCCGGCCGGGTGCCCGGTCCACGGCGGCGGAGGGCCGCACGGGAGCACCTACCCTTGAGGGATGACCAGCAGCGGCGACCGGAGTCAGACAGTGGGCGGTACGAGAAGTTACGAGGTGCGCACCTACGGGTGCCAGATGAATGTCCACGACTCCGAACGGCTGTCCGGCCTCCTGGAGGGCGCGGGGTACGTCCGGGCGCCCGAGGGCTCCGACGGCGACGCCGATGTCGTCGTCTTCAACACCTGCGCCGTGCGCGAGAACGCCGACAACAAGCTGTACGGCAACCTCGGCCGGCTCGCGCCGATGAAGACCAGGCGCCCGGGCATGCAGATCGCCGTCGGCGGCTGTCTGGCGCAGAAGGACCGCGACACCATCGTGCGGCGCGCCCCCTGGGTCGACGTGGTCTTCGGCACGCACAACATCGGCAAGCTGCCGGTCCTCCTGGAGCGCGCCCGCGTCCAGGAGGAGGCCCAGGTCGAGATCGCCGAGTCCCTGGAGGCGTTCCCCTCCACGCTGCCGACGCGGCGCGAGTCCGCGTACGCCGCGTGGGTCTCCATCTCGGTGGGCTGCAACAACACCTGCACCTTCTGCATCGTCCCCGCGCTGCGGGGCAAGGAGAAGGACCGCCGCCCCGGCGACATCCTGGCCGAGATCGAGGCCCTGGTCGCCGAGGGCGTCTGCGAGATCACACTGCTGGGCCAGAACGTCAACGCGTACGGCTCCGACATCGGTGACCGAGAGGCGTTCTCCAAGCTGCTGCGCGCCTGCGGGGCGATCGAGGGCCTGGAGCGCGTCCGCTTCACCTCGCCCCATCCGCGCGACTTCACGGACGACGTGATCGCTGCGATGGCCGAGACGCCGAACGTGATGCCGCAGCTCCACATGCCGCTCCAGTCCGGCTCGGACACGATCCTGAAGGCGATGCGCCGCTCGTACCGCCAGGACCGCTACCTCGGCATCATCGACAAGGTGCGTGCCGCCATCCCGCACGCCGCCATCTCCACCGACATCATCGTGGGCTTCCCCGGCGAGACCGAGGAGGACTTCGAGCAGACCATGCGCGTGGTGCGCGAGGCGCGCTTCGCGCAGGCGTTCACCTTCCAGTACTCCAAGCGCCCCGGGACCCCGGCCGCCGAGATGGACGGCCAGATCCCCAAGGAGGTCGTCCAGGAGCGCTACATGCGGCTGTCCGCCCTCCAGGAGGAGATCTCCTGGGAGGAGAACAAGAAGCAGGTCGGCCGGACGCTGGAGATCATGGTCGCGGAGGGCGAGGGGCGCAAGGACGGCGCCACGCACCGGCTCTCGGGGCGCGCGCCCGACAACCGGCTCGTCCACTTCACCAAGCCGGACCAAGAGGTGCGTCCGGGCGACGTGGTGACCGTCGGGATCACCTACGCAGCCCCGCACCATCTGCTGGCCGAAGGGCCGACGACGCGGGTACGGCGCACCCGTGCGGGCGACGCGTGGGAGAAGCGGAACACCGCCGGGGCGGCGGAGCCCGCCGGGGTCCTGCTGGGCCTGCCCACCGTCGGCGTCCCGGCCCCGTTCCCCGCCGTCACCGGCGGCTGCGCCGCCCTCTGAGCGCAGCACTAGGCTTCTGATCATGCTCGTTTCCGCTGCCGTATGTCCCAGTCCGCCGCTTCTGGTGCCCGCCGTGGCGGCCGGCGCCGCGCCCGAGCTGGACGCCGCGCGCGCCGCGTGCGCCGACGCTCTGGGCGTGCTCGCCGCCGCCCGGCCCGACCGGCTGGTCGTCGTCGGGCCGGCGGAGCGCGGAACCGGGGGAACGGAAGCCCATGCGCGGGGCGCCGTGGGGTCGTTCCGCGGTTTCGGCGTGGCGGTGGACGTCGTGCTGGGCGCGGCCGGACCGGGCGGCCCGGAAACGGACTGCGCGGGGACGGAGGACGGGAGGACGGACGACCCGGGGACAGGGAGCGCCGTGCGGCGCCACCGGCCCGTGCTGCCCGCCTCCCTCGCCGTCGCGGCGTGGCTGCTGGAGCAGGTGCGCTGGTCCGCCGCGCCCGTGTCGGCGCTGGCCGTGGACCCCGCGCTCGCCACCGACCGGTGCGTCCTGGCCGGACAGGAGATCGCGGCCCGGGCCGATCGGGTGGCGCTCATGGTGATGGGCGACGCCAGCGCCTGCCGCACGCTCAAGGCGCCCGGCTATCTGGACGAGCGCGCGGCCCATTTCGACGCGTCGGTCGCCGCCGCGCTGGCGGCGGCGGATGTCGCGGCGCTGACGGCGCTCGGCGTGGAGCCCGCGGCCGGGCTGAAGGCGGCCGGGCGGGCGCCCTGGCAGGTGCTCGCGGGCGCGGCCGGGGGCGCGGGCCTGGCGGGCGCGCTGCTGTACGAGGACGCGCCGTACGGCGTCGGGTACCTCGTGGCCGCCTGGTCCTAGTGCAGCGCGTCCCAGGTCCTTTGCCGGTTGCTGGTGGTCGCCTTGGTGACGGTGGGTGAGGATAACGCGGCCTTGGTGTACTCCGCTGGGGCGGTCTGGGGGTGGCGGGCGTGGTCGGCGTCGGCGTCGTAGCGCCACTGGTAGGGGCGGGCGGTGCGGTTGTGTCGGATCGTGGAGGCGGTGATCTGGGCTTCGAGGCCTTGCGGGAGGTGAAGTCGCCGCGGCGGATCAGGCGGCGGGTCAGGACGCCGAACCACTGCTCGACCATGTTCAGCCAACTGACATGCTTGGGCGTGTGGGTGACGGTGATTCGCGGGTGGGGCGCGGGTGGCCCGGGAGGTGTGTGAGGAGCCGTTGTCCATGATCAGGTGGAGGCGCAGGACCGGGTCGGTCAGCCGGTGCGATCGCCGTAGGAAGGCGATGAAGGGGGACGAGCCGTTGCGCTCCATGCGCTCGGCCAGTACCTGGCCGGTGGCCACGTCCATGGCGGCGACGATGGAGACGGTGCCGTGCCGGCGGTACTCGTACTCGCGCCGCTCGGCCTGTCCGGGGTGGGTGCGCCGGGTGGGGTAGCGGCGGGACTTGGCCTGGATGCCGGTCTTCGCATCCACGCTGACCAGGAGCGTGCCGGGTGGGATGTCCAGGTAGAGACGGCACACCGCGTCGGCCTGGGCCCAGAACGCGTCATCGTCGGCCGGCCGCGGCCCCTGTGCGGGCGCACCTTGCGTTCCTGCTTGCGTGAAAGCCGCAACGGCGGTGCGGGTGGATGGGCCACGAAGGGGTGCGTTTCCTTTGGAGTGAGCACCAGCCGGAAGCTGTTGTGATCGTCAACCGCTGACAGCCTTCTGACGCTTCGCTCCATGCCGGACGGGTGGGCGAAGCGGGGACATCCCCGGTCAGGCCCATCCCTCCAAGGAAACGCACGTGGGCGTCGACGGGTCCGCCCAGGGAGACCCGTGAGGCGTCAGCTCTGTGCCGTGGGGCGGACGACGATGTCGCCGACGTCGACGTTCGACGGCTGCTCGATCGCGAAGGCGACAGCGCGGGCGATGTCGTCGGGGGAGAGGGAGAAGTCGACCGCCGGGGCCTGCGACTTGACGGTGGGGCTGGTGACCGAGTCGGCGAACTCCGTCGCGACGTAGCCGGGCGAGATCATGGTGACCCGCAGGCCGGGCCCGGCCTCCTGGCGCAGTCCCTCGGATACGGTGCGGACTGCGTTCTTCGTCGCCGCGTAGACGGCCTGGTTCGGCACGATGCGCAGCCCAGCGGTCGAGACGACGTTGACGAACTGCCCCGTGCCCTGCTTGCGGAACACGGGGAGCGCCGCCGCGATCCCGTGCAGCACGCCGCGGAAGTTGACGTCGATCATCTGGTCCCAGTCCTCGACGCGCAGCTCGTCGAACGGCGAGATAGGGCCGATCCCGGCGTTGCTGACGAGGACGTCGAGCGCGCCATAGCGCCCGCAGGCGTACGCCACCAGGTCCGCGAGGTCTCCTCGGCGACGCACGTCCGTCGCCTTCCAGACGGCCGTGCCGCCATTGGCCTCGATACGGGCGCCGAGCGCTTCCAGCCGGTCGCTCCGACGCGCTCCGAGGACGAGCTTCGCGCCGCGCGACGCGAGGAGCAGTGCGCTCGCCTCGCCGATCCCGCTGCCCGCGCCCGTGATGGCCACCACCTTGCCGTCGATCCCTGTCATGCTCGGCCTCCAATGCTAGAAGTAAGAGGGCTATCACTTATAAAGTAAGTGGTCCCTTACTTATGGTCAAGGAGGTGGACCGAGTGACTGACGCAGCAAGTGGGGCGGGGGGTGAGCGCCCTGCCCGGGGGCAGCTCCGCTCGGCGCTGATCGCTGAGAGCTTCGCGCTGCTCTCGGAGGCGGGGATGGCCGGCTTCTCCGTCGCCGAACTCGCCCGCAGGCTCGGAGTGAGCACGGCCGCCCCGTACCGTCACTTTCCCCACCGTGACGCGCTGCTCGCCGTCGTCGCGGCACAGGCCGCCGACGAGCTCGCCCGGTCCATCGAGGCCGCCGCGCAGGCGGCCGGTCCCGACCCGATCGACCGGCTCGCGGCCACCGCGGGGGCATACGTGCGCCACGTGTCCGACCGCGGTGCCGGCTTCGACGTGATCTTCGCCCGGGAGCTGAGGCCGCTGCGCGACGCCGACGTGGCCCGGGCCGGCCGGGACCTGATGACGCTGCTGCTCGACCTCGCCCGGCAGGCGGGCCACGCCGACCCTTCCCGAGCACTGCTCCTACTCGAACAGCTTTTCGCCCTAGCCCACGGCTACGTCACCCTGGACACGGAGGACTTCCTGACGCGCTCCCGGCTCTCCCCTGAGGACGTCGCCACCCGCGCCACGCGCGCGGCGAGGGCGCTGCTGCGCGGCAACGTGACGTGAGCACTAGCCGGGAGCTTGGGTGATCACCCTGCCGGTCCCCCCAAACGCCTCAAGGAAGAGGTCGACGACACCGTCGACCACCACGCCTTCCAGCTGCAAAGCCGGCCCGCCTTGGCCGAGGTTGACACCCGGTGGCGCGGTTCGTTGGGCTACCTCACGGCGATCGTCGAGAAAGAGGGCGAGGGCGTGCGCATCCCGCTGTGCCTGCGACGCGCTGCACTAGGAGCGGGTCCTGGCAGCACGCGTCCAGTGCCCCGGGGAGACTCGCTACGGGGCGGTGGGGAGATGCGGTGCGGGGCGGTGGAAGGGCGCGTCACGGGGCGGTACGAGGCCCTCGCGGCGCCCCGTACCGCCCCGTGACGCGTGCGTCCGGAGAGTCCGGAGAATCAGGAAGCGGGCGGCGGCGGGGGAGTGCCGTCGTCCTTGTGGGAGAGCTTGCCGAGGGCGTCCTTGGCCTTGCCCGTACCCGTGTCGATCTTGTCGCTGTACTTGCCCTTGGTCTTCTCGTCGACCGTGCGGGCGGCCTTGTCCAGCCCCTGTTCGATCTTGTCCCCGTGCTGCTGCGCGAGGTCGGCGACCTTTTCCTTGGCCGGACCGATCTTGGCCTTCAATGAATCCAGGAAGCCCATGGGCCACCTTCCCTCGGAGGAGACAACAGCCTACTGGCGGGTGCTCTTTCCGGCCTCGTTGTCCGCCGCCGCCTCCGCCGACTGCTGCTTCGGGATCTCCACCCCCTCGGCGGCGACGGTCCGCGCCCGGTCGCTCTCGGCCGGCCCGGCCTCCGCCGTGCCGGTCTCCTTCACCCCGGATCTCCTGCTGAACCAGGAAAAAACACCCATATCTCCTCCATATCCTACGCGCGGGGGCGAAGATCCGCGCCGTCCTGAGCCGCCCGTCGCACGGCTCGGGGTTCCGGTCCCGGAAACCCACGGCCGGGACCCCGCAACAGGCAACGACCCCGGCGGTGCCCCGTCACGTAACTCGTTCGGGCAGGGGCCCCTTGTTTGCGAGACTGGGGCAGTGAGAAGCGCACCTACCGCACCGCGGGTCATCGCCGTCGTCGGTCCCACCGCGGCCGGCAAGTCCGATCTGGGCGTCCACCTCGCCCGGCAACTCGGCGGTGAGGTCGTCAACGCCGACTCCATGCAGCTCTACCGGGGGATGGACATCGGCACCGCCAAGCTGACGACCGAGGAGCGTGCCGGAGTACCGCACCACCTCCTGGACATCTGGGAGGTCACCCAGGCGGCGAGCGTCGCCGAGTACCAGCGGTCGGCCAGGGCGGCGATCGACCGGCTGCTCGCCCAGGGCCGTACGCCCGTCCTGGTGGGCGGCTCCGGGCTGTACGTGCGCGGGGCCATCGACGCCCTCGACTTCCCCGGCACCGACCCCGAGGTCCGCGCCCGGCTGGAGGCCGAGCTCACCCTCCGCGGCTCCGGCGCGCTGCACGCCAGGCTGTCCGCCGCCGACCCCCAGGCGGGCCGCGCGATCCTGCCCAGCAACGGCCGCCGCATCGTCCGCGCGCTGGAAGTGATCGAGATCACCGGCAAGCCCTTCACCGCCAATCTGCCGGGCCACGAATCCGTGTACGACACCCTCCAGATCGGCGTCGACGTCGCCCGCCCGGAGCTGGACGCGCGGATCACCCGCCGGGTCGACCGGATGTGGGACGAGGGACTGGTGGACGAGGTGCGCGCCCTGGAGGCGCGGGGACTGCGCGAGGGGCGTACGGCCTCCCGCGCCCTCGGCTACCAGCAGGTGCTCGCCGCGCTCGCCGGTGAGTGCACCGAGGAGGAGGCGCGCGCGGAAACCGTACGCGCCACCAAACGCTTCGCGCGCCGCCAGGACTCGTGGTTCCGCCGCGACTCCCGCGTCCACTGGCTGGCCGGCGGAACGGAGGACCGGGAAGAACTCCCCCACCGGGCGCTCGCGTTGGTCGAACGGGCGGTCACAGCCTGATCACGTGATGGCATCGGGACGCTCCGCGCGTCCGTGCGGTCCTCCCGGGCGTGCCATCATCGAGCAACGGTCGACCATCGGGCATCGATCGACCAGTGGAGTCCGACTTGGGAGGGCGCGTGGCGATGGAGGCCGGCCCTCGCGACAGAGAACCCACGCCCTCGGAGACACCGGAGGACGGGCCGAGGCTGAGTCCTGACGGTCCGGAGGACGAGACCGTCACCGACGAGGTCCAGGTCGAACTCCGGCCCCAGCGCAGGCTGCGGATCTGGCAGCTCGCCCCCATCGTGACCCTCGCCGCCGTCGGATCGCTCATGTTCGCCTTCCCTCTCGCCTTCGGCACCGGGGACGGCGGGGCGGTCGTCGCCATGCTCGGACTGCTGATCAGTTGCTGCGCCGCGGGCGCGGGCATGATGACCGCGCGCCGGGTCGGCCACACCTGGCCGGGGCTGCCGAGCCGGTCCTCGGGCGAGCGCCCCGACTGGCGCGTCCTCGGCCTGTACGTGGCCGTGGGCGCCGTCCTGGTCGCCCTCGCCGTCTGGCGGGTGGCCCGGCTGCGCTGACCGGGCCATGACGCGCCGCGGAACCCGCCCGGGGCTTCCCGCCGGCCGTCCCGGACGGCGATGTCCGACCCGGCTCGTACGATGGTTCCCGTGAGCACTTCGCAGACCGCCGCCTCGCCCGCCGCGCCCCTCGCCTTCCTCAAGGGCCACGGGACGGAGAACGATTTCGTGATCGTTCCCGACCCGGAGAACGCCCTGGAGCTGCCGCCGCGCGCCGTCGCCGCCCTCTGCGACCGCCGGGCCGGCATCGGCGGCGACGGGCTGCTCCACGTCGTACGGTCCGCCGCGCACCCCGAGGCGCGCGCCATGGCCGGCGAGGCCGAATGGTTCATGGACTACCGCAACGCCGACGGGTCGGTCGCCGAGATGTGCGGCAACGGCGTGCGGGTCTTCGCCCGCTACCTCCAGCGCGCCGGACACGCCGAGGCCGGCGACCTGGCCGTCGCCACCCGCGGCGGCGTCAAGAAGGTGCACCTCGCCAAGGACGGCGCGGACGGCGGGGCCGGGGACATCACGGTCCACATGGGGCGCGCCGTACTCCCCGACGAGCAGGCGGCGGTCACGGTCGGCGGCCGGGAATGGCCCGCCCGCAACGTCAACATGGGCAACCCCCACGCTGTCGCGTTCGTCGAAGACCTGGCGGACGCGGGGGAGCTGCGCACCGCACCGCCCGTCAGCCCCGCGTCCGTCTACCCGGACGGGGTGAACGTCGAATTCGTCGTCGACCGCGGCCCCCGCCATGTCGCGTTCCGTGTCCACGAGCGCGGCTCCGGCGAGACCCGCTCCTGCGGTACGGGCGCCTGCGCCGTGGCGGTCGCCGCGGCCCGCAGAGATGGCGTGGACCCGGCGGTGACCGGCGAGTCCGTCACGTACACCGTGGACCTGCCCGGCGGACGGCTCCTCATCACGGAGCGTCCGGACGGCGCCGTCGAGATGACAGGGCCCGCCGTCATCGTCGCGGAGGGTCACATCGATCCGGTCTGGCTCGAATCCGCCTTCGGTTAAATCGTCGCTCGGATGAGTGATCCGTTTCACGTCGGGCGGGACCGGGACTGCCCGACGTGCCGGGGTCGATAGCATCAAGCACCGGCCCGGAGGGCGTTCCCGCCCTCTCCCCGCCGGTCGAAGCTGCCCGGAGGTGCCCCATGAGCGCAGAGGCAACCAGCCCTGGTGCCCACAGCCGCAGACGCGGCCTTCCCCGGATCGACCTCCGCAGGCTCGGCAGGGCCGCCTTACTCGGACCCGCCACCAGGGACCGGCTGCCGGCCGCCATCGGCCATGTCGCTGAGGCGCACCGCGCGCACCACCCGGACGCCGATCTCGCCGTGCTGCACAAGGCGTACGTCCTGGCCGAGGCCTCGCACCGCGGGCAGTACCGCAAGAGCGGCGAGCCGTACATCACGCATCCGCTCGCCGTGACCCTGATCCTGGCCGAACTGGGCGCCGAGACCACGACCTTGACCGCCTCCCTCCTCCACGACACCGTGGAGGACACCGACGTGACCCTCGATCAGGTCCGCGCGGAGTTCGGCGACGAGGTCTGCTACCTGGTCGACGGCGTGACCAAGCTGGAGAAGGTCGACTACGGGGCGGCGGCCGAGCCCGAGACCTTCCGCAAGATGCTCGTCGCCACCGGCAACGATGTCCGGGTGATGTCGATCAAGCTGGCGGACCGGCTGCACAACATGCGCACCCTCGGGGTGATGCGCCCCGAGAAACAGGCCCGGATCGCCAAGGTCACCCGCGACGTGCTCATCCCCCTCGCGGAACGCCTCGGCGTCCAGGCGCTCAAGACCGAACTGGAGGACCTGGTCTTCGCCATCCTCCATCCCGAGGAGTACGCGCACACCCGCGCCCTGATCGCGGACAACGCCACCGCGGGGGACGCGCTCGCGGCCATCTCCGAGGACGTCAGGCGCGTGCTGCGCGAGGCGGGCATCACCGCGGAAGTCCTGGTCCGGCCCCGGCACTTCGTCTCCGTGCACCGGTCCGGGCTGAAACGCGGCGAGCTGCGCGGCACGGACTTCGGCAGGCTGCTGGTGCTGGTCACCGAGGACGCCGACTGCTACGCGGTCCTCGGCGAACTGCACACCTGCTTCACCCCGGTGATCTCCGAGTTCAAGGACTTCATCGCGGCGCCCAAGTTCAACCTGTACCAGTCGCTGCACACGGCGGTCGCCGGCCCGGACGGCGCCGTCGCCGAAGTCCTCATCCGTACACACCGGATGCACAAGGTCGCCGAGGCCGGGGTGGTCGCCCTCGGCAACCCGTACGCGTCCACCGACGCCACCGGGTCCCACGACACCGCCGAACGCGCCCCGGCCACGGACCCGCAGGACGGCGAGCGCGCCGACCCGACCAGGCCCGGCTGGCTCTCCCGCCTCCTGGAGTGGCAGGAGGCGACCACCGACTCGGACGCCTTCTGGACGACGCTCCGCGCGGACCTCGCCCAGGACGCGGAGATCACCGTCTTCCGCGCCGAGGGCGGCATGCTCGGTCTGCCCGCCGGGGCGAGCTGCGTGGACGCCGCGTACGCGCAGCACGGCGAGGCCGCGCACGGCTGTCTCGGAGCGCGCGTCAACGGCCGTCTGGCGCCGCTCTCCACGGTCCTGCGGGACGGCGACACGGTCCAGTTGCTGCTGGCCCAGGACGCCGCCTCGGGGCCCTCACCGCAGTGGCTCGACCACGCCCGTACGCCCGCAGCCCGGATCGCGATCACCGGCTGGCTGGCGGCCCACCCCGAGGCGGTCGGGACGCCCGACGCAGCGCCCCGCGCGGCACTCGCCGTCACCGCCGACCGGCGGGGCGGGACCAACGCCGTGGTGGACCTGCCGGGCGCCACCGTACGGCTGGCCGGCTGCTGTACGCCCGTACCGCCCGACGCGGTGACCGCCTTCTCCGTGCGCGGCGGCGTGGTCACCGTCCACCGCAAGGAGTGCCGCGCCGTGGAGCGTATGCGCGCGCTGGACCGGCGACCGATCCCGGTGACCTGGGGCGACGCGCCGGAGTGCCGAGTGACGCTGTACGCCGAATCGTTCGGGCGGCCCCGGCTGCTCGCGGACCTCACGGAGGCCATCGCCACGGCGGGCGCGGCGATCGTGTCGGCCACGGTGGAGCCGCCCAGCGAGCAGCGCGTACGGCACACGTACACGCTGGAGCTGCCGGACGCGGCGGGCCTGCCCGGCCTGATGCGCGCCATGCGCGACGTACCGGGCGTGTACGACGTCAGCCGCGCCCAGCACCCGGCGACCGCCTGAGCCGCGCGAGGCCGGACGAAAGCGCCCGCCGTGACCGTACGTCCCCGCGACGTACGTCCACGGCGGGCGCCGCCGGCGCTCCGGACGTCTCCAGGAACTCACCCGCCGTCAACTTCGTGTGACGGGGCATCCGGCGGCGGTACCCGCCCGCGAGCTGCCCCTTTCGGGTGGGAGCGGTGCGCGCCGTCACCGCGCGCCGGGCGGCCGCTGATAGCCGTGGTCCATGCTGTCAACGCTGTCCCTCTCCCGCCGCCTGCGCGCCGCTCTGCTGGCCGCGGCCTCGGCCACCCTCGTCGCAGCGACGCTGCCCCCGCCCGAGCCGCTCGGCATCGGCGATCCGCTCTTCCCGTATCTGGGCAACCCCGGGTACGACGTCCTCGCGTACGATCTCGCCCTCACCTACGGCGGCGACCACGACAAGCCCCTGGACGCGATCACCAGGATCGACGCGAGGGCGACCCAGCGCCTGGACCGCGTCAACCTCGACTTCACCCACGGCGAGGTCCGCTCCGTCGAGGTCGACGGGGCGGCGGCGGAGTTCGCGACGGCCGGGGAGGACCTGGTGATCACGCCGGCCGAGGAGGTCGACGAGGGCGAGCGGATGAGGATCACCGTCCACCACACCAGTGACCCGGCCGGCGAGGGCGGCGGCTGGGTACGGACCACCGACGGGCTGGCGATGGCCAACCAGGCCGACGCCGGGCACCGTGTCTTCCCCGGCAACGACCATCCCGCCGACAAGGCGTACTTCACCTTCCGGATCACCGTCCCCGAGCGGCTGACGGCGGTCGCCAACGGCCTCCCCGTGGGGAAGACGCGCCAGGGCGCCCACACCACCTTCGTCTACCGCACCCAGCACCCCATGGCGACGGAGCTGGCGCAGGTCTCCATCGGGGACTCGGCCGTGCTGCGCCGTGAGGGCCCCGGCGGCCTCCCCGTACGCGACGTGGTGCCCGCCGCCGACCGCGACGTGCTGGAGCCCTGGCTCAGGAAGACTCCCGACCAGATCCGGTGGATGGAGCAGCAGGTCGGGGCGTACCCCTTCGAGACGTACGGTCTGCTGATCGCCGGCGCCGACACCGGCTTCGAACTGGAGACGCAGACTCTCTCGCTCTTCGAACGCTCCCTGTTCACCGGCTCCGCCTTCTCCGAGTGGTACGTCGACTCGGTCATGGTCCACGAACTGGCCCACCAGTGGTTCGGGGACAGCGTCAGCCCGCATACCTGGTCGGATCTCTGGCTCAACGAGGGACACGCCACCTGGTACGAGGCCCGCTACGCGCAGGAGCACGGCGGCAAGGCGCTGGAGACCCGGATGCGGGACGCCTACCGGCGCTCCGACGGCTGGCGTGCGGCCGGTGGCCCGCCCGCGGCCCCGAAGCCGCCGACGCCGGGGGATCAGATCAGCCTCTTCCGGCCGGTCGTCTACGACGGCAGCGCCCTCGTCCTGTACGCGCTGCGCCAGGAGATCGGGGAGGACGCCTTCGGGCGGCTGGAGCGCGACTGGGTACGTCTCCACCGGGACGCCACGGCGACCACGGCGGACTTCACCGAGTTGGCGTCCGGGGTCGCGGGGCGTGACCTGTCCGCGTTCTTCATGGCGTGGCTGTACGGGCGGACCACCCCGCCGATGCCCGGCCACGCCGACTGGCGCAGCGACCCGCCCACGGCCGGGAAGACCCGCGAAACCGGAGTGACGGCCGGGCGGAACCGTGCCACCATCGACGAGTCGGCGACGCGGCCGGGAATCAATCCCGGCCGTCACGCGTTGTGACTGACGTAACGGACTCTCTTTCGACGTAAGGATCCAATGACCTCCTCTTCCTCCCCTTCCCAGGACACGCAGAACTTCGCGGACACCCGCACGGAAAGCCTTCGGGCCGATGCCCTGATGGAAGAGGACGTCGCCTGGAGCCACGAGATCGACGGAGAGCGGGACGGCGACCAGCTCGACCGCTCGGAGCGGGCCGCGCTGCGGCGTGTGGTGGGCCTCTCCACGGAGCTCGAAGACGTCACCGAGGTCGAGTACCGCCAGCTGCGTCTGGAGCGCGTCGTCCTGGTCGGTGTCTGGACCTCGGGGACCCTCCAGGACGCCGAGAACTCCCTCGCGGAGCTGGCCGCCCTCGCCGAGACGGCGGGCGCGCTGGTGCTCGACGGGGTGTTCCAGCGCCGGGACAAGCCCGACTCCGCGACGTACATCGGCTCCGGCAAGGCCCAGGAGCTGCGGGACATCGTGGAGGAGAGCGGCGCCGACACCGTCGTCTGTGACGGTGAGCTGAGCCCCGGCCAGCTCATCCACCTCGAAGACGTCGTCAAGGTCAAGGTCGTCGACCGTACGGCCCTGATTCTGGACATCTTCGCCCAGCACGCCAAGTCCCGTGAGGGCAAGGCGCAGGTCGCGCTCGCCCAGATGCAGTACATGCTGCCGAGGCTGCGCGGCTGGGGCCAGTCGCTCTCCCGGCAGATGGGTGGCGGCGGCGGTGGCGGGATGGCCACCCGCGGCCCCGGTGAGACCAAGATCGAGACGGACCGGCGGCGGATCCGCGAGAAGATGGCGAAGATGCGCCGGGAGATCGCGGAGATGAAGACCGGCCGTGAGATCAAGCGCCAGGAGCGCCGCCGCAACAAGGTGCCCTCGGTGGCCATCGCCGGATACACCAACGCGGGCAAGTCGTCCCTGCTCAACCGGCTCACCGGCGCGGGCGTCCTGGTGGAGAACGCGCTGTTCGCCACCCTCGACCCGACCGTACGGCGGGCCGAGACCCCGAGCGGCCGGCTCTACACCCTGGCCGACACGGTCGGCTTCGTCCGCCATCTGCCGCACCACCTGGTCGAGGCGTTCCGTTCCACGATGGAGGAGGTCGGGGACTCCGACCTGATCCTGCACGTGGTGGACGGCTCGCACCCCGTGCCGGAGGAGCAGCTCGCCGCCGTACGCGAGGTGATCCGCGAGGTCGGCGCGGTCGACGTACGCGAGATCGTCGTGATCAACAAGGCGGACGCTGCCGATCCGCTGGTCCTCCAGCGGCTGCTGCGCACGGAGCGCGACGCGATCGCGGTCTCCGCGCGGACGGGCGAGGGCGTCGCGGAACTGCTCGCGCTGATCGACGCGGAGCTGCCCCGCCCCCAGGTCGAGGTCGAGGTGCTGCTGCCGTACACGCAGGGCGCCCTGGTCTCGCGGGTGCACGCCGAGGGCGAGGTGCTGTCCGAGGAGCACACTCCGGAGGGCACGCTGCTCAAGGCCCGGGTCCACGAGGAACTGGCCGCGGCGCTCGCCGCGTATGTGCCGGTGGCTCACTGACGCGTACGGCATGGCGCGGGCCGGGAGCCGTGCCCGTACGCGACCGTACGGGCACGGCTCCCGGCCCCTACCGCTCAAGGCGGAGGCCCGCCCCCTGGAAACCGCCAAAGTGCGAGGGGGCGGTCCTCCGCCGGTTTCCCGGACGTCCGGATACGGCGGCGGGGGGGGCCCCCCCCGCCCGCCCCCCCCCCCCCCCCCCCCCGCCCCCGCCGCCCGGGAGCCGGCGAACACCGTGGTGGGCCCCGCGCC
>NZ_JBIWFO010000032.1:12414-61500 GCF_044763125.1 Streptomyces sp. NPDC096310 | reverse complement strand
CAACCCGCCTCGCCCGGACAGCCCCGTCGTCACCCTCGTCAAGCCCACCAAAACAGCCCCAACCCCACGGACGAAGCCCTAAAACACCGGTATTGTGGCTAGCCCAGGGAGTTCGGCATAGGTGCGCAGGTGGCGCAGTTGCTCGGTATAGACGTCTTGCCCTCCGATGGGAAAGCGGAGTACTGGTTCCCAGATCACGTAGCTGATGGTCGGAGGAACCTTGCGGTGAAGGATCTCTTGACGGTCCATACGGGCAGCGGTTTTGATCTCGACTTCGTCCGTGTCGAACGTTGGTACACGGTTACGGAAGACTTCCCGCGCGTACTCTTTGGTCTGGAGCAGGCCAGGCAGCACCTGGTTCGCGTACAAGGACAGGGCGATGGCCTCGCGTTCGTGGTCCAGAAATTGTTCGGCCCACAGAGGGAACCGGTCGATCTCGGGCAAGTGGGCGAGACCTACTGACAACGCCCCCTTGGTATCGAGTAGTTCGTCCAAGATCCCGGCCAGATCTTCCTTCAGCGATCGTCGTCCCTGTTCGATCGACGCGATGGTCTCCTCATCCGCAACGATGCGGTCGGCGAGCGAGCGCTGTGTGTATCCCGCCGCCCTGCGGAAAGCCGCCACCTGGGCGCCCAGCATCTTCATCGCGGAGGCGTTCTTCCTGTTGGGACGTTTCCTGCTGTTCATGCCGATCCAACTCCCCATGCCGGCCCGAGCTTGACCCACGTGATCCCGTACAAACGATCCGTACGAGCTTGCTTACTGTGCCAGGGTAGTCACGCTGGGCGACATTCGGTTCGTGAATGCGACAACTCGCCATTTTGTGATGAGGGAGCGGTTCTTCCGCCGTGACCGGCGGTCCATCCCCGCAGCCAGGAAGTTCACCCACTGGGCCTTGGTCGACTGGGGCCTGACCGAAGGGTTCCGCTTCGAGGACGTATTGCTCTGCGTGAGCGAACTTTCAACCAACGCCCTGTTGCACGGCGTTCCGCCCGGCCGGGGGTTCCGGCTCTTCCTGCGGTACGACGGCGACGTACTCCGTGCCGAGGTGCACGACAGCGGGTCGGGCGTGCCGGAGATCGTGGACGCGGGGGACGGAGAGGGCGGGCGCGGTCTGCTGCTCGTGGCGGCGTTTGCGGACCAGTGGGGGGTGAGTGACAGGAAGCCCGGAAAGGTGGTGTGGTGCGAGTTCGCTGTACGGCGGAAAGCGGAACGCGCAGCGGTCGATGAGGCGCCGCCTCCCGCGCTGCTGCCCTCGGACTGAGGGCGGTCGGCGTCCCGTGATCCGGTGCGGGTTCGGGCGGTGGCCTGTCGGGGTGGGCCGGGGGTGTGTGGTGGCGGGCGGTCCGCCCCCTCCCTGATCCGATGGTCGCGGTTCCGGGCCGGGCGTCAAGGGCGCTCCTACCGTCGCGTCGGCTTCGCCGATGTCGCTGCGCTCCACCCTTGACTCCCGTCCCTGCACCGCTGGAAAGGCAGGGGGGAGGGGGCGGGGGGAAGGGTCCACTGGGGAACTGCTCTGTTCCGCAGGTGGGTTGCAGGCCGCCGGGTCGGTTCGCCCTGCGGGGCACGCGGCAGTGGAGTGGGGTGGCCCGGCTTTCGTCAAGCGGCTCCCCACCGCATGTGCGCCGGGGCTCATGCCCCGCTGGTCACTCGCCGTGGGTGGAGGGGCCAGGTGACTTTGGGGCGGGTGTGGCATGTGGGGCGGGGGTGGTGCTCGGAGGGGGGTGCGTGGACCGAGAGTCCCGGATAGGGGAGCTTTCGGTCCAGAGCAAGGGAACAGCAGGCAAGCGAATGCCCACAAAAGGGGTGGATAGGGCGCAGGGCGTGCTCTGGGGAGGGGGTGCCCCTGGCCTCGGCCCCCGGACACCGCACCGCACCCTGCTCCGCCGAGTCGGGCCCGCCCAGACAGGCACCGCCCGAACCCGCAGCCAACACCGGACAGTGACCAGCGGGGCATGAGCCTCAACCAACATCCGGTGGGCAGACGCTTGACGAAAGCCGTCACCGCCCCACTCCACTGCCGCGTGCCCCGCAGGGCGAACCGACCCGGCAGACTGCAACCCACCGACGGAACAGAGCAGTTCCCCAGTGGACCCTTCCCCCCGCCCCCTCCCGAAAAAGCTCTCCCAGCGGCGCAAGGGTGCGGGTCAAGGGTGGAGCGCAGCGACATCGGCGAAGCCGACGCGACGCAGGAGCGCCCTTGACGCGCACCCTGGAGCCGCGATCATCGGATCAGGGAGGGGGCGGCCCGCCCGACACCACACACCCCCGGCCCACCCCGACAGGCCACCGCCCGAACCCGCACCCACCACCCGACAGTGACCAGCGGGGCATGAAGCCCAACCCCCATCCGGTCGGCGGACGCTTGACGAAACGCGTCACCACCCCACTCCACTGCCGCGCGCCCCGCAGGGCCAACCGGCCCGCCACCCCGGAACCGCGACCATCGGACCAGGGAGGGGGCGGCCCGCCCGACACCACGCACCCCCGGCCCACCCCGACAGCATGGTCGGGGGTGTCGAGCCAGAGGTGCTGTCCGGTGGGGGTGACGGCGAGGCAGTAGCGCGTGCGGGCCGGCGATCCGGCGCGTTGCCACCAGGCGTACGCCGCCTCCACCTCGCTCCACACCGCGCGGGGCCCGTGCTGCTGGAGGGGACGGGTGTCCGCGCCGGGGGCGTGGTCGACGCTTGCCCAGGAGCGGGTGGAGCGGTCGGCCAGCCAGAGTGTGAACTCGCCGCCCGGGCCGTGGCCGACGCTGTAGCGGCAGTGCGGGACGAGGAGACCGGCGGCGGACGTGGCGTCCTCGTCGCCGAAGACGGAGCGCTGGTCGAGGCCGGTGGTCGTCGGCGTGGCGTGCCTGGGCCGTGCCCGTACGGTGGCCATCACGCCGCGGTGGGGCGTCTCGCCCCTGTTCCACATGAAGGCGGAGTCACCGATGACCGGGCCGCTCGCGGTGGCGCGTGCCCGGCGCTCTTCAGGTTCGCCCGTGCCGCGTCCGCGATACGGGGGTCCACCTCCACGGAGAACCTCCACGGAGACCACCCTGCGGTCGCCGAGCCGGTCGCAGAGGAGCGGCGCGTTGTAGCCGGTGCCGGTGCCGGTGCCTGTGCCGATCTCCAGTACGGCCATGCCGTCCGAGACGTCGAGCGCGTCGAGCATGAGCGCCACGATGCGCGGCATGCTCGCCGAGCTGCACGGGACGCGCGCCGTCCCGCCGCCGTCCGTCCCGCTACCGTCCGTCTCGTCCGCGTCGGCCTGGGCGTGGACGTCCTCGACGTGGGTGACGAGGGCCTGGTCGTCGTCGCCCGGGTCGACCGTGCGCGGTTCCTCCCCGACCGCGTCTGGATCCGAAGGTGTCACGCCACGGGGGCGTGAGGTGCCCCGCTCCGGCCAACCGGTCGGCGGGGGCCGCCGGAGAGCCTTCTCCGCTCACCGCTTCGGCGTCTCCGGATGCTTCGCCCTGTCGGGTTTGCCGCCGCGGGAATCGGCCATCAGGCTTCTCCTTCACGCAGGGGCTCGCTACCGGCCAGCGGTCGCGCACGGTAGCGAAGAAGGGGCGCTACAGGCGCTCAGGGGCCTTGATGCCCAGGAGCGCCAGGCCCTGCTTGAGGGTGCGGGCCGTGATCGCGCAGAGGAAGAGGCGGTTCTCCACCAGGTCGCGCGGGTTGTCGTCGCTCAGGACGTGGCACTGGTCGTAGAACGTCGTGAAGAGCGACGAGAGCTGGTACAGGTACGCGGCCAGCTTGTGCGGCTCGTACGACGACGCCACCTCCGCCAGGACCTCGCCGAACTGGTCCACGTGCAGGCCGAGCGCGCGCTCCGCCGGGGCCAGGGAGAGTTCCGGGTGGGCCAGGGGGGACGTGTCGCCCGCCTTGCGGAGGATGGAGCGGATGCGGGCGTGCGCGTACTGGATGTAGACGGACGTGTCGCCGTTGAGCGAGACCATCTGGTCCAGGTCGAACTTGTAGTCCCGGGCAGCCGAGGTCGACAGGTCGGCGTACTTCACCGCGCCGATGCCGACCTGCTTGCCGTTCGTGACGATCTCGTCCTCCGAGAGGCCGATCTTCTCGGACTTCTCCCGGACGACCGCCGTCGCCCGCTCGACCGCCTCGCCCAGCAGGTCCACCAGCCGTACCGTCTCGCCCTCACGGGTCTTGAACGGCTTGCCGTCCTTGCCCAGGACCGTACCGAAGGCGAGCTGGACCGCCTTGACCTCGTCGTTCAGCCAGCCGGCCCGGCGGGCCGTCTCGAAGACCATCTTGAAGTGCAGCGACTGGCGTGCGTCCACCACGTACAGCAGGGTCGACGCGTTCAGGTTCCCCACCCGGTCGCGGATCGCGGAGAGGTCGGTGGCCGCGTAGCCGTAGCCGCCGTTCGTCTTCTTGACGATCAGGGGGACCTGGTTGCCGTCCGGGCCCTTCACGTCGTCGAAGAAGACGCACAGCGCGCCCTCCGAGCGGACCGCGACCCCGGACTCCTCCAGGAGCCGGCAGGTCTCCTCCAGCATGTCGTTGTAACCGGACTCGCCGACGATGTCGGGGTCCCGGATCTCCATGTCGAGCTGGTCGAAGACCGAGTAGAAGTAGATCTTCGACTCGTCGACGAAGCGCTGCCAGAGGGCCAGCGTCTCCTTGTCCCCGGCCTGAAGGTCCACCACCCGGTCCCTGGAGCGCGCCTTGAACTCCTCGTCGGAGTCGAAGAGCGCCCGCGACGCCTTGTAGAGGCGGTTCAGGTTGGTCATCGCCGTCTCGCCGTCCTCGACGGAGACGACGGAGGTGTCGGAGGTGTCGGAGGTGTCGGAGACGACGGAGGTGCTGGAGGTGCCGGCGGCGACGGAGGTGTCGGCGTTGTGGTCCAGCTCGTGCGGGTGCTCGATCAAGTACTGGATGAGCATGCCGAACTGGGTGCCCCAGTCACCGATGTGGTGGCGCCGTACCACCCGCTCGCCCGTGAACTCCAGGATCTCGACCATCGCCGCGCCGATCACCGCCGAGCGCAGATGCCCGACGTGCATCTCCTTCGCCACGTTCGGCTGCGCGTAGTCGACCACCGTCGTACCGGTCCGCTCCGCGTACGGGACGCCGAGCCGGTCGTCCGCCGCGCGGGCGGCCAGGGTCTCGATGATCGCCCGGTCCGCGACGGTGATGTTGAGGAAGCCGGGGCCCGAGACTTCGATCTCCTCGATCAGGCCGGGCGCCGTGAGCGCCGAGACGACCCGCGTCGCCAGCTCTCTGGGGTTGCCCTTGAGCTTCTTCGCGAGCGCCAGGATGCCGTTGGCCTGGTAGTCGGCCCGGTCGCTCCGTCGCAGCAACGGATCCGCGGAACCGGCCTCCGGCAGGGCAGCCGAGAGGGCGTCCGCGATGCGCTGATCGACGGTCGAGGCGAGGGAGGTGACCGGGGCCATGGGCTGGGTGCCGTTCCTGTCGGGGATCGGGGGAGGCGTGCTTTCCGTAAGAAAGTCCTCCCAGTATCCCATGGGGCAACAAGCCATTTTCGCTCTGTCGGTGGTACCTGGGAGAATGGCGAACGCCAGGTTAGTGGCCGACGCCGGGTTCGCCGGGCGTACGAGATCGTTCGAGCGTATGAGGAAAGAAGAAGGACGTGCCGATCGTGGCTCAGAGCACCGAGACCGACTGGGTCTCCCGTTTCGCGGATGATGTCATCGCCGAGGCGGAGCGACGTGCGCCGGGCACGAAACCGGTCGTGGTCGTCGCGTCCGGCCTCTCCCCCTCGGGCCCGATCCACCTGGGGAACCTCCGCGAGGTCATGACCCCGCACTTCGTCGCGGACGAGATCCGCCGGCGGGGGTACGAGGTCAGGCACCTGATCTCCTGGGACGACTACGACCGCTACCGCAAGGTTCCGGCGGGCGTTCCCGGTACGGACGCGTCCTGGGCCGAGCACATCGGCAAGCCCCTGACCTCGGTGCCCGCCCCGGCCGGGTCGGCGTATCCGAACTGGGCCGAGCACTTCAAGGCCGCGATGACCGACGCGCTGGCCGAGCTGGGGGTCGCGTACGACGGGATCAGCCAGACCGAGCAGTACACCTCCGGGGTGTACCGCGAGCAGATCCTGCACGCGATGAAGCACCGCGCGGACATCGACGCGATCCTCGACCGGTATCGGACGAAGGACAAGGCGAAGACGCCGGGCGGAGGCAAGAAGCAGGGGCAGAAGAAGGCCGAGGAGGCCGAGCTGGAGGCCGCCGAGGGCTCCGGCGCCGCCGCCGAGGACGACGGCAGCGGCGGCTCGGCCGGGTACTTCCCGTACAAGCCCTACTGCGGCGGCTGCGGCAAGGACCTGACGACCGTCACCGCGTACGACGACGCGACGACGGAGCTGACGTACACCTGCGCGGAGTGCGGCTTCTCCGAGACGGTCGCGCTCAGCGAGTTCAACCGCGGCAAGCTGGTCTGGAAGGTCGACTGGCCGATGCGCTGGGCGTACGAGGGCGTGGTCTTCGAGCCGTCCGGTGTCGACCACTCCTCGCCCGGGTCCTCGTTCGTCGTCGGCGGTCAGATCGTGCGCGAGATCTTCGACGGGGTGCAGCCGATCGGCCCGATGTACGCCTTCGTGGGCATCTCCGGGATGGCGAAGATGTCGTCCAGCAAGGGCGGCGTGCCCACCCCGGCCGACGCGCTGAAGATCATGGAGGCGCCGCTGCTGCGCTGGCTGTACGCGCGCCGCCGGCCGAACCAGTCGTTCAAGATCGCCTTCGACCAGGAGATCCAGCGGCTGTACGACGAGTGGGACGCGCTGGAGCGCAAGGTCGCCGACGGCTCCGTCCTGCCGGCCGACGCCGCCGCGTACACCCGGGCGACGACCACGGCCGCCGGTGAGCTGCCGCGCACGCCGCGCCCGCTGCCGTACCGGACGCTCGCCTCGGTCGTGGACATCACGGCCGGTGCCGAGGAGCAGACCCTGCGGATCCTGAGCGAGCTGGACCCGGAGCACCCGCTGTCCACGCTGGCGGAGGCGCGCCCGCGCCTCGACCGCGCGGAGAACTGGATCACGAGCCAGGTGCCCGCCGAGGCGCGCACGATCGTGCGCGCCGAGCCGGACGAGGAGCTGCTGGGCTCCCTCGACGAGGAGGGGCGCGAGTCGCTGCGGCGGCTGCTCGAAGGGCTGGACAGCCACTGGTCGCTGGACGGGCTGACGACGCTCGTCTACGGCGTGCCGAAGGTGATGGCGGGCCTGGAGCCGGACGCCAAGCCCACGCCCGAGCTGAAGGTCGCCCAGCGGTCGTTCTTCGCGCTGCTGTACCGGCTGCTGGTGAGCCGGGAGACCGGGCCGCGGCTGCCCACGCTGCTGCTTGCCGTGGGGGCGGACCGGGTACGGAAGCTGCTCGGCGCCTGAGCGAGAGGCGGGAAGCGAGAGGCGGGAAGCCGGAAGCGGGATACGCGTGAGGGGGGTCTGCCTGTCCGGGACGGGCAGACCCCCCTCACGGGGTGATCAGCGGGGTGATCAGGCGATGTACTCGTTGTTGTCCAGCTCCGACTGGTAGCGGGAGCCGAAGTCCTTGAGATAGGGCTTGAGGGAGTTCTCGCTCAGCGGGTTGCCGCCGCGTCCCGTGATGCCGTACAGGTCCATCAAGTAGATGCCGAACTGGCGGGCGTTGGGGAAGCCGCCGTACTCGTTGACGTACTTGCGGAAGGCGCTGAAGTAGGCCTCCTCGCGGGTGATGTCGTCGGGCAGACCGGAGACGGGCTGGTCCTCGGCCGCCTCCTCGGGCCTGGCCTGGCTCTGGTCCTGCGGCTGGGGCTCGGCGTACTGCGACTGCGACGCCTGGCCCGGAATGCCGCCCAGGGGACGGCGGTTGCGGCCGGGCGCGGGGGTGGGGCCGCCGTCGGGGGTGCCTTCGGGGCCTGAGGGGACCATCACCGGGGTCGGCTCAAGTCCCTCGACGTACGTGGGGTTGTACGCGCCCTCGTACGCGCCCTCCGGCACCTGCGGCGCCGCGAACCAGGGGCTCACCTGTGTGGGCTCGGGAGTCTGCCGCTGGGGCTGCTGGGGGTTTTGAACTTGCTGTGTCTGCTGTGTCTGCTGTGTCTGCTGCGGGAGTTGCTGCTGAGGCTGCTGGTCGTGCTGCCCCTGCTGCCCCTCCTGCTCCTGCTGCTCCTGCTGTTCCGTCTGCGGTTGCTTCTGGAGGCGCGCCGGTTCGGCCGCCGGTATCTCCCGCTGCTCCTGGTCCGGCTCGTGCGGCTGGCCCTGGCCCTGGCCCTGCGGGAGTTCGGCCAGTGCGGGCTTCGGCGCGGGCTCGGGGGTGGGCGCCGGTGGCAGCAGTACCGGTTCGATGCCGGCCGCGGCCAGCCCCGAGGGGGCCGTGTCGGCGAGCGGTACGCCGTACTTCGCGAGCCGCAGCGGCATCAGCGCCTCGATCGGCGCCTTGCGCTTCCAGTTGCGGCCGAACCGGGCCTGGAGGCGCGACTGGTAGATGAGCCGGTCCTGTTCGAGCTTGATGACCTGCTCGTACGAGCGCAGCTCCCACAGCTTCATCCGGCGCCACAGCATGAACGTGGGGACCGGCGAGAGCAGCCAGCGCGTCAGCCGTACGCCCTCCATGTGCTTGTCGGCGGTGATGTCCGCGATCCGGCCCACAGCGTGGCGCGCCGCCTCGACCGAGACGATGAAGAGCAGCGGGATGACCGCGTGCATCCCGACGCCGAGCGGGTCCGGCCAGGCCGCCGCGCCGTTGAAGGCGATGGTCGCGGCCGTCAGCAGCCAGGCCGACTGGCGCAGCAGCGGGAAGGGGATCCGCATCCAGGTCAGGAGCAGGTCGAGCGCGAGCAGGACGCAGATGCCCGCGTCGATACCGATCGGGAAGACCAGCGAGAAATTCCCGAAGCCCTTCAGCTCGGCGAGTTCGCGTACGGCGGCGTAGGAGCCCGCGAAACCGATCGCGGCGATGATCACCGCTCCCGTGACCACGACCCCGATGAGTATCCGGTGCGTACGTGTCAGCTCCATCGCGGCCACCCGCGATCCCCTCCCGTTTTCGGCATCAGGTACATCAGGTACATGACGTCCTGACGTCATCTGGCGGGCACAGCCTGGCACATGTGTGCGGATGACGTGGCGCGGGGAGCCGGGAGCGGCCCTCCGAAGAGGGCCGCGTTCCGGGCAAAGAGGAAGAAAAGGGGCGGTCCGTGACCGGGATCGCGTTTACTCGGACTTTGCCTTGGAGTCGGAGTCCACGGGCGCGCCGGACGACTCGGGCTTGCCGGGAGACTTGCTCGGTGAGGAGTCGGCGCCGCCGGTGCCACCGGAGCTGTCGGACCCGCCGGCGCCGCCGGAGACGGCCGCCACGGCCTCCTTCGCGGCGCTGACCGCGTCCTTCGACAGATCGGCGGGGCTGGGAGACTTGGCGCCCGCGTAGCCCGTGCCGTTGTAGGTGAGGGTGATGACGACGTTCTCCGTACGGGCCACGACGGTCACGTACGAGAAGGTGGCGTCGGACTTCTTCAGCGTGTACGTGATTGTGCTCGCCTCGTTACCGATGCCGGTTCCGGGAGCCGTCTTGACGTCCTTGGCGGTCTCGGTGCCCTGGGCGCCCGCGAGTTCCTTCGTGTAGTACTCGCCGGCCCGCTTGGCGCCGCTGCCGAGCGTCGTGTCGGAGTCGTACCGCATGAGGGAGATGTCGAGCCAGCGGTACTGGGACCCCTTGACGCCCTTGTCGTCCAGGCCGTTCCAGGAGCAGCTCCCGCGCGTGGCGATGTCGCTGGACTTGCCCTCCGTGCCGCCCTTGACCTTGGCCTTCGGGACCAACGAGTCGACCGTCTTGCCGCTGACCGTCTTGCACGCGTCGGGCAGCGCGCTGAACTTCGCGGGCGCGACGGTGGGGGACTGGGCGCGGGTGGGGGTGGTGGAGCCGTCCGCGTCGCTCTTGCCGTCGGAGTCGGACGAGCACCCGGCGACGGCGAGCATCACCGGAACGGCTGCGCAGGCGAGTATGCGGGTGAGTCGCGAGGCTGATCGGTGCATGGTTCCTTCAGGATTCCTTGAGTCGGTCGCGTGCGGTCTCGGTCGCGTGGGGTCTCGTGATGTCTCGTACGTTTTCGTGCGGCTTCGCCGGCCCGTCGTACGCGTACGCCACGGAGGGCACGTACGCCACGGAGGTCCGAGCGGCCACGGTAACCGGCGAGCCCGCCCCGCGGGGCCCGGAGCCAGACTCCGGCCACCGGGCGGCGGGGCCCCGTACGGTCGTGCCCGGGGGCCGAGGCGGCCCCTATTCGTTGAGCTGGTCGACGAGCGTACGGGCCAGCCCCCGCGCCTTGTCCTGGAGTTCCTTGCTGTCGGGGACCTCGGTGGAGAGGGCCGGCTGCTCGGTGTACCGGACGGTCACGATCACGTTCGATGTGCGGAACACCACGCTCACCGTGCGGTGCTGGGCGGCCGAACCGGAGCGCGCGAGGACGTCGTCGAGGAAGGCGGCGTCGCCGAGATCGTCGAGGACGCGGGGTTCGAGGCCCTCGGTCGAGGACACGGACGAGGAGGGCGCCCCCGAGGACGTCGCGGAGGGGGAGACCGTCTGGGGCCCGGGCGCCGCGGCGGAGTCGGACGCGCCGGGGGAGCCGGGTGATCCCGACGCGCCGGAGGAAGAAGAGGAAGAAGAGGAGGAAGAGGAGGAGCCGGAGGTGGAGGGGGCGAGGTGCGCGCCTGTCTCCTTCGTCGCGTAGACCTCCTGCGCACGGGTGTCGTCGCTCACAGCCGGGTCGTACGACACGACGCGCTCGAAGTCGATCACGAGCTGGTTCGAGGCGGCGGGCGAGTCGGCCTTCCAGCTACAGCCCACCCGGCGGTCCGTGTCGTATGTCACGGCTGCCGTGCCCTGGTACGCCTTCTCCTGCTGGTCCTCGGGGAGCGAGGCGGTGCCCGGCAGCAGGTCCTTGAGCGTGGCGCGTGGCACGGCGCCGCACGCCTCGCGCAGCGTCCGGTACTTGCCGGGCTGCGCCGCGGTCGCGGTGGTGGTCTCGCCGGGCTTGGAGTCGCCGGCCGAGGCGTCGTCGCCGCTGCCGGCCGTACAGCCGGCGACGGCCGCCACGAGGAGCGCCGCCAGGCCGGGTACGTACGCGCGTCGCGCCTTGAGCTGCACGGTCCCGGGCTCCCTTCTCGCCAAAACTGCTTGCCGCCGGATGACGGTCGATGGACACAATGTCTATCGCACGCGATGCCGTCGACGCTGGTCGGCCGTCCTCTATGGCTGCCTTGGCTCCGGTTTTTGCGTTATCCAGACTTTCGGGGGAATTGAGGAAACATGTCGTACGTAGAAGTGCCGGGCGCGAAGGTACCCATCCGGATGTGGGCCGATCCGGCGACGGTCGAGGACGGCGCGATGCAGCAGCTTCGCAATGTCGCCACCCTGCCCTGGATCAAGGGCCTCGCCGTGATGCCGGACGTGCATTACGGGAAGGGCGCCACGGTCGGCTCGGTGATCGCGATGCACGGCGCGGTCTGCCCGGCGGCGGTGGGTGTGGACATCGGCTGCGGTATGTCGGCGGTGAAGACGTCCCTGACGGCGAACGACCTGCCGGGCGATCTCTCCCGGCTGCGCTCCAAGATCGAACAGGCCATCCCGGTGGGCCGGGGGATGCACGACGACCCGGTGGACCCGGGGCGGCTGCACGGATTCCCGACGGCGGGGTGGGGGGACTTCTGGGAGCGGTTCGGGGGCGTCGCCGACGCGGTCAAGTTCCGTGAGGACCGTGCGGTGAAGCAGATGGGAACGCTCGGATCAGGTAATCATTTTATCGAGTTCTGTCTCGATGAGGTGGGCGCGGTCTGGCTGATGCTGCACTCCGGATCCCGGAACATCGGCAAGGAACTGGCCGACCACCACATCGGCACGGCACAGAAGTTGCCGCACAACCAGGGGCTGATCGACCGGGATCTCGCCGTCTTCATCGCGGACACCCCGCAGATGGCGGCGTACCGGAACGATCTCTTCTGGGCGCAGGAGTACGCGAAGTACAACCGGGCGATCATGATGGGGCTCTTCCAGGACGTGGTCCGCAAGGAGTTCAAGAAGGCCCGGGTGGCCTTCGACCCGGTGATCTCCTGCCACCACAACTACGTGGCGGAGGAGCGGTACGAGGGCATGGACCTGCTGGTCACCCGGAAGGGCGCGATCCGGGCGGGGAGCGGAGACTTCGGGATCATCCCGGGCTCCATGGGCACGGGTTCGTACATCGTGAAGGGGCTCGGGAACGCGGCGTCGTTCAACTCGGCCTCGCACGGGGCGGGCCGGCGGATGAGCCGTAACGCGGCGAAGCGGCGGTTCTCGACCCAGGACCTGGAGGAGCAGACACGGGGTGTGGAGTGCCGGAAGGACTCCGGTGTCGTGGACGAGATCCCGGCGGCGTACAAGCCGATCGAGCAGGTCATCGATCAGCAGCGGGATCTCGTGGAGGTCGTAGCGAAGCTGAAGCAGGTCGTGTGCGTCAAGGGTTGAGGGCGGTTTGAGGGCTTTGAGAGCGGTTTGAAAGCGGTTTGAAAGCGGCGGGGAGCGGGTGAGAGGACAGCGAGGGCTGTGCGGTGGCCGAACGTGGTGGGGGTCCTCCGGCCGGGTCCGTCGTCCCGGCCGGAGAAACCTTGATCACACCTCGCGGTGGACCTTCGTGTTGGACGCCTGGGCGCGCGGGCGCAGAAGCAGGAGGTCGACGTTGACATGGCTCGGGCGGGTGATCGCCCAGGTGATCGTGTCGGCCACGTCGTCGGCGGTGAGGGGTTCCGCGACACCCTCGTAGACCTTGGCCGCCTTCTCCTCGTCGCCGCGGAAGCGGGTGGAGGCGAACTCCTCGGTCCTGACCATGCCGGGGGCGATCTCGATCACGCGGACCGGGGTGCCGACGATCTCCAGGCGGAGCGTTTCGGCGAGGACATGGGCGCCGTGCTTGGCGGCGACGTAGCCCGCGCCGCCCTCGTATGTGCCGTGGCCGGCCGTGGAGGAGAGGACGACGACCGTGCCGTCGCCGCTCGCGGTGAGCGCGGGGAGCAGCGCCTGGGTGACGTGGAGGGTGCCGATGACGTTCGTCTCGTACATCTGCCGCCAGTCCGCCGGGTCGCCGGTGGCGACGGGATCGGCGCCGAGTGCCCCGCCCGCGTTGTTGACCAGGACGTTCACGGAGGGGAAGCGGTCCAGTTCGGCGGCGAAGGCGTCGACCGCCGCGCGGTCGGTGACGTCGAGGGCGTACGCGGTGGCCAGGTGGCCCGCGGCGGTCAGTTCCGCGGCGAGCGCCTCGATCCGGTCCTTGCGGCGGGCCGTGACGACGACGTGGTGGCCCGCGGCGGCGAGGTGCCGGGCGGTGGCGGCGCCGATGCCGCTGCTCGCTCCGGTGATGACGGCGATGGGGGTCCCCGTGGCGCTCATGACGTAACTCCTCGCGCGTGTGATCGACTCCGGTCCGGCCAGGATAGGCGGGGCGCGGCCGGAGGGGTCGGGGGCCCGGACGAAGCGGGCGGCGGAGTGGAGTACGGGCACGGGCACGCGGTCGTCCTGCCATGCGGGTGATGTGGGCGTGCCGGGCGGGCGCGTGGCCCGGAGGACAGTGTGATGATCACTATCTTCCGTGCATGGGTGTCCTGCGGAAAGTGGTGCTGGTACTGGTCTCGGCCGCCACGGCGGTGGTCATGGGCGCGGCTCCGGGTGCCGGAGCGAGCGCGCCGGAGCGGAGCGCGGAGGCCCCCGAGGCCGATCTCGCCCATCACGGGCATGTGTCGCTGTCGGGCGGACGCCTCGCGGTCCTCCTCGGCTCCGAGAACCACGGGCCGTCCGGGCTGGCCGACGCGACCGTGCGGCTCGACTTCTCGGCCCCGGTGACCGAGGGGCGGGCGCTGCCGCCCGCCTGTCTGTGGGGCGGCGACCGTACGGTCCTGTGCCGTACGGGGCGGCTCCGGCCGATCGGGCGGAGCGGCGAGCTGACGCTCGACCTGCGGACGTCCGGTACGCGGGACGAGATCGTCGTACGGATCGACACCGCGTGGAACGGCGGCGCGGACGATCTCAACCCCGAGAACCACCGGCATCGCGTCCTGGCGCCGGACACCGGGGACCGGTACGTCTTCTGAGCCGGCCGTCCGGCGTGGCGGCCGGCAGACGTGGCGGCCGGCAGACGTGGCGGCCCGGCCGGCGTTACGCCGCCGCGCCGCCGAACTCGCGCACCGCGTCGTCGACGATCGCGGCCAGGCGGGCGTGGTGGGCGCCGCGCCAGTAGACCCGGCCGCAGGCCGCGCAGCGGGCGAAGACGTCGTAGCCGCGCTGGGTGCCGTGCTGGAGCTGTTCCTGGACGGACTCCTTGTCCGCCGGGCCCAGTGCGCCGTTGCAGGCGGTGCAGCGGGTCCAGGGCGCGAGAGCGGGGGCGAAGCGCTGGAGCACGTCCCTGAGCTGGTCGTCCGGGCGGTCGCTGTAGATGTACGCGCCGGCCCAGATCTCGCGGCGGCGCAGCAGTCCGCGGTCGCGGGAGAGCATCACCCGGCGTTCGGCGGCGGAGAGCGTGGCCAGGGCCGGGTCGCCCAGGTCCTCGCTCTCGTACGCCGCGTCGACGCCCAGCAGCCGCAGCCGGCGCGCGAGGGTGCCGAGATGGACGTCGAGGAGGAAGCGCAGGGGCGCGCCGGGCACGGTCTGCGGCCGGGGCACGGAACGTACGTCCACGGACTCGCCCGCGGCCGGGATGTGCGAGAAGGGCACCTCGCGCCCGTCGACCAGGAGCGGCCCCGCCTCGGTGAGCGGGACGCCGAGGGATTCGACGGCATGGCCGAGGGTGGACGAGCCGTCGGTGCGCAGGGCGGTACGCCCCTCACGTCGCTCGGCCGGGACGAAGAGGCGCAGTTCGGGGGCGAAGGTGATGTGGATCTCCGGTCCGTTCACGCCGTCAGGATGTCACCGCACGGCCGGGCGGGCCAGGGATTTCCCGGGGCCCGGTGCGGGCGTACGCCGTGGGTGGGACGCCTACCGTCGCCGTGAAGTCCCGGACGGGATGGGCCTGGTCGCTGTAGCCGAGGTCGGCGGCGAGCGCGGGCCTCGTCGGTGGGGCGGGCGAGGGGCCGGATCGCGGGGTCCGTCCTGATCCGGTCGACGAGGGCATGGCGCGCAGGGCCGCGTGGGGCGCGCCGGGTGCCGAGGAGGGCACGTCGGGGGCGACGGGGCTGCCGGCCAGGACGGTCGGCTCGATGGTGCCGAGGGACCTGACGGTGCACGCGTGGGACCTGGCGCGGGCGACGGGCCAGCCGTACGAGCCGGAGGCGGCGCTCGTCGGGGTGCTGGTGGCGGAGTTCGGGGCGCTGGCGCCGACGGCCCGGCGGATGGGGATGTCCGGGGAGCCGGTGGCGGAGGGCGCCGCTCCGTTCGATGTGCTGCTGGCGCTGACGGGGCGCGGCCCGGGCTGGACGCCGCAGCGGTAGGCCTCGGCGGGCCTGGCCGGCCTGCGGGCCCCCGGTGGGGCGTGCGGGTCTTCAGGGCCTTGTGGGTGGCGGCAAGGATTCGGCGTCCGCAGGGCGGGCACACGGTCGGCGAGTACCACTTTCGACAGTAAGTGGGCGAAGAGGAGGGGACATGGAGATATCCGGCATTTTCGTTGCCGTCGTCGTCGGCATCGTCATCGGTGTGCTCGGCCGGCTCGTGGTGCCCGGGCGCCAGCGCATCGGGGTGCTGTGGACCATCGGCGTCGGTATCGTCGCGGCGCTCGTCGGTACGTTCATCGCGGCGGCGTTCGGCGTCGCGGACACCAAAGGCTTCGACTGGATCGAGCTGATCATCCAGGTCGGCCTGGCGGCCGTGGGGGTGGCCGCGCTGGACCGAGCCAAGGGCCGCGGCTGATTCTCAGATTTCCTCTCCGGTGCCTTCGCCGGCGAGCGGACGGCCGCTGAGCAGGTTCCAGCGGCCGTCCCGTCCGGTGAACTCGGTGGCGGTGAGCGGCCGTACGTCGAACCGCCAGAACGTTCCGGCGGCCGTGCCGAGCGCGTGGACGGTGGCGGCGCGGACGATGTCCGGCTCGGCCACGGCGACCACCCGGGGGGTGTTCTGCCCCAGCGCGTCGAGCCAGCGGCCGACGCGGGCCTGGAGCGCGAGCAGGGACTCACCGCCGTGCGGCGCGGCGGCGGGGTCGGCGAGCCAGGCGCTCACCGCCCGCGGTTCCGCGGCGGCGACCTCGTCGAGGGTCCTGCCCCGCCAGCGGCCCATCGCCCAGGGCGCGAGGTCGGGCAGCGGCCGCGCGTCCAGGCCGAGCAGGCGGGCGGTCGTACGGCAGCGGGGCGAGGGCGAGACGTACACGGCGGCGGTACGGGCGCCGCGGAGGAAGTCCTCCCGTACGGCCTCGGTCTGACGTACCCCGGCGGTGTCCACCGCGCTGTCCTGCCCGGCCCCGGGGTCGCCCACCGCGCCGGGGGCGTTCCCGGGGGTGTCCGCGGGGCCGTCGTACCCGGGGCCGTCCCCGGGCGCCTCGGGCCGCCGGACTTCCGGTGGTTCCTCGCCGAAGCGGGCCGCGCGCAGGGCCGGTCCCATGGCGGGTGAGATGAGCAGCACGCGGATCGTCATGGCAAGGGCCCCCTTGGCCCGTCTGCCGGTTCGCGGTACCTTCACGTCGATATCCACGACGGCGAGACGGAAGTCCGGTGAGATTCCGGCACGGTCGCGCCACTGTATGCCGGGTGCCGGCCGCGTGCCATGCGGCGGGGGCCCGGTGAGTCAGACCCGAAGGCCGTCGTTCGAGCTCCATGAAACGGGACGCGAGTTCCCCAAGGAGGATCTGCCATGGCTCAGTCCATAGCGTCTGCGAACGCGGCCGTCGCGCCCACCTCGTCCACCGTCGCCGTACCGGCTCCGCTTCCGCTGCGCGCCGTTCTGCCGTGGGCGGTCTTCGTCGGCACCCTGATGCTGGTGCTGCTCTACTTCGTCGGCGCCGAACAGGGCGCGACGTCGGTGATCTCCGGTTCCGGTGTGCACGAGTGGGTGCACGACGGCCGTCATCTGCTCGGTTTCCCCTGCCACTGACCTGACGGCGATCACGGAGCACGGAGATTACGGAGATATACGCGCATGCATGCCTCCACCGTCAGAATCATCCTGGTCCGCGGCATGGTCGCGGGCGTGCTGGCCGGGCTTCTCGCCTTCGCGCTGGCCTACTTCGCGGGTGAGCCGTCCGTACGGGACTCCATCGCCCAGGAGGAGGCCCGGTCCGCCCCGGCGCATCACCACGGCGCGGCACCGGACTCCGGCGCGGCCGGGGAGGAGGAAGAGGAACTGGTCAGCAGGCCCGTCCAGTCGACGTTCGGACTCGCCACCGGTGTACTGGTGTACGGGGTGGCCCTGGGCGGTATCGCCTCGCTGGTCTTCGCCGTGAGCCTGGGCAGGATCGGCCGGTTCGGTCCACGGGCGACCGCGGCGCTGGTCGCGGGCGCCGCCTTCACGACCGTCTGTCTGGTGCCGTTCCTGAAGTATCCGGCGGCGCCGCCCGCCGTCGGCAGCCCGGACACCATCGGCAGACGCACCACGCTGTTCTTCCTGATGATCCTGCTCAGCGTGTTGCTGGCGGTCATCGCCGTCATCGCGGGCCGACGGCTGGCGCCCCGGCTCGGCAACTGGAACGCGTCGCTCGCCGCCGGTGGCGGTTACGTGGCCGTGGTGGCCGTCGCCTGTCTGGTGCTGCCCGGCAACACCGACGCCGTTCCCGCGTCCTTCCCCGCCGCGCTGCTGTGGGAGTTCAGGCTCGCGTCGCTCGGTGTGCAGGCGCTGCTGTGGACGGCCTTCGGGCTGATCTTCGGCGTACTGGCCGAGCGCGCGCTCCGGCCGCGGGCGGCTGCCGTCCCCGCGCCGGCCGCCGGGACCGTGGGGACCTCGGGGACCGGGGCCTCGGGGGCCGGGACCATGGGGGAGGTCACTCGCTGACGCCCACCACGTGGCGTACCGTCTCCGGCGCCGCCATGAAGTCGAGCATGGCGCGGGCGACATCGGCGCGGGCGATGCGGTTGCCGGGCGGGCCCGCGTCGATCGCGTGCCGGTAGATGCCTCGGCCCGCGCCGTTCGTCAGCCGGGGCGGCCGTACCGACGTCCAGTCGAGGTCGCTGTCGGCCAGGGTCCGTTCCATCAGCTCCAGGTCCGTGTACACCTCCCTGAGGATCACCCACATCATGGGCGTGATCACCCGGTGTGCGAGCCATGTCTGCGCCACACCCGTACGGTTCAGCGGCGCCGCGCTCACCACGACGAGGCGCCGCACCCCGGCCGCCGACATCGCCGCGACCAGCGCCCGCGCCGAGGTGGACGCGGGCCTGAGCGGGTCGTGGCGGGCGGCGGGGCCCACACCGGAGAGCACCGTGTCGACGCCTTCGACGACGTCCCCCACCGAGCCCGCGTCGAGCGCGTCCGCGCGCAGGACCGTGAGGTGCGCGTCCGTCAGATCCAGCCGGGCCGGGTCCCGTACCCCGGCCTTCACTCTGTGACCGTCCGCCAGGGCGTGGAGGACGATCTGCCGTCCGACGCCGCCGGACGCACCGAGCACCGCGAGATTCATGACCTCTCCCTTCCTCGTCAGCCTTCTTCGATTCCCGCCTTATCCATCTTCGTGCCGTTTTGGCCTTCTTGTGGTGTGGGTGGACCCTTACCCCGGTAAGTGAACGCTCACTCACCGGATGAAATGACATCAGTACGATCCCCGCCGTGGACGAACGTGAACGAAGAGGCCGCGGCCCCTGGCGCGGGGGCACCCGTCGCGGGGCCGCGGGCGGGCGGACAGTAGAGTGCGGGGTCGGTCTTCTCCCAGTTCAGAGGTGTACGGCAGTGAGTGTCCCGCCCCCTGATAACCCACTGCCCCTGTCTCTGTCTCTGCCGGTGACCGTGGTCGGGATCGGCGCCGACGGCTGGGCCGGGCTCTCCGGCGCGGCGCGGGAGGCGCTGCGCTCCGCCGACGTGGTGATCGGCGGGGACCGGCAGCTCGGCCTGTTGCCCCGGGACGAGTGCCCGGGCGAGCGGGTGGCGTGGCCGTCGCCGCTGCGCCCCGCCGTGCCCGGCCTGCTCGCCGCGCACGCCGGGCGCCGGATCGCGGTGCTGGCCAGCGGGGATCCGATGTTCTACGGGATCGGGCGGGCGCTCGGCGAGGTCGTCGGCGCTGCCGCGCTGCGGGTGGTGCCGCATCCGTCGTCCGTCTCGTACGCCTGCGCCCGGCTCGGCTGGCCGGTGGAGGACACCGAGGTCGTCACGCTCGTCGGCCGTCCCGCCGACCGGCTCGCCGCCGCGCTGTACGACGGCCGCCGGGTGCTGGTGCTCAGCGCGGGAGCCGCGACACCCGCCGAGGTGGCGGCGCTGCTCCGCGCGCGCGGCTACGGGCCGAGCGGGATGCACGTACTCGAACAGCTCGGCTCGGACCGGGAGCACCACCTCACCGCGACCGCCGACGCGTGGGACGCGCCCGCCGGTGACCCGCTCAACGTCGTGGCGGTCGAGTGCCGCCGCGCGCCCGGCGCGCCGCACCTCGGCGCCGTACCCGGACTGCCGGACACCGCGTACGAGCACGACGGCCAGCTCACCAAGCGCCATGTGCGCGCCGCCACGCTGGGCGCGCTGGCCCCCGCGCCGGGGGAGCTGCTGTGGGACGTCGGCGGCGGGTCCGGCTCGATCGCGGTCGAGTGGCTGCGTACGCATCCGTCGTGCCGGGCGGTGTCGGTGGAACGCGATCCGGCGCGCGCCGAGCGCATCGGCCGTAACGCGCGGGCGCTCGGGGTCCCCGGGCTGCGCGTCACCGTCGGCGCGGCGCCCGCGGCGCTGGCCGGTCTGCCGGTACCCGACGCGGTGTTCATCGGCGGCGGGCTGACCGCGCCGGGGCTGCTCGACGCCTGCTGGGACGCGCTGCCCGTGGGCGGCCGGCTGGTCGCGAACACGGTGACGCTGGAGTCCGAGGCGGTGCTGGCCGACCGGTACCGGCGGTTCGGCGGGGAGCTGGTGCGGCTGGCGGTCGCGCACGCGGCGCCGGTCGGCGGCTTCACGGGGTGGCGGCAGGCGATGCCGGTCACGCAGTGGGCGGTCACGAAGACCGGGGAAGCGGCCTCCCCGGCCCCGGCCGAAGGATCAGGATCAGGATCAGGATCAGGAGAAGAACGATGACGGTGTACTTCATCGGCGCCGGCCCCGGCGCCGCCGACCTGATCACGGTGCGCGGCGCCCGCAGGCTGGCCGCGTGCCGGGTGTGTCTGTACGCGGGCAGCCTGGTCCCGCGCGAACTGCTGGCCGAGTGCCCGCCGGACGCGCGGCTGATCGACACCGCCAGGATGGACCTCGACGGCATCACCGCCGAGCTGGTCCGGGCGCACGGCGAGGGCCACGACGTGGCGCGGCTGCATTCGGGCGACCCGTCCGTCTTCAGCGCTGTCGCCGAGCAGATGCGCCGGCTGGACGCGGCGGGCGTGCCGTACGAAGTGGTCCCGGGCGTACCGGCGTTCGCGGCCGCGGCTGCCGCGCTCAAGCGGGAGCTGACCGTGCCGACGGTCGGCCAGACGGTGATCCTGACCCGGATCGCCCAGCGGGCCACCCCGATGCCCGCGGGCGAGGACCTGGCGACGCTGGGGCGCAGCGGCGCGCTGCTGGTGCTGCACCTGGCGGCGCGGTATGTGGACCGGGTGGTGGACGAACTGCTGCCGCATTACGGCGCCGACTGCCCGGCGGCGGTGGTGGCGATGGCCAGCCGCCCCGACGAACTGGTGCTGCGGGGCCCGCTGGACTCCATCGCCGCGCAGGTGAAGGCGGCGGGTGTGGTGCGTACGGCGGTGATCATGGTGGGCAGGACGCTGGGCGCGGAGCAGTTCAGGGACAGCCACCTGTACTCGGCGGACCGGGACCGGGGCGGGGACGGTGACGGGGGCGGTGACGCGGACGGTGGCGGTGACGCGCACCGGGCGTGCTCGACGGGCTGACCTGCCCTACGGGAGCGGCGGGACACGGAGCGCGCGTCCGTGTCCCGCCGTCACCGGCTTCCGCCGGGCCCCGCTTCTCGGGTCCTACTTCTTGGGCGGAGTCGTCTTCAGCCGCCGCGCGATCCGGTCGCGCATGCCGGGCATCCCGAACCCCTTCGGGTCGATCTTGTCGTTCGACCATTCGAGATGGCCGATGACGCTGAGCGCGCTCCACCCGTGCGCCCGGCAGATCGCCGCGCTCACCCGCTCGACCGCGTCGAGCTGGGCCTCCGGCCACGGGTCCCGCCCGTCACCGAGGTTGACGCACTCGAAGCCGTAGAACCGGGCGTTGCCGTCCTCGCCGCCGGTGTTGCCCCGGGTGGGCCTGGGCGGCCGGTCGCCGTAGTCCTCCGCGATCACGCGCGCGAGCACCTTCGGGTCGCCGCCCCCCGCGTGGTTGGTCCGGCCGTGGCCGACCAGGTGGACGACACCGGCCTTGTCGATCACGCCGTGGCACAGCGGCCCCGGCAGGGCGGTGTACCCGTCGCGGCAGATCCGTACGGACGCGTCGGTGCCGGAGGTGACGGTGTGGTGGACCATCACTCCGTTGACCGGGCCCCAGGGCCCCTTGTGATCGCGGTTGTGCGTACGCCAGTTGCCGACCTCTTCGACCTTCACGCCCTCGGCGCGCAGGGCCGCGAGGAAGGCCTGGGCGGACAGTGGTGCTGCCATGAGATCCCTTCCTTTCCGTCGTGGTGTACGTGGCCGTGCGGGGCCGTGTTCACCAGGACGGGTCGCGGTCGTTCCCGTAGCCGCCGTTCCTCTTGCGGTCCTCGAAGTGCAGGTGCGGGCCGGTCACGTTGCCGGTGGAGCCGACCTCGCCGAGCTTCTGCCCGGCCTTGACCTTGTCGCCCTTCGCGACGCTGCGCAGGGAGAGGTGGCAGTAGTAGTAGTCCCTGTCGTTGTCGGCGCGCAGCACGACCCAGCGTCCGTACGCGCCCCCGTTGTTGTCCGACACGGCGATGGTGCCGGCGCGTACCGCGACGACCGGGGTGCCGGTGGCCGCCGCGTAGTCGTCACCGGTGTGGTAGCCGGCGGCGTACGAGGAGTTCCGGACGCCGTAGGCGTAGGTGACGCGCTTTCCGGGCACGGGCGAGGCCACCTTGCTGCTCGAACCGGTCGGCTTGTGGCCGCCGTCCTTGAGCCCGAGGAGGGCGAACGTCCGCGGTCCCGGCAGTCCGTCGGCGTCGCCGCCGGTCCACCCCTGGGCCTTCTGGAACTTGACGCAGGCGGCCTTCGTCTGGTCGCCGTACTTTCCGGTGGCGCCGGCCGGGATCTTGTACCCCTTGGCGATGAGCGCCTTCTGGAAGCTGGTGACGCACGGGTCGGTCTTCCCGTACCTCACGTGATCGAATTCTATCGTGGCCATGTCAAATCCCCCTTGACGTGTTCACTGAGACGGCCTGCCGGGCAGCCATCTGTGCGTCATGGTGGCGAAGGCAAAGAAACGTTCATTAAATAGTCAATAAATGCCTAGGTCTTGACGGTCCACCCGCCCTTCGACGAGCCCGGCGCGGTCGATGGGCCGTGCGCCCTCACCGCTCGCTGCGCCCCACCACGGCCCCCGCCCGGTCGATGCAGATCACATCCACCGCCACCGGCGCCCCCCGCAGCACCGCCAGCGCCTCCGTCCTGGCCCGTACCGCCACCGCGTCGCCCAGTGCCACGCCCCGCGCCTCGCACAGGCGCAGCGCCTCCAGGCCCGTGTTGGCCTCCGCGACCCGGGCGGCCAGTGCCGCGTTCGCGCCGGCCGCCGTGGCCAGTTCCGCCAGGAACGCCTTGTTCACCTGGGAGCGGGCCGAGTGCAGGTCGAGATGGCCCGCCGCCAGTTTCGAGAGCTTCGCGAAACCGCCGCAGAGGGTGAGGCGGTCGACCGGGTGGCGGCGGATGTACTTGAGGACCGCCCCCGCGAAGTCGCCCATGTCCAGCAGCGCGTCCTCCGGCAGACCGTGGACGGCCAGGACCGTCTTCTCCGAGGTCGAGCCCGTACAGCCCGCCACATGCGTACGGCCCGCCGCGCGCGCCACGTCCACACCCCGCCGGATCGAGTCGATCCACGCCGAGCAGGAGTACGGGACGACCACCCCCGTCGTGCCGAGGATGGACAGGCCGCCCAGGATGCCCAGGCGCGGGTTCCACGTCGAGCGGGCGATCTCCTCGCCGTCGTCCACGGAGACCGTGATCTCCACGTCGCCCGTGCCGCCGTACCGCCCCGCCACCTCCGCCACATGCGCCCGCATGAGCTGACGCGGCACCGGGTTGATCGCCGGTTCGCCGACCTCCAGGGGCAGCCCGGGGCGCGTCACCGTACCCACGCCGGGGCCCGCCCGGAAGACGACGCCCGCGCCCGGCGGGAGCAGCCGCACCGTCGCGCGGACCAGGGCGCCGTGCGTGACGTCCGGGTCGTCGCCCGCGTCCTTGACCACACCCACCGTGGCCGCCCCGGCGGACCGTTCCTCCGTGGCCAGCGCGAACGCCGGGGTCTGGCCCTTCGGCAGCGTGATCGTCACCGGGTCGGGGAAATCGCCGGTCAGCAGGGCGGTGTACGCGGCCGTCGTCGCCGCTGTCGCGCAGGCGCCGGTCGTCCAGCCGGAGCGCAGACCGGTGTGCTTGAGTTGGGCGCTGCGCCCGCCCGCGCCCGCGCCCGTACCCGTGCCGTCTTCAGTCATGGAGAGAACCGTTGCCCTTGCATGTGCTGATCCTCGGGGGGACCACCGAGTCGCGGCGCCTCGCGGAACTGCTCCACCCCCGGGCGCGTGTGACGACGTCCCTCGCCGGGCGCGTCGCCCGGCCCGTACCGCCGCCGGGCGAGGTGCGCGTCGGCGGGTTCGGCGGGGCCGAGGGGCTGGCGCGCTGGCTGCGGGAGCACCGTGTGGACGCGCTCGTCGACGCCACCCACCCCTTCGCCGCGACCATCAGCCGGAACGCGGCCCGCGCCGCCGCCACCGCCCATATCCCGCTGCTGGCGCTGCGCCGCCCCTCCTGGGCGCCCGTGCCGGGCGACGACTGGCTTACGGCCGGTTCGCTGGAGGAGGCCGCCGAGGCGCTGCGCAGGCTCGGCGGGTCCCGCCGGGTCTTCCTCACCACCGGGCGGATGGGGCTCGCCGCCTTCGCGGGGCCGGAGCTCGACGGCCACTGGTTCCTCGTACGATCCGTGGACGCCCCGGAACCGCCGTACCCCGCCCGTACGGAGACCCTGCTCGACCGGGGCCCGTTCACGCTCGACGGGGAGCGGGACATTCTGCGCCGGCACCGGATCGACGTCGTCGTCACCAAGGACAGCGGCGGCGCGGCCACCGCGCCCAAGCTCACCGCCGCCCGGGAGGCGGGGATTCCGGTCGTGGTGGTGCGACGGCCGCCCGTCCCGGAGGGGGTGGCCGTCGCGGAGACCGTCGAGGACGCGGTGGCGTGGGTGGCTCACTTCGCGGCGGGGGATTCCGGGGAGGGTTCCGAAAGAGGTTCCGAAAGAGGCTTCGAGGGAGACTCCGAGGGGGCGGAAGGCTCCGGATAGCGTCTGGGCGTCCAGACGATCTCCTCTCCGCCGCCCTCGCCGGCTCCCCGCCGTACCGTCACCGTCTGCGAGGAGCCGACGATCAGGATCGTCCGCATGTCCACCTGTGCCGGGTCCAGCTCCGCCAGCCGTACGATCCGTACGCTCTCCGCCGACCCGCCCACATCGCGGCCCAGCACGACCGGGGTGTCCGGGGCGCGGTGCTCCAGCAGCAGTTCGCGGGCCTTGCCGACCTGCCAGTTGCGGACGGCGGAGCCCGGGTTGTAGAGCGCGAGCACCAGGTCCGCCGCCGCTGCCGCGCGCAGCCGTTCCGCGATGACCTCCCACGGCTTGAGGCGGTCGGAGAGCGAGAGCACGGCGTAGTCGTGGCCGAGGGGTGCGCCGGCGCGCGCGGCGGCGGCGTTGGCGGCGGTCACGCCCGGGAGCACCCGTACGGGTATCGCCCGGTACGGGTCGGCCGACGCGACCTCCAGAACGGCCGTGGCCATCGCGAAGACGCCCGGGTCGCCGCCCGAGACGACGGCCACACGGCGGCCCCGCCGCGCCAGGTCGAGGGCGAACTCGGCGCGCTCCGACTCCACCTTGTTGTCGGAGCCGTGGCGCCGCTGCCCCGGGCGGACCGGAACGCGGTCCAGATAGGTGGTGTAGCCGACCAGATCCTCGGCGGAGGCCAGCGCCCCGCGTGTCTCGGGCGTGAGCCACAGCGGGCCCGCCGGGCCCGTTCCCACGACCACCACCTCACCGGAGGAGGGGGTGTGGTCGGCCTGACCGGACGGCGCCTGGACGCGGCCCACCCGGCTCGGCAGCACCGCCACCGAGAAGTACGGCACCGACTCCGGGTCCATGTCCGCCAGCGTGCCCGTGCGCTCCCCGCTCATCGTCGCGCGCTCCACGTACCGCGCGTCCGCCAGCCGTCCCGCCCGCTCGATCGACCGCCGTACGGCCGGGAACGTCCTGCCCAGCTTCATCACGACCGCCGAGTCCGCCGAGGCCAGCCGCGCCGTCAGCTCCTCCTCGGGCAGGGTGCCCGGCAGCACCGTCAGCACCTCCTCGCCCTCGACGAGCGGGGCGCCGAGCCGGGCCGCGGCGGCGCTGACCGATGTCACCCCGGGGATCACCTCGGTCGGATAGCGGTCGGCCAGCCGCTTGTGCATGTGCATGTACGAGCCGTAGAAGAGCGGATCGCCCTCCGCGAGCACCGCGACCGTGCGCCCGGCGTCGAGATGGACGGCGAGCCGGGCGGCGGACTCCGCGTAGAACTCGTCCATCGCGCCCTGGTAGCCGCCCGGATGGTCGGTGGTGCCGGTGGTGACCGGGTAGACCAGCGGCTCCTCGATATGGTCGGCGCGCAGGTGCGCGGCGGCTATGGAGCGCGCGATGGAGCGGCCGTGGCGGGCGCTGTGGTACGCGATCACGTCCGCCTCGGCGATGACCTGCACCGCCCGTACGGTCATCAGGGACGGGTCGCCGGGGCCGAGGCCGACGCCGTACAGACGGCCCATGCGGAGGCTGGTGTTGTCGGTCATTCCACTTCGCTCGCGATCGCGTTGACGGCCGCGGCGGCGAGGGCGCTGCCGCCGCGCCGTCCCCGTACGACCAGGTGTTCAAGGGCCAAGGGGTGCTCGGCCAGCGCGTCCTTGGACTCCGCCGCGCCGATGAAGCCCACCGGGACGCCGATGACGGCCGCCGGGCGCGGCGCGCCCGCCTCGACCATCTCCAGCAGCCGGAAGAGCGCGGTCGGCGCGTTGCCGACGGCGACGACCGCGCCGTCCAGCCGGTCCCGCCACAGCTCCAGGGCGGCGGCGCTGCGCGTCGTCCCCAGCTCGGCGGCGAGGGCGGGCACGGCCGGGTCGGAGAGCGTGCAGACCACGTCGTTGCCGGCGGGCAGCCGCTTGCGCGTGACCCCGCTCGCGACCATCCGCACATCGCACAGGATCGGCGCGCCCGCGCGCAGCGCCTCGCGGGCGCGGGCCACCACGCCGGGGGTGAAGGCCAGGTCGCGCACGAGGTCGACCATGCCGCAGGCGTGGATCATCCGCACCGCGACCTGGGAGACATCGGCGGGCAGCCCGGCGAGGTCCGCCTCGGCACGGATCGTGGCGAACGACTGGCGGTATATCGCCGCGCCGTCCTTCTCATAGTCGAACACTGTGGTCTCGCTCATCTCGTCACGTCGTCACGACTGCGTTGTCTTCACGTTCTCGTCCCGTCCCGCGTGTGTACGGAGACGGTGTAGCGGCCCTCGCCGGTCGCGACCATGTCCACCCGTTCGCCCTGCGGATGACCGCAGCGCCGCGCGCACCCCGACCAGTACACGGGCAGCCCGGTCCGGTCGCTGTGCCGGTCACTGTCCTGATCCAGGTCCGCGGCGGGGGCGGTGGTCACGGACGCGGCGGCGTCCGCCCGTACGTCCGCGAGCGCCTTGGCGCACCCGGGCCGCCCGGTGCAGGCGCCGACACCGAGCCAGGGGGAGCCGGGCTCGGTGACCAGGCCGGCGGTACGGAGGCGCCCGAGGAGACCGGCGGCGTCGTCCGGGGCCAGGCCGGGAACGATCACCCCGCGCCAGGGAGTCAGCCGCAGGCCGCCGCCCCCGTACAGCAGATGCCGCCACTGCGCCACGCTCAGCCGCCCCAGCCGGGGGTACGCGGAGAGCGCGACCGTCCCGTCGGGGGAGGGGATCAGCCCGGGGACGGGCACCCGTGCGCCCTCCCGCGTCTCCTCCGCATCCCCCGTCAGGTCCCCCGCCGAGTCCCCCGTCGGGACTCCCGCCAAGTCCCCTGTCAGGACCGTGATCCCGGCCGCCGTCAGGCGCTCCGTCACCGCGGCGGGCAGCCCGCGGGCCACCACGGCGGGCAAGTCCCGTACGCGCCAGGCGCCCGTGCCGCTCGCCTCCGCCGCCGTGCGGAAGGTCTCCGCCGCCAGCAGGGCCGCGCGCGGGGCGTCGGCGGCCGGGACGCGTACCGCCCGTACCGGCTGGTCTCCGAACGGCGGGTGATTCATACCGATCTGTACCGTTGCCGTGCCGTCCCGCCGTGCGAGCAACGTCACATCCGCGCCCAGCGTCGCCACATCGCCCCGGCCGTCGTCCAGCGCGAACAGGAAGCGCCCGGAAAGCTCCGCCGCCGCCTCGCTCGCGCACAGCAGCCCGTCCAGCCGCCGGGCCCACGACGGCACGTCCCCGGCGCCGAGTCCGTCGAGTCCGGCCAGCGGTGAGGCGACGATGTTCCGGACCCGCTCGTGCTCCTCCGACGGCAGCAGATCCGCCTCGTGCAGCAGCGCCGCCAGCTCACCGCCGCAGCTCGCGCCGAGCCCCCGGAGCTGGACATTGCCCCGGGACGTGAGGTCCAGACGACCGTCGCCCAGACGCTCCGCCGCATCCGCCAGGGCGAGCGCCTGACGGTGCGTCAACAGCCCTGCGGGCAGCCGGAGTCTGGCCAGGAACCCGTCGTCGGCACGGTGCAGCCGCAGCGCGCCGGGGCAGGCGTCACCCCGTTCCCGTACGACATCGCGCACCGCGCCCCCGACCGGAGCGCGCGCGGCGGCTTCGTCCCGGTTCACGGGTGTTGGCGAGGTGGGCGGCATGGCCGCGAGCATACCCACGTGGCCCCCGCCCGCCCCCTCCTCGTCCGCCGCCCCGACGAGGCGCCCTCCCCCGCCCGTGACCTCAGCACTTACTATGCAGACGGCGGGCCCGTCAGGCCCGTCACACGCCAGTGACGGCGTCATGGGGAGGAAGCCCGGTGCGAACCCGGCGCGGTCCCGCCACTGTGAACCCGACAGCTCCGGCCGTCGGGTGAGCCAGGAACTCCCGCCGTCCTCCACACCCGCCCGGGGCGCGGACCCCGAGGAAGGCCAGACGCCGCATGCTTCTGCTCCTGTCGACGTCCGACACCGATCTGCTCAGCGCCCGCGCCGCCAACGCGGCGGACGGCCCGGTCCCGTACCGGTTCGCCAACCCGGCCCGGCTCGCGCTCGACGAACTGCCCGCGCTGCTGGAGGGCGCCGACCTCGTCGTCGTACGGCTCCTCGGCGGTCTGCGCGCCTGGCAGGACGGCATCGACGCCCTCCTCGCCCGGGACATCCCCGTCGTCGTCCTCACCGGCGAACAGGCGCCCGACGCACAGCTCATGGAGGCGTCCACCGTCCCCATCGGGATCGCCGCCGAGGCGCACGCCTATCTCGCCCACGGCGGGCCCGCCAACCTGGACCAGCTCGCGCGGTTCCTCTCCGACACCGTCCTGCTGACCGGCCACGGCTTCGAGCCGCCCGCCGCCGCGCCCACCTGGGGACGGCTGGAGCGCAAGGTCAGGCCGCCGCGCTTCGGCCGGCCAGGCCATTCCGTGGCCGAGGTGGCCCCGACCGTCGCGGTCCTCTACTACCGCGCGCACCACATGAGCGGCAACACCGCCTTCGTCGAGACGCTGTGCTCGGCGATCGAGGACGCCGGGGCCCGGCCCCTGCCGCTCTTCGTCTCGTCCCTGCGCGCCCCCGAGCCGGAGCTGCTGGCCGCCCTCGGCGAGGCGCATGCCATCGTCACCACCGTGCTCGCCGCCGGGGGCACCAAGCCCGCCCAGGCGTCGGCGGGCGGCGACGACGAGGCGTGGGACGCGGGCGCGCTCGCCGCACTCGACGTACCGATCCTCCAGGCCCTCTGCCTCACCAGCAGCCGCGCTGCCTGGGAGGAGAGCGACGAGGGGCTGACGCCGCTCGACGCGGCCTCGCAGGTCGCCGTACCGGAGTTCGACGGCCGGCTGATCACCGTCCCGTTCTCCTTCAAGGAGATCGACGAGGACGGACTGCCCGCCTACGTACCCGACCCCGAGCGGGCCGCGCGCGTCGCCGGGATCGCCGTACGCCACGCCTCGCTCGCCCACCGTACGAACGCCGAGAAGCGCGTCGCGCTGGTCCTCTCCGCGTACCCCACCAAGCACTCCCGCATCGGCAACGCCGTCGGCCTCGACACCCCCGCCAGCGCCGTCGCGCTGCTGCGCCGGCTGGTCGCCGAGGGATACGACTTCGGTACGGAGGCGGACGAGCCCGTGCCCGGTCTGGAGTCCGGCGACGGCGACGAGCTGATCCGCGCGCTCATCGACGCGGGCGGCCACGACCAGGAATGGCTCACCGAGGAGCAGCTCGCCCGCAACCCCGTCCGTATACCGGCGGCCGACTACCGGCGCTGGTACGAACTGCTCCCCGCCGGTCTGCGGGCCTCCGTCGAGCGGCACTGGGGGCCGCCGCCCGGCGAGATGTTCCTCGACCGCAGCCGCGTCGGCGCGGGCGGCGACCCGGACGGCGACATCGTGCTCGCCGCCCTGCGGCGCGGCAATCTGCTGATCCTCATCCAGCCGCCGCGCGGCTTCGGCGAGAATCCGATCGCGATCTACCACGACCCCGATCTGCCGCCCTCGCACCACTACCTGGCCGCGTACCGCTGGATCCAGGCGGCCGAGCACGACGGCGGTTTCGGCGCCGACGCCATGATCCACCTGGGCAAGCACGGCAACCTGGAGTGGCTGCCCGGCAAGAACGCCGGGATGTCCGCGTCCTGCGCGCCGGACGCCGCGCTCGGTGACCTGCCGCTGATCTACCCGTTCCTCGTCAACGACCCGGGCGAGGGCACACAGGCGAAGCGGCGCGTGCACGCCACGCTCGTGGACCACCTCGTACCGCCGATGGCGCGCGCCGAGTCGTACGGCGACATCGCGCGCCTGGAGCAACTGCTCGACGAGTACGCGGCGATCTCCTCCATGGACCCGGCCAAGCTGCCCGCGATCCGCGCCCAGATCTGGACGCTGATCCAGGCCGCCAAGCTCGACCACGACCTCGGGCTCGAAGCGCGCCCCGAAGACGACGGGTTCGACGACTTCCTGCTGCACGTCGACGGCTGGCTCTGCGAGGTCAAGGACGCGCAGATCCGCGACGGACTCCATGTCCTCGGCGGCGCCCCGGCCGGCGAGGCCCGCGTCAACCTCGTCCTCGCCATCCTCCGCGCCCGGCAGATCTGGGGCGGTACGTCGTCCCTGCCAGGACTGCGCGAAGCCCTCGGCCTCGACGAGTCGGCCGCCACCCGCACCGCCGCCGACGACGCGGAGGAGCGGGCCCGCGCGCTCGTCCAGGCGATGGAGGACGCGGACTGGGACCCGGCGGCGGTGTCCTCCGTGGCCGCCGGTCTTCCCGGCCCGGTGGCGGACATCCTCGCCTTCGCGGCCCGTGAGGTCGTCCCGCGCCTGGCCGGCACGGTCGACGAGATCGAGCATGTCGTCCACGCCCTGAGCGGCGGCTTCGTCCCTGCGGGCCCGTCCGGCTCCCCGCTGCGCGGCCTGGTCAACGTCCTGCCGACCGGCCGCAACTTCTACTCCGTCGACCCGAAGGCCGTACCGAGCCGCCTCGCCTGGGAGACCGGACAGGCGCTCGCGGACTCCCTCCTCACCCGCTACCGCACCGACAACGGCGACTGGCCGACCTCCGTCGGGCTCTCCCTCTGGGGTACGAGCGCGATGCGCACCTCGGGCGACGACATCGCGGAAGCCCTCGCGCTGCTGGGCGTCCGGCCCGTCTGGGACGACGCCTCACGCCGGGTCACGGGCCTGGAACCGGTGCCCCTGGCGGAACTCGCCCGCCCCCGTATCGATGTCACCCTGCGCATCAGCGGCTTCTTCCGGGACGCGATCCCGCACGCGATCGGGCTGCTGGACGACGCCGTACGGCTCGTCGCCGCGCTGGACGAGCCCGCCGAGTCCAACTTCGTCCGCGCCCACGCCCAGGCCGACCTGGCCGAACACGGCGACGAACGGCGCGCCACGACCCGTATCTTCGGCTCCCGGCCCGGCACGTACGGCGCGGGCATCCTCCAGCTCATCGACAGCCGCGACTGGCGTACGGACGCGGACCTCGCCGAGGTCTACACGGTGTGGGGCGGCTACGCGTACGGCCGCGAACTCGACGGGCGCCCGGCGCGCGGCGAGATGGAGACCGCGTACAAGCGCATCGCGGTGGCCGCGAAGAACACCGACACGCGCGAGCACGACATCGCGGACTCGGACGACTACTTCCAGTACCACGGCGGCATGGTCGCCACCGTACGCGCCCTGAAGGGCACGGCCCCCGAGGCGTACATCGGCGACTCGACCCGCCCGGAGACCGTCCGCACCCGCACCCTGGTCGAGGAGACGTCCCGCGTCTTCCGCGCCCGCGTGGTCAACCCGCGCTGGATCGAGGCGATGCGCCGCCATGGCTACAAGGGCGCGTTCGAACTGGCCGCGACGGTCGACTACCTCTTCGGGTACGACGCGACGACGGGCGTCGTCGCCGACTGGATGTACGACAAGCTGACCGAGACCTACGTCCTGGACCCGGAGAACCGCCAGTTCCTCCAGGAGGCCAACCCCTGGGCCCTGCACGGCATCGCGGAACGCCTGCTGGAGGCGGAGTCCCGCGGCATGTGGGAGAAGCCGGACCCGGGGGTGCTGGACGCGCTGCGGAAGGTGTTCCTGGAGACGGAGGGGGAGCTGGAGGGCGAGGAGGACTGAGGGGGCGCGTGCCTCGGCTCGGGGAGCCCGCCTCGGCCGGGGGCATGACCATCCGGCGGATCAGGAACGTCGTCCCCCGTCAAATCTCCGACAGTGGTTGCTGAAGGCTGCCGAGGCGGCCGGGTACGAGGAGCACCCGGCCGCCGCCTTCGTCCGTCCCTCCGTAACAGGCAGAAACGGATCACGTTCTCCGGTGGACGGGTCCGGGACGCGGGTGCGGCATGGCGTTCGGACGGCAGCAGCCCCAGGGGCAGCGCCCGTCGCGGTCGCGCGTCATACCGGACGCCCAGCGCCGGAGCGCAGCGAGAACCCGAAGTCGCCCTTCGGAGGGCCTACTTCGCCGGGCGTCCCCGGTCACCGGTCCGTGCGCGTCCGGCCGTGGTCCGCCGGTCGGAGGTCATGTGCCGCCCTGCCGCCCGCTCCACCGCCGGCCGGGCGGTGCGTATCCGGAAGGCGCAGCACCGCCCAGACCAGCTTCCCCACTCCGGCGCGCGCGTCGACGCCCCATTGATCGGCGAGCGCTTCAACCAGGTGCAGTCCCCGGCCGCAGGCCGCGTCAGGGGTGATCTGCCGTGACCGCGGCAGCGCGGAGGAGGCGTCGTGCACCTCAAGCCGCACGCCTTCAGTCTTTCTACCCCCGGGAGGAATCAGCAGGAACCGCGTTTCGATCTCCCGCCCCGGCGGCACGTGCGCGTGGCGTACGGAGTTGGCGACAAGCTCCGACAGGACCAGCGTCGCCGAGTCCTCCAGGGCACCCAGCGTCCAGCCGGCGAGCGTCTTACGCAACTCCAACCGTGCGAGCCCGACGCAACTGGGGTGACTTCCAGCGCAGCACGACGGTGCCGCTGTTTTGATCCTGGGTGTACGACATCAGCAGACCTCCGGGCGACGAGCGCCGCACGTACTCAGCCACCACGCCCTGCGCCGCAACCGCCGTCGATGCTGCCGGGCGCGTTCCCACCGCTCGAACTCGGTGCGGGTGTGGGGCTGCAGCAGTGCGAGGTGGTTGCCGTCCGGCCCGTGCAGGCAGCCCAGCACGAAGACCACCACCGAGCGGCAAGCCACGGGGTTGGGCATGCCCCGGGACGCCTACCGCCGTCGCCGGGGTTCCCTCTGCTCGCGCAACGCCGCGCCGTCTGCGCGGCGTTGCGCGAACGTGAGCACCGTACTGCCTTTCGCGAAAAGCGGCAATGTAAGCTCTGGGGGTGCCTGCGCGGCAACTCACCTACGGTGTACGGCAGTGAGGCCGTCACCGCGTCAACGGCACAGAAAGCAGGAGGACGTCATGAGCGCCGACGAGTGGGTGAGCACCTCGATGCCGTATCTGACACCGCCGGGCGCGGGCAGGCCCGACGCGTGGGGCGCGGAACTGGCCGCGCGGGGGCGTCGGGGCGGACAGCGGATCGTCGGAGCGGATGAGATCCCGGCGGCGGACGAGGTGGCCGGACTGCTCGGGCTCTCCGTGGGAGACGCTGTCGTGGTCCGGAGGCGGGTGATGTACCTGGAGAACCAGCCGTACGAGCTGACCGACACGTACTACCCCGCGTCCATCGCGCGCGGCACCCGTCTCGCCGGAACGGCGAAGATCCCCGGTGGGGCGGTCACTCTGCTCGCCGAGTTGGGCCACATCGGGATCCGCGTCCAGGAAGATGTGACTGCCCGGATGCCCGACCGCGAAGAGGGTGAAGCCCTCGGCATCGAGCAGGGCCAGCCCGTACTCTGCCTGACCCGGGTCACTTTCGACCGTGAGGACCGCCCCATCCAGGTGGACCGGATGACCATGCCCGCACACCGTCGACGGCTGCGCTATGAGATCAGGATCGGATGACCACCGTGGACCGGACCGAAGAGAGCACCTACGACCGCCGGTCCCTGCATGAACGGATCGCCGCGGACCTGCGGGACGAGATCATGGCCGGAGAACTCGCACCGGGAGCCGGCCTGCCGTCCACCGTGCGGCTGAAAGAGCGATTCGGCGCCTCGAACGCCACCGTGCAGAAGGCGCTGCAGCTCCTCAAGGGCGAACGGCTGGTCGTCGGCCGGCCGGGGGCGGCCGTGACCGTACGGGAGCATCGGCAGCGGACCGTCCGCCCCGCCACATCCCTCGCGGCGGCCGGGGCCGGGGAGCCGTTTCCGTGGCTCGCCGAGATCGCCGAACGTGGCGGACCCGGCGGAGAAGCCCGCAGCCAACTCCTCGACGTCGGCGAGGCCGTACCGCCCGCAGACGTGGCGGTGGCGCTCCGGCTCCCCGAGGACGGTACGGCGCTGGTCCGTCGCCAGGTGCTCGTTCTGGGCGAGGAGCCGGTGGAACTGGTCCACTCCTATTACCCGCTGAACATAGCCCGGGGCACCGCGCTGATGGAACGCCGCCGGATCCAGGGCGGCACGCCCACGCTCCTCACCGAACTCGGCCATCCACCCCGGCTCGCCGTCGACCATGTCTCCGCCCGGGTCCCCACGCGGGAGCAGTACGAGGTCCTCCGCCTGCCCGGTGACCTCCCGGTGCTGCGGACGCTGCGGGTGGTCTACGGCGACGACGAACGGGTGCTCGAAGCCACGGTGATGGTCAAGGCGGGACATCTGCACGAGCTGCGATACGAGTTCACTCCGGATCCGCTTACGGCTGCCGCGCGAGCCTCGGACCCCTCGGACGTCGGCCACCAGGGAGCGTCCGGGCCGGCTGGTGAGCAAGCCGGGCGCGCCCCGGCCGGCAGAGGGGCAGGGGCGGCATAATCCGGCCATGAGCCTCACCGCGCGACAGCTCGCCCTGGCCACCCTGGACCGTCAACTCCTGCTCGAACGCAGGCGCCTCGACGTGGCGGAGGCCGTCCGCCGGGTGTGCGCGATTCAGGCGCAGACGGCCGCGTCACCGTATCTGGCGCTGTGGAACCGCGTGCTGGATTTCGCGCCGGAGGATCTCGACGCGGCGTTCGCGGACCGCCGGATCGTGAAGGCGACCCTCCTGCGGATCACGCTGCACGCCGTCCACGCCGAGGACTACGCGCCCTACCACGCCGCCATGTTGGGCACGCTGCGGTCGGCGCGGCTCCACGACCGGCGCTTCACCTCGACGGAACTGACCCGTACCGACGCCGACGCGCTGCTCCCGCGGCTCTCCGCCTACTTGGCGCTGCCCCGCACGGGTGCCGAGGTGGAGAAGGACGTCACGGGGCGGTTCGGCGAGCACGCGCACCGGGTGTGGTGGGCGCTGCGCACGTACGCGCCGATACATCACGCGCCGACCGGCGGCCCCTGGTCGTTCACCCTGCCGAACGCCTACCTCGCCTCCACCACGGCGCCCGGGGCCACACCACCGGACGCGGCGGCGGGGGCGCGGCGGCTGCTGCTCGGCTACCTGCGGGCGTTCGGGCCCGCGTCGGCGCAGGACTTCGCCCGGTTCACCCTGCTCGGGCGCGCGGTGATCACCGAGGCGCTGCACGCGCTCGGCGACCAGGTGGTGCGGGTGGCCGGCCCGGGTCGTGCCGCCCTGTTCGACGTGGCGGGCGCGACCGTGCCCGCCGAGGACACCCCGGCGCCGCCGAGGCTGCTGCCGATGTGGGACAGCACGCTGCTGGCCCACGCCGTCCCCGGGCGGGTCCTGCCCCCGGCGTACCGGCCCCTGGTTGTCCGGCGCAACGGCGACATGCTGCCCTGCCTGCTCGTCGACGGACAGGTCGCCGGAGTGTGGCGCGCGGTCGCGGGCGGGGTGGAACTGACCGCCTTCCACCGGCTCGACCGGGCGGCGTGGCAGGGCCTGACCGAGGAGGCGGAGAAGCTGTCCGCGCTGCTCGCCGCCCGCGATCCGGCCGTCTACCGGCGCTACGGGCACTGGTGGGACAAGGGGCTTCCGGGCGTCGAGAGCGTGATCGTCAAGGGCTGACCGGGCTGACCGGGCTGACCGGGCTGCCCGGCTCCGTCACCGGGCCCGGCGTCGGACCGGTGGCGCCGGGACGAGGCGGACCGCCGTATTGACCAGATGGTCGATCGTGTCGCGCGAAGGCTTGTCGGTGAGGTCGGTGAGTAGCCTGGCCAGGGCCTTGAGCAGGAAAGGCGAGCCCAGGACATAGCGGTTGAGGACCGGTTGGAAGCCCGACCGGCTGAAGACGAGGTCGGCTGCGGTGTTGCCGAGGCGGTAGTAGCGCCCCCAGCGGCGGTTCATCTCCACGGGGTAATTGAGCAGGACACGTTCCCGCTTCGGCCCCTGGGGAAGGGCCAGGGCGAGCGCGGCGCTCCCGGCCGCGACCTCGCCGGCCTCCAGGGCCTGGGCAATGCCCTCGCCGTTCCAGGGGCTGATCATGCCCCCCGAGTCGCCCACCAGGAGGAGCCCCCGGGCGTACAGCGGATGGCGGTTGAAGCCCATGGGCAGCGCCGCGCTCCGCACGGGGCCCTCGGCGTTCTCCTCGCGCAGTCCCCATGCGTCAGGGGTACGGGCCAGCCACTGGTCCAGGGCGGTGCGCAGCTCGACCTTTCCGTACCGGCGGTGCGGCAGCGCGCCGAGCCCCACATTGACCCTGCCGTCGCCCATCGGGAAGATCCAGCCGTATCCGGGCAGATAGCGGTCCGTCCCGGGGAAGCGGAGGTCGGCCCACAGCTCCAGGTACTCCTCCCGGGAACGCTCCGGGCTGCGGTAGTAACGACGGGCGGCCGTCGCGATCTGCCGGTTCTTGTCCCGTTGCAGCCCCAGGGCGAGGGCGAGCCGGGCCGAGGCGCCGTCGGCGGCGATGACGATCGGCGCGCGGTAGACCGTCGGCTCTTCCGCTTCCTTCGGCCCTCCCGCTTCCTTCGGCTCCTTCGGCCCCTTCGTCCCGGCCGGCACGCCGACACCGCTGACACCGGTGACGCGGCCGGCGCGGTCGAGCACGGGATGGGTCACCTTCACACCGTTGCGCAGCCGTGCTCCGGCGGCTGCCGCGTGCTGGGCCAGGATGTCGTCGAAGTCGTGCCGACTGCGCGAGAGACCGAAATCGGGGTAACTCCCCAAGCTGGGCCACTCGATATGGACCTGGTAGCTCCCGGCCACCCAGCGCATACCGCGTGACCGCATCCACCCCGGGGCGTTGATGTCGATCCCCATCCGGATCAGCTGGTGCACCGCCCGGGGGGTCAGACCGTCTCCGCACACCTTCTCCCGGGGGAAGTGGGACTTCTCCAGAAGCAGCACATCGACGCCCGCCTTGGCCAGGTGAAAGGCGGCGGACGAGCCGGCCGGCCCCGCGCCCACCACGATTACCTCGGCCTCTGTCTTCCTCGACTCACTCACCAGGAACCCCCTCTTGGCCGGATCGCCGCCGCACACCGAGGCCGCCGCACCGGAGTCGTCACCCCTGCACGTCATCATGGGTCAGGATGAGCCGGTGCGGAACAAGGCCTCTTGGGCCGGCGGACTCGGCCCCGGAAGTCGCGACCGGGTCCATCGTCGCCGGAAGACGCGGCGCGGAACCCTCTTCACCAGGGTCACCCCGGCCGCCCGGCACGTGCTTCTTGCGTTTCGGGATGCGGAAGGTGTCGCAAAAGGGCTCCGCGAAAAGGGTTGTGGGCATGGCTTTACCCCCAGGCTGACGCATGGTTGATGTTGCGCTGTGTGGTTAGGGACAACGGTTCGTCGCCGAGGGTGGGGTGAGTCGAGCCATTTTCGCCACTCTTCATTTATGCGCAGGTGCACGATGACCTCTATCGTTTGACGGCTCACCAGCGGGCCCCGGAGGGACAGACTTGGGCGCGAGTGGAGGGGGAGGCGACAAGACGCCCGCAGGTGGAAAGCCGACCGTGCGCAGCGGGCGGTTCGGCCGCAAGATGCAGCGGCACAGGGTCGGCGCGGGGTTCGACCAGGCACAGGCGGCGGAGTTCATCCACGGATCGAGATCCAAGATCAGTCGAATGGAGGACGGGATCACCACGGCAAGGCCTGCGGAGGTCCTGCTCCTGCTGGACCGGTACGGGTGGTTACCGCGACCACATCTCACTGGAGGATGACGCGACGTTCATCCGTGAGTGGCAGACCGTACTGATCCCCCGCCCAGTGGGACACCTTCCTGGCGGCGGCCAAGGACTGGTGACTTGGGCCGTTGGCCTCGTCGCCTGTGGCGGCGTCGGCCAGGGCGCCTGCTACTCGGCACCGAGCTGTTGAGGGCACCGTGTGCCTGTCGGGGTGGGCCGGGGGTGTGTGGTGGCGGGCGGTCCGCCCCCTCCAGCTCTGATGGTCGCGGCTCCAGGGTGCGCGTCAAGGGCGCTCCTTCGTCGCGTCGGCTTCGCCGATGTCGCTGCGCTCCACCCTTGACCCGCACCCTTGCGCCGCTGGGAGAGCTTTTTCGGGAGGGGGCGGGGGGGAAGGGTCCACTGGGGAACTGCGCTGTGCCTTCGGTGGGTTGCAGGCTGGCGGGCCGGTTCGCCCTGCGGGGCGCGCGGTCGTGGAGTGGGGTGGTGACGGCTTTCGTCAAGCGTCCGTCGACCGGCCGTGTGCTGGGCTTCATGCCCCGCTGGTCATTCGCCGTGGGTGGGGCTCGGGGGTGAGTGATGGGGCCTGACCTGGCTGAGCCTGGCCGGGCCTGAGGGAGCTGGGTGTCTTGACGGAGCTGGGGCGGTGGGTGCCGGGAGTCCCGATCAGGCGCTTCCTCACCCGAAAAGCATGCACTATGCCCCGCTTTGCCCTATCTGGCAGGGGGTTGGGTGCCCGCTCTTCCACTCGTGCGGACCGAAAGCTCTGCTATGCGGGACTTTCGGTCCATGCACCCCCTCTGAGCACCACCCCCGCCCCACATGTCACACCCGCCCCGTGGTCACCTGGCCTCTCCACTCACGGCGGGTGACCAGCGGGGCATGAGCCCGGGCCGGCATCCGGTGGGCGGACGCTTGACGAAAGCCGGGCCACCCCACACCACTGCCGCGTGCCCCGCAGGGCGAACCGGCCCCGCAGTCTGCAACGGACCCCAGCGACACAGCAGCGCCGTTGACGCGCGCCCCCCGGAGCCGCGATCGACCGGATCAGGGAGGGGGCGGACCTGCGGCGCCCAAGAGGACCTCCGGGCACCCCCGGCGGCCTGCCGCTGCGGCCCGACCCGGCTGGGCCTGCCCGGCCCGACCCGGCCCGGCCGGGTCGTATCAGTCGAGGGTCAGCCGTTCGATCTCGCCGAGCGTGGCGTGTGCGGCGTACACCGGTGCGAGCTTCCGTACCCTGTCGCGCATGTCGGTGCCCTTGAGGGCCAGTTGGGCTGCGGCCGCCACCGCTTCCGGGGTGGGTGTGGCGGTCTCCAGGTTGATGCCGAGGCCGTGGTAGGCGACCCGCGCGGCGTTGGCGGGCTTGTCCTCGGTGAGACCCGCGACGATGACCGGTACGCCGGCCGCGATCGCCTGATGGGTGCCGCCGGAGCCGCCGTTCGTGATGTACAGGTCGGCCTTCGGCAGCAGCGCGTCGAACGGGATGAACTCGGCGACCCGGGCGTTGGGCGGGACCGGGATGGACAGGGCGTCGGTCTCGCGGCCGAGGGCGGCCACGACGGTGACGTCCAGGTCGGCCAGGCCGGTCAGGGTGGGTTCGACGAGCTGGGACAGGTCGCCGTTGGCGGGAGTTCCCTGGGTCACGACCACGACCGGGCGCGAACCGTCCAGCTCCGCCCACCAGGCCGGGGGCTCCCAGTCGGGGGCGCTGCGGGCGGGCAGGATGCCGACCAGGTGCAGTGAGTCCGGGGCGTCGCCGCGCTCGAACTCGAAGCCGGGCACGGTCAGTGCGGCGGTGACGTCAGGGGCGGTGAAAGTGGCGTCCACGAAGGGCGGGAACTGCTGCGTGACGTTCAGGGAGTTCAGGACCTCCGTGAGGCGGTCCTGGGCCGGCTGCATCATCATGGCGAACTGCTCGTTCGCGGCCCGGTTGGCGGCCTTCTGGTCGCCGCCTGGCTCGACCGGCACCGGGCCGAAGAAGGTCGTGTCGTCGCTGCTGAGGGCGAGCGGGACCGCCGTCACCGCGACCCAGCGGCGGGGCCGGAGACCGGGTGCGCCCAGCGCGGTGGGGAGCGCTCCGAGCCACAGGGCGTTGCTGATCAGGTACTGGTCGGGGTCCTGCTCCAGCAGGCGCTGAAGGACGGCGTACTGGTCGGGTATGGGGGCGACGAAGGCGTGCTTCCAGTCGTAGTTGAGCATCTCCGGCCCGGGGGTGAGCTTCAGGCGCTCGGGGTCACGGTCCAGGAGGCGGTCGTCGAAGTCGGCCGCCCCGGTGACCGGCGTGAAGGCGAGGCCGGCGTTCTCGGCGTCCGCGCGGAAGCGGCTGCCGGTGACCACCGTGATCTGGTGGCCGCGCCCGGCGAGCCCCCGGGCGAGTTGCAGGAGCGGTGCCAGTTCGCCGGTGATGGGCAGGGCCGCGACGATGATCTTTGCCATGGTCGGCCTTCTCTGATTCTTGGACAACTCCCGTGAGGAACAGGCCACCTGACGGTTCCTCAACTTCCTTGCCTGAACGGGCTGGTGTGGCTGTGAGTGTGGTGACCGCGCACGCCGGGCCACACCGGTTCCGGCCGCGCGCGGCAGGCGACGGACGGCCGCCTCGTCGAGTCCGTTGGCCATGCCGCCTGTTGGCGCCCATGGTCCGTGCCCGGCATTAAGGAAACATGAAGATTGCCGGGATCCGGCAATGCGTACCCATGTCTCCGCCGGTCAGAATGGGCACAGCGCAAGCGGGGGTCAGGCCCCGGTGCCGGGACACGGAAGTGTGTTGCGGTGTCGGGTGCTGACATGGCTACGGACACCTGGGGGGTGGGGACGGATGAACGAGTTCTACGGCGCCGCCCTCGGTTTTCCCGCCGTGCTCTTCGGCGCCGCCCTGCTCGTCGTCGTCGGTTTCTGGCTGCTGGTCATCGCCGGCGCGGCCGAGCACGACTCCTTCTCCGTACGGTTGACCACCGAAGCCGCCGGGCTCGGAGGAGTCCCGGTCGCCGTGCCCGTGTCGGTGCTGATCGCCACGGCCTGGTTCGCGAGCCTCGCCGGGTCGGTGCTGGTGCGCCGTTCCGTGGAGCCCGGCGCCGCCCGTACGCTCGGGTCGGGCGCCGTGCTCGTCGGGGCCGTGCTGATCGCCTGGGGTGTCACCCGGCTCCTCGTACGCCGATTGCGTGACCTCGTGCCTGAACAGGCGCCGCCGTCCCGGCTGGACTTCATCGGGCTGACCTGCACGATCCGTACCGGCTCCGTCTCCGCCGACTTCGGTCAGGCCGAGGTCGCCGCGGACGACGGTTCGACCGCGCTCGTCCAGGTCAGGCGGGCCGGCCCGGACGCGGACGCGGCGCTCGCCGCCGGGTCCACGGGACTGCTGTACGCGTTCGACGCCGAGGGCGAGTTCTTCTGGGTCGCCCCGTACGACCCGGCGCTCGACCCGCGTTCCCCCGCCTGACAGCCCCTCAACGTATCGGCAGCGCCCGTCCCCGCCGGCAGGCCCGGTCCCAGTCCGACACGCCCTGTTCTCCTGCCGGTCAGAGCCCTGCTGCTGCCCGACAGGCTCTGACCGCCACCGTCTTCCGGTCCGGGCGCCGTGCCCCCCCTCCGGCGCCCCGGGCCGCCACCGCCGCCACCACCGTCACCACGCTCGCACTCTTTCGAGGACTCCTCATGGATGCCATCTCCCTGGGCCTCGGCGTGCTCGTCGCCGTCGTCCTGCTCGTCGCCATCGCACTGTTCCTGGTGGTCAGCCGGCTCTTCCGCAAGGTGGAGCAGGGCCGCGCGCTGATCATCTCCAAGACCAAGAAGGTCGACGTGACCTTCACCGGCGCCGTCGTCCTGCCGGTGCTCCACAAGGCCGAGTACATGGACATCTCGGTGAAGATCATCGAGATCCGCAGAACCGGCCGCGAAGGCCTGATCTGCCAGGACAACATCCGCGCCGACATCCACATCTCGTTCTTCGTACGCGTCAACAAGACCGTCGAGGACGTCATCAAGGTCGCCCAGGCGATCGGTACGGAGCGGGCCAGCGACAAGGTCGCCGTCCAGGAGTTCTTCGCCGCGAAGTTCTCCGAGGCGCTGAAGACGGTCGGCAAGCAGCTCGACTTCGTCGACCTTTACACCAAGCGCGAGGAGTTCCGGGACCGGATCATCCGCGTCATCGGCACGGACCTCAACGGCTACCACCTCGACGACGCCGCCATCGACTTCCTTGAGCAGACCCCGATGACCCAGCTCGACGGGGCGAACATCCTCGACGCCCAGGGCATCCGCAAGATCACCGAGCTGACCGCCGTCGAGCACGTCCGTACCAACGAGTTCCAGCGTACGGAGCAGAAGGAGATCACCCGGCAGAACGTCGACGCCCGGGAGACCATCCTGGAGCTGGAACGCCGCCAGGCCGAGGCCGAGATCAAGCAGCACCGCGAGGTCGAGACGCTGCGCGCCCGCGAGGAGGCCGCGACGGCCAAGGTGCAGGAGGAGGAGCGGCTGGGCGCGCAGACCGCGTTTCTGCGTACGGAGGAACAGCTCGGCGTGCAGCGCGAGAACCAGGCGCGGGAGATCGCCGTGGCGCAGAAGAACCGCGAGCGGGTCATCGCCGTCGAGAACGAGCGCATCGAGAAGGACCGTGTCCTGGAGGTCATCGGACGCGAGCGGGAGACCGAGCTGAGCCGTATCTCCAAGGACAAGGAGGTCGAGGCGGAGCGCCGTGAGATGGCCGACGTCATCCGTGAGCGGATCGCCGTGGACCGTACGGTCGCCGAGCAGGAGGAGTCGATCAAGAAGCTCCGGATCGTCGAGGAGGCCGAGCGCACCCGCCAGTCGGTGATCATCGCCGCCGAGGCGGAGGCCCAGGAGAGGCTGGTCAAGGACATCAAGGCCGCCGAGGCGGCCGAGGTCGCCGCCCGCCACCACGCGGCCGAGCAGCTCACCCTCGCCGAGGCGCGGCTGAAGGCGGCCGATCTCGACTCGCAGGCCAAGCTGCGGCTCGCGGAGGGCGTCCAGGCCGAGACCGCGGCGCCCGGGCTCGCGGCGGTCCAGGTCCGCGACAAGGAGGCGGACGTCATCGAGAAGGCGGGCCTCGCGGAGGCCGGCGCCACCGAGGCACGGCTGCGCGCCGAGGCGGAGGGCACCCGGCTGAAGGCCCTCGCGGCGGCCGAGGGCGCGCGGGCGCAGGCCACGGCGGACGCCGCGATGATCGGCGAGAAGCTGAAGGCCGAGGCGGCGGGGCTCACGGAGAAGGCGGCGGCGATGGCCGCGCTGGACGACGCGTCCCGCAGCCACGAGGAGTACCGGCTGCGGCTGGCCGCCGACAAGGAGATCCGGCTCGCGGGCCTGGACGCCCAGCGGCAGGTCGCGGAGGCACAGGCCACGATCCTCGCCACCGGACTGGAGAACGCCGACATCAACATCGTCGGCGGTGACTCCGTCTTCTTCGACCGGCTCGTGTCGTCGATCTCGCTCGGCAAGAGCGTGGACGGCTTCGTCCAGCACTCGGAGACCGCGCAGGCGCTCGGCAAGCCCTGGCTGGACGGTACGGCCAGCTTCCCGGAGGACCTGACGCGGATCCTCGGCTCGGTCTCGACGGCCGATGTGCAGAACCTGACGGTGTCGGCGCTGCTGATGCAGCTGATGAAGTCCGGCGGCGGCGCACAGTCCGGACAGCTCGGCCGGCTGCTGGAGCAGGTCGAGCGGCTGGGCCTCTCCGACACTCCGCTCTCCGCGCTGAACGGCGCACCGAACGGTGCCCTGAACGGCGCGGTCACGGCCTGAGACCCCGGTCTCGGGAGCGCGCGGGTCCGGAGCTGCCGCACGGGGGTCGGTGGATCCGGATCCGCGCGCCGCAACGCGTGCGTACGGAAGAAGCATGAAGCGCGGGGAGAGTGAGAAGTGAGTCCGATGGAAACCGAGGCCAGGACCGACGCGGGCACGGGCACCGGCACGGGCACCGACGCCGGTACGGGCACGGGCGCGGACGCCGGTACCGCCACCGCGCACGCCGGGATGCGCGCCGCCGCGCACGCCGGAACTGACGGAGCGGGCTCCGGTACGCACGCCGTGGACGCCGGTACGTACGAGGTGCTGCGTGACCGGCTCGGTGCCCAGGCCCGGGAGCTGGCCCGCCGGGCCGAGGCGTTGAACTCCCGCCGCGTCGAGGCGTTCGGCTCCACGGAGCTGGCCCTCACCGGCACCGAGCACCTGCGCACCGAGCGGCCCAGCGTCCCCCGCGACCTTGTCGCCGTCGGCGGCGCGTTGCTCCTCGGCCACCACGGGCGGCCGGGCGGCGGCCCCGGGGTGCCGGTCGATGTCGAGGACGTCCTCGCGCTGTACGACCGCGAGCTGAACCGGCTGCCGCGCGACGCCGTCCCCGGGCTGCTCGACGACCCGCGCTTCGTACGGGAGTTCGCGGAGCTGTACCGCTACTTCCGGGACGCCCGGCTGCGCCGGCTGCGGTGCGCCGACGGCCGGCTGCTCGCCGTCTTCCAGACCGGCGAGAGCGCCGACGACATCCGCGTGCTGCGCTGGGCGCTCTCCGCCGAAGGCGCCGGCGCCGCCGTCGAGTTCCTCGACGCGCGCGGCGAGCGCGACCATGTCCGGCCGCCCGCCCATGACTTCACCTGGACGGCGACCACCCGCGAGGACCAGGTCCCCGGCCGCCACCCGTATGTCGCCGTCGACGGTGGCCGGTTGCATGTCTCGACCGTCGGCGGCGCCCTCACCGTCAGGGCCGGGGGCGACAGCGGGGCCGACAGCGGGTCCGACGAGACGCTGTACACCGAGCCGGTCACCGAACCGCTCCAGTCGCTCGCCGACGCCGAGATCGAGTACGCGCGGGCCGGCGCCCTGATCCTGCTGCGTGTCCGCCCGTACAAGGAGGAGGCCCGGCGCCATCTCGTCGTCCACCTCGCCACCCGGACGGCTCTGCGGCTCGACTCCCTCGGGCAGGCGTGCCGGCGGCTCCCCGAGGACCAGGGGATCATCTTCCCCGGCGGCCATGTGCTCGCCACCGGTGTCCACAAGACCTTCGAACTCGACACCGAGGGCATGGAGTTCGAGCGCGAGGTGCGCGCCCCGAACGGCGAGGACGTGCTGTACGCGTTCCACGACCGGGCACGGGGCCGCGGCCTGCTGCTCCCGTACAACCTGATACGTGAGGAGGTCGCCGCCCCGCTGCCCTGCCGCGGCCACGCGCTCTTCGAGGACGGCACCCTGGTCACCCTGCGCTCCGCCCCGGCGACGGCGGGGGAGAGCGAGGAGGCCGCGCGGGTCCACGCGGTCCAGGTCTGGCGCTCGCCGTTCGTCTCCGACACGTACGCCGCCGCGACCCCCGCAGGGGAGGGGCCGCTCGCGCGCATCGGCAACGCCGATCTGGTGCGCGGCCTCTCCGACTGCCTCTCGCTGGCCCGCTCCGCCGCCGACCCCCTCGCCACCACCGCCGAGGTGTACGGGGCGCTGCGCGCCGCCTGTGTGCGCGCCACCGACGCGTACCACTGGCTGGGCGACCCGGACGTGGGTGATCTGCGCGAGCCGCTGACCGGGGTGCGGGACACCGCCGGGCAGGTGCTGGCCGAGTTCGAGACCGTGACGACGCTGACCCGCCAGGCGGCCGAGGCGTTCGCGGAGTCCGCCGCCGGGAGCGCCGCGCTGGTGCGCCGGGCGCGCGGCGAAGTTCCGCGCACGGCCGCCGGATGGGTGGACCGGCTCACCGAACTCCGCGACGCCCACGGGCATGTGCTGACCCTCAAGGAGCGGCGGTACGCCGACACCGGGGCGGTGGACGCCCTCGCGGCGGAACTGGCCGGTGACGTCACGTCGTTCGCCCAGCGCGCGGTGGGGTTCCTGCGGGGCGCGGACGCCTTCGCCGGTTACCACGAGGACATCGGGCGGCTGACGGCCGAGGGCGACGCCCTCGCCACCGTCGCGGAGGCGGCGCCCCTCACCGCGCGCCTGGACGAACTGGCCGCCGGGCTGCGGACCGTCACCGAGGTCGTGGCCGGGCTGGAGATCGGCGACGCCACCGTCCGTACGTCCATCCTGGAGCGGATCGCCGGGGTGCTGGCCGGCGTCAACGCCGCCCGTGCCACGCTCGACGCGCGCCGCCGGGAACTGCTCGACCACGAGGGCCGGGCCGAATTCGCCGCCGAGAACGCCCTGTTGGGGCAGGCGGTCACCGGTGCGATGGCCGTGGCCGACACCCCCGACGCCTGCGACGAGCAGGTGGCGGCGCTGCTGCTGCGGCTGGAGGACCTGGAGGCGCGGTTCGCGGAGTCCGACGACTTCCTCACGGCGCTGGCCGCCCGGCGCACCGAGGTGTACGACGCCTTCGCGGCCCGCAAGCAGAGCCTCCAGGACGCGCGGGCCCGCCGGGCCGAGCGGCTGGCCGGCTCCGCGCACCGAGTGCTGGAGACCATCGCCCGCCGGGCCGCGACGCTCGGCTCGGCGGACGCGATCAGCAGGTACTTCGCCTCGGAACCGATGGCGGCGAAGGTCCGCCGTACGGCGGCGGAGCTGCGGGAACTCGGCGACAGCGTACGGGCGGGCGAGCTGGAGGGACGGCTCAAGGCCGCACGCCAGGAGGCGGCGCGCGCCCTGCGCGACCGGGCCGACCTGTACGCGGACGGCGGCGCCCTGATCCGTCTGGGGCGCCACCGCTTCGAGGTGAACACCCAGCCGCTGGAGCTGACCCTCGCACCGGACGGGCGGGACGGCGCGGGCCCTGAAGGCGCGGGGCCGGCCTTCGCCCTCACCGGGACCGACTACCGCGCGCCCGTCACCGACCCGGAGTTCGCGGCCACCCGCGCCTACTGGACGCAGGCCCTGCCCTCGGAGTCGGCGGACGTCTACCGGGGCGAGTACCTGGCGGCCCGGCTGCTGGCCGAGCACGGCCCGCAGGGGCTGCCGGAGGAGGACCAACTGGCGGCCTTCGTGCGGAAGGCGGCGGAAGCGGCGTACGACGAGGGGTACGAGCGGGGCGTCCACGACCACGACGCCACGCTGATCCTCGGCGCCCTGCTGCGGCTGCGCGCCGGGGCCGGACTGCTGCGCTTCCCGCCCGGGGCCCGCGCCGCGGCGCAGCTCTTCTGGGCGCACGGCACGACGAAGGAGGCGCGCGACGTCTGGACGCGGCGGGCGGTCTCGATGGCACGGGCCCGCGCGGCCTTCGGACTGGCGCCCGCGATCGCGGCGCTCCAGGCCGAACTGGCCGGAGTCATGGCCCCGTACGGCGGCGGCCCGCTGAGCGCCGCGTACCTCTTCGAGGAGCTGACCGGCGGCCCGGACGGCTTTGTCACCGGCGCGGGGGCCCGGGCGCTGCTCGCCACGTTCCACCGCGCGGCCGGGACGTCCGCGTACGCCGACGACCTCGACGGTCTGGGTGAGGAGGACCTTGACACGAGGCGCCAGATTGTCGAGAACTGGCTGACGGCGTACGTCGAGTCGAGCAGCGTCCCGGCAGGTCAGGAAGGCGAGACCCGGGGCGACCTGGCGGAGGCCGTTGCCGTGGAACTCTGCCCCGGCCTCTCCCGGTACGACTCGGCGGCGCCGCTCGGCGAGCGCGTCGACGGGCTGCTCGGCAGCCATCCGAGGATCGCGCGCCGCCGACTGACCGTCCGGCTCGACGAACTCCTCGCCCGTACCGCCGACTTCCGCGAGGGCGTGGCCCCCGGCTTCCGGGAGTACCAGCGCCGGCGCGGCGCCCTGGTCGCCGCCGAGCGGGCCCGGCTGCGGCTGGACGACCACCGGCCGCGCGTCATGTCGTCGTTCGTGCGCAACCGGCTCATCGACGAGGTCTATCTGCCGCTCATCGGGGACAGCCTCGCCAAGCAGCTCGGCACGGCGGGCGAGACGAAGCGGACCGACTCGCACGGCCTGCTGCTGCTCGTCTCCCCGCCCGGGTACGGCAAGACGACGCTGATGGAGTACGTCGCCGACCGGCTCGGCCTGGTTCTGGTGAAGATCAACGGTCCGGCGCTGGGGCACGCCGTCACCTCGCTCGACCCGGAGCAGGCGCCGAACGCGACCGCGCGCCGGGAGGTCGAGAAGATCAACTTCGCGCTGGAGTGCGGCAACAACACCCTCCTCCACCTGGACGACATCCAGCACACCTCGCCCGAACTCCTCCAGCAGTTCATCTCGTTGTGCGACGGTCAACGCCGGATCGAGGGCGTGCGGAACGGGCGGACACGGACGTACGACCTGCGCGGGAAGCGCTTCGCGGTGTGCATGGCGGGCAATCCGTACACCGAGTCGGGCCACCGTTTCCGGATCCCGGACATGCTCGCCAACCGCGCCGACGTCTGGAACCTGGGCGAGGTGCTGACGGGCAAGGAGGACGTCTTCGCGCTGAGCTTCGTGGAGAACGCCCTCACCGCCCACCCGGTCCTGGCCCCGCTGGCCGCCCGCGACCGGGCCGACCTCGACCTTTTCGTACGGCTGGCGGCGGGCGACCCGACGGCACGGGCCGACCGGCTGGTCCACCCGTACGCACCGGCCGAGTCGGACCGCGTCCTCGCCGTCCTGCGCCATGTGCTGACGGCGCGCGCCACGGTCCTCGCGGTCAACGCGGCGTACATCGCGTCGGCGGCGCGGTCGGAGGCGTCCCGTACGGAGCCGCCGTTCCTGCTCCAGGGCTCCTACCGGAACATGAACAAGATCGTGGCCCGGCTGGACGCGGTGATGAACGACGCCGAGGTGGCCGCCGTCATCACCGACCACTACGCGGGCGAGGCCCAGACCCTGACGACGGGCGCGGAGGCGAACCTCCTCAAACTCGGCGAGCTGCGCGGGACGTTGAACGCGGAACAGGCGGACCGGTGGGCGGCGGTCAAAGCGGCCTTCGTACGGTCGGCGGCGCTCGGCTCCCCGACGGACGACCCCCTCGCGCGAGCGGTCGCGGCGCTGGGGGTGCTCGCGGACCGGGTGGGCGCGGTGGAGTCCGCGATCACCCGGGAACGATCACGCGGGGCTACGCCCTGTTGACGGAGCGTGCGAGAAGGTTGACGCTTGGCAGCACGGTGTCATGTCGGATGAGCCGATGAGCGTATGGGGGAGTGCGGGGGGCGCGGGGGCACCGGGCCGGGGGAAGAGGGGGGATCGGGGGGCGGGGGGGGGGGGGGGCCGGGGGAACCCCCCCCCCCCACAAGTTTGGGCCCCCCACATACGACGAAACCCCCGGTTTGAGGGGTGTCGAGC
>NZ_JBIWFO010000032.1:0-12404 GCF_044763125.1 Streptomyces sp. NPDC096310 | reverse complement strand
CGCGGGGGGGGGGGGGGGGGGGGGGGGGGGGGGGGGGCGGGGGGGCGGGGGGGCGGGGGGGGGGGGGGGGGGGGGGGGGGGGGGGCCCGGGGACCCCCCCCCCGCCCCGACATGTTGGGCCCCGCGACTTCCGACGAAACCCCTGTTGAGAGGCGTGTCGAGCCGCCTGCCAGGGGTCGGAAGCGGCCAAAGCTGGTGGGGGTACGGCCTGTTGCGGCCACGTAAAGGCGCATGTGATCGCGGGCATATGCCGTGCGCCGGGCCGTACGGCGCGATCTTCTTTCGGACAACGATTCGAGGCGTTGCTGACAAGCGCGCTCTCCGCTGAAACGATTCGGGGAAGCGCCCTTTACGTGGGGCGCCTCCCTGTACACAGCAATTTCTGACGGCATTTCCGGCATTCGGCACCCGCCGCACCCCGCAGGCGCCGCACCCCGCGCGGGCCGCCGCCGCGCCCGTACATACACGGCACGGGCAGCGTCGCCCGGCCCGTACACCGTAGGGGCCCCACGGCACGGACCACTTCGCATGCCACTTCGCACGGGCGCCATCGCACCTCTCCTCGCCGGGCGGCACATCCAGCCGCCCGGTCCCGTTCCAGCCGGCCGCCCCCGGGCGCCCGGACCGAAGGAGCACCAGGAGTGTCGAACACCCCCCGTCCCATCCCCCGCCCTTTTTCTCCCCGGACCCGTAGCGCGGCGACCGCCGCCCTCGCCCTGGCCGCGCTGGTCGTCACCGCGCTGCCCGCCTCGGCCGCGCCCGCCGCGCCGCCGGAGCGCTCCGGAGCGATAGCCGCCGAGCCCAGACCCGGGGCCAGGAACGTGGCCCTCACCCCCGCGCGGCGCGCGAAGCTCCTCAAGGCCGCGGGGACCGCGACCGAGGGCACCGCACGCGCCCTCAAGCTGGGGTCCGAGGAGAAACTGATCCCGAAGGACGTCATCCAGGACGCCGACGGCACCGTCCACACCCGCTATGAGCGCACGTACGCCGGACTCCCGGTCCTCGGCGGCGACCTGGTCGTCCACAAGAAGCCCGGGGGTCCGGAAGCGGCCCTCACGGTCACCCGGTCGCTGGACGCGCCCCTCTCCGTACCGACGACGAAGGCCACCGTCCCCGCCGCCGAGGCGCGGAAGTCGTCCCTGAAGGCCGCCACCGACGCGGGCACCGGGAAGGCCGCCCCCGACGGCGCGCCGCGCCAGGTGATCTGGGCGAAGGACGGGGCGTCCACGCTGGCGTGGGAGTCCGTCGTGCGGGGCGTACGGGAGGACGGGGGCCCCACCGAACTCCATGTCGTCACCGACGCGAGGAGCGGCAAGAAGCTCCAGGAGTTCGACCGGGTCCAGGCGGGCATCGGACATGGCCGGTTCAGCGGCGAGGTCGCGATCGGCACCGTACGCAACGGCGACGTCTACGAACTGACCGACTCACAGCGCGGCGGCCACCGGACGTACGACCTGAACGGCGCCACCTCCGGCGACGGCACCCTCGTCACCAGCCCCGACGACGTGTGGGGCGACACGACCGTGGCCAACCGGCAGACGGCGGCCGTCGACGCGGCGTACGGCGCCCAGGTCACCTACGACTTCTACCACGACCAGTTCGGCCGCGACGGCATCGCGGGCGACGGAGTCGGCGCCTCCTCCCGCGTCCACTACGGCAACCAGGTCGTCAACGCCTACTGGGACGACGACTGCTTCTGCATGCTGTACGGCGACGGCGCGGGCAACGCCAACCCGCTGACCGCGCTCGACGTCGCCGCGCACGAGATGACGCACGGGGTCACCTCCGCCACCGCCGACCTGTACTACTACAACGGCGAGTCCGGCGGGCTGAACGAGGGCAGCAGCGACATCATGGCCGCCGCCGTGGAGTTCTTCGCGGACAATCCCCTCGACGTGCCCGACTACGAGGTCGGCGAGCGCATCGACATCAACGGCGACGGCACGCCGCTGCGGTACATGGACCAGCCCTCCAAGGACGGCATCTCCCAGGACTACTGGAGCCCCCGCACCGAAGGTCTCGACCCGCACTTCTCCTCCGGCGTGGCGAACCACTTCTTCTACCTCCTCGCGGAGGGCAGCGGGAAGAAGACGATCAACGGGCACGACTACGACAGCCCGACCTACGACGGCCTCTCCGTCCCCGGCCTGGGCCTGCACAACGCCTTCACCGTCTGGTACCGGGCGCTGACCCTCTACATGACGAGCACGACGGACTACGCGGGCGCTCGCGCCGCCACCCTCCGGGCCGCCGAGGACCTGTACGGCCGCTCCAGCGAGGCGTACGAGGCGGTCGGCAACACCTGGGCGGCCGTCAACGTCGGCAGCCGGTTCGTGGACCACATCGCCCTGACACCGCCGTCCGCCCAGCGGTCGGCCGTGGGCCAGCCGGCCTCGCTCACCGTCGAGGCGGCGACGAGCCGCCCGGGCGGACTCACGTACCGCGCCGAGGGCCTGCCCGCCGGGCTGACGATCGACTCCGGTACGGGCGTGGTCTCCGGCAGCCCGACGGAGGCGGGCGACTTCACCGCCGGGATCACCGTCAGCGCGGCGGACGGCGACGGGACGACGGTGGCCGTCCCGTGGACGGTGCTCGCCTCCGGGGGTGACTTCTTCGTCAACCCGGGCCGGGTCGCCATCCCGGACGGCGGTGGCCCGGCCGCCGAGTCCCCGATCGTGGTCACGGGCCGCGAGGGCAACGCCCCCGCCGATCTCGCGGTGACGGTCGACATCGTCCACACCTGGCGCGGCGACCTGGAGATCGACCTGGTCGGCTCGGACGGCTCGGTGCACCGCCTGAAGAACAGCGCGAGTTCCGACTCGGCGGACGATGTCCACGCGACGTACACGGTGGACGCGTCGGCGATCACGGCGAACGGCACCTGGAAGCTGCGGGTGAGGGACGTCTACCAGGCGGACACGGGTCACATCGACAGTTGGGCGCTGAAGTTCACGAGCTGACGGCGGCGCACAAGCCCACGTAACGCCCCCCCGCAACCACGAAGTCCCCGCCCGCCCGCTCGCCCGCCCGCCGCGACGGACGGGCGGGGACGAGGCCCGGAAGGGTCAGCACATCTTGTAGTCGACCTTGGTGGAGTTGTACGAGCAGGAGTCCGCCTTGGTGCCGTTCGCCTTCTTCAGTGTCGCGGTGTCCTTGTCGTTGTTCCACACGTAGGCCGCGCGGTTCTGGTAGCGGTTGGCGGCCGTGTCCTTCCCCTTGCCGGTGCGTACGGTCACCGTCTTGCCCTTGCCGAGGCTGTACGTACCGAAGACGTACTTGTGGTTCGACGCGTCGACGAGAGTCCAGCCCTTCAGGGAGACCGGCTTCGACGTCGTGTTCCTGATCTGCACGTACTCGGCGTTCAGGGACGCGTTGGAGCGGCTGTCCGTGCCCGGCGAGTCGTAATAGATCTTGTACAGGTGTACGGAGCCGGCCGCGGCCTGTGCCTGCGTCGGCAGCAGGACGACCCCGGCGGCGACCACCAGGGCGGCGGCGGTGAGCGTGCGGATGCGGCGCATGAGCAATCCCCCATTGATCCAGGCCGGGCACCCCCCAATGGCAGCCCGGCAGACGCACAGACTATGTCCGCCCACCCGCTGTGGTGTGTTTTTCAGGAAATCAGAGATACGCCATGCCTGGGACCCCTGCTACCTCAACCACGTCGACCCGGGCTACCTGGACCGCTGGAGCCTGACGTTCTGACGCACGTACGGTGTTGGACGAGTCGAGTCCGAACTCCCCACCCGGCACCGCGAATCCCTGGAGCAGGACCAGGGGATGACGACCTGAGGCTCCGCCTCGCGTTGCGCCCCAGGGGTGATGACGACAGCCGCGCCGGAACGGCGAGGGCCTGCCCCGCAGGTGCCCTCATCGGCCCAGGAGGGCCCGCGACCTCGTCACTCTGCCGTCCGCCCGAGTGGCGCCCCGACTCGCGGGAGCCCTCGGCTCAGGGCCACACCAAGCAGTAAGGCTGATGCCCCGCCTCATGCAGCCGGTGGCTGAAGTCCTGCCACTCGTGCAGCAGTTGGTAGACGTTGTACGCGTCCTTCGGGCCGCCCCGGTCCGGGACCGTCGACCAGATGAAGGCCGCCGCGCCCACCGATTCCTCGCCGATGCCGCGGAGTGGGTCCACCACCGTCATCGGGAGTTTCACGACCGCGTAGTCCGGGTGCAGGACGACCAGTTCGAGCGGGGGGACCTTGTGCAGGGGCATGCCCTGAATGCCCGTCAGGACCATCGCCGCTATCGTCTCGGGCTTGATCTTGGAGAACATGCCGCCCATGCCCAGCTCGTCGCCGCCCAGTTCCTCCGGGCGCATCGAGATGGGGACGCGGGCTGCCGTGGCTCCGTCGGGCGCGCCGAAGTATCTGTAGGTCACCCCCACCCGGCCACCACTCCTGATTTCCGGAGCTTCCTCGCGCGCCTCGCGCTCGTGGCGCTCGCCGCGCCGGTGTTTCCCTCGCCGGGCAGGCTCGGGACCCAGGTCGTCTGTACCCTCGCCCAGTCCGCCACCGCGATGCATATCTCCACCCGACCACTCGCAGCCCCGGCCGCGCAACCCGATCATCGTGACAGTGACCTCCCCCACGGACGTCCGGTGAAACACCTGTCCGCAGATACGTCGAAGCCTCTGGCGCCATGGATTGGGTGAGCTTCCCCTATGACGCCCCAGCATCATGTAGTTGGGGTAGCGTCAGAGTGTGAGTCGGACACTGGAACTACACGATGCTGGGGTTACCGCCGAGCAGTTCGTAGCTGTTCAGCGGGTAGCCGCAGGTTACACCCGCCAGTCAAAGGTCAAGGGAGACAAATCGGAGGCCAGTCCTCAGGTGCAGGACGAGGTCACCGAGAAGAAGGCCCACGAGAGGGGCTGCTCATTCAAGGGACATTACCGCGATATTGGTGTGTCCGGATACAATCCGAATGCCAAGCGTAAGAGCTTCGATCGCTTGATGGATGATTGTCGCGACGGATTGATTCAAGAGATCGTCGTGTTCAACGTGACCCGGTTCTCTCGCCGCGAACCTAAGGACATGATTCCGGTAGTCCTGGAACTGTTCTCCCTTGGCGTCACCATCACATCGGTGGCTGAGGGCACGTTCACGCCTGGCAGCACCATGGAACTCATGATGCTGATCTGGCGGTTGGAGGCGGCGTATCAGGACAGTAAGAACAAGAGCGATGCCGTCGGTGGAGCAAAGCGTAAGGCCAAGCAGTTCGGTGGCTGGATCGGCGGTACTCCTCCGTATGGCATGGAGAGCTACTCCGTACCCGAGACCCGGATCATCGACGGTAAGCCGGTGACCATCACCATCCGACTTCTCCGTCCGGTGCCGAAGAATGAGGACGGAACTGATCAGGGCAGTGAAGCTCTGCGCCTGGTGGACCGGATCTTCCAGCACAAAGACAAGCCGTGGGACGGGAAGAAGAACGCGCATCCCGCATCGGTCAACTCGTGCACCACGTGGCTCAACCAACGCAACGTCGAATCGCAGCACGGTGGACTCTGGCGCGTGCCGACGGTCAAGCGGCTCCTGACCGATCCGCGGTTGGCAGGTTTCGCCGCCGAAACTGTCTATAAGACAGACAGGGACGGTAACCCCACCCGAACCATCGACGGGTACCGGATCCTCTGCGACGAGAACGGGGACCCCATCGTCATCGGTGAGGCTCTTATCCCCGCTCCTCGTTGGTTCGAGCTACAGGAATGGATCTCCGGGCGGGGGCGCGGTAAAGGGCTCACCCGGGGCGAGTACCTTCTCACCGCTATGGAGCGGCTGGAATGCGAGTGCGGGCGTCCCATGACGGGGTCCCCTCGCATCTACAAGTGTTGCCGGCCGTCGGGTGTGGTGGAGCCGGATGAACACGAAGGCGGTAACACCATCAATCAAGCCGACGTGGATCGGTACGTAGCGCGGAAGATCCTTGACGTGATCCTGGACGGAGAGGGGCGTCCCGAGACGCTGCCTGTCATCGCGGAGGCAACGCTTCGATTCGGCAAGCTGTCGGAGAACCCCGGGACTCGCGGGGAGCGAGCATCCCTCGTCGGAGAGAGGTCGGCGATCACGAAGTCCATTGAGCGTCTGTACGACGATCTCAACAGCGGAATCTACGAGGGACCGATCGGGCGCGCGCGGTTCCTTGACGAGAAGCAGCAGTGGGAAAACCGGCTGGATGCCATCGGGCGCCGCATCATCGAGGTGGGTGGCCCCGAGCTTCCGAGGCTGCCTGTCGAGGAGTGGGCATCCGCTGATGGGGACGACCCGACCGGCGAGGACTCGTGGTGGGGGCGGGCGACGGTTGCCGACCGTCGTACGTTGGTGCGGCTCTTCGTAGACAAGATCGTCGTCACCAAGGCCACGTACCGGGGCGGTACGGCACGCGTGTGCAGGGTGGAGGAGCGCGTCACGGTGACCATGGCGGCTCCTCGGCGGGACGAGGAAGAGCAGGCAGCCTGACCCGCGCGGCACAGAGCCTCGTCGACGGGCGAATTCCTGGGCGTTGCGACAAAAGTGGATCAACTGGCTGTGGCCAGGGGATTGGCGAGGCGCTCGGTTGGGATTTCCCGGCCGAGCGTCTGCGCGGGCGGCTGTTGAGTTCGGCGGTGAGGGCGTCCAGGTGCTCCCGGGGGTGGACGGCGAGGCTGGTGCCCTTGGGAAAGAGCTGCTGCCGCAGGCTGTTGGTGTTTTCGTTGGAGCCGCGCTGCCAGGGACCGCCGCAGGTGGGGCGGGAGCGTCTTGGCGTTTCGACGAGGGCGTCGCGGGTGCTGCCCGCGCTGTGATCGACGGGCGGAAGGTTCGGCATGTGGTGATCGCGGACTCGCCGGCTTTGCCGATGATGAGGTCGTTTTCCGCAGGGCCCGGGACCGCTCGGTCGGCGGCTTCGGCTGGACTGGGGTAGGGCGACGAGCCCTGGAACTCAGACGACCACTGGAACGCAAGGGAGGGTGGCCGGGTCTTCTGCGCATCCTGTCCTACGCTGGACGGGCCCACACGCCCGCAGTCAGGGGAACCACAGGTCATGAGCAAACTACCTTATCAATACGACGCTCCCGTTTCGCAGACACTCTTTGACCGTGCGGCCCTCGTGACGCCCGGAGGCGTGAACTCTCCTGTCCGCGCCTTCCGCGCGGTGGGGGGTACGCCCCGGTTCATGGTGTCCGGTAACGGTCCATACCTCATCGATGCGGACGGTCGTGAATATGTCGACCTCGTATGTTCCTGGGGGCCGATGATCCTCGGACATTCCCACCCGGAGGTGATCGCGGCCGTGCGGGCGGCGGTCGCGCGGGGTACCTCCTTCGGTACGCCCGGTGAGGGTGAGGTCGCGCTCGCCGAGGAGATCGTGGCCCGGGTCGCGCCCGTCGAGCAGGTGCGGCTCGTGTCCTCCGGTACGGAGGCGACCATGTCGGCCATCCGGCTCGCCCGTGGGTTCACCGGGCGGGCGAAGGTCGTGAAGTTCGCCGGCTGCTACCACGGGCACGTCGACGCGCTCCTCGCCGCCGCCGGCTCCGGGGTCGCGACGTTCGGGCTGCCGGACACCCCGGGGGTGACCGGCGCGCAGGCCGGGGACACGATCGTCCTGCCGTACAACGACCTCGACGCCGTGCGCCGGGCCTTCGCCGCGCACCCCGGGGAGATCGCGTGTGTGATCACCGAGGCGTCGCCGGGCAACATGGGCGTCGTACCGCCGCGTGACGGGTTCAACGCCGGGCTCAAGGAGATCTGCGCCGCCGACGGCGCGCTGTACATCTCCGACGAGGTGATGACCGGATTCCGAACGTCCAAGGCCGGCTGGTACGGCGTCGACGGCGTCGCGCCCGACCTGATGACCTTCGGCAAGGTCATGGGCGGCGGCTTCCCCGCCGCCGCGTTCGGCGGTCGCGCCGAGGTCATGGGGCGGCTCGCCCCCGCCGGGCCCGTCTACCAGGCCGGCACGCTCTCCGGGAACCCGGTCGCCACCGCCGCCGGCCTCGCGCAGCTCCGGCTGCTCGACGCCGCGGCCTACGAGAAGGTCGACGCGGTCTCCGCGCAGATCCAGGGGCTCGTGACGGAGGCGCTGAACAAGGAGGGCGTCGCCCACCGGGTGCAGACGGCGAGCAACATGTTCTCCGTCTTCTTCACGGCCGACGAGGTACGTGACTACGAGGGGGCCAAGCGGCAGGAGTCCTTCCGCTTCACCCCCTTCTTCCACTCGATGCTCGCCGACGGCGTCTATCTGCCGCCGTCGTCCTTCGAGTCCTGGTTCGTCTCCACCGCCCACGACGAGCGGGCCGTCGAGCGGATCGCCGCCGCGCTGCCCGCCGCCGCGCGCGCCGCAGCCGAAGCCACGGACCCCGACCCCCAGCCGGAGAGTGCCGCATGAGTCAGCGTGCAGGGAAGAGCGAGAGGAGCGGCGCGGTGAGCGGCGAGGAGATCACGGTCGTCCATCTGATGCGCCACGGGGAGGTGCACAACCCGGACGGTGTGCTGTACGGGAGACGCCCCGGCTACCACCTCTCGGAGCTGGGGCGCCGCATGGCCGACCGGGTCGCCGAGCACCTGGCGGAGCGCGACATCACCCATGTCGTCTCCTCCCCGCTGGAGCGCGCGCAGGAGACCGCCGCCCCGATCGCCAAGACGCACGGGCTGGCCCTCGACACCGACGGCCGGCTGATCGAGGCCGCGAACGTCTTCGAGGGCAAGACCTTCGGCGTCGGCGACGGCGCGCTGCGCCGGCCGGCCAACTGGAAGTACCTCACCAACCCTTTCCAGCCGTCGTGGGGCGAGCCGTACGTCGACCAGGTCGTCCGGATGATGGGCGCGCTGACCACGGCGCGGGACGCGGCCCGGGGTCATGAGGCCGTCTGTGTCAGCCATCAGTTGCCGATCTGGATCGTGCGCAGCTTCGTCGAGCGGCGCAGGCTCTGGCACGACCCGCGGCGCCGGCAGTGCACCCTCGCCTCCCTGACGAGCTTCACCTATCAGGGCGACAAGATCGTCTCGGTCGGCTATTCCGAGCCGGCCCGCGATCTCGTACCGCCGCACCTGCTCGCGGGTGCCAGGCCGGTGAAGGGCGGGGCGAAGGCGTTCGGGGCCTGAGGCCCCGGGTCGGCTTCCCGTCCGGGTCCGGATGGCGGTCGGCCTCCGGCTCCGATCCGGTTCCCGTCCAGGTCCGGACCGGCTCGGGCCGGCCTCAGCGGCTGAGGTCGTGATTGTCACAGTCACTGTTACGTACGAAAAAGTGTGACAAGTTTAGGAACCTTCGCGTTCGGTAGCAGCTCCTATGGGTTGCCGCTTGTAAGACTTTATGAGCGGCGTACATACGGACGAACGAGCGCGGATGGGATCTGTAATGCGCCACATGAGTCGGAGGAGTCTGCTCGGAGCCGGAATGGGGGCCGCCGCCGCGATGGGTGTCGCGGCCTGTTCAACCGGTCACGCGTCGCAGGGGAGCGGCACGGGCAAGGCCGGCGGCGGGAACGCGAACGGGCGTCCCGCGGCCAGGGACGTCAGGCTCATCGGGGACGGTTCCACCTCCGACACCGGGAAGCAGCCCCACCAGCCGGGCGCGCCGGTGCCGCTGGAGCCCGGCCAGACCCCGCCGCAGTTCGTGGTCTTCTCCTGGGACGGGGCGGGCGAGGTCGGCAACGGCCTCTTCCCGCGCTTCCTGGAACTCGCCAAGGACCACGGCGCGGCGATGACCTTCTTCCTCTCCGGGCTCTATCTGCTGCCCGAGTCGAAGAAGACGCTCTACCGCCCTCCGAACAATCCGGTCGGCGCCTCCGACATCGGATATCTCACCGACCCGCACATAAAGGACACCCTCAAGAACGTCCGCCAGGCGTGGCTGGACGGTCATGAGATCGGCACCCACTTCAACGGGCACTTCTGCGGCGGCACCGGAACCGTCGGCAACTGGACCCCGGAGCAGTGGCGCAACGAGATCGACCAGGCCGTCTCCTTCGTCACCCAGTGGCGTACGAACACCGGCTGGACCGATCTCGACCCGCTGCCCTTCGACTACCACAAGGAACTGATCGGCGGCCGTACGCCGTGTCTCCTCGGCCAGGAGAACCTGCTGCCGACGGCGCGGAAACTGGGCTGGCGGTACGACGCCAGCTCGCCCGGCGGCACCCAGGTCTGGCCGGACAAGCTCGGGGGGATCTGGAACTTCCCGCTACAGGCCGTGCCCTTCCCCGGGCATTCCTTCGAAGTCCTCTCCATGGACTACAACATGCTCGCCAACCAGTCGAAGAACTCGACCAACGGAATGACCTCCCGCTATCCGGAATGGCGCAAGCAGGCGGCCGAGGCATATCTCGCCGGATTCAACCGCGCGTACGAGACGAATCGCGCGCCGTTCTTCATCGGGAACCACTTCGAGCAGTGGAACGGCGGCATCTACATGGACGCCGTGGAAGAGGCCCTGAAGGGCATGGCGGAGAAGAAGGACGTACGGCTGGTGTCGTTCCGCCAGTTCACCGACTGGCTCGACGTACAGGACCCGGCCGTACTCGACCAGCTCCGTACCCTCGGCGTCGGACAGCAGCCGTCCGGTGGCTGGAACACGTTCCTGAAGACGGCCGGGGCCTCCACCGGAGCCTCCACCCGTCGCTGAGAGAGCGGCGGCGGGGACAGGGGAGGGCCCCCGCCCCGCCCCCAGCCGTCGGCGGAACCTTTACTTCGGGCTTTACGGGCATGAAGGGGGGTGCCCAAGATCCTCGAATCGCCCATGCGAAACTTTTCACATGAACTCAGGCCGCGCCCCACGACGCCGTTCTGACCGCCGGCTCCGCACTGTCCTTCCCGTCGTCGCCGTCGCGTCGGCGATGACACTCACGGCCTGCGGCAGCGGCGGCCAGTCCGGCGGCGGCGGTGACACCAACTTCGTGACGAACACCGGCGGCATCTCCACGGTCGCGGCGGGGGACCGTCAGCCGATCAACAAGATCGCGGGGGAGACCCTCGAAGGCGAGCAGCTCGACGTGGCCGATCTCAAGGGCAAGGTCGTCGTGCTGAACGTCTGGGGATCGTGGTGCCCGCCCTGCCGCGCCGAGGCGCCGCACTTCGCGAAGGTCGCCAAGGAGACCGTGTCGGACGGCGTGGCCTTCGTCGGGCTCAACACCCGGGACCCCAACAAGGGCCCCGCCCTCGCCTTCGAGAAGGACTACGGCGTCGGCTACCCGAGCCTGTACGACCCGACGGGCAAGCTCATCGTCAGCGGCTTCCCCAAGGGCAGCCTGAATCCGCAGTCCATCCCCTCCACGATCGTGCTCGACCGGGACGGGAAGGTCGCGGCGCGCTCACTGATGGCGCTCAACGAGGAAAAACTGCGGAAGATGATCGACCCGCTGATCGCGGAGAAGTGATCCCGTGCAGTTTCCCCAGGCAGACACCCTCGCCCAGGCCCAGTTCCTCGCCGAGGCGACCGGCAGGAACGAGACCGTCTTCAGCGGGGCGCTGCTGATCGCCCTGCCGATCGCGCTGCTGGCCGGGCTGGTCTCCTTCTTCTCCCCGTGCGTGCTGCCGCTCGTACCCGGTTACCTCTCGTATGTCACCGGCGTCAGCGGCACCGATCTGGCGGACGCCCGGCGCGGCCGGATGCTCGCCGGTGCCTCGCTCTTCGTCCTCGGATTCACCGCCGTCTTCGTCTCGGGCGGGGCGCTCTTCGGCTACTTCGGCAGCACGCTCCAGGAGTACCGGGGGGTCCTCTCCAAGGTGCTCGGCGTGCTCATGATCCTCATGGGCGTGTTCTTCATGGGGCTGATGCCCTGGCTCACGCAGCGCGAATTCCGCTTCCACCGGCGTCCGATGACCGGCCTCGCGAGCGCCCCCCTGCTGGGCGCGCTCTTCGGGATCGGCTGGACGCCCTGCCTCGGTCCGACGTTCTCCTCCGTCAACGCGCTGGCGTTCGAACAGGCGAGCGCCGGCCGCGGGGCCATACTGACCGTCGCGTACTGCCTGGGTCTCGGTGTGCCGTTCGTGCTGGGCGCGGTGGCGTTCCGCAAGGCGCTCGGCGCCTTCTCCTGGATAAAGCGCCACTACACCTGGGTGATGCGGATCGGCGGCGGGATGATGATCGCGACCGGTCTGCTGCTGCTGACCGGTGCGTGGGACAGCATCGTGCAGGCGACGCAGACCTGGTCCAACGGCTTCACGGTGGGGATCTAGTTCCATGAGCAAGGCGTCCACGAGCGGGAAATCCATGAGCGACACCGAGACCGACAGCAGTACCGGGACCGAGACCGGGAGCGGTACCGACGCAGGTACGGACAGCGGTACCGACGCCGGTACGGACACCCGTACCGGCGCCGGTACCGACAGCGGCACCAGCACCCGTACCGCTACCGACCCTGACAGCGCGGCCTCCGCCGACGCCCGCGAGCTCGGCGCCGCCGGCTCCCAGCTCTCCACCGCCCCCCG
>NZ_JBIWFO010000031.1:0-64170 GCF_044763125.1 Streptomyces sp. NPDC096310 | reverse complement strand
TCAGGAGTCCACACAACCCCCGATGATCACGCGGTGGCCGTACCCGTTCCCAGCCGGGTCCGCGACAAGATCGCGAAGTCAGACTGGAGTACTAGCAGCTACCGTTCGAGACCTGGAGCCCCTTGCCCGCGCCCGCGGTCCGGCTCACGATGCTCGGTACGCAGGCCGTCCCGTCGAGGCTGTACGAGTACGGGATGCTGACGGTGGTGTTGGACTGCGGGTTGGGCCCGGCGGGCTTGTTCTCGCTGCCGGGGGTGGACCAGGTGACGTTGTCGAACGTGTTGCCGGCGACCTGCCAGTACCCGACCGTGTCGGTGTAGAAGGTGCCCAGGACGTCCTTGGAGTCCTCGAAGTAGTTGTTGTCCACCTTGGCGCGGGCCCCGGCCCGGGAGTTGATGCCGGACTCGTTGAGCTTCACGTAGTGGTTGTTGTACATGTGGGCCACGCCGCCCCGCAGCAGGGGCGCACGGGAGTCGATGTTCTCGTACCGGTTGTGGTGGTACGTGATGAAGCTGTTCGACAGCTCGGTCTCACTGGACCCGACGAGCCCGCCGCGGCCGGAGTTGCGCAGGACGCTGTAGGAGAGGGTCACATACTGGGTGTTGTCCTTCATGTCGAAGAGTCCGTCGAATCCCTCCGACTCCCCGCCGGACGCCTCCAGGGTGGTGTGGTCGACCCATATGTTGCGGACGTTCCGCTCCATGCCGATGGCGTCACCGCCGTTGGACGTGGGCGAGCCGGACTTCTTGACGTTCCGTACGGTCACGTTCTGGATGATGATGTTGCTGGACTCACGTATGTGGATGCCCAGTTGATCGAAGACGGCACCGCTGCCGACCCCCAGGATGGTGACGTTGCTGATCTGCTTCAGCTCGATCAGCCCGGCGGCGGTGTTGCAGCTCGCGCCGGACACCTTGCTGGTGTTGCCGTGGTTGATGGTGCCCTCGACCTCGATGGTGATCGGGGTACTGCTGCTGGCCCGGCCGCACAGGGCCTGGTGGATCGCGGTCCCCGTGGTGGCCCGCACGGTCTGCCCGCCGGCCCCGCCGGTGGTCCCGCCGTTCTGGGTCGCGTAACCGGTGGCGCTGCCGACCGCCGCCGACGCCGGGGGTACGGACACCACGGCGCTGGTCACGGCCGCGAGGGCCACCGTGACCAGCACCGCACGGAACCGTGGTGCGACTCGCATGTTCATATCTGTCTCTCCGTCATTCGTCTCGACCGAGCAGGCATATGCCATGTGCCATGTCCATGTCATACACATGGACACCAAGAGAGGGAAAGCGCTTTCTGACTAGCCGTGAGAATAGGCCCCTCCCGCCGGGCCGACAAGGTCGCGGACACCCCCGGACGCCCCCGCGCGAGTGCCGGGCGCGCGCGGCGGCCGAGGCGCCGCGTTCGGCGCGGGCGCCGCCCTACTCGTCCGTGAAGTGCGCGAGCGCGGTGATCACGCGGTCGGCGATGTCCGGCGGCCAGGGGAAAGCGGGGGCCACCGCGCGCTGATGGGCGAGACCGTGCAGGCCCAGCCACAACGCGACCACGTCGGCGGACACATCGGTGCTGGTCGTACAGCCGGCGGTGACGCACTCCTCCAGGGCCACGGCGAGTCGCTCCATGCTCACCCGGCCGAGCGTGCCCACATCCTCCTCGGTCACGGAACCCTCCGCCAGATCGGGCATCCACAGCCCGCCGAACATCGTGCGGTAGCGCCCGGGGTGGGCCTCGGCGAACTCCAGATAGCTCCGGCACAGGGCCATGAGCCGCTCACGGGGCGCGTCACCCGCGGCGTCCAGGTCGGTGCGCAACTGTTCGTCCAGCTCGGCGAAGGCGCTGCGTACGGCGGCCAGCATGATGGCGGGCTGGTCGGGGAAGTGGCGGTAGATCGAGGGGGCGGCGATCCCGACACGGCGGGCCACGGAGCGCAGGGTGATGGCGCTCTCGTCACCGGTCTCGTCGAGCAGGCCGACCGCCGCCGCCACGATCTCGTCGCGCAGCCGGTCACCCTGGCCGCGGCGGTTCCGCACGCGGACGCGTACCGCTGATGCGTCATCTCCCATGACGTCACCTTACAGCGCGAAACTTAAGGGTGTTCCCCTTGCGTTCGCCACCGCCTCATGTTCGGCGGCGGCACCGACGCCCCTCCCGCCGCCTCCGGTGATCCGGGCACCCTCGGCGGGGAGGCGATGGGGGGCGATGGGGATCCTCACCGACCGCCTCACCGGCTGCCTCTCCGACCGTCCCGCCGCGGGGCACCGCACGGGCACGAACCCGGCCGCCGACGCGGTCGCGTTGTGGCTGGGCCTGCACGGGCTCGCCCACCAGCGGGCGCGGCCGGATTGGTCCCTGAACTGCCGCCCCGTAGGCGAATTTCACCGACGCGAGGGCGCGTACGCCGGTGCGAGTCTGGCCGCTCACCCGGGCGGCAGACCGCGACGCGCTGACATCAGCCGGAGGGCCGTGAACAGGACGGCCGGCCCCCTTGTACGCCCCACTCGTCCGCGCCGAAGGGCCCCGCCCTCCGGCGCGGACGCGCGCGGGCCGCCGCCCCTCGGCCCCTTGGCCCGGCCCTTCCCGCGCCCCGCGTCCCCCTGCCCGCATCGGCCGTTCGGCCGACCCGCCGGGCGGCCCGCGTTGGATAGTCTCCGCGTGGTGAACGCGCATGCCCCGCTGACCGCGGACCCGCCGAAGACCACCCCGTCGTCCCCTTTGCCCGTACAGAGAGCCCTGTCCGTCGCGCTGTACGCGGTGCTCACCGCGGTGTGGCTGGGGGACGTGGTGTCCACCGGGGGGCTGCGCACCCCCGAACGCGACTGGCTGCTGCCCCTGGTGTCCGGGCCGGTGGCCGCCGTATTTCTGCATCTGCCCTACCGGTGGCTGTCCCTGGAGCGGCGCGCCTGGATCGCGGCATGCGGTTCGACGGTACTGACGGGGGTGATGGAGCTCAGGAGCCTTGAATCCGGCGGGAACTGGGGGGTGCTGGAGTCGGTCTGCCTGCTCATCCTGCTCGCCCGGACCTGTCGGCGGGCCGGCCGGCCGTACGTCGCCGTCGCGCTGGGGATCGCGGTGCTCCTCGGCCCGGTACGGCTGCACAACGCGGGCGTGCTGGCGGGCTCCTTCTCGCTCACCTTCGCCATCGGCGCGGCGGTCGCGTTCGGCTGCTACCTCCGTGTGCAGGACGGGTACCAGGCCCGCGCGATGGACAGCGTCCGGCAGGCGGAGCGTATGGAGCTGGCCCGGGACCTCCACGACTTCGTCGCCCACCATGTGACCGGCATCGTCGTGCAGGCGAACGCCGGGCTGGCGATCCGGGCGACGGCACCCGAACACCTCGATCCGATCCTGGAGAGCATCCAGAAGTCCGGTATGGAGACGCTGGATTCCATGCGCCGCCTGGTACGGGTGCTGCGAGAGGTCGAGGGCACACCCCGGCGGCCCGGTGAGCTGTTCACCGAACTGGCCGGCATGGTCTCCGGCTTCTGCGGTGGCGAGGACGGCGCGGACGGCGCGGACGCCACCCTCTCGGTGGCCGCCGCCGCCCGCTCGGCGCGACTCGCGCCCGAGGTGGAGCTCTCCGTGCACCGCGTGGTGCAGGAGTCGCTGACCAACGCGCAACGGCACGCCCCCGGCGCGCTGGTGGCCGTACGGGTGGACACGGAGGGCGGACGGCTGCGAGTGGAGATCGACAACACGCCCCCGGCCGCGCCGCCCGCCGCGTCACCGGTCGGAGGCCGCGGGGGCTTCGGCATGGTGGGGCTCCGGGAGCGGGTGGCAGCGGTCGAAGGGCTGCTGGAGGCGGGCAGGACACCGGACGGCGGCTGGCGGGTCGTCGGCGTCTTCCCCGTGCTGGACACGGCGGGATCCGCCGCCTGAGGCGGACATGGCAGGATCGGCCGGGTGAGACGGACATGGCAGGATCGGCCCGGTGAGTGATACGACGGCAGCGGACAGCACGGCGTCCCCGGTGACCAGGGTGCTCATCGCCGACGATCAGCATCTGGTCCGTACGGGGTTCCGGCTGATCCTGGACGCCCAGCCCGGTATCGAGGTCGTGGGCGAGGCCGCCGACGGCGCCGCCTGTGTGGAGATGGCCAGAAGGCTGCGGCCGGACGTGTGCCTCGTCGACATCCGGATGCCCGCGCTGGACGGGCTGGAGGTCACGCGCATCCTGGCCGGCCCCGGGTCGGCCGACCGGATGCGCGTCGTCGTGATCACCACCTTCGACCAGGACGACTACGTCAGCCGGGCGCTGCGCCACGGCGCCTGCGGGTTTCTACTGAAGGACGCCAGCCCCGCGCTGCTCGTCGAGGCGGTACGGGCGGCGCGGCGCGGGGACGCGCTGATATCCCCCGCGGTCACGGTACGGCTGCTGCGTCAACTGGAGGGCCGGCGCGGTCCGTCGTCCTCCGGCGGCCGTGCCCCGAAGGCGGCGCTGACGGCGCGTGAGCTGGATGTGGCGCGGCTGGTCGCGGTGGGGCGCACCAACCAGGAGATCTGCGGGAACCTGTTCCTGTCGCTCGGAACCGTCAAGACGCATCTGACGAACATCCAGTCCAAGCTGGCCGTGCGCAACCGGGTGGAGATCGCCGCGTGGGCATGGGCGACGGGCACGGTCCCGGAGGATTCCGGCTTCCCGGAGTGAACGGGCCCCGGGTCAGGGGCGGCCCCGGGGAGGAGCCCGTATCGGCCGGACGGCCGATGGGGAACGGCCGTCCGGCCGAAGTGCCGTACGGCGGCGCTGCCGCACCGTGAATGCCATGAACACAACGACCTCGACGGACCGGGCCACCGCCCAGGAACCCGCCGCGCGGGCGCCACGCCGGATCACCGCGCTGGACGCGCTGCGCGGCTTCGCGCTCTGCGGCATCCTGCTGGTCAATCTTCCGTATCAGTTGATGGAGATGCCCAAGCAGGACGACGCTTCCCGCGTCTATCCGGTCCCCGCGTTCCTGGACCTCTTCGTCCATCAGCGGTTCTTCCCCGTCTTCGCGTTCCTCTTCGGACTGAGCTTCGCGCTCTTCCTGGAGAGCGCGGCGCGCCGGTCGCCCCGCCCCCGGCTGCTGCTGGCCCGCCGGCTGGTGGTGCTGGGGCTGCTCGGCTTCGCGCACCAGCAGGTGCACCCCGGGGAGGCGCTGCTTCCGTACGCGGTCTTCGGGCTGCTGATCCTGCTGCCCGCCTCATGGCTGCCGACCTGGGTGGTGCTGCCTGCGGGGCTGCTCGGGCTCGTCGCCTCGGTCACCCTCGTCGGGGGCGGACTGGCGAGCGTCCCGGGGCTGTTCCTGCTCGGGCTCGCCGTCGCACGCCTGGGTGTCGCCGGCACGCTGGACCGCCGTACCGGGCAACTCGCCCTCGTACTCGCCCTGGCCGTCGCGGGGGCGGTCGCCGTCGGCCGGCTGGAGCACGGCTACCCGTCCGCCGGACCGTACGCCACGCGGATCGCGGCGGCGGCCGGTCTCCTGGGCGCCGCCGTGTACGCCACCGCGCTGCTGCTCGTCCTGCGCACCCGGCTGGGCCGGCCGCTGTCGGCGGTCCTCGAACCGCTCGGCAGGATGGCGCTGACCAACTACCTCACCGCGACGGTCCTCGTGCTCGCCGCGGCGGGTCCGCTGGGACTGCGGCACTCCTCCCGCTGGGTCACCGCCATGGTCCTGGCGGCGGCCGTTGTCGCGGCGCAGGCCCTCTTCAGCCGCTGGTGGCTGGCCCGCTTCCGGTACGGGCCGCTGGAGTGGGTCCTGCGCTGCCTGACCTGGTGGAACGTGGTGCCGCTGCGCCGCAGGTCTCAGTCCATGTAGGAGCCCGCCTCACGCGCCGCCCGGTCGGCGTCGCGGTCGCGGATGGCGTCGACCAGGGTGGCGTGGTCCTGGAACTGCTCGGAACGCAGCGCGTCGCCGAAGTGGTCCAGGAGGGAGTCGCGGATGACCTCGCCGAGGTCGGCGTGGAGCCCGGCGAGCACGGAGTTGCGGGACGCGGTGACGACGGCCAGATGGAAGGCCACATCGGCGTTGACGAAGGCCACCCGGTCGCCGGCGGCCCACGCGTCCTGGCGCTGCTGGAGCGCGTGGTCGAGCCGTTCCAGGTCGTCCTCCGTACGGCGTTGGCAGGCGAGACGGGCGGCGCGCACCTCAAGGGCGCTGCGGACATCGGCGATGTCCTCCGTCCTGGCCTTCTGGAAGCGGTTGCGCATCATGCCGGCGAGTTCGCTGGTGGCCTGGACATAGGAGCCGGAGCCGTGGCGGATGTCCAGCAGCCCGGTGTGCGCCAGGGCCCGGATGGCCTCGCGCACGGTGTTGCGGGCGACGCCGAGCTGTTCGACGAGTTCGGTCTCGGTGGGGATGCGGCTGCCGACGGGCCAGGCGCCTGAGGTGATCTGCTCGCGAAGCCGGGTGATCACTTGGTCGCCCAGGGCTTGGCGGCGTACGGGATCCATGTTCATGCCGCACAGCCTACGTCAGACCTACAGTCATCCCATGACTCTACGAGAATCACTGGACATAGAGTCATGGGATGACTCTATGATGGGGTCTATGACAACGGATGAGGTCAACGAGAGCACCCCTCGTTCCACCACGGCCCCGCCCCGCGGCACGCCGCGCGGCGTGCGCCGTCTGGCCGTGGTGGCGCTGGTCCTGGCCGCCCTCAATCTGCGCCCCGGCGTCACCAGCCTCGGCCCCGTCCTGGAGGAGGTAAGGGACAGCCTCGACATGAGCGGGTCGGTGACCGGGCTCGTGACCTCCATCCCCGCGGTGTGTTTCGCGGTGGTCGGCTCGACGGCCCCGCTGCTGGCCCGGCGCTTCGGGGCGAGCGGCGTCATCGCGGTCGCGGGCGCGGTGCTCGCCGCGGGACTGGCGCTGCGTTCGTTCGCCTTCGACCCGGTGCTGTTCGTCGTCCTGACGGCACTGTCGCTGGCCGGGATCGCCGTGGCCAACGTGCTGTTGCCGATGGTCGTCAAACAGCGCTTCCCCGACCGGGTGGGCGCGATGACCGGCCTGTACTCCATGGCGCTGAACGCCGGCGCCTCGTCCGCGGCGGCGCTGACGGTGCCCCTGACGCAGGCGTTCGGCGGCGACTGGCGGTACGGTCTCGCGGCCTGGTCGGTGCTGGCCGCGCTGGCCGTACCCCCCTGGCTGGCCCTGGCGCGCCGCCGGACGAAGCAGCCCGCGGGCCACCTCGGCGGCGCGGTCGGACCGCCGCCCGCCGCGGAGAGCCGGCTCACCCGCGACCCCACGGCCTGGGCGCTCACCGCGTACTTCGGACTCCAGGCGAGTTCCGCCTACATCATCATCGGCTGGCTGCCCCAGATCTACCGGGACGCGGGCCTGTCCGCCGGAACCGCGGGGCTGCTGTTCTCCGTGTCCTCGCTGCTGGGGGTGCCCTTGTCCCTCGCACTGTCGGCGGTGGCCGGCCGGCTGCGCCACCAGAGCGGGATCGCCGCGGCGATCGGCGCGTGCGGCTTCGCCGGGTATGCCGGGCTGTGGTTCGACCCCGCCGTCGCACCCTGGCTCTGGGCGGTCCTGCTGGGCGTCGCCAACTGCTCCTTCCCGCTGGCCCTGACGATGATCGGCATGCGGGGCCGCGACGGCACCACCGTCGCCCGGCTCTCCGGCTTCGTGCAGAGTTTCGGCTACGCCCTGTCCATTCCCGGCCCCCTCGTCGTGGGTGTCCTCTACGACCACGCCGGCGGCTGGCGGCTTCCCCTCGCCTTCGTCCTGGTGCTGACACTGGTCCAGATCGCGGCCGCCGTGCCCGCGGGCCGCGACCGTCAGATCGGCTAGAACGGACCGGCTCGGCAGAAAAACGCTCCACAGAAACGAACCATCTCCCGCATTTCACCTTTCATTTCCCGTGATATCCGTAGGGAAATGACTCGGGGAGATAGCATGCGGTAACGCACGGATCTGGCGCGCATCGGTTCTTCGTGGTATTTTTTGATGAACTGCGCGACGCCCGTTCAGAACTCCCCGGGAATTCCGGTTCGATCCGCAGACGTTCCGCTCGCATTCCGCACAGGTCGCCACCGCACTGGCCGACGAGCAATTCTGAGTACCGCCCCAGGAAAAGAACACAGAGTTCCACACGGCGCCCCGTCCTCACCGTGGACGCCACCCTCCCGAGACGCGGAAAAAGGAAGACTCCCCCATGAGCGTAGAGACCGTCCCCTGCTCTCGTCGTGCCACCCTCGGCCTGCCCGGCCTGTTGCGCGAACAAGCACAGGCCACTCCCGACCGGATCGCCGCCGTCCACGAGCGCCAGAGCCTGACCTTCGCCCAGTTGACGGAGTGCAGCTCCCGTGTGGGGAAGCTGCTTAGACGGGCCGGAGTGGGCCGGGACAGCCGGGTCGGCGTGTTCATGGAGCCGTCGCTCGACCTGCTGAAGGGCGTCTGGGGAATCCTGTGGGCCGGCGGGTGCTACGTACCGCTGTCGCCGGAATACCCGGAGGAGCGGATCGCGTACATGCTGCTCGACGCCGGCGTCGACATCGTCCTCACCCAGGAATTCCTCTCGCCGGCTCTTCGGGAACTGGCTCCGGCCGGAGTCACCGTGCTCACCCTCGACGACATACTGGAATCGTCGGAGAAACACAGCCGCGCGGCCGGCCTGCCGGAGCCGGAGATAAGGCCCGACGATCTCGCCTATGTTATTTACACCTCCGGCAGCACCGGTAAGCCCAAGGGTGTGATGGTCGAGCACCGGAGTATCGTGAGCCAAATGCGATGGCTGCACGACGAGTGCGGTCTCGACGAAAACGAAACGGTGCTGCAGAAAACCCCCATGAGTTTCGATGCCGCGCAGTGGGAATTACTCGCCCTCGCCTGCGGCAGCACCGTGGTGATGGGATCCCCCGGTATCTACCGCGACCCCGAGGCCATCATCGCCACGGTCCAGCGGCACGGCGTGACCATCCTCCAGTGCGTACCCACCCTGCTCCAGGCGCTCCTGGACACCGAGAAGTTCCCCGCCTGCCGGTCCCTGCGCCAGATCTTCAGCGGGGGCGAGGCGCTCTCCCGCAGCCTCGCCGCACAGTGCCTGGACACCATGCCGGACGCCCGTCTGGTCAACCTCTACGGCCCCACCGAGTGCACCATCAACGCCTCGTCCTTCGTGGTGGACCGCGCGGCGCTGGAGGACGGCCCGCTCGTCATGCCGATCGGCACCCCCGTACGCGGCACCTCCCTGCACGTCCTGAAACCGGACGGCGCACCGGTCTCCGCCGGGGAGATCGGCGAACTGTACATCGGCGGGGCGCAGGTGGCCCGCGGCTACCTCGGCCGCCCCGACCTGACCGGCGACCGGTTCCTGGCCGACCCCTTCTCCGACGCGCCCGGCTCCCGCCTCTACCGGACCGGCGACCTCGCCCACGTCAACGCCGACGGCACGGTGCAGTTCGTCGGACGCGCCGACAACCAGGTCAAGCTGCGCGGCTACCGGGTCGAACTGGACGAGATACGCCAGACCGTCGAGACACACGACTGGGTACGCGCCGCCGCCGTCCTGCTCCGCGACGACGCCGCCACGGGCTTCCAGAACCTCGTCGCCTTCGTCGAACTCAACCCCAAGGAAGCCGCCCTGATGGACCAGGGCAACCACGGCTCCCACCACCAGTCCAAGCACAGCCGGCTCCAGGTCAGGGCCCAGCTCGCGCACCCCGGCTGCCGCACCGACGCCGACCTGGCCGGCCGGGCGGCCGTGGACCTGCCCGGCGCCGAGGCCACCCCCGCGCAGCGGGCCCTCGCCTTCTCCCGCAAGACGTACCGCTTCTACGAGGGCGGCGAGGTGACCCGGGACGACCTGCTGCGTCTGCTCGCCCCCCGGACCCGGCCGCGGCCGCCCGCCCGGCGCTCCGAGACCGTGGGCCTCGACGAACTCGGCACGATCCTGCGGAACTTCGGCCGCCACCTCAGCGACCAGCGGCTGCTGCCCAAGTACGCCTACGCCTCCCCCGGCTCCCTGTACGCCACCCAGCTCCACGTCGAGATCGGCGAGGGGCACGACCTCCCCGCGGGCGTGTACTACTACCACCCGCTCCACCACCGGCTGGTGCTCGTCGGCCCCGCCGCCGAGACCGCGACCACCGGAGTACGGGTCCACTTCCTCGGCAAGCACGGCGCCATCGAGCCGGTCTACCGCAACAACGTCCGCGAGGTCCTGGAGATCGAGGCGGGCCACATGGCCGGCCTCTTCGACGAGGTGCTGCCGGCCCACGGTCTGCGGATCGCCGCGGCCGCGTACACCCCCGCCGTCCGGCACCGTCTCGACTGCGCGCCGGACGACCACTACCTGGGCAGCTTCGACCTCCTGCCGCTGGAGCGGGGCGCGTCCGAGGACACCGGCCCCCTCGACCTCTACGTCCAGGCCCACTCCTCCCGGATCGAGGGCCTGGCGCCGGGCCAGTACCGGTACACCGGCACCGGGCTCGTCCGCGTCGGCGACGACGTGATCCTCAAGAAGCACGTCATCGCGATCAACCAGCGGGTCTACGAGCGTTCCGACTTCGGTATCAGCATCGTCGCCACCGGCTCCGCCCCCTGGCGGCACTACCTCGACCTGGGCCGCGGACTCCAGCGCCTCCAGATGAACGACCTGCGCCTGGGCCTCATGTCCTCGGGCTACAGCTCGAAGTCCGGCAACGACCTGCCGTCGGCCAAGCGGCTGGACCGGATCCTCGCCGACGGCGGGCTGCCCGCCGGACCCTCGTACTTCTGCGTCGGCGGGCGGGTCAGCGAGGCGCAGTGGCACGGCGAGGACATGAAGGAGGACGTGGTCCACATGCAGGGGCCCGCCGAGCTGATCAAGGAGGATCTGGCCGCGCTGCTGCCCCGCTACATGCTGCCCAACCGGATCGTCGTCCTGGACCGGCTGCCCCAGACCGCCAACGGCAAGATCGACCTGAAGGCCCTCCAGACCGCCCAGGAGACCGAACTGACCGTCGGCGACCGCGCTTTCGTCGCCCCCCGCACCCCGCTGGAACGGCGGATCCGCGATGTCTGGCAGGCGGTCCTCAAGCGCGACCAGGTCTCCGTCACCGACGACTTCTTCGAGCTGGGCGGCAACTCCCTGCTCGCCGTGGCCCTGGTCAGCCGGCTGAACGCGGACTTCGGCGGCGCGATCCCGCTCCAGATCCTCTTCGAGGCTCCCACCGTGGAACGGCTCGCCATCGCCCTGGAGGCCGCCTCGCCCCGGCCCGCCTCCCGGCTGGTGCCGCTCCAGCCCGAGGGCAGGGGCACCCCGCTGTACTGCTGGCCCGGCCTCGGCGGCTACCCGATGAATCTGCGCCCGCTGGCCGCGGCCCTCGGCACCGAGCGGCCCGTCCACGGGGTCCAGGCCCACGGCATCAACCCCGGCGAGCGCCCGTACGACGATGTCCGCGCCATGGCGTCCGCCGATGTCGCGGCGATCCGGGAGATCCAGCCGAACGGCCCCTATCTGCTGTGCGGTTACTCCTTCGGCGCCCGGGTCGCCTTCGAGGCGGCGCGCCAACTGGAACAGGCGGGCGAGCGGGTGGAGCAGCTGTTCCTCGTGGCTCCCGGCCAGCCGCGGCTGCGCCCCGAGGACGCCGTCGGCGCCACCGGCCGGGCCGACTTCGGGGACCGCGCCTTCCTCGCCCTGCTCTTCTCCGTCTTCGCCGGCACACTCGGCGGCCCGCGGCTGGACGAGTGCCTGCGCACCGTCACCGACGAGGACGGCTTCGTCGCGTTCGTCACCGCGTCCTTCCCCGGCCTCGGCGAGGAGCTGGTACGGGCGGTCACCGGGATCGTACGGCGTACGTACTCCCTCACCTACGACTTCCACGAGCTACGCGGACGCCGTCTCGACGCCCCGGTGACCCTGGTGCGGGCCGACGACGACAACTACTCCTTCATCGAGAACGAGGGCGGGTACTCCGCCCGGCCGCCCGCCGTCCACCAGATGCGGGCAGGCCACTACGAACTGCTGCGCGAGCCGCATGTCGCCCGGCTCGCCGCCGTCCTGAACGACCGGCTGCCCGCCGGTCCCCGCACGTCCCCCCGTCACAGCCAGCCGGCGCAAGCCACGGTCCAGGAGGTCGGAGTGCCCCACATCAACATCAAGCACTTCCCGGTGCCCATCACCGAGGAGAAGGAGCTGGAGCTGGTCGCCGCGGTCACCACGGCCGTGCGCAACGCCTTCGGCTGCACCGAGGAGGTCGTCTCCATCGCCCTGGAGCCCGTCGCCCAGGACGTGTGGAACGAGCGGGTCTACATACCCGAGATCGTCGCCCGGCAGGAGTTGCTGCGCAAGACGCCCAACTACTGACCGCCGCCCGCAGCCGACGACAAGGACCCCTCCCATGACGATCTCCGCCCCCCGGCGCCACCGTCCGGTGCCCCTGGTGTTCACCGACGAGGTGGCCACCGCCCTCGCCGACGGCGACCCCGTGGTCGCCCTCGAATCCAATGTCATCACCCACGGACTCCCCTACCCCGACAACGCCGCCACCGCCCGCAAGGTGGAGGACGCGGTACGGGCCGGCGGCGCGGTGCCCGCCACCATCGGCATCGACGACGGCCGCGTCATGATCGGGATGACCGACGGCGACATCGAGCGCTTCGCCGCCACCCCGGGCATTCCCAAGGTCAGCAGCAGGGACCTGGCGGCCGTCCTCGCCTCGGGCGGCACCGGCGCCACCACGGTCGCCTCGTCGCTGGTCGCCGCCGAACTGGTCGGCATCCCGTTCTTCTCCTCCGCCGGCATCGGCGGTGTCCACCGGGGCGCCGAGACCACCATGGACATCTCCTCCGATCTGATCCAGTTCACCCGCTCCAAGGTGGCGGTGGTCTGCGCCGGCGCGAAGAAGATCCTGGACCTCGGTCTGACGCTGGAGTTCCTGGAGACCCACGGCGTGCCCGTCATCGCCCACGGCTCCGACGACTTCCCCGCCTTCTACTGCCGCTCCAGCGGGCTGCGCGCCCCGCAGCGGCTGGACGACGCGTCCCTGATCGCCCGCGCCGTCGAGACCCACTGGGCGCTGGGCAACCCCGGCGGCGTCCTCGTCACCAGCCCGACCCGGCCGGAGGACGCCATCGACGAACAGGACGTCGAGGCGGCCATCACCGACGCCCTGCGCGGCGCGGCGGCGGACGGGGTCCGGGGCGGCGCCGTCACCAAGTACGTCATGCGCGCGGTGGACCGCGCCACCGAGGGACGCTCCGCTCGGGCCAACACCGCCGTACTCATCCACACCGCGCGGATCGGCGGCCGGCTCGCGGCGGCCCACGCCCTGCTCCGACGAGAGGAAGACCAGTGACCACGACCACGTCCCAGAGCGCCCCGGCCCCCGCGGACACGGCTTGGACGGTCCCGGCCGGTACGGAGACGACCGGGCCGGCCCGTGTCGCGATGTTCGACCTGGACGGAACGCTCGTCGACTCACCGCGGGCGATCGTGGAGGCGTTCGCCGCCGCCTTCGAGGCGATGGGCCTCGCGCCCCGGGACCCGGCGGACGTCCGGGCCACCATCGGCCTGCCCCTGGAGCAGGCGTTCGGGAAACTGCTGGGGGTGCCGCAGGACGATCCCTCGGTCGCCGACGGTGTGGCGCGCTACCAGGAGGCGTTCCGTACCGTCATCCTGCCGCGCGCCCGCTCGCTGGTCTTCCCCGGCGTCCACGAGGGGCTGGCCGAACTGCGCCGGCGGGGGATCGTGGTGACGGTGGCCACCAGCAAGTTCCATGCCAGCGCCGACGCCCTGCTCACCGCGGCGGGCCTGCGCGACCACGTCACCACACTGGTCGGTGCCGACGACGTCACCCACCCGAAACCGCACCCCGAGCCGGGGCTGCTGATCCTCGGACGGCTCGGCGCCCGGCCCGAGCACGCCGTGATGGTGGGCGACACCACACACGACCTGAAGATGGCCGCGGCGGCCGGTCTGGCGTCGGTGGCGGTCACCTACGGGGTGCACGAGCGGGCGGAGCTGGAGGCCGTCTCACCGACTCATGTCGCCGACACGTTCGCCCAGGCCGTGGAGCAGATCCTCACCGTCCTGCCGGCCGAGGGCGACACCCGCACCGTCGAGAGCCTTCTGGACGACAGCACCTACCACATCGAGTTCAACGGCCACCTCACCAACCACATCAAGCACGCCGTCGTCGCCCTCTCCGGACTCGGTGTCGATCCCGGCCGGATCAGGGCCTACCACGACAACTACATCGCCCTCACACCGTACGGCTGCCGCGTGGAGCCCGCCCGGTCCCCCCAGCGGCTGATCGACGACAGCAACTGGCTCGAACTCCTCGGCCGACGCGAGGACTTCGCCGCCTACTGCGCGTTCTTCGACCGGCGCGAACGCGAACTGGGCATGACGGGCCTGCTGCGGAGTTACGTACCGCGGCTGCTCGCGGGCTGGGCCGGCGCGCTCCAGCACGCGACGATCCATCTGGGCTGGGCCCTGGACGCCGGCAACCGCCGGATGGCCATCGAGGGCCTCGCCTACCTGGCCTTCGCGTATGTCGACTGCCACCCCGAGCGCGCCCGGCCCTCCGCCGCGCCCGGCCCCGGCGGGCCCCGGGACTCACTGCTGGGCATCGCCCGCCACTGGGAGGAGAACCGCCCACGGCTCGGTGCGTGGGTCGAGGACCTGGTCGGCGGTACGAGCGACGGCATCCACCCCGAACTGCTGCGGTCCGGGCTCCAGTACCGGATCGCCCGGATGCTCGGTGAGGGCCACCCGCAGATGTACGAGACCCCCTCCTGGATCGACGCGCAGGACCCCGACGCCAGTTGGGACCAGCTCGCCCATCTCGTCACCGTGCTGTACCTGACCGAACCGGGCGACTTCCTCCTGCTGCACCTGGTCACCGCGCTCCACGCGATGCGGCAGATCGCGGACGTCCTGCCCGCCGAGCAGCAGCGCCGCGCGGTCGCCTGCTACTGGACCGGCATCCTGGGAGTGCTCTTCTCCCGGGGCCACTTCGTCGCCCCGTCGAAGCTGACGGCGATCGACGGCCTCTTCGACATGGCCATGGACGACCCGGACGACCCGCGCTGGGCCCGGGAGTGGGACTGGCACATCGCACGGGCCGTCGAGGAGGAAGAGGAGCACAACGCCAAACTCGTCTACGTGATGCGCGAGTTGTGGCGCCGCTCGGGCGGCCGGTCCGTGTACCGCGTCGCCGCCGGACAGTTCACCACCACCCCGGAACTCCCCCACACCTTCGAGCAGCCCCCGGTCGACTGACCGCCTCCTCCCTCCCTCCCTTCTTCCCTCTTTGAGGAGCCCCGATGACCACCGTCACGCAGCCGGCGACCGTCACACAGCCGACCACCGCCACGACCACGTCGTACCACCACCTCCTCGGCACCAGCGTTCATCTGCTGCCGCAGACCGACCAGTTGCGCGCCCTGCACACCGTCATCCGTGACCGCGACGCCCGCCGCGAGGACTTCGTCTTCTACGCCGGCCGGATCATCCGCCTGCTCACCGAGGCGGCCCTGAACCTTCTGCCCTTCGAGCCCCGCGACGTCACGACCCCCGTCGGCCGGACCTACCGTGGACTGCGCTTCGCGGAGAACCTGGTGGGGGTGCCGATCGTACGCGCCGGGGAGAGCATGGAGGCCGAGCTGCGCGCCGTCGTCCCCGGCATCGGAATCGGCAAGATCCTCATCCAGCGCGACCGGACGACCAAGCAGCCGCGCCTGTACTACACGGCGTTCCCCCAGGACATCGCCACCCGCCAGGTCCTCCTTCTCGACCCGATGCTGGCCACCGGCGGCACCGCCCTCGCGGCCATCGAGGTCCTGCGCGACCTCGGCGTCCCGGAGGAGCACATCGTCTTCGTCAACTTCATCACCTGCCCCGAGGGCATCGCCGCGGTCTGCGACCGCTACCCCGGGGTGCGGATCGTGACCTCCGCCATCGAGGAGGGACTCAACGAGAACGCCTACATGATGCCGGGCATAGGCGACTTCGGAGACCGCTACTTCGGAACGGAGCGCTGACCTCACGCCCGACCTCTTGACGGCCGCTCGTCTCAGGGTGTTGAGATGAAAGCACCACCATCTGTCGTGGACATGATCGAGGGGAACCTGATGCGCCCCACCCGTTGGTTCGCCGGCCTCGTTCCCCTCGGACTCGTCGCCACACTCGTCCTCGGGCACGCCGCGACCACCGCCGAACCCGCCGAGGCCGTCGTCAGGGGGACGGCTGATCAGCCGTCCACGCTCGGCCGCCCCCTCGTGGGCGGCGCCGACCCGAGCGTCATCAAGGTCGGCGACCTCTATGTCTCCGCCAAGTCCGTGGACGGCGGCATCGCGGTGCGGTCGGCGTCCACCCTGGAGGGCGTCGCCACCGCCCCCAAGCACCAGGTGTGGCGGGACACCGGCGACCTCGGCGAGGTCTGGGCCCCGGAGATCGTGCATCACGACGGCCGCTACCGCATCTACTTCGGCGCCGGCAGGGGTGCGGCGCACCGGATGTACCACATCAGCTCGGCCGACCCGGACACCGGTTACTCCGCCGCGGCCAAGGTCGCCCTGCCCGCCGACAAGTGGGCCATCGACGGGGTGCCCCTCACCTTCGGCGGCCGGCGCTGGTTCGTGTGGTCCGGCTGGTCCGGTGACACCAACGTCGAGCAGAACCTGTACATCGCCCGGATGAGCGGCCCCACCACGACCACGGGCGGCCGTTACGTCATATCGCAGCCGCGCGAGCCATGGGAACGGGTCGTGGGCGACCCGTACATCAACGAGGCACCCCAGCCGATCGTCGACCCCAACGGGCAGTTGCACATCACGTACTCCGCGAACGGCAGTTGGAGCAGCCAGTACTGCATCGCCGACCTGCGGCTGCGGGCCGGCGGCGATCCGACGTACGTCTGGGACTGGTACAAGAGCAACGGCTGCCTGTTCGGCTCGCACGCCCCGACCATGATGCCGGGCTGGGACCCCACACTGAACGTCGACGGCCCCGGCCACCACACCTTCGTCCTGCCCCGCGGCGACGCCGCCGCCGGGCCGCCGTCCGGCAACCGGTTCCCGACGATGTTCCACGCGGTCGCCAAGGGCACACCGTATTCGTGGTCCAACCGCTACTGGTACACCGGCACGGCCGTCTGGTGGAGCAACACCACCTATCGCCGGGCCAACGTCCCCGGTGCCCCCACCGACACCGGGTACAGCCTCAAGTTCTTCGAATGAGAAGCGTCAGAAGGCCTTCCATGTTCGACCCGCCGGCACTCTCCCGGCGTCACTTCCTCGGAGCGGCCGGCGCGATCGGACTCACCGGTGTGTTCGGGGCGGGACGACGGGCACCGCCCTGGCGGCGGACGGCGACAGCGTCGTCCCGGTCAACTGGCCGAAGCTGGGCTCCTACTCAGGGGCGGACGCCGCCGGAACCCGGGTGAGCGCCATCCTCGCCGGGAGCGCCCGTTATCTGATCGGCCCCTGGTACGCCGCCACCTACCACCTACTACGGGCGGGAGCACCGCATCGGCGCCATGGCGGGGCAGACGTATCTCACGCTGTTCCTGGCCCGCAATTCAACGGGCAACCGGCTGCGCTGGACGTGACACCGAGCGGGCGCGCCGCCGCCGAAAGGCGCGGACCGCCCCAGGCCTGAGCGAGGGAGGATACGGCCCCCGCCGCCGACCGGACACACCGCGGGGCCGCTTCCCGGCCCCACGGTGTGGCGAGATTTCGCTTCCTCGTCCACGCTCTCCTGTTCGAGTCGCACCGGCAGGTATGCCGCCGCCCCGCCTTGCCCCAAAGAAGCGCCAAGGAGATCCAAGAAAGCGTCAAGCGGTCGACCGTCCCCGACCAGGCGGTGGTGGCCGAAACACCGCTGCCGCCGGCGCCTCAGCGGTACCGGCAGATGGCTTTCGGCTGGGGGCGGGGACACCCTGCTGCGGTGACATGGTCAGCGATAGTGCGTGAAGCCCTGGCGCGGGCGGGGCGGAGAGCGGATCAGGCGGCCCAGGGGCTGCTGCCCGCGAGCTTCGCCCCCGTGATGGCCGGTGGAATCGTCTCGCGGGCCGCCGCGTCCCTGGAACTGCGGCGGCTGTCGGACGCGTTGCTCGGGATGGCGGTGGTGGCGTACGCCGTGCTGGTGGTGGCATCGGTGTGGCGGCTGAGCCGCCACCGCCACCGCGTCGTACGGGACGCGGCCGATCCGGCGAAGGTGTTCGGGTTCTTCACCTTCGTCGCGGCCTCGGGCGTCCTCGCCACACGGCTGGCGGGCGGCCGGTGGGCGGCGGTGTCGGTGCTGCTGCTGGCATCGGCCGTACCGGTGTGGCTGCTGCTGACCCGCCGGGCGGCGCTCACACTGCGCCGGGTGGGAGCGGCCGGCACGGTACGCGCGGCGGAGGGGAGCTGGTTTCTGTGCGTGGTGGGACTGCAGTCACTGGTACTGGCGGCGTCGGCGCAGAATGACCAAGGCGCCTGGCGGGCCGCCGAGTTGGCCGGTTGGTCGACGGGCGTGCTGTTGTACGGGGTGACCACAGGGGTGGTGGCCGCGCGGCTGTTGCGCTTCGGGATCAGCCCGCGCGAGCTGTCGCCGCCCTACTGGGTGGCGATGGGCGCCGGAGCCATCTCCGTACTCGCCGGGGCGCGATTCATCTCGTACGAGCCGGGTGCCGCCGCCGGGTGGCCGACGGCGGCCGGTGCGGTGGCGGGGGTGGTGACGGTGGTGTGGACCTGGGCCGTGGGGCTGGTGCCGGTGCTGGTGGCGGCCGGGGTCTGGCGGCACGGCGTGCGTCATGTGCCGCTCGTGTCCGAACCCGCCTGGTGGACCATCGTCTTCCCGCTGGGAATGTTCGCGGTGGCGACGGAGACGTTCGGGACGGCGGAGCGGGCGGACGGACTCGTGGCTGTGGGACGGGCGCTGGCCTGGGTCGCCCTGGCCGCCTGGACGCTGGTGGGCGCCGCCGCCCTCGTACGGAGGTCGGGGCGTGTGCGGCGGTGACGGCGGGCCATGCCCCACGTGCCCGTTCAGGCGACCGGTGATCCGGCCATACCTACGGGTCAAGGGAGGAGAAAGTCAACTCCGAACCGGCCCCGCACTCCATATTCGCCCCTTTTGTACGCATGCATCACGGCTGATTCCACTGCCATCCGGCGCCACTGGAACACACATCCGAGAAGGGGTACATGCGTACTGCATATATCGCAAAGCGCAAAGAAAATTGGTGCCAGGAGATACCAAACGACTGAATTTCACCGTGCGAGGGGCTGCTGATTCCCGTGATGCTGAGGCTTCTTGAGCGAAAGTCGGCCATGCCCCGCTGACCACGGGCGCGGCCTCACCGGGAGGAGCCCGACCGTGATGCGTCGTCAGGCGAAAAAGGAGGCGGAACGCGCCGCGGCAGCGGTGACCGAACGCCTGTTACGTGCGGGGGCATCACTGCGGCGGACCGCGACGACCCCGGATCTGCGAGCCGTCTTCGAAATCGACAAGCCCGTCAAGGACGCGCCGTACCGGGAGCGCTGGGCGCACGACAAGGTGGTGCGCTCGACCCACGGCGTCAACTGCACCGGCTCCTGCTCCTGGAAGGTCTATGTCAAGGACGGTCTGATCACCTGGGAGACACAGGAGACCGACTATCCCTCGGTCGGTCCCGACCGGCCCGAGTACGAGCCGCGCGGCTGCCCGCGCGGCGCCTCCTTCTCCTGGTACACGTACTCGCCCACCCGGGTGCGCTACCCGCACGCCCGCGGAGTGCTGGTGGAGCTGTACCGCGAGGCGAGGCAGCGGCTCGGGGACCCGGTCGCGGCCTGGGCGGAGCTGACCGGCGATCCGGAGAAGCGGCGGCGCTACCAGGCGGCCCGGGGCAAGGGCGGCCTGGTGCGGATCGGCTGGGAGGAGGCCCTGGAGATCGCGGCCGCCGCCCATGTGCACACACTGCGCACACACGGCCCCGACCGGATCGCGGGGTTCTCGCCGATCCCCGCGATGTCCATGGCCTCGCATGCGGCCGGCGCGCGCTTCATGGCTCTGATCGGCGCGCCGATGCTGTCGTTCTACGACTGGTACGCGGATCTGCCGATCGCCTCACCGCAGGTGTTCGGCGACCAGACCGACGTGCCCGAGTCGGGCGACTGGTGGGACGCCGCCTATCTGATGCTGTGGGGCTCGAACGTACCGGTGACCCGGACCCCCGACGCGCACTGGATGGCGGAGGCCCGTTACCGGGGCCAGAAGGTCGTCGTGGTCTCGCCCGACTACTCCGACGCGACGAAGTTCGCCGACGAGTGGCTGCATCCGCACCCGGGCACCGACGGGGCCGTGGCCATGGCAATGGGGCATGTGATCCTCAAGGAGTTCTTCGCCGAACGGCAGGTGCCGTACTTCACCGACTACGTGAAGCGGTTCACCGACCTGCCCTTCCTGATCGAGGTGCGCGAGCGGGAGGCGGCGGGGCGGTGTGTGCCGGGGAAGTTCCTCACCGCCGCCGATCTGAGCCCGGCCCATGACCTGGGCGCGCACGTGGACGAGGAGTCGCGGCGCTGGATGCCCGTGCTGATCGACGCGGCGACCGGCGAGCCGGTGGTGCCGAACGGCACCCTGGGGGACCGCTGGAGCAAGGGTGGTGAGGGCCGCTGGAACCTGGACCTCGCCGGTATCGACCCGCTGCTCACTCTGTACTCCCCGGACACACCGCACACCACGGACACCCGGCAGGCTCCGGAGCGCAGGACCGTCGAGGTCGAACTGCCCCGCTTCGAGGAGCCGGGCGCCACCGTACGGCGCGAGGTGCCCGTACGGCAGATCGGCGGCCGGCTGGTCACCACGGTCTTCGACCTGATGATGGCCCAGTACGGAGTGGGCCGGGACGGACTGGGCGGCCAGTGGCCGAAGGGGTACGACGACGCCTCCTCACCCGGCACGCCCGCCTGGCAGGAGGCGATCACCTCGGTGCCCGCCGGGGCCGTGGTGCGTGCGGCACGGGAGTTCGGGGGTACGGCGGAGAAGACCCGGGGCCGCTGCATGATCGTGATGGGGGCGGGCACCAACCACTGGTTCCACTCCGACACCATCTACCGGTCGTTCCTCTCGTTGCTGCTGCTCACCGGCTGTCAGGGCGTCAACGGCGGCGGCTGGGCACACTACGTCGGACAGGAGAAGGTCCGGCCGTACGCCGGCTGGCAGCAGCTGGCCACGGCCGCCGACTGGGCACGCCCGTCACGGCAGATGGCCGGCACACCGTACTGGTATCTGCACACCGACCAGTGGCGGTACGAGAGTTACGGTGCCGAGGAGCTGGCCTCCCCGACCGGCCAGGGCCTCTTCGCGGGCCGCCACACCGCCGACCTGGTGACCCAGTCGATGCGGCTGGGCTGGATGCCGTCCTCCCCCACCTTCCGCGCCAACCCCCTCGACCTGGGGCAGCGGGTACGCGAGAGCGGACAGGACCCCGGGGAGTGGGTGGTGGACCAACTCAACTCCACCGAGCTGGAGTTCGCCTGCGAGGATCCCGACGCGCCGGAGAACTGGCCCCGGGTGCTCACCGTGTGGCGGGCCAATCTGATCGGCTCCTCCGCCAAGGGCAACGAGTACTTCCTGCGCCATCTGCTCGGCGCACGCGACAACGCCACCGCGGAGGAAGCGCCCGAGGACAGCAGGCCCGCCGATGTGACCTGGCGGGACGAGGCGCCGCGCGGGAAGCTCGACCTGCTGATGGCTCTGGACTTCCGGATGACATCCACCACGCTCTTCGCCGATCTCGTGCTGCCCGCCGCCACCTGGTACGAGAAGCACGACCTGTCCAGCACCGACATGCATCCCTACGTACACGCCTTCACTCCGGCGATCAACCCGCCCTGGCAGGCCCGGACCGACTTCGACATCTTCCAGGGGCTCGCCAGGAAACTGAGCGAACTCGCCGAGGGCCGCCTCGATGTACGGCACGATCTGGTGGCCGCCCCTCTCCAGCACGACACCCCGGGTGAGACCGCCCAGCCCGGCGGGGTCGTACCGGACTGGCGCGACAGCACGACATCCGCCGTACCGGGCCGCAATCTCCCGCGCTTCACCGTGGTCGAACGGGACTACACCGCCGTCGCCGACCGGCTCGCCACCCTGGGGCCCCTCGCGGAGCAGGACGGTATGCAGGTCAAGGGCGTACAGGTGAACCCGGCGCCGGAGTCGGCCTGGCTGGCCGCTCGCTGCGGTGTGGCCCAGGAAGGAGCGGCGAAGGGCCGGCCACTGCTGGACACCGACGTGAAGTTCTGCGAGGCGGTCCTCGCCCTGTCGGGCACGACCAACGGGCGTATCGCGGCCGAGGGCTTCGACCGGCTCGCGGAACGGGTCGGCGCCGCCTCCGGACTCACCGAACTGGGCGCCTCGGTGAAGGAACGGCGCGTGGTGTTCACCGACACCCAGGCCCGGCCGGTGCAGGTCGGTGCCAGCTTCGAGTGGTCGGGCAAGGAGGCCCCCGACCGGCGGTACGCGCCCTTCACCATCAACACCGAGCACCGCAAGCCCTGGCACACCCTCACCGGCCGTCAGCACTTCTATCTGGACCATGACTGGATGGCGGAACTGGGTGAACAACTCCCCGTCTACCGGCCGCCGTTGGACATGGCGGTGCTGGGTGAGGCCGCGTCGGCCCCAGCTGGCACGCCGGCTGCTCCGGCCGGCTCGGGGGAGAACCGTACCGTCACCGTCCGCTACCTCACTCCGCACTCCAAGTGGTCCATCCACTCGGAGTACCAGGAGAACCTGATCATGCAGACCCTGGCCCGGGGCGGCCCGGTGATCTGGCTGAGCGTGCCGGACGCCGAGTCCATCGGCGTCGCGGACAACGACTGGATCGAGGCGGTCAACGCCAACGGTGTCGTCGTCGCCAGGGCCGTGGTCTCGCACCGCATGCCGACCGGCACGGTGTTCATGTACCACGTGCAGGAGCGACTGGTGAACGTACCCAAGTCCGAGGCCACCGGTGGCCGCGGCGGGGTGCACAACGCCCTGACCAAGCTCCTCATCAAGCCCACCCACCTCATCGGCGGCTACGCCCAACTGTCCTTCGCCCCCAACTACTTCGGTCCCACCGGCAACCAGCGTGACTCGGTCACCGTCATCCGCCGCCGCTCCCAGAATGTGGAGTACTGACATGTCCCCTCTCTTCGGCAGGACCCGTAGCGAGACCGCCGGCCGGGGCCGCCGGGTGATGGCACAGGTCGCCATGGTCATGAATCTCGACAAGTGCATCGGATGCCATACCTGTTCGGTCACCTGCAAACAGACCTGGACCAACCGGCAGGGCACCGAGTACGTGTGGTTCAACAACGTCGAGACCAGGCCCGGCCAGGGCTACCCCCGGGGCTACGAGGACCAGGACAAGTGGCAGGGCGGCTGGGAGCTCAAGCACGGCAAGCTCACTCCGCGCACCGGCGGCCGGGCCCGCCGGCTCGCCCGCCTCTTCGCCAACCCCGAACTCCCCACGCTCGACGACTACTACCAGCCCTGGACGTACGACTACGAGAACCTCACCAGCGCGCCGCTCGGCGACGATGTGCCCACCGCCGAGCCGCTGTCCCTCATCGACGGCCGGCCGACCGCGGTGACCTGGGGCCCCAACTGGGACGACGACCTGGGCGGCGGCCCGGAACAGCTCGCGGCCGACCCGATCCTGCGGAAGATGACCGAGAAGGTCCGCCTGGAGTACGAGCAGGCGTTCATGTTCTACCTCCCGCGTATCTGCGAGCACTGCCTCAACCCCTCCTGTGTCGCCGTCTGTCCGTCCGGCGCCATGTACAAGCGGGTCGAGGACGGCATCGTGCTCGTCGACCAGGACCGCTGCCGCGGCTGGCGGATGTGCGTCAGCGGATGCCCGTACAAGAAGGTCTACTTCAACCACCGCAGCGGCAAGGCCGAGAAGTGCACCTTCTGTTACCCGCGCATCGAGGCCGGCGAGCCCACCGTCTGCTCCGAGACCTGCGTGGGACGGCTGCGCTACCTCGGAGTGATGCTCTACGACCCGGACAAGGTCGGCGAGGCCGCGTCCGTCACCGAGGACAAGGACCTGTACGACGCGCAGCTCGGCTGCTTCCTCGACCCGAACGATCCGGAAGTCGCCCGCGACGCCGCCGAGTCCGGCATTCCGCACGACTGGCTGGAGGCCGCCCGCCGCTCCCCCGTCCACGCGCTGATCACGAAGTACAAGGTCGCGCTGCCGCTGCATCCCGAGTACCGCACCATGCCGATGGTCTGGTACATCCCGCCGCTCTCCCCGGTGGTGGACGCGCTCACCGCCACCGGGCACGACGGCGAGGACCCCGTCAACCTCTTCGGCGCGATCGACTCGCTGCGCATCCCGGTGTCGTACCTCGCCGAGCTGTTCACCGCGGGCGACCCGGACCCGGTCGAGGCCGCGCTGTGCCGGCTGGCCGCCATGCGCAGCCATATGCGGCGGGTCAACCTCGGCGAGGAGCAGGACGACGGGATCGCCCGCGCCGTGGGTATGGACCGGGTATCCATCGAGGCCATGTACCGGCTCCTGGCGCTGGCCAAGTACGACGAGCGCTATGTCATCCCCACCAGCTACACCACCCGGCCCGGCGACACCGGATCGATGGACGGGTGCAGCCTGGAGGGGGACGACCTGCCCGGCATGATGCCGGAGTCCTTCCCCTCGGGCGCGGACGCCTTTCACGCGTCTCCCGTGCCCGAACCCGCGGGGGCCGCATCGGCCCTGGCAGGCCGCGTCAATCTGCTGAACTGGAACGGCCGGGGGCGCCCCGACGGCCTCTTCCCCCGGTCGGACGATGCCGCCCCGCGGCAGGGAGAGGACCCGCGGTGACCCTCCCCGCCGTACATCAGTCGGCCGGTCTGCTGCTCGGCTACCCCGACGCCGAGTGGCCCGCGCGCCTCGCCCTCGTCAGTGACTGCCTCGCCCAGTTCTCCGGACCGGGCACCCGGCCGCTGCTGCGCTTCTGCGCGGCGGTGCGGGACACCTCCGTACTCGAACTGGCCGAGCGGTACGTCCTCACCTTCGACCGCAGCCGCCGGCGCACCCTGCATCTGACCTACTACACCGACGGCGACACCCGGCGCCGCGGCGCCTCGCTGGCTGACTGGAAGGCCGGGTACCGCGCGCGCGGCTGGGAACCGCCCGAGGACGAGCTGCCGGACTACCTGCCGCTGGCGCTGGAGTTCGCCGCCCGCTGTCCCGAACCCGGAACCGGACTGCTCCAGGAACACCGCGCGGGGCTCGAACTGCTCCGTATGGCGCTGGCCGACTTCGGCAGCCCGTACGCCGACGTACTGCTCGCGGTCTGCGAGACGCTGCCGGGCCCCTCGCCCGCCGACCGCGCCGCCGCGCTGAGGCTCGCCCGCAGCGGGCCGCCCGTCGAACTGGTCGGTCTGGCTCCCTTCTCCCTGTCGTCCTCCGCACTTCCGGCCACCTCCGCGCCGGGCGATCAACAGCCGGGAGGATTCGGCCGATGAACCATCTCCACACCGCGCTGTGGGGTGTCCTGCCCTATCTCAGCGTCATGCTCCTCGTCACGGGTACCGCCTGGCGCTACCGCTACGACCGCTTCGGCTTCACCACACGGTCCAGCCAGCTCCACGAGAACCGCCTGCTGCGCGTCGGCGGCCCGCTCTTCCACTACGGGCTCTTCTTCGTCATCGCCGGACATGTCGTGGGTCTGGTCATCCCCGAATCCCTGACCGAACGGCTGCACATCACCGAAACCCTCTACCACGCCAACGCCCTGCTGGTCGGCGGCGCGGCGGGCATCGCCACCGTGGCCGGACTGGGGATCCTGCTGTACCGGCGGATGCGGGTCCCGGCCGTACGCGCGGCGACCAGCCGCAGCGACCGGGCCGTCTACCCACTGCTCGCGCTCACCCTGCTCGCGGGGCTCACAGCGACAGCCTCGGGGGTGCGCCCGGGCGGATACAACTACCGCGAAGGGGTCTCCCTCTGGTTCCGCAGTCTGTTCACGCTCGACCCCGATGTGAACGCGATGGCCCACGCGCCGATCCTCTACCAGTCGCACGCCCTGCTGGCCATGGCCCTCTTCGCGCTCTGGCCCTTCAGCCGGCTGGTGCACGCCTTCACCGCACCCGTGATGTACCTGGCCAGGCCCTATGTCGTGTACCGGTCCCGGACACCTGCCACTGCGTACCGTCACCCGGCCGCTGTTCCGACACCTCCCCCCACCCCGAAGGCGGCCCGGCCACGGCCACGGCGCTGATCGCCCCATGACGACGGTGTGCTCACCCGGCGAGCGCCGGATGAGCACACCGGGCGGTGACGACCGAGAAGAGCGGGCCCGTCCCGGTCATCGCGAGCGCCCGTGGTCGTGCCGTACGTCCTTCGGTGCCCACGCCCGAGGTGCCCAGGGAGCGGCCCACCGCCGGAGCGGCGGGATCCGCCCTGCGGAGGACCGGTTACGGCGTGACCCGGTTTCCGCCGAAGGTCACCACGAGACGGCCATCCGTGGCGAAGGACCAGTCCAGGGCGCCGGCGTACGCGGAACACCGCGATCCGTTCGAGCCGGTCCAGAACTGGTTCGATCCGTCGGCGTCACCCACGGTCTTGTCGTTGGACCCGTCGTCGCTGCGGCACGAGACGTTGCCGCGGAACACCGATGTACCGGCGTCGAACGAGAAGTTGCGCTCGGCGTTGCCGATGCTGACGTTGTCCGAGACCGTCATCCTGCCCGGGTTCCGGTTGTAGGTGAACCCGTGCTTGCCGTTGCCGTAGGCGATGCTGCGGCGAACGACGTGGTCGACCTTGATGTCCTCGCCGCCGAGTTTGTAGCCGTTGCGGTCTCCGCTGGAGTTCTGGGTGCCGTCGGAGAGGGTGCCGTTCTCGTAGGCGAGGGAGTCCTCGATGGTCACCGCGCCGGTCGCGCCCGTCTCCGACTTGGTGTAGAGGTCCCAGCCGTCGTCGATGTTGTTGTGGGACACGGCATAACGGAAGACGTTGCCGGGGCCGGAGGTGAGCTTGGCGGCGAAGCCGTCGGCGTCCTCACCGTCGGAGTCGGCGTTGTCGTGTGACTCCGCGCCCAGGATGAGGTTGTTGGACGGCCACTGGTCGCGGGGGGTGTCGGAGGCCATCCGCGACAGCTGCAGCCCGGTGTCGCGGTTGAAGCGCGTCACCGTGCGCTCGAACACGTTGTCGCTGCCGCCGACGAAGATCCCGTTGTCCCCGGCGTGCTCGACGACGATTCCCCTGACGTGCCAGTACGACCCGTTGACCGCGAGCCCGCGGTTCGACGAACTTTCCGACTGGGCCGAGAAGTTCAGCACCGGTGTCTCGCCCGGATAGGCGGTCAGTTCGGTGCGGTCGCCCGAGGTGCCGTCGGCACCCTGCGGGATGGTGACCGTCTGCGAGTAGCGGTACGTGCCGCCCCGCAGGTAGATCGTCCCGCCGGGAGCGATCCGGTCGATCGCCGAGGTGAGGGTCGTCGGGTCGGACTCGGTGCCGGACGCGCCGTCACCGCCGCTCGGCGACACGTACAGCGCGGCGACGGACGGCGCGTCGTGACGTACGGACGTGGCCTGAGCCGAGGTGCCGGAGAAAGTGAAGAGCGCGCCGGCCAGCAGGCCGGCGCACGCGATGTGGGGTTTCACTTGCATCGTGTCTCCCAGTGGGGTGGGTCCGGTCAGGACGTGCTGAGACGTACGGGAGAAAGCGCTTGCGCGAAGAAACGTTAAGGACCCGCCGCGGACACGTCAATGACCCCGTATCTGATCCTTGTTCATCAACATGAACAGCCCCAGGGGCTTGCCCGCTTGAGCCCCCGGCGCCCTTTGAAGCGGTGCATGCTGCCGATACGCACGGCGTCCAGGTCCGCGCGGACTCCCCCACGGCCCAGCTGGACCACCGGGATCCCGAACGGCTCCCAGGCCGGCACCGGTGTGCCGGTCGGGGGCACGCAAGAACTGCGGGGCGGGTGTGCCACAGGTTCATGGCAGACCCGAGCGGGAGTGGCCCGGCGAAAGCTGGTCGACCAGGTGACGCACCCGATGGAGGGACCTCGATCGCGCCCGACACCTGGTGGATCTCGACGGCGAGCCGGGCGAGTTCGGCATCGGCGCAGGGGCCGGTTGGCCCCGCCTTGTGGCGCGGGTCACGGGAACTCCTCGGCCCGCCCGGAGAGGTAGGTGGTGTGAGATGTGATGAACAGGGAGATCGGGAGCGCATGCGCGCACGGATCAGGGCGGGCGACCACGAGGCGTTCGCGGCGCTCTACGAGGAGTACGCGCGGGAGGTCTACAACCACGCCTACCGGCTGTCGGGTGACTGGTCGACGGCCGAGGAGGTGTTGTCCGAGACCTTCCTGGCGGCCTGGCGTACCCGTCACGCCGTCGAGCCGGAGGGCGACTCGCTGCGGCCGTGGCTGCTCGGGATCGCCACCAACAAGGCACGCAACGCCAATCGCGGTATCGGGCGGCGCCTGGCCTTTCTGGCCCGCCGCCCCGCCCCGGAACCGGTGGCGGACATCGCGGATGCCACGGCCGGACGCGTCGACGACACACGGCGGCTCGCCGCGGTCCGGCAGGCGCTGGGCGGACTCCGCCGCCAGGAACGCGAGGTGCTGGCCCTCTGCGTCTGGTCCGGGCTGGACTACGCCGAGGCCGCCGAGGCCCTGGGCATCCCGGTGGGCACCGTACGGTCGCGGCTGTCCCGTGCCCGTAACCGGCTGCGCCGGCTCACCGACGTGGAACTCGGCCGGACGCCGGACGGGCCCGCGCGGGAAGCACGCACCCGAAAAGTGGTCCGGCCCGGAAGGGAACCCCGACCCGGCCGCGGAGAGGTAGAGAGCGGGGCCGCGTTCGTGGCCCTGCCCATCCAGGAGGAAGCCCGATGAACGACCGTACCTCCGGCCCCGAGCGGGCCGAACGCGAGGAACTGGCCCGGCTGCTGCCGGCCCCGGCCGAACGGGATCTGCCCCCTGGCCGTCATCTCCACCACAAGGACACCCTGATGCGTCTGATCGACCAGGACGGCGACCGCGCCACCGCACGCCCCCGCCCCCGCCTTCTGCGCCCCGCCGTTCTGCTGCCCGCCGCCGGACTGGCTTTGGGCGCGGTGCTGCTGACCACGCTCGCCGCCACCGGCCAGGACAGCGCTCCGGCACCGTCCGTCGCGGGCCAGGACTCCCGGTCCACGGCCCCGCGTCGCGCGGCCGTGCTGCTCGACCGGATCGCCTCCGCGGCCGCGAAGAAGGGCGAAGAGAAGGTCGCCGACGACCAGTTCGTGTACGTCAAGACACTGCAAACCGGGAATGAGGGCGAGTTCGGCGGCCCGGTGAAAATGACCGCGGCCCGCGAGCGTGAGGTCTGGATGTCACAGAAGACGGGGCCGGTGATCGATATGGGCCTGATCCACCAGGACGGTTCGTACTACCCGATCGAGGTCGGCGTCCCGGACGGCGAGCCCGCCGTGGGCTACCCGGCAGGCCTCAACCGACCGACGTACCAGTGGCTGGCCTCGCTGCCCACCGACCCCGACGCCCTGCTCCGGCGGCTCACCACCGAGATCACCCGGGACCAGGACGCGCGCGACACCCCGGCCGAGGACCGGGACCGGGCCCAGGACACTTTCGACGCCATCGGTGGACTGCTGGGGGAAACAGTGATGCCGCCGAGGACCGCGGCCGCCCTCTACAAGGCCGCGGCGAAGATCCCCGGCGTGACGGTGGACTCCGACGCGGTGGACGCGGCCGGCCGGCACGGGATCGGCGTGGCCCGCGACGACACCCGGGACGGTGACCGCACCACCTGGATCTTCAACTCGACCACCCTGCAGTACCTGGGCGAACGGACCTACCTCATCAGGGACACCTCCCTGGGCAAGAAGGGAACCCAGCTCAGCAAGTCGGCGGTCCTGGAGCGCGCGATCGTCAACGCCCTCCGCGAGAAGCCGTCGACCGAGAAGCCGTCGACGACGACCTGATCCCGACAGGGAGCTGCCGGGGCGTGACTGCGCGCCCCGGCACCGGTCCCTCTCTCCCCCGCCCGGAACCCCGGGCCGCCGCCACGTCCCAGCCGGCCGATGGGCCACCTTGGCCAGCCGCCGCGTTCACTCCGCCGATCTGGGGTTTTTGCGCTGGTTGGCATGGAAGCGCGCCTTCTTCTGACGATTCCCGCACGTGTTCATGTCACACCATTTGCGGGTGCGGCTTTGGCTGGTGTCGAAGAAGGCGGCCTGGCAGGTCGGTGATGCGCACAAGGCCAGTTTTCCGTCTCGTTCGCCCGCGATGACGCTGACCGCGTCGGCGGCGATCACGCTGAGGGCATCTTCCACGCAGGAAGCCGAGCCGAGCCGCCATCGCCGCTCCCCCTCGGGCGTCAGGACAGCCGCGGCCCGACCTTGAACGCTGCGGTCATTGATGACGTGGACAGCGGATGCGGGGAGAGCGTCCTGGATCGCGGCCGCTGTCGCGGCGGCGTGAATCGACTCCCTCAGTTCCCGAGCGAGATCGAGCTGGGCAGTGGTGCAGGAGTCCACGGCGAGGCCGCTCACCGCCAGCCAGTCGACAAGCCGACGCGGCGTGGGAATGCGCTCCACGGAGTCGCCACGACGCTCCGTCAGTGTCGCCGTGAAGCTGGTCGCCAGCACCTTACCGAGGCGAAAGTCAGGGAACACGGCAGGCATGGAACCACCTTAGCAGGTTGCGCTCAGGCGCAGGGGGCTGCTAGAACCGTCTAAGCCGGTTCGCGACAGATTTAGCCGGTTCCCCCGCGATCAGGAGGTGCAAAATCTCATGCCCCGCCCAACCAGCGACGTACGAGCATGTGAAGCCCACGCAACTGACGCCGACCTCGAAGATCTGCGCGCACGACTGGCCGCGGCGCGACTACCGGAGACCGAGACGGTCTATCGCGCCGCGCCCGATCCTCGCCGATGGGAACAGGGCGTTCCTCTCGCCGACCTCGTCGATGTCGTGAACTACTGGCGCACCGGGTACAACTGGCGATCGTTCGAAGAGCGCCTTGACCGTATCGGCCAGTTCCGCACGACCATTGACGATCTGGGAATCCACTTCCTGCACCGCCGATCCGCGAGCGCGGACGCCACCCCTCTGATCTTGACGCACGGTTGGCCAGGCAGCATTGCCGAGTTCATCGATGTAGTGGACGAACTGGCAGATCCGAAAAATCCAGACGCGCCGGCGTTCCACGTAGTGGTCCCCTCGCTGCCAGGCTTTGGTTACAGCGACAAGCCGACCACCACCGGGTGGGGAACCGAAAAGATCGCGGCCGCATGGGTGGAACTGATGGGAAGGCTCGGCTACAGCAAGTTCGCAGCCCACGGCGGCGACTGGGGAGGCAATATCACCACGGTTCTCGGCGGCAGGTTCCCGGCACACGTCCTCGGCATCCACACCACGTTCGCGGAGGGACCGCCCGGGCTGCCAACGGACGGGCTGACGGCGGCCGAGCTCAAATGGACCGAGGAAACCCGCGATTTCTGGCACCACCGCGCGGCGTACGCGAAGCAGCAGGCGACCCGACCACAGACCATCGGCTACTCGCTCGTCGACTCCCCGGTCGGGCTTCTCGCCTGGATCCTCGACAAGTTCGCCGAGTGGTCGGACACCGAAGACAGCCCGTTCGAGACGATTTCCAGGGACCGCGTTCTTGACGACGTCACCCTGTACTGGCTGACGCGGACCGGCGCATCGTCGGCCCGCATCTACTACGAAAGCCACAACTCGCTCGATCCCGAACTCCGGGTCGACGTCCCGTCAGCAATCACCATGTACCCCCGCGACGTCGAGAAGTGCCCTCGCACCTGGGCACAGGAGCGGTACCGGCAGATCGTCCGATGGAGGTCGCCCGAAACCGGGGGACATTTCCCGTCGCTGGAGGTCCCCGAGTATTTCGTCAAAGACCTGCAAGAAGGCCTCGCGGCAGTGCTGGCCGCCCATCGGTGAAAGCGGCTGGGTGCCGGCACTCGATCACCGCCTGATAGCGTCCGTAACGCCCACCCCCACGCCCTCCGGGGGTATTCGCCCCGGCCGGCCTCTGCTCCCGAGCCACCGGGGCGGCCCGGTCAGCAAGTCGTCGCAGGAGTGCCCGCTCCTCACTCTTTTCTTGGATTTCAGAGCATGATGAGCAGACGCGTCTTCGGCTTGAGCTTCCTGTTCACCGAACGACTCTGCACGTACACCTCCAACTCGGGATTGTTCCCCGCCTTCACGGAGACGGTCCCTTGGATTCCCGTACCGAACAGGAGACTGCGTGCCGCGTCACCCGTGTAGGCGCGATCGGTGTCTTTCTCGACCACGATGACTTCCTTGTTGGGCTGAACCTGAGCCCGGGTTCCCAGCTGGTAGTAGCACGAACCGCGTTCGTACGTCACGCCCGGATGCGAATCGACGAAGGGGCGAATCTCGATCTCCTTGTCGACCTTCAGCAGCCGATACTTGTCGGCCGGAATCGGTTCGAGATTCGCCCGCACCTCGTCGACCGATATGTCCTGGCCGACGGCGAACAGGTTCTTCGTGCCGCGCACGCCCTGCTCGCGGCCCCGGAGGAAGCTGGTGGCAGCAGCACGCACGGTGCCGATCGCCTCTTCGACACCCTCCTGGGAATCCGCATCCCAGATGGCGATGTTTCCGGCCGGGAAACCGTAATTCTGGGCGGTGCGCTTCGCCAGGGAGTTCGGGACGAGGATCGCGGACGTCCAGTGGACCGGAAGTCCACCCATCTTCGCCGCGATCCTGTCGAGCCAGGGGCCGAGAACGGCCATGTCGCCGTCGTGCCGCCTGTCGCCACCGGAGGCGTTCTCCTCGCCGTCCGTCACCACGATCTGGAGAAAGCTGTGCTCGCCGTATTCCTCCCAGATGTGCCCCAGGTCGTCCAGGGACTTCAGAGAAGCCTCGATAAGGGCCGTAGCGCCATTGTTGACCTTGTACAGCCCCCGCATGGACGGCAGATGCTTCACGTCCATGTCCCAGACCAGGTTCTCCACCCTGTGGTCGAAGGAGTAGAGGCTGATCCGGGTCTCATGGCCGAGGCTGTCCGACTCGGCCTTCAGGCCCGCGACGAACTCGTCCACGACGCGGATGAGCTGACTCTGGTGCGGGCGCATGGAACCCGAACAGTCCACTACCAGCGCGACGTGATTCACCTTGTGCTGGATCTTGTTTGCGGACATGTTTCTGCTCCTTCTCCGAGGCTCCCCGAGCAATGCTTGAACTCTACGGACAGGCACTGACAACGGCGTTCGACGCCCGATCACCTCCCCGTGCCCGGGGACGTGTTCGGCATCCGGGAGGCGCCTGTCGGGGGGACCAGGTTGGAGCGGCCCGTAGACACCTACGGCCCGAGGCGGAGCGTGGCAGCACAAGCGGGTGCCGCAGGGGTCGAGGGCACCGCCTGGGTCCGTCTCATCCGCGTCCGGACAGCGCACCGGATTCGCGTCCCGGCTCTCCACATCCGCGGGGGTCGGGGGAACACGCCGTGGGACTCCCCCGCGATCAGCCGGCGCACCCGCTCAACGGACCGCTCCGCCGGTGAAGCCGCCCGAAGGCGAGAAACCGTGCAGCCACTCGACCTTGTCATGCAGGTCTGTCTCGGAGAAGGCGGACAGCATGGCGTTGCGCGCTGTCGCCTCGTCATCGGCGGGATGGTAGAGCTGGGTGCCCATCTCGCGGGCGACAAGCTGCGCCTTGGCCGTGCGGTCGTGGCGCTCGGCGGCGTACTTCTCCAGTCGTGGGACGAGGGCGTCGAGGCCGGCGTCGCGGTCGAGGAGTTCTCCGAGGACGACGGCGTCCTCAAGGGCCATACAGGCGCCCTGGGCAGCGTACTGGAGCATGGGATGGGCGGCATCTCCGAGGAGCGCCACCCGGCCGTCGGTCCAGTCGTCGACGGCGTCGCGGTCGCACAGGACCCACGTCCTCCAGTCCTCGCCGAGTTCCAGCAGGCGGCGGGTGGTGTCGCCCAGGCCGGGGAACTCCGTCAGCACGTGGGCCCGTTCGACAGGCTCCCCCGCGACGGCGACGGTCGCTCCGTCGTCGCGGGTGGCGGCGAGGTTCAGGTACTTGCCGCCGCCGATGGGGTAGTGGACGAAGTGCCATGCGGGTCCGGCCCACAGGGTGACGGCGTTCCAGCGCAGGTCCTCGGGGACCTTCTCCATCGGGATCACGGAACGGTAGATGGTGTGGCCGGAGACCCGCGGTTCGCCGTCGCCGACGAGTTGGGCACGGACCACCGAGCGGATGCCGTCCGCGCCGATCAGCGCGTCACCGGTGACCGAGGTGCCGTCCGCCAGAGCGGCCGTGACCCCGGCGGCGTCCTGCGCGTAGCCGGTCACCGAGGCGCCCGCGACCAGTTCGACGCGGGAGGCGGCGCGGCAGGCCCGCAGGAGCGGTTCGTACAGGTCGCCGCGGTGCACGACGGCGTACGGGTTGCGGAACCGCGCGCGGTAGTGCTCGGTGAGCGGCATGCGGGCCACACACCCGCCCGACGTGCCGTCCATGAAGCGCAGTTCGTCGATGAAGACGGCGTTGTCGCGGACGTCCGCGCCCACGCCGAGGCGGTCCAGGGCCCAGAAGGCGTTGGGGCCGAGCTGGATGCCGGCGCCGAGCTCCTCGAAGGCCCGCCGGCGTTCCAGCACGACGACGTCGTGTCCCTGCCGTTCGATGCTCAGCGCGGCGGCCAGTCCGCCGATGCCGCCTCCGGCGACAATGATCCTCGCCATGATGGGTCAGCAGTCCCTTCCATGTCGTACGGACGGATGACGGCCCCGCTCGGTGCGGACGCGTCCCCCCGGGGTAGTTGTCACGCGCCGGGGCGCCCGTAGTCCGCTGGTGCCATCGGTGCGTGCGGCCGGCAGCGGTGCCCGGTCGATGATGCTCTTGGAGCCCGGGAGGTGCGCGGTCAGGGCCTTCGCGCGGGAGGTGGTGCGGGCGGTCATCGTCGCTTCACCCTTCCAGCGCGAGTCCGTGGCCGCCGAGGGCCGCCGTGGTGAACAGTCCCTCGACGGTGGCCTCGACGTCGAAGGCGGACACGGACGTCGGGGGGTACCCGATGAGTTCAGCGGCCCGCGGGGCCGGCGGCACCGCGGCGGCCTCGGCGGACTCCCACAGGAGCACCGCCCCCCAGCGCTGCCGCGCCGCGTCCGAGATCCAGAACTTCAGCCGCAGGCCGGGCACCTGAGCGAAGCGGTCCACGGCCTCGTCCCGCAGGAACGAGCGCAGCGACCGTACCGTCTGCGCCGAGTCGGCCAGGTCCCACCACACGATCACCGCGTGCACGAGCGCAGCACCTCCGTCATCAGGGACGCGGTGATGGCCACGCCGTGCTGGGAGAGCACCGACTCGGCGTGGAACTGTACGGAGGCGAACCCGTTGCCGCGCATCACGTGGACCTCGCCGTTCTCGGGGTCGCGGCAGATCTCCACGACGCCGCGGACGGGGTGCTCGGTCTTGTCGGAGTCGGAGCGCGCGGCGAAGGTGTTGTAGAAGCCGACGCGCTCCCGCTGCCCGAAGAGGTCGATCTCGCGCTGCACGCCCTGGTTGGGCACGTCCCGCCGGACCAGCGGCAGGCCGAGGAGCGTGGCGAGCACCTGGTGGCTCAGGCAGACCGCCATGAACGGCCGCCGGCTTTCCAGCAGCCGGCTGATGGTGGCGCGCAGATGCGCGGTCTTCGGGTCGTCCGTGACGCGGGGGTCCCCCGGGCCGGGTCCCATCACGACCATGTCGTAGGCGTCGGTGTCGTACGGCTCGTCGAACCGCCGCACCGTCACCGTGAGGCCGAGCGAGGTGAGCTGGTGCCCGATCATGGAGGTGAAGGTGTCCTCCGCGTCCACCACCAGCACGCTGCGGCCGGCCAGTTCGGCGGCGCCCGGGGCGGCGTCCTCGGCCGTCCCGGTCAGCCAGAAGTCCGCGATGGTCTCGTTGCGCCGGGCCAGCGCGCTGAGGACCTGCGGCTCGGTGGCGAGGCGGGTGGAGCCGGCCCCGTCCAGCGCCGCGAGCAGCCCGGCCGCCTTCACCCGGGTCTCGGCGACCTCGGACGCCGGGTCGGAGTGGCGCACGAGCGTCGCTCCGACACCGATCCGAAGCCGGCCGGCGCGGTCGATGTCGGCGGTGCGGATGAGGATGGCGGAGTCCATGACGGGCGTGCCGGAGGCGTCCCGGCCGATGAGAGCGGCGACGCCGCTGTAGTAGCCGCGGCCGGCGGGCTCGTATGTGCTGATGACCTTGGCGGCACTTTCCAGCGGGGAGCCGGTGACGGTCGGGGCGAAGAGTGTCTCGCGCAGGACGTCGCGCACGTCGCGGGTGGTGCGGCCCTCGATGAAGTACTCGGTGTGCGCCAGCCGCGTCATCTCCTTGAGATGGGGGCCGGTCACCCGGCCGCCGGTCTCGCAGATCCGGGCCATCATCTTCAGTTCCTCGTCGACGACCATGTACAGCTCGTCGGTCTCCTTGGGGTCGCCGAGGAAGTCGAGTACCCCGCTGAGAGCGGGGCCGCCGACCGGGTAGCGGTAGGTGCCGCTGATGGGGTTCATCACGGCGGTGCCGTCGCGCAGGCTGATGTGCCGCTCGGGTGTCGCGCCGACGAACGTGCGCTCGCCGCTGTGGATCAGGAACGTCCAGTAGGTGCCGGTCTCGCGCTCCAGCAAGCGCCGGAAGAACGACAGGGCGGCCGCCGGGGTGTATCCGGTGATGTCCGCGGTGAACGAGCGCTTGATGACGAAGTTGGCGCCCTCGCCGGTGCCGATCTCGTCGGCGATCACCTGGCGCACCACCGAGGCGTAGGTGGCGTCGTCCGTGTCGAAGCGGCCGTCCGTCAGCTCCACCGGCAGGTCGGGCAGTCGGCGCAGGGTCTCACCGAGCGGTAGCGCGACCTGCTCGTCCACCTTCAGGACGAGCAGGGGTTCGCCGTCGTCCACTGCGGCGAACCCGCGTTCGGCGAGCTGCCGGTAGGGCACCAGGACAAGCACCTCGTGCCCGTCGTCCGTGCCGCCGGCTCTGTCCCCGGCCGGACTGTCCGCCAGTGGTACGTCCGCCAGCGAGGCGCACTCGGTGATGTCGCCGAGCACGAGATCGACGACGCCGGGGCCGGTGGTGTGCGGCCGGTGCAGGAGGGCGAAGGCGGGCGGGTGGTCATCGAGGATCCGCCCCAGCGGGTCGGCGTGGTGGGGGGCGGCGTGGTGTGAGCCGGTCACCGGGCGTCCTCCAACTCGGTCAGCAGTTGCTCGGTGGTGGCCACGCGGGCGCAGCGCTCCGCCGCGTACGTCAGGGCCAGCCGGTGGTAGGCGGCGGAGAAGTCGGCCACCGCGTCCGCGGCCAGGAACGGCTGGATGTCGTGGGTGAAGGCGTCCACCGCGCTCATCAGCACACCGACATGGGCGTAGACGCCGCAGGTGATGAGCTGGTCGCGGCCCGCGGCACGCATCCGCTCCAGCAGGTCGGTGCGCACGAAGGCGCTGTAGCGCCATTTGGTGAGCAGCCAGTTCTCATGTGTGGGGGCCAGCTCGTCGATCACCTGGCGGTCCTCGGGGGACGTGCGCATGCCCGGCCCCCAGAAGTCACGCAGCAGACCGCGCTGTTCGGCGCTCATGTCGCCGGGCTGCGCGGTGTACGCCACCGGGATGCCGGCGGCGGCGCACCACTCGCGCAGCAGGGCCGCGTTGTGCACCAGCGGGCCGCCGGGGGTGTCGCCGCCCGCGAACGGCCGCAGGAAGTAGCGCTGCATGTCGTGAACCAGCAGGACGGCCCGGCGCGGATCGGGGGCCCAGGAGACCGTGCCGGGCGGCAGGTCGCTCCCGGTGGGCATCGGGTAGGACTCGATGGGGGGAATGCCCGAGGTGGGCGTGGTCACCGTACTCTCCTCACTGGACACCGAGAGTCGCCCCGCCGTCCACGGTCAGGCTGTGCAGAGTGATGTGGCCGGCGTCGTCCGACAGCAGGAAGGCGACCGCTTCGGCGACGTCCTCGGGCCGGGCGACCTTGCCGAGGGGGATGCCGGCCTTGAAGGCCGAAGGTGTTCCGGTCACCGAGGAGCGGACGGCGGTGTCACCCTCGTGCATGCCCCGCAGCATCGGCGTGTCCGTGGAGCCGGGGGCCACCACGTTGCACCGGATGCCGTACGAGGCCACCTCCAGCCCCAGGCACTTGGTGAACGCGATCGCCGCGGCCTTGGAGGCGGCGTACGCCGCCATCTCGGTTCGGGCTGTGCCGGCCGCGTTGGAGGCGATCGTGACGACGGCGCCGCCGCTGCGGGCCACCATGCGGTCCACCACCGCGCGGGAGACGTGGAAGACGCCGGTGGCATTGACGGCGAAGGTCTCGGCCCAGTCCCGGTCGGTGAACTTGCGGGCCTCGCCCAGCCGCAGCACGCCGGCCGCGTTGACCAGGTAGTCCACCGGCCCCACGGTGTCCTCGACGGCGCCGACGGCCCGGTCGACGTCCGTGCTCGACGTGACGTCGGCGGGGACAGCGGTGACCCGCAGCCCCCGGGCGGTCAGCCGGTCCACGGACTCCGCCAGCCGGGAGGGGTCCCGGTCCACGGCTGCGACCCGGGCGCCGCGCTCCGCGAGGGTACGCGCGACGGCTGCGCCGATACCCCCGGCCGCCCCGGTGACCAGGGCGATCCTGTCTTCCATGCTTTCCTCCGTATGGTGCGCGTGGCGGCCCTTCCGGTACCGGCAGGGACGTTGGTCCTGGTCAGCCGCGCCAGGCCGAGACCACCTCGACGGCCTGTGCGGGGCTGAGCCTGGGATCGCAGAAGCTCAGGTACTTCTCGCCGACGTGGTCGAGGTACGAGGCGTTGCGCACGCACTCGGTGACCGTCTCCGGCGTCGTCTCCAGGTGGAGGCCGCCGGCCGTGCCACCGTTCTCGCGTACCGCCTGTTGGAAGTTGTCGATCTCCCGCACGATGGTTTCCAGGAACCGGGTCTTCAGCCCGTTCGGGCCGCTGACCGTGTTGCCGTGCATGGGGTCGCTGAGCCAGATGACGGGGTGCCCCGCCGAGGCGACGGCCATGACCAGTTCAGGCAGCCGCTCCGGCGCGGCCGCCGCGCCCATCCGGGCGATCAGTGTGAGCCGGCCGGGACGCCGCTCGGGGTCCAGCTTCCCGCACAGGGCGAGCAGTTCGTCCACCGAGATACCGGGGCCGACCTTGCAGGCGACCGGGTTGCTGACGGCGGCGAGCAGCGCGACATGGGCGCCGTCGATCTGCCGGGTACGCTCGCCGACCCACGGCCAGTGCGTGGAGGCCAGCAGCAGGGAACCGTCCGGCTCGCGGCGCAGCAGGGGAAGCTCGTAGTCCAGCAGCAGTGCCTCATGGCTGGTCCACACGGGCAGTTCGAGGCGGTGGCGCCGGGGCGTGCGCCAGCCGAGGTGGTGCATCGCGTCGCCGGCGGCTCGGTAACCGGACAGCAGGTGCTCGGGGTTGGGGCGGCGGCCCTCCGGGTCCGGCTCGGGGCGGTTGACCATGTGGCCCCGGTAGACGGGCAGTTCCATGTCGCCGGCGGTCTCGGTGGGCCGGGAGCGCGGCTTGCCGAACTGGCCGGCCAGACGGCCCACCCGTAGCACCGGCTTCAGCGATGCCAGCTTCATGGTGCCACCCAGCACGTCCAGCAGCGCGGCCTTGCGGGCGATGTCGGACGGGTTGCACTCGGCCGGATCCTCGGCGCAGTCGCCCGCCTGCACGATCTGGATGTGCCCGGCGGCCGCCTCCATCAGGAGTTCGCTCAGCCGGTGGACCGCCTCGGCGTCGACCAACGGCGGCATGTGCGCCAGCTCGTCACGGACCTGGGCCACACGTCGTTCGTCTGCCCAGTCGGGCTGTTGGAGGGCGGGCACGGTACGCAGATGCGATGTCATGTCGGTCACGGGAACCCCACGGGTGGTAGGCCGGTACACCGGCACGGGACGGCATCAGGGAAGCGGGTGCGAGCACGGCGCCGGCCGCTGGCAGGCGGGCGGCCGGCCCCGGTGGCGGCGCCGCCCCGGCGCGGGCGCCGTGCGGGTTCGGGTGCGGGCGCCGCCCCGGCGCGGTTGCGGGCGCCGTGCGGGTTCGGGCGCGGGCGCCGCGCGGGTTCGGGTGCGGGCGCGGTGCCGGCGCGGTCAGACCTCGACGCGGACGTCGTACTCGGAAACCCAGGTGTTGAACTCGACCAGGCGCTCAAGGACGGCTCGGGCGCTCCAGGGGCCGCCGACTCCGAAGGAGCCCATGGGCCGGTCGAGCAGTCGGCGCACGTCCTCCTCGGAGACGATGCGCAGTACCGGAGCGCCGTCGGTGAGGATCTCCTCGACCTTCCGCCGCAGGGCGAGTTCATACCTGGCGTCCTGGGTGGACGGGTACGGGTTCTTCTTCCGGTCCAGGACCGAGTCGGGGAGTACGCCACGCATCGCCGCGCGCAGCAGACTCTTCTCCCGGCCGTCGAAGTTCTTCATCGCCCAGGGGGTGTTGTAGACGTACTCGACCAGCCGGTGGTCGGTGAACGGCACCCGGACCTCCAGACTGACCGCCATGCTGACGCGGTCCTTGCGGTCCAGCAGGAAGTTCTCCCACCGGGTGATGTTGAGGTAGGTCAGCTCGCGCATCCGGGCCTCATGGCCGCTCTCGCCGGGCAGACGCGGAACCTCCTCCAGTGCCTCCGAGTAGCGCTGCTTGACGTAGTTGGTGAGGTCCAGGCGGTCCCACAACCCGATCTCGCGCAGCGCGCCGATGCCGCCGGCCTTCTCGAAGGGGTGGTGCCAGGGGAAGCTGTCGAGCGCTACGGCCTCCTTGTCGTGGAACCAGGTGTAGCCGCCGAACAGTTCGTCGGCCGCCTCGCCGGAAAGCGCCACCGTCATGCGCTCCTTGAGCGCCCGGCACAGCAGGAACAGGGAGTACTCCATGTCACCGGTGGACACCGGCAGGTCCTGTGCCCGCAGGACCGCGCCGCGGACCTCGGGATCGAGGATGTCGTCGTTGTCCAACTCGACGATGATGTGCTCGGCGCCGACCAGCTCGGCCACCTCCACGGCGAACGGGGTGTCCGGGTCCTCCCACTGAACGTTGGACTCAAAGCGCTGCTCGTGTCCCACGAAGTCCACGGAGAAGGCGCGGATCGGCTCGGTGATGCCGCGCCGGGCGCGGGCGGCCGCGGCGAGCGCGGTGACGGCGCTGGAGTCCAGTCCGCCGGAGAGCAGGGTGCCGACGGTGACGTCCGCGACGAGCTGCCGGTCGACGATGTCCTCCAGCAGGGACCGCACACGGGTCACCGTGGTCTCCAGGTCGTCGGTGTGCTCGCGGGCTTCCAGCTTCCAGTACGTGAGGGTGTCGGCGCCGCTGCGCGAGAACCGTGCAACGGTGGCCGGAAGCACCTCGCGCAAGCCCTTGAACACCGCGTGGCCCGGCGTCTTGACGATGCTGAAGATCTCCCGCAGGCCCTCCGCGTCGACGACCGCCTCGACCTCGTCGTGGGCGAGGATGGCCTTGGGCTCGGAACCGAAGATCACGCCGTCCTCGGTCGTGCGGTAGTAGAGGGGTTTGACGCCCATCCGGTCACGGACGAGGAGAAGTTCCTCGGTGCGCGGGTCCCAGATGGCGAATGCGTAGATGCCATTGAGGTGCTCGGCGAACGAGGCTCCCCACTCCAGGTAGGCCCGCAGCACCACCTCGGTGTCGCTGGACGTGCGGAACTCGTGTCCCAGCGCGGCCAGTTCGTCGCGCAGCTCCCGGAAGTTGTACACCTCTCCCGTGTACGTGATGACGGGGAGGCTGCCGTCGTCCGCGGCGGCCATCGGCTGCCGGCCGCCCTCCAGGTCGATGACCGCGAGCCGACGGTGGCCGAGGATCGCGTGCTTCGACGTCCACAGACCGCCCGCGTCGGGACCCCGGCAGACCATGGTCTCGGTCATCGCCGAGGCGACCTCGACCGCCCCGCTCAGATCACGTCCGTAGCTCACCCATCCGGCCAGTCCGCACATGAGAATTCAGGTCCTTTCGTTGAACATGGGGCGGTCAGAAAGCTTCTGCCTCGTGAAGCAGAACGTGCCGCGTCAACTGGACCCGACTGGATACATCGAGTTTCAGGAACGCGTTTCTCACATGCGTATTGACCGTATGGGGAGACACCACCAGTTCCTCAGCCACGGCACGGTTGCTCAGCCCTTTCGCCACCAGGCGAGCCACCTGCAATTCGGTCGGTGTCAGCGAATTCCAGCCCGCCCGGGATCTGCTCGGACGTGCCCTCCTCGTCGTCTTGAGCGTCTGCATCGACTCGCTTTCCGTGCCACTGCGTTACCAAGTCGGCGTAATTCAACACGCCCTGCGGGCACTTAAGTCCTCGCGTTTTCCTGGCGGTTACAGGAACAACAATGCCCTGCCCTCCGACCCGACGGCAAAGCGGAATGCACGACATCATCAGACGCGTCGGAGAATGTCAGGCACCGGGCACATGGTCAGGTGCGGGGAATTTCGTCACCGCCGGAGAATTCCATCAGCTCCGCCGCACAGCGTCAGGTCCGCCGCACAGCGTCAGGTCCGCCGCATCCCGTCAGGTCCGGGCGGCTGCGTCAGAATCGGGAGACTTTGTCAGGTCCGGCGGTCGGGGCAGGGGCGGACAGGAGGAAGGGGGCCGCGGCTTCCGCGACCCCCTCCTCGCGGCGCGTCACCGCGCCGTACGCCTTCTTCCGGTCAGGCGGTGGCGCCGCCGTCGATCACATGGTCGTGCCCGACGACGTAGCTGGACTCGTCCGACGCCAGCCACAGGACGGCGTTGGCAATCTCCTGCGGGTCGGCGACCCGGCCCAGCGGTACGGTCGGAGCCAGGCGGGCGTCACGCTGCTCGCGGGTCTCGCCCGGGAGATAGGACATCGGGGTGTCGATCGGTCCGGGGCTGATGGAGTTGATGCGCACGCCCTGCTCGATGTATTCGAGCGCGGCGGTACGGGTCAGGAAGCTGACGCCGGCCTTGGAGGTCGAGTAGGCACTCATGCCGGCCAGGCGCCAGTGGGCGCCCAGGTTGGAGGCCGTGTTGACGATGACGCCGCCTCCGTTCGCCGCCATGTGTGCGGTCTGGTGCTTCAGGGCGAGGAAGACTCCCGTGAGGTTGACGGCGAGCACCTTGTTCCACACGTCCTCGTCGTGCTCGCCGACCGGCGTGCCGCCGTCGAGGATGCCCGCGTTGTTGAAGGCGATGTGCAGACCTCCGTGCCGGGAGACCGCGGTGTCCACCATCGCCTTGACGCTCTCGGAGCTGGTGACGTCGACGACGACGCCGGAAGCCTTGCCTCCCTCGCTCTCGATCAGCTTGACCGTCTCGTCGACGCCACTCTCGTTGAGGCCGGCCACGACAACGGTCGCACCCTCGTTCGCGAAGGAAAGAGCCGCGGTCCGGCCCAGCACGCCCCCGGCGCCGGTGACGAGAACGACCTTGTCGGTAAAGCGTGTACTCATGACGAACTCCTTGTTTTCTCAGGGAAGGTGCGTTGCGCGTTGTGCGTTGCGCGTTGTGCGTTGGCTTGTCAGTCGCGGTCCGCGGCACCTGCCGCACCCGCCGTCGACTCCTCCTCCGTCGCGCGCGGCGAGGCCTTGGCAGACCTCGCCGCGCCCTGGAGCAGTACGAGCCCGGCAGCGACGGCCAGCGAGACGGCCGCCACGCCGAAGGCGAAGCCGTATCCGCTCGCGTCCGCCGCGGCCTCGCCGCCGCCATGGCCGGCGGCGTGCGAGACGGCGAGCGGTACGAGGACGGCGAGGCCGACCGGAGGCCCCACCTCCATGGCCGTGTTCACGACCCCTCCCACCAGACCGGCCTCCTCGGGCGCGGTGCGCTCCACCGCCCACACGGTCGCCCCGGAGAAGGTGAAGCCGGCGCCGACCGGGAAGAGCGTGATCCCGACCACCAGCAGCCCCCAGTACGAGGAGTCCGCGTCGAGCGTGGTCAGCAGGCCCATTCCGGCGGCCCCCAGGGCCAGCCCGGCGGCTGTCAGGACACCGGCCCCGAACCGGCGCGCGGCCCTGCCGCCGGCCGACGCGGTGAACAACACCGCGAAGACGGGCGGGAGGAAGGCCGCCGAGGTGCGCAGCGGTGAATAGTCAAGCGTCTTCTGGAAGTAGAGCGCCAGGATGAAGAAGTACGACGCCATCGCGGCGGCTGTCAGGCCGATGGCGAACAGCGCGGCCAGCCTGCGGGCCGACGCCAGCAGCGCCGGCGGCACCAGCGGCCGGGACGACCGGGCCTGGGTCAGCGCGAACAGGGCCATGCCCAGGGCGCCGATGCCGATCCACGTCCAGTCCGACTCTCCCAGACCGAAGATGAACGCGGTCAGCCCCGCTGTGATGAGCAGGGCGCCCGGCACGTCGAGCCGTTCGGGCCGACGCGCGGGGCCCGGGGGCAGCAGCGGCGTACACAGGACGATCACCGCGGAGACGACGGCCGGCGCGACGAACACCCAGCGCCACTGGCCCCAGGACAGGATCACTCCGGACAGGATGTTGCCGGAGCTGGCGCCGATGCTGGCCAGCACCCCCCAGACCGCCATCGCCCTGGTGCGCCGCGCCGCGTCCGGGAAGACCGAGCTGAGCAGCGCCATCGCGGCGGGGGCCGCGAGCGCCGCGCCCACGCCCTGCGCGAACCGGGCGGCCACCAGGACCCACAGCGTGGAGGCGGCCGCGGCGGCGAGCGAGGCGGCACCGAAGGCGGCCACCCCTGTGACGAACACCGCCCGGTGACCGAGGAGGTCGGCGAGACGGCCGCCCAGGACCAGGAGCCCGCCGAACGACAGGCTGTAGGCGGAGGTGGCGAAGACGAGGTCTGTGTCGGTCAGCCGTAAGTCCCGCTGGATCACCGGCAGAGCCACGGTGATGACGGTGATCGTGGCGATCAGGGTGATCTGGACGGCGCCCAGAAGCACGAAGGGCAGCCCTGGCCTCAGCGGGAGCGGGGCCGTACCGGGTGAGATATCCCCAGAGACGGTACCCATAAATGAATGCTCATTCCATTATAGGGGCGAATAGCTGCGTGAACTCCCGCCATTGCGGTGATCGAAAGCTAGCACGCCCTTGAACGCTCGGTCCAGTACTTGTCCGCTACTCGCGTCCGCTACTTGTCCGCTGCTTGTCCGCGCGGCATGGCCGGATCGCGACGCCCGGTCGCTTCCCGGGCAGACGAGCGAGCGGCCGGGGGACACAGGAGGCGCCCGTGCCGCACCGTCGCGAAGCACCGGATATCGCACGTTCATGCGATGTCCCGACGTGGCGAGCCGACCAGACTGCGGACCAGCCCACGGATCAGGAAGGCAACGCCCTATGGACACATACAGCTGGACGCTCCCCGTCGCAGGCGCGGGAGAGAGCCCGGTCAGGCCGGACGCCGACCACGTCTGGGAAGGACTGGTCCACAAAGCGGAGAACCCCAGCCCGTACGTACCCGCGGTGACGGCCTGCCGTGTCCTGGAACGCTACGACGACGGGTTCCTCCGCGAGATCACCGTGCGCGACACCGAACGGGTCCAGGAACGCGTGACCTTCGAAGACCGCGAGCGCGTGGTCTTCCGTCCGGTCGACGACCCCTGCATCGAGCAGATCGTCAACGAAATCGGCAAGGACGAATCGGGCCGGCCCACGCTGACCCTGCGCGTCACCCTCAGCCGGGCCGGGGTCGAGAAGGCCGATCAGACCCGCTACTTCCTGCACGAGACCAAGCGCTACTTCTCGGACGCGCTGCGGTTCATCGTCGACGGCCTCGTCCAGCGCCACGCGCGCTGACCACCGCGCCGGCCGATTCCCCCATCCCCTCCCCCCACAGGGCACCGGAGCATGCGACCCCCACACCCCTTACCTGCGTGTACCGCACGCCCTCCACCCGATCTGCCAGGAACCTGAAAGAGGAGCACGTCACCATGCAAGGCCACTCCCGTCGCGCGTTCGTCAGAGATGTCGTGCTGGCAGGTGGCGCGACGGCCGTCCTGCCCGCCGTAGCCGCCGCACCGGCGGCGGCCGCCGCTGAGCCGTCGAAGGCCACCGCCGCGGTCGCGGCCGACGAGGCCGGATCCACCGTCGTCACGGTCAGGCCCGGAGACCGCCGCTACCCCGACCTGACCTGGGGCAGCAACCAGCGCTGGGTGGGCACCCCCGACAACGTACAGATGGTGAGCACACCGGCCCAGGTCCTCACCGCCGTCCAGCAGGTCGTCAGCGGCGGCAAGGGCTTCGCGGTACGCAGCGGCGGCCACTGCTACGAGGACTTCGTCACCAACGACCGCGTCCGCACGGTCATCGACCTGTCCGGCCTGAACGCGATCGGGTACGACGAGACCCGCAGGGCGTTCTCCGTCGAGCCCGGCGCCCGCCTCGGCGATGTGTACCGCACCCTCCACCACCGGTGGGGCGTCACCCTGCCCGGCGGCAGTTGCCCGACCGTGGGGATCGGCGGCCACGTGGCCGGCGGCGGGTACGGCCCGCTCTCCCGGCGGCACGGCCTCATCGTCGACCACCTGTGGGGCGTGGAGCTGGTCGTCGTCGACTCCGCCGGCAAGGCGTCGAAAGTGGTCGCCACCCGGGAGGCCGACGACCCCAACCGCGGCCTGTGGTGGGCGCACACCGGTGGCGGCGGCGGCAACTTCGGCGTGGTCACCCGCTACCTGTTCCGCTCGCCCGACGCCACCGGCACCGCCCCCGCCGACCAGTTGCCCAAGCCGCCGTCCGAGGTCATCGTCTCGAACGTCACCTGGTCGTGGAGCGATATGACCGAGGCCGCGTTCACCCGCCTGCTGCGCAACTTCGGCAAGTGGTACGAGGCCAACAGCTCGCCCGACTCGCCGTACGCCACGCTCTTCAGCCAGCTCAAGCCGCAGCACAGGTCGGCCGGTTCGTTCTCCATGACGACACAGATCGACGCTTCGGTGCCGAACGCCGCCGCACTGCTCGACTCCTACTTGGCCGCCGTCAACGAGGGAACCGGCGTCGAATTCCGCGTGGACGACCGCCGCACGATCTCCTGGCTGCACACGGTCACCCAGTGGCCCGGCTTCACCGGGACCGACACCACCACGCGTTTCAAGGGCAAGTCGGCTTACATGCGGCGGGGGTTCACCGACGCCAACCTCAAGGCGTTCTGGAAGCACATGACACGCGCCGACTACACCCACCCCGCCTCGCTCGTCATGATCACGGCGTACGGCGGCAGGACCAACACCGTTCCGGCGGCGGACACGGCGGTTCCGCAGCGCGACTCGATCCTCAAGCTCCACTACGTGAGCTTCTGGACCGACCCCGCCCAGGACGCCACCCACCTGAACTGGGTCCGCTCCCTCTACCAGGACGTGTACGCGGCCTCCGGCGGCGTGCCCGCCTCCAACGCCGACACCGACGGCTGCTTCATCAACTACGCCGACGCGGACCTCGCGGACGCGCGGTACAACGCCTCCGGCACCCCGTGGCACGAGCTGTACTTCAAGTCCGGCTACCGGCAGCTACGGACGGTCAAGGCCCAGTGGGACCCGAAGAACCTCTTCACCCACTCGCTGTCGATCAAGGCGGTGTGACGGTGGCATCCAGCACTCCTTCCCCCGACGACCGCGCCGGGGCCTCCTCGGCCGCCGGCTGGTCGCGCCGACGCCTGATGACGGGCGCGGCCGTCCTGGCGGGCGCCGCGGTACCGGCCGCGTCCGCCGCCGTCGCCGCCGTGGCGCCCGCCACCGCGCCGCCGACGAGGGGCGCGGCCGGGACGACAGGGGCGGCGGACGCGGCCGGGACGACGGGGGCGGCGCCGTTCCCCGCCACCTCCGTGCGCCCCGGCGACGCCCGCTATCCCGACCTGACGCGGGGCATGAACCAGCGCTGGACGGCCCGGCCGGAGAGCGTGCGGCTGGTCGCCTCCACCGAGCGGGTGCGCGACGCGGTCCAGCAGGCGGTCGACGCGGGCAGGCGGCTCACCGTGCGCGGCGGCGGCCACTGCTACGAGGACTTCGTCTTCAACGACGCCGTCGAGACGGTCATCGACCTCTCCGAGATGACCGCGGTGCGCTACGACGAGCGGCGCGGCGCCTTCGAGGTCGAGGCCGGCGCCACGCTCACCGACGTCTACGAGCGCCTCTACAAGGCGTACGGAGTCGTTGTCCCGGGCGGCGTATGCTATTCGGTCGGCGTGGGCGGGCACGTCAGCGGCGGCGGCTGGGGCATGCTCTGCCGCCGGGACGGCCTGATAGTGGACCACCTGTACGCCGTCGAGGTGGTCGTCGTGGATGCCCGGCGCCGGGCTCGCGTGGTGGTCGCCACGCGCGAACCGGACGATCCCCACCGCGAGCTGTGGTGGGCTCATACCGGCGGCGGCGGGGGCAACTTCGGTGTGGTGACGCGGTACTGGTTCCGCTCACCGGGCACGACGGGCACCGCGCCCGGCTCGTTGCTGCCCAGGCCGCCGGCCGAGGTACTGCTCAGCGCGGTCTCCTGGCCCTGGGAGGAGATGACACAGCAGGCCGTCACCCGCCTGGTGCGCAACTACGGTGCCTGGCACGAGGCGCACGCCGCGGCCGGTGGCCCGTACGACGGGCTGGTCGCCAACCTGAGCCTGAACCACCGGTCCAACGGCCAGATCGGCCTGCTGACCCAGCTGGACGCGACGCTCCCGGACGCGGGCGGACTGCTGGACGCCTTCCTGCGGGCCGTCTCCGACGGCGTGGGTGTGCCCCACGGCGCGCTGACCAACGCGATGGGCGAGCACGGGCCGATGCCGGAGTTCGCCACCCCGCGGCGGCTGCCCTGGCTCCAGGCCACGCGCTATCTGGGGGTCACCAACTCGGTCCTGGTCGACCCCACGCTGCGCGGCGACCACAAGTCGGCCTACCTGCGCCGCAACCTGCCTGAGCGGCAGATCGCCACGATGTACCGGCACCTGACCCGGACCGATTTCGCCAACCCGAACGCCATGGTGCTGCTCAGCTCCTACGGGGCGGCCGTGAACTCCGTGTCACGGACCGCCACCGCCTCCGTCCACCGTGACTCGGCGTACAAGCTGCTGTACCAGACGTACTGGCACTCGGCCGACGAGGACGCCGCCAACATCGCCTGGCTGCGCGACATCTACGAGGAGGTGTACGCCCGGACCGGCGGCGTACCGGTGTCCGACGACACCACCGACGGCTGCTACGTCAACTACCCGGACATCGACCTGAACGACCCGCGCCGCAACCGGTCGGGTGTGCCGTGGACCGCGCTCTACTACGGCGAGAACTATCCCCGTCTGCAGCGTGTGAAGGCCACCTGGGACCCCACCGACTTCTTTCGGCACGGGCAGTCCGTCCAGCTCCCGGGACTCTGAGCCCCGCCCTCCCGCTCCAGAACTCGGATGCGCCCGTAAGTCCGCTCTCAGCACACGTGGGGAGCAATTCTGGATTGGTCGGTCTGTTTGTTGCTAGCCTCCAGGTATGGCCAGAACCAAGGAATTCGATCCCGACGTGGTGCTGCAGCGCGCGATGGACCTGTTCTGGGAGCGGGGCTACGAGGCGACCTCGATGGCCGACCTCGTCGAGCACCTCGGCATCGGCCGGGCCAGTATGTACGGCACCTTCGGCAGCAAGCACGACCTGTACCTGGCCGCCATGCGGCGGTATCTGCGGGGCAGCGAGGCGGGCTTCGTCACGGCGCTCGCCCAGCCGGGACCCGCTCTGCCGGCCGTACGCGCCTTCGTGCAGAGCTGGGTCACCGAGGCCCTGACCGACCCGAACCGCCGGGGCTGTCTGGTGGTGAACGCGGCCGTGGAGCTGTCCCCGCGCGATCCCGAGGTCGCCCGCCAGGTGGAGGTGAGCTGGAGCGTCGTGCAGACAGCTCTGGTCTCCTCCCTGCTGCGTGCCCAGGCCCAGGGCGAGCTGGCCGCCGACAAGGACCCGCACGAGATCGCCCACTTCCTGCTCGTGGTGATGCAGGGCGTACGGGTGATCGCGCGGGCCTCGCCGGAGGCCGAGCGGCTGCGGGCCGCCGCCCGCCTCGCGCTGGCCGCGCTGGACTGACCGCTCGCCGCGGGGCCCCCTGCGATCCTCACGGACAGCAGTCGTCGGGGGGCGGCTCGCGCCGCCGGTGCGGCCCGTCAGCCGGGCGGCCCTTCACCGCCTCGGGGGCCCGCCGCTTCCGTCCCTTCGGCCGGTTCACCGAACCAGAGCCGCAGCGCCGCGTGCAGTCCGTCGACACCGGACCCACCGACCGGCGCGCTCCAGGCCGCGTAGCCGTCGGGGCGCAACAGGATCGCGTCCGCGGGCAGTTCCTCTTCCGCGCGGGCCGTCACGAGGTCCACCCGCCCGGCCCAGCCCGCGGCGGCCCGCCGTACATCGGCGCGGTCCGCCAGGTCGAGCAGCACCGGTCGCCCAGGGTGCAGCAGCACCGCGAGGCTGGTCGTGCCGCCGGCTGTCTTCAGCCGGGTCTCCGGGATGAAGCGTCCCGCCAGCGCGTCCGCGGGGCGCCCGACGTCATGGACGATGTCCGAGCCGCTGACCATGCCTGCCAGGTACGCGTTGACCTCGTCCACGCTCATGAGATCGGCGACCAGCCGACGCAGGGCGTCGGTGGACGGGCCGGGGTGCATCAGCGCCACCTGGGCACGGACGTTCTCCAGCACCCGTGCGGCGACGGGATGCCGTTCCGTGTGGTACGTGTCGAGCAGTCCGGTCGGCGCGTGCCCCCGTACGCAGGCGGCCAGTTTCCATCCCAGGTTGACGGCGTCCTGGAGGCCGGTGTTGAGCCCCTGGCCGCCTGCGGGGAAGTGCACATGCGCGCTGTCCCCGGCCAGCAGGACGCGTCCGGCTCGGTAGCGCTCCGCTTGCAACGCGGCGTCGCTGAACCGGGAGAGGTGACGTGGCGCGTCCATCTCGACGGGTCGGCCGGTGATCCGCTCGACCTCCGACCTGAACTCCTCGAAGGTGACCGGGGACTTCCGGTCCGGGTGCGGGCCGCGGAAGTCGTACGTGCCGACGCGGCTGTGACCCGCGGGGTTGACCCAGAAGATGGTCCAACCGCGCGGGGTGCGGTGCCAGCCGCTCGGCACGTCGTGGGGATCGGCCAGCCGCACGTTCCCCATCAGGCAGGAGATCGTCGGCAGCGTGCCGGTGAACGCGATGCCGGCCTTCTGCCGCACCACGCTGCGGGCCCCGTCGCACCCCACGACCCAGCTCGCCCGTAAGGAACGCTCGCCGCCCACCGCTTGACGGTACGTCACCTCCACCTGCCGGCCGCTCTCCCGCACGTCGGTCACCTCGGCGCCCCGCACCACCCGCCCGCCCAGCCGGACGGCGCGCCGGGCGAAGACCGCTTCCGCGTAGCTCTGCGGACTGCCGACCATCGCGGGGAACTCCTCGACCACCGGGGCCAGGTCGAGGTGCGGCAGGCCGCCGAAGTGGAACGGCACGTGCCGCTGCGGGGCCCGTCCGGCCACGTACCGGCCCGGCTGCACGGCCTCCAGCAACCCGCGCCGGTGCAGTGTCTGCGCGGTTCTGGCGTGCAGGGTCCCCGCCTTCGACTCGCCCGAGGGCTCCGGCTCCTTCTCCACCACGGTCGTACGGACTCCGTGCAGAGTCAGTTCGCCGGCCAGCAGCATGCCGACCGGACCGCCCCCCACGATCACCACGTCCGCGTCCACGGCGCCGGCCGTACCTTCCACCCCGTCCACGACGGCTGGGCTCCTCTCCATGTCACACCTGGCCCCGGCGGGGCTGTGTCGGTTCCGTCAGGCGAACTGCAAGTGGTCGCCGCTCGGCAGCTCGACCGCCTGGTCGCGTACTGCGGACAGGGACACGATGGCGTGCGCCACAGCGCTGAGGGTGGTGTGCCGGTGCCAGCCCCCGAAGGTCCGGCCCTCGAAGTCCATCGCGCCGACCTTGGTGCCGATCTCGGCGAAGTCCTGGTCGACACGTTCGCTGAGGCGGCCCAGGCGCACGACGAGCGCGGACGGCACCTCGGTCATGTTCGACAACCACAGTTCCCGCGCCCTGCGCTCCCCGGCGCGCTGTGCGCCGACCAGCCTCAGCATCGGGGTGCCCGAGCCGGGCGACAGCACGACGGCGGTGCTGGTGACCAGGGCTGACCGGTCCGGACTGGTGCGGCCCATCCATTGGACCGGACGTCCGCCGAGGTCCGCCCCCTCGGCGAGGTGCTGTGCCGTCATCAACCTGATCGCCCGGCCCTCCCGCACCGCGCTCCACGGGATCAGCCGCGTGGCACCACCGATCCGCAGTACGAAGGGGACCTTCGCCGCCGACAGATGCCGCACCAGCGCCCCCGCGTCCTCCTCTCGGGCCTCCACGACCACCGGTCGGGATCTCAGCCCCCATCCCCGTGTCAGTTCGAGCACGGCAGCCGCCGCGGACGGGACGCCGTCGTCGTCGGCGCCGACCCGCTCCGGGATCTCTCCGCGCCGCCTGCGCTCGCCATGGGCGAGCCACTTCCCGGACAGCCTCAGCCGCGAGTTGACCGGTGCGCTGTGCTGGTCGTTGGCCATCCAGACGCCGTACGAGCGCTGACTGTTGACGATGCGCCCGAGTTGTGGAACGAACGATTCGGTCACTCCGACGGTGTGTTCGCCCGCCTTGAGGACCACCACCGGCTTCACCACCCACACCAGCGGGTCGAGTGTCCGGTCGAGGTCCGCGGCCAGCGCCCTGCGCACCGGGACCCAGTCCCACGGCGACTTGCTGATGAAGTGGTGCAGCCGCTGCTCGGCGGCGCCACCTCCGGCCATCGACGCAATCGAGCGCATCGACTTGCGGCTGGTGAGCGACAGCAGCCCGGAGATGTACAGTTCGCCGTTCTCCCGCTGGTCGCGGCGCGGCAGCGACATCAGCATCCTTCGGCTGTACTCGGTGACGAAGTCGTCAGCGACCCCGCTCCAGACGATCTCGTGCGTTCGATGAGAACGGTGTAAATCCACGACGAATATCCCCTCCGCCGGACACCGGATCCAGTTGCGCCAGCGCGCTGGATCAGGAGTCCCCCCGTTGTCCTTTGGCGGCATCTATTTGAACATACGTTTTAGATTTTGACCATGCTTGTCCATTTCGCGTGACCTCTTCAAAACGGTCTCGGACCCTGATCGACTACGGACCGCTCCACCATCCGATCGGTATACCCGCAGATCAGAGCGGTCTTTCCAGCCGCTTCCACGTTGTCATCCCCCACGGCTCCCACAGTGGCGGGAGCACGTGAGGTCGCCTACACCGAAAGAGAACGAACGCCTCCAATACCAAACCGACCGTTCAACTCACAATGGATTTTTTCCTGCCGGCCAACTTCGTGTCGGAGACGGGGGCCGCCACGGCACCGGCGCTCTTGTTGCACAGCCGGGCCTACCGTGTCCTCACCTCATCAGCGACTTGGAAGGTGCGTATGAGCTCGGAGAACACGATCGCAGTCGACTCACCCTCGTCGACGAGGGCGGCCGCCAGATCGACACCGCCCCGGACGGCGTCCGGATCGGGGCGGTGTCCCTCCGGATGTGGCAGAGGACGCCATCAGTACCCCGGCGGACATGTACGAAGACTGGGACACCTATCTGATCAGGATCAACTACGAGCTGGCGCTGAAGCCGGGGCTTCCCCCGCTGACCTGGTTCGAGGTCGGGGTGGACTTCGCTTCCGACACGGCTGGTTCGGCCTCTGTCGTCGACGCGCTGCCTCGTACCGCGTCGTCGCCACGGGTAGCGACGTCGTACGTGCTCAATCACTACTTGGCATGGGTCCCCACGGACTTCGCGTCCTCGGCCGTCGCCCATCTTCCCGATACCACGGACGTCATCAACGTCTTCGGTATCGGTCACAGCGCGATCCGGTGGCAGCACAGTTCCCCTTCGGGCGGAGTCACCCAGGGCGCGCGCTCCGCCCGGGCCGTACTGGCGGTGCCGAAGGGCCGTGTGAAGCAGCGGGTCAAGTTCCCGGCGCGCTATGCCGTCCCTTCGGCCAGGGCGTTGGACTACCGGCCGACCCAGCAGCCGGTCTCTTTCACCTTGGCTCTCTCCGCACCCAGGCAGAGCCGCGCCGCAGCGGAACCACCGACTTCGGCCGGCCCCGCCGAGAGGCCCTGGGGCAGTCCCCCGTACGTGTTTCATCTCCTACGCGCACGACGACGCCACGCGCAAGGCGAACGGTCTGCCTCGGAGAGCGTCATTTCAGCGTCAGGATATCGCCCGTAACACCCACACCGCACATAATGCGCACGCACAAAACCGCAGGTCAGGAACCCTTTCCGACCGGCTCAAGGATCGCGACGCACTCCACATGATGCGTCATCGGAAACAGGTCGAACGCCCGCAGCGTCCGCGGCCTGTAGCCGCCCTCCCGGAAGTACGCCAGGTCCCGCGCGAGCGCCGCCGGGTCGCAGGCGACGTATGCGATGCGGCGCGCGCCCAGGGTGGTGAGGTGTGTGACCGTCTGCTTGCCGGCGCCCGCGCGGGGCGGGTCCAGCACGATCAGGTCCGTTTCCGTGATGCGGGTGCGCGGGAGGACCTGGTCGACCTTGCCCTGTTCGACGCGGACCCTCGGGAGGTCCTTCAGGTTGTGGCGGGCGTCCTCGACCGCGCGTTTGCCGGACTCGATGCCGAGGACCGCGCCGCTCTCGCCGACGCGTTCCGCGATCGCCCCGGCGAAGAGGCCGACCCCGCAGTACAGGTCGAGCGCGGTCTCGCCCTTCCTTGGCATCAGGCCCTGCATCACGGCCTCCACCAGCAGCTGCGGCGCCTGGGGGTGGACCTGCCAGAAGCCGCCCATGCCGACGCGGTACGTACGCCCGTCGGCGCGCTCGCGGACAAAGGCGCGGCCGTGGACGCGGTGCACCCCGCCGTCGTGTTCCTCGACCCGCAGGACGGAGACGGGTTTGTCCAGTTCGACCAGCGGGAGCCGGCCGCCCTCGCGCGGGGTGAGGACGACCTGGCGGTCGCCGGAGCCCGAGGCGGCGATGGCCTCGACCGTGGCGATCTGCGGCCATTCCCGGCGTTCGATGCCCAGTTCGCTGACACCCTCCGTGGCGATCAGGCAGTGGTCGACCGGTTCCACGTCGTGCGAGCGGTGCTTGCGCAGCCCCGCGCGGCCCTTCTCGTCGACCGCGTACTGCACGCGCGAGCGCCACGCCGGCACCTCGCCCGCCGGGAGCTTGTCGCCGGGCGCGGGCATGACCGTGCCGTCCCAGCCCGCCTCCTCCGGGGTGAGTCCGGCGAGCCGCTGAAGCTGCTCCGCGATGACCTCGCCCTTGAAGCGGCGCTGCGCGCCGGGCTTGGCGTGCTGCCAGTCGCAGCCGCCGCACCGGCCGGGGCCCGCGAAACGGCAGGGGGCCTCGACCCGGTCCTTGGAGGCGTCGAGGATCTCCACGGCGTCGGCGCGCAGGTAGCGCGAGTCCGCCTCGCCCTCCGTCACCCGGGCGCGGATCCGCTCGCCGGGCAGCGCGTGCCGTACGAAGAGCACCCGGCCCTCGTCGGTACGGGCGATGCAGTGGCCGCCATGGGCGACGGGGCCCACCTCGACCTCGTACTCCTCCCCGATCAGCGAAGCCTGCGGTTCTGTGCTCATGACGGGGTGGCTCCAAAAGATCAAGGGGTACGGGCCGGCCGACCGGACGACAGCCCACCAGTCTACGTGCCGGGCCCGGCCCCCGTGTCCGTCCGGCGCCGACCCGTCACTCCCCCGTACCGTGGTCCTTCGGCCGCGCGTCGACCGGACCGCGGCGGACCGCGCCCGGCGCGTTGTACACCCCGCGCCGCTTGGCCCGCTGCTTCGCCAGCTCCGAGGATTCGAGTTGGTACGGCACCGAGGTGACCATCACGCCCGGTGTGAAGAGCAGCCGTCCCTTGAGCCGCAGGGCGCTCTGGTTGTGCAGCAGGTGCTCGTACCAGCGCCCGACGACGTACTCCGGGATGTAGATGCTGATCGCGTCGCGCGGGTTCTCGCCGCGCAGTCCGCGTACGTACTCGATGACCGGCCGGGTGATCTCCCGGTACGGGGAGTCGAGGATCTTCAGCGGTACGTTGATGCCGCGCCGCTCCCACTCGTCCTTGAGCGCCTTCGTCTCCGCCGCGTCGACGTTGATCGACAGCGCCTCCAGGGTGTCCGAGCGCATCAGCTTGGCGTAGCCGAGGGCGCGCAGTGTCGGCTTGTGAAGCTTGGAGACGAGCACGATGGAGTGGACGCGCGAGGGCCGTACCGTGTCGGCGGCCGAGTCCTCGGAGGCGGCGATCTCCGCGGCCACCCGGTCGTAGTGCCGGCGGATCGCGGTCATCGTGCCGTAGAAGATCACCATCCCGAGCAGGGCGACCCAGGCGCCGTGGGTGAACTTGGTGGCGAGGACGACGATCAGCACCAGTCCGGTGAAGAAGGCGCCGAAGGTGTTGATCGCCCGGGAGCGCACCATGTGGCGGCGCTTGGCGGTGTTCCGCTCGGTGCGCAGATGGCGGTTCCAGTGCCGGACCATGCCGGTCTGGCTGAGCGTGAAGGAGACGAACACCCCGACGATGTAGAGCTGGATCAGCCGGGTCGAGTCGGCCCCGTACACCCCGACGAGGAGTGCGGCGGCCCCGGCCAGCAGCACGATGCCGTTGGAGAAGGCGAGCCGGTCGCCCCGGGTGTGGAGCTGGCGCGGCAGGTAGCGGTCCTGGGCGAGGATCGAGCCGAGCAGCGGGAAGCCGTTGTACGCGGTGTTCGCGGCCAGGAAGAGGACGAGCGCGGTGGCGGCGGCGAGGAGGACGAAGAAGAACGTCCCGCTGCCGAAGACGGCGGCGGCGACCTGGGAGATCACCGGGTTCTGTACGTAGCCGGAGCCGACCGGGACTCCGCCGCGGATCAGGTCGGTGGCCGGGTTCTCCGCCATCTTCACGTCGGTGGCCATGGCCAGCCCGATGATGCCGCAGAACATGGTGACGGCGAGGCCGCCCATCAGGGCGAGCGTGGTCGCCGCGTTCCTGCTCTTGGGCTTGCGGAAGGCGGGGACGCCGTTGCTGATGGCCTCGACGCCGGTCAGCGCGGCGCAGCCGGAGGAGAAGGCCCGCAGCAGCAGGAAGACGAGCGCGAACCCGGCGAGCCCCTGGTGCTCGGGCTTGATCTGGTAGTCGGCGGTGGGGGCCCGCATGGACTCGCCGAGGACGAGCCCGCGGAAGGCGCCCCAGGCGATCATGATGAAGACGCCGCCGACGAAGACGTAGGTGGGGATCGCGAAGAGCTTGCCCGACTCGCGTACGCCGCGCAGGTTCATCAGGGTGAGCAGCACGATGACCGCGATGGCGCACAGGACCTTGTGCTCGACGACGAACGGGATCGCGGAGCCGAGGTTCTCGATGCCGGAGGAGATCGACACGGCGACGGTCAGCACGTAGTCGACGAGCAGGGCGCTCGCGACGGTGAGGCCGGCTTTGGGGCCGAGGTTGGTGGTGGCGACCTCGTAGTCGCCGCCACCGCTCGGGTACGCGTGCACGTTCTGCCGGTACGAGGCCACGACCGTGAACATCAGGACGACGACGGCCAGGGCGATCCACGGGCTGAAGTGGTACGCCGACACCCCCGCGATGGAGAGGACCAGGAGCACTTCTCCGGGCGCGTACGCCACCGAGGACAGCGGGTCGGAGGCGAAGACGGGCAGGGCGATGCGCTTGGGGAGAAGGGTCTCCCCCAGCCTGTCGCTGCGCAGCGCCCGCCCGATGAGGATGCGTTTGGGCACGTCGGTCAGTTTGGACACGAAGGGATCGTATGCGTTCGAACAGTGACGTGTGCGGGCACCACCCCCATCCGTCGCGCGGCGCTCCGGGTGGCGCACCGGCCGCTCCCGGGCGGCCGGGCCGTACGGCGTCCCGCGACCGCCGGGCGCCGTACGGTGGCCCCCACCCGCACGGCTCCGCCGCCCGCGCCGAGCACCGGCCCGGCGTCGGCCTGTCGGTCCTTACCGATACGTTGGACCCGGGCAACGACGGGCGCCGCCGCGATCCCCGGGAGGGGAGCGTGCCGGGGACCACCGGCATGATGGTGCCCGGCGGACCGTGAACCGGCCCCCGTGTAGCCCGGCGAGCCGAAAGAGAGACATGAGCAGGACATTTACGCAGGTCAGATGGCCTGCGGGGAGTGTGGTGTAACGCCGTGCATATCGTCATCATGGGCTGCGGCCGGGTGGGCGCCGCACTGGCGCAGACCCTGGAGCAGCAAGGGCACACGGTCGCCGTCGTCGACCAGGACCCCACGGCGTTCCGCCGGCTCGGCTCCGGCTTCGGCGGCCGCCGCGTCAGCGGTGTCGGCTTCGACCAGGACACCCTGCGCGAGGCGGGCATCGAGGAGGCCGGCGCGTTCGCCGCGGTGAGCAGCGGTGACAACTCCAACATCATCGCCGCCCGGGTGGCGCGCGAGATGTTCGGCATCGAGAACGTCGCGGCCCGTATCTACGACCCGCGCCGCGCCGAGGTCTACCAGCGGCTCGGGATCCCCACCGTGGCCACGGTCCGCTGGACCGCCGACCAGATGATGCGCCGTCTGCTGCCGTCCGGCGCGGAGCCGTTGTGGCGTGACCCGAGCGGTGGGGTGCAGCTCGCCGAGGTCCATACGTCGGAGAGCTGGATCGGCCACAAGATCAGCACGCTCCAGGAGGAGACGGGCGTCCGCGTGGCGTTCCTCACCCGGTTGGGCGAAGCGATGCTGCCGACGTCGCAGACGGTGCTCCAGGAGGGCGATCTCGTCCACGTGATGATGCGTACGGACGACATAGGGAAGGTCGAGGCGGCATTCGCCGAGGGCCCGGACGGAGGCGGGAACTGATGCGCGTCGCGATTGCCGGGGCAGGCGCGGTGGGCCGTTCCATCGCGGCGGAGCTGCTGGAGAACGGGCACGAGGTGCTGCTGATCGACAAGGCGCCCACCGCCATCTCGGTGGAGCGGGTGCCGCTCGCCGAGTGGCTGCTGGCGGACGCCTGCGAGATCACCTCGCTGGACGAGGCGGCGCTCCAGCGCTGCAACGTGGTGATCGCCGCGACCGGTGACGACAAGGTCAATCTGGTCGTGTCGCTGCTCGCCAAGACGGAGTACGGGGTGCCGCGGGTGGTCGCCCGGGTCAACAACCCCAAGAACGAGTGGCTGTTCAACGAGGCGTGGGGCGTGGACGTCGCGGTCTCGACGCCGCGGCTGATGTCGGCGCTGGTGGAGGAGGCGGTGAGCGTCGGCGATCTCGTACGGCTGCTGCGTTTCAGCCATGGCGACGCCAACCTGGTCGAGCTGACCCTGCCGCCGGAGTCCGCGGTGACCGGGACCCAGGTCGGTTCGGTGAGCTGGCCGGAGGACACCTCGCTGGTGACGATCATCCGGGGGACGCGGGTGCTGACGCCCCATCCGGAGGAGACGCTGGAGGCCGGCGACGAGCTGCTGTTCGTGGCGGCGCAGGCGCGCGAGGAGCAGTTGGAGGATCTGCTGTCGGTACGCCGCGAGGACACCGCGGACTGACGGACCCTCTCGTACACGCGGATCCTCCGTACACGGGGTGCCGGTAAGAACGCTGTCACCAGCCGCAAACGGCGGTGATCTTGCGCGGGTGTCACCCGTGTGGGTGAGTCCGGGGTCGTACAGCTGCGCGGGGTGAGGCCCCGAGAGGACGATCGACGACCGTGGCCCGTACCTCTTTGGACCTGGACGACCTGGTCGAGCACTGGACACTGCTGAAGGACGAGCAGGGGCTCGTGTCCGGCAAGCGCGGTGCAACGCGACTGGGCTTCGCCGTGCTGCTGAAGTTCTATACGCAGTACGGCCGGTTTCCCCGAGGCCGGTTCGAATTGCCGGGCGAGGCGGTCGAGTTCGTCGCCCGGCAGGTACAGGTGCCCACCGCCGAGCTGGACGCGTACGAGTGGAGCGGCCGGACGGTCGAGTACCACGGCGCGCAGATCCGCGGCCACCTGGGGTTTCGCGAGTGCAGTGTCGCGGACGCGGACAAGCTGGCCGGCTGGCTCGCCGAGCACGTCGCGTGCAAGGAGCGGCGGCCGGAGCAGGTACGGGTGGAGCTGCTGGCCCGCTGCCGCACGGAGAGCATCGAGCCGCCGGCTCCGGGGCGATGCGACCGGATCGTGGGCGCCGCGCTGCGGGTGGCCGAGGAGACGCTGACGGCGAGGATCTCGGCCCGGATCACGGTGGAGAGCACGGAGCGGCTCGTCGCCCTGGTCGCCGGCGCCGACCAGGAGGACGACGCCGTACCCGGTGAAGCCGGGGCCGGTGAGGGCGAGGACGGTCCGCCGGTCCTGGGAAAGATCAAGGAGGCTCCGGGCAATGTGAGCCTGGAAACGATGCTCACCGAGATCGACAAACTGCTCGCGGTGAGGGCGATCGGCCTGCCGGCGGACCTGTTCGCCGACATCGCGCCGAAGGTGGTGGCCGGGTGGCGGGCACGGGCCGCGGTGGAATCCCCCTCCCATCTGCGCACGCATCCGCTGCCGCTGCGGGTGACGCTGCTGGCCGCGCTGCTGCACGAGCGGGAACGGGAGATCACGGACACGCTGGTGGAGCTGCTGATCTCCACGGTGCACCGGATCGGGGCGCGGGCGGAGAAGAAGGTCACCGAGCAGCTGGTCAACGCGTTCAAGAAGGTGTCGGGCAAGGAGAACATCCTCTTCAAGCTCGCCGAGGCGTCGATCGGCGAGCCGGAGGGCACGGTCCGCGAGGTCGTCTACCCGGCGGTCTCCGGGGGCGAGCAGACGCTGCGGGAGCTGGTGCACGAGTTCAAGACTCGCGGTCCGGTCTACCGGCGCACGGTGCAGACCACGTTGAAGGCGTCGTACACCAACCACTACCGGCGCGGGCTGATCAGGCTGCTGGACGTGCTGGAGTTCCGTTCGTCCAACCACACCCACCGGCCGGTGATCGAGGCGTTGGCGCTGGTGGCCCGGTACGCGGCGGCGGGCAACACCACGTACTACCCGCTGGGCGAGACCGTGCCCGTGCACAAGGCGATGGGCGGGGACTGGGCGGAAGTCGTGCACCGCACCGACAAGCGCGGCCGACGCCGGGTGGTGCGCATGGTCTACGAGGTCGTCGCCTTCCAGGCCCTGCGCGACCAGCTCAAGTGCAAAGAGATCTGGGTGGTCGACGCCGACAAGTGGCGCAACCCCGATGAGGACCTGCCCCAGGACTTCGCCGAGCGGCGCGAGGAGAACTACCGCGAGCTGCGCAAACCGCTGGACGCGGCCGACTTCGTCGACGAGCTGCGCGACCAGATGACCACCGAGCTGACGCTGCTGAACGATGGGATGCCGCGCTTGAGCTGGCTGGACATCGCCGAGCGGAAGTCCGGGGCGATCCGGCTGACCCCGGCTGAGGCCCAGCCCGAGCCGCGCAACCTGCGCAGGATCAAGGGCGAGGTACAGCGCCGGTGGGGCATCGTGCCGCTCATCGACATGCTCAAAGAGGCCGTCCTGCGCACCGGCTGCCTGGACGCGGTCACCTCCGTCTCCGGCGGCGGCTCCCTCTCGGCGGAGGTCCTGGCCGAGCGCCTGCTCCTGGTCATCTACGCCTACGGCACGAACACGGGGATCAAAGCGGTCGCTTCCGGCGGCCACGGCCACACCGAGGACGAGCTGCGCTACGTCCGCCGCCGCTACCTGTCGGCGGAGGCCGCCCGCGCCATCGCCATCCAGATAGCGAACGCCACCTTCGCCGCCCGCAGCACCGAGTTGTGGGGCCAGGGCTCGACCGCGGTCGCCTCGGACTCCACCCACGTGCGCGCCTACGACCAGAACCTGTTCACCGAGTGGCACTCGCGCTACGGCGGCCGCGGGGTGCTCATCTACTGGCACGTGGAGAAGAAGTCGCTGGCCATCCACTCCCAGCTGATCAACTGCACCGCCTCCGAGGTCGCCGCGATGGTCGAGGGCGCGATGCGGCACGGCACCACCATGGACGTCGAGGCCAACTACACGGATTCGCATGGCCAGTCGGAGATCGGGTTCGGCATCACGAGGCTGCTGAACTTCGACCTCCTGCCGCGTATCAAGCGGATCAACAAGGTGAAGCTATACCGGCCGACGGCCGGCGACCCGGACGCCTACCCGCAGCTCACCCCGGCGATGACTCGCCCGATCCGCTGGGAACTCATCACTCAGCAGTACGACCAGATGATCAAGTACGCGACCGCCATCCGTACGCGGACCGCGTCCACGGAGGCGATCCTGCACCGCTTCACCCGCAATGCCTCCCACCCTACCTACGCGGCCATGCTGGAGGTCGGCCGCGCCCAGAAGACCATCTTCGTGGCCCGCTACCTGCGGCTTCGTGACCTTCAGCGGGAGATCGAGGAGGGCCTGAACGTCATGGAGTCCTCCAACGGCGCCAACAGCGTGATCGCCTACGGCAAGGGCGGAGAGATCGCCTCGAACCGGCGCGACGAACAGGAGATGTTCGTCCTGTGCCTGCGCATCCTTCAGTCCGCCCTGGTCTACGTGAACACCCTGATGCTCCAGGACATCCTCGGCGAACCGGAGTGGGCGGACCTCCTCACCCCCGCCGACCGGCGCGGCCTGACCCCGCTGTTCTGGTCCCACGTCCGGCCCTACGGTGACGTGAACCTCGACATGGGCACCCGCCTCAACCTCACCGCGGCAACCGTTCCGCGGCCCCGCGCCGCGGACAGCGAGCCTGCCCGATCCGCCGTGGAGAACGCATGAACCTGCTCCGCTACAGGCCTGGGGCCGGTGGGGCGGCGGGCGTCACTTCTCGTCCGAGCCGGGTTCCGCGCTGATGGATGCCTGGTAGACATCCGCGTAGGTAGGGGAGTCCTTGACCAGGTCGTCGCAGAACGCGGCGACGTCGGTGCCGATGAGTTCCAGGACGCCCTTGCCTGCGGCGACGCCCTCCTCGAAGAAGTCGACGATCCCGGGGAGCAGGGGCCCGTCGGACAGGCTGATCGGTCCGACCTTGAACAGGTACCTCTGCATCTCCTTGTAGACGATCTGGTAGTCCGGCGGGAGAGCCTTGACCCGAGCCACGTGCGCCCGCCACTGTTTCTTGCCCTCGATGATGTCTTGGACGCTCACGTCAGCCTCCCAGCCGGCTCAATTTCCTTGCGACGTTCCTGTTCAACTGCTCGCGCCACCGGTCGCGGTAGGTTCGAGCCCCTGTTCCACCGGCAAGCGCGGTGCAGAAGCCTTGGATGTCCTCGCCGAGCACCTCGTGGACGCTCTGCCCGTCCGCCGCTGCTCCTTCGAGCAGCCCCAGAGCGGCGTCGAGGATCGGCATCAGGTTGCGGCCGGTGAAGTCCCCGTAGGGGAAGAGGTGGGCGATGATCTGTCCCCACGCCGCCCGGTAATCGTCTGGCAGGGCCTCGGCCCGAGCTTCGAACGCCTTCCATTCCCTGGTGAGATCGCTGCCTGTGACCTTCTCCCAGAAGTTCATCTCCCGCCCTCCTTGAGTCTGTCGATGCGTGATGAGAGGTACTGCCATTTCGCCCAGAACTTCGCGAGTTCCCCGCGTCCGGCGTCGTTGAGCGCGTAGAACTTGCGCGGCGGACCGACCCCGGATGGTCGTTTCGTCACCTGGACGAGCCCGTTCCTCTCCAGCCGCAGCAAGATGGTGTACACCGTCCCCTCGATGACGTCGGCGAAGCCGAGCTCGTTCAGCTGGCGGGTGATGGCGTACCCGTAGGTTTCCTCGCTGCCGATGATTTCGAGCACGCACCCTTCGAGCGTGCCCTTCAACATCTCCGTCAGGTCGTCCATCGCCGGTGCTCCTCAGCCCTGTCGGTACTGCGTGATACCGAGTACCACTATACGGTACCACCGAATAGTGGAGGGCGGCAGTATCTCCGGTAGGCGTAAACCCGGGGCCGTCGGCGAGGACCAGGGCCCCACGGCGGCGGCCACTCATCGGCCCGGCTCCGCAGTCAGTGGGGGCTCACGCCCCGATCCTCGATCTCCCCATGCTGCTTGCTGGCCAGCTTGCGGCTGTCGGCAAACGATCGAATGACGACTGGCGCAGCGGGCGTCCAATGAACCCGGATATTCCGGGGCCTCCGAGCGACTCGGATCCGATGGGATCCGATGGAGGCTGACGACAGGGTTTGATGACACCCGAGGTCCGATGCGCCGACAGAAGCGAGGAAGAGCGTGGCCAATCTGGTCTACAAGCGGGTGTCGACCGACCAGCAGTCGACCGACCGCCAGAACCTCGTCCTGGACGAGGCCGGCATCGAGGACCCGATCGCCTTCGAGGAGGACTCCGGCACCTCCAGCCGCCTCCACTCGCTCCAGCGCCCTAAGAAGTCATCTCATTTGGTGAGTCTGCGGTAGCAGATGAGGGTGCAGGCGATGCTGGTGAAGGCCAGAAAGTGGTCGGCCTTGCGTTCGTAG
>NZ_JBIWFO010000030.1:0-67554 GCF_044763125.1 Streptomyces sp. NPDC096310 | reverse complement strand
AGGTACCCCCTCCGCGTCGCCTCCCTCCTCCGCCTTGCCAGACTTGCCCCTCGCCCCGCTCCTTCCTCCACCCCACCTATCCGCGCGACCTCTTAATTCCGACAGTCAAGATCGTATTAGGGGTGGTCAATTTTTAATCAACGCTGAGTATTTTTTCGGTCGATTATTGGCTGTTTAGTTACCGTGATCGTTGACGGCAAGGTGCCTCAAGTCGCTTTCGGAGTGGTATATTCCGCATTTCGCTGAACCCTCGAATCCTCTGTAATGGTGCGCGGTGGGATTTTTCCGGTAACTGGAATGGTGAATTCTCCGCGCCGCTCTGCGGCTTCGCCCTCAAGCCAGCTCCTCTCGTCGAGGCCAGCCGTCTTGAGCGGGGGCCGCCTGTCTATGGAGCACGACTCTCACCAGAAGTGGGAAGCCGGCGTCACCACCGAGCGGATCCACGACCCGTAAGGCGCCAACACCAGACAGGCTCACGGCCGCAGGGCCGAGCCGACCGTGGCCGTCGTGGACGCGCGGAGCGTCAAGGCCTAGGCAACCGTTGCCAGTCAAGGAGAATCGACGCCGGCAAGAAGATCACAGGATCCAAGCGGTCTCTGACCGGTCCGTGCGGTCAGCCTGGTTTGCGGATGCTGTCGATGATGCGGGTCCAGTTGTCGCCGCCGTGGCCGTTCTCGATCGCGTGCCGGTAGTGGGCCTGCACGGCCAGGGGGAGCGCGAGGTCGAGGCCGAGTGAGGTGCTGGTGTCGACGATGTGGTCGGACGTCGCGCCCATCATCGTGACCGTGCTGAGCTCGCCCGGGTGCTCTCCGGCGTCCAGCGCGGCGCCGGGGGTCTCCTCGCCGGCCCTGAGGATGGCGCCGGTCGCGTCGGCGGAGGAGAGCAGTTCCGGCAGGGCGTCCCTGGCCTTCATTCCGGCCGTGCCCAGCATCGCGGTGGCGTGCATCAGCGCGGACAGGGTGGAGAGGAACACGGTGAGCTGGGCTTGGTACATCGTCTGGGCGAGGCCAGGATCCTCGCCCAGGTACTTCGGTGTGCCGAGCGGTGCCAGCGCCGCCCGGTGGTGCTCCAGCACCGCGTCCGGGCCGCTGTAGTAGATGTGGGCCGCCGCCGTGCCGACCATCGGCGCCGGGACCATGACGCCGCCGGTGAGGAAGCGCGCCCCGTGACCCGCTGCCCAGGTGGCCGCCTCGCGGGTGCGGTCGGGGGTGTCCGAGCTGAGGTTGACCAGCGTGCGGCCGGCGAGTGAGGCGGTGGCGCTGCCGAGGATGTCGTACATCGCCAGGTAGTCGGTGAGGCTGAGAATCACGAGGTCGCTCGCCTCGACCGCGTCGCCGGGGGTCGCCGCGCGTGTCGCTCCTGCGGCGACGAGGGCGTCGGCCCGGCCGGCGGTGCGGTTCCAGACGGTGACCGGGTGACCGGCGGTGAGGAGGGTGCGGGTCATGGCCTGGCCCATCGGGCCGAGCCCGAGCACGGTGACGGGGCTGTTCCGCACCGCGTCGTGGTTCTTCAGTTCGTGTCGTTCGCGTTGTTCGTTCACCCCTCCATGCTCGGAGGGCACCGTTAATCTCGGAAGTACCCACTATTTTCTGCGGTACTTACCTTTCAGTAAGGGGATCGGCGATGGCCAAGGCGCCACGACGCGGGCCGTACATCTGCGGCATCGACGCCGGGCTCGACGTGGTGAGCGGCAAGTGGAAGGGGCTGATCCTCTGGGAACTCGACGCCCATGGCGTACGCCGCTTCGCCGAACTCCGGCGCGGGCTGCCGGGAGTGAGCGAGAAGATGCTGACCCAGCACCTGCGCGAGATGGAGGAGGACGGTCTCGTCCACCGGAAGGTCTACGCACAGGTGCCGCCACGCGTGGAGTACTCCCTGACCGAGTACGGGCGCACGCTCAACGAGGCGCTCCGGCCGCTCGGCCTCTGGGGGATCGAGCGGATACGGCGTGAAGGCGCCCCGGTGGTCGACGTCACCGGGGCCGGGGTCTCGCACGGGTAGCGGCCCGTCCCACGGGGGTGGGGCGAGCCGCTGCCGGGTTCTCCTTGTGGGTGCTTCGGCTGCGTCGGTTACTTCGGGTCGCGGTTGAAGAGCGACGTGGACCAGAAGTAGCCGAGCGCGGAGAGGACCAGGCACCAGGCGACCGCGAGCCATCCGTTGTGGCCGATCTCGGTGCCGAGGAGCAGGCCGCGCAGGGTCTCGATGGCCGGGGTGAAGGGCTGGTACTCGGCGATCGGCCGGAACCAGCCCGGCATCGCGTCGACCGGCACGAAGGCGCTGGACAGGAGCGGCAGGATCATCAGCGGCATGGCGTTGTTGCTGGCCGCCTCGACGTTCGGGCTGGACAGGCCCATCCCGACCGCGATCCAGGTGAGCGCCAGGGAGACGAGCGCCAGCAGACCGACCGCCAGGATCCACTCCAGGGCGGTGGCGCCGGTGGCCCGGAACCCGATGGCCACGGCGACGGCCCCGACGAGGACCACGCTCATCACGCACTGCAGCACGCTGCCGATGACATGCCCGATGAGTACCGACCCGCGGTGGATCGCCATCGTACGGAAGCGGGCGATGATGCCCTCGGTCATGTCCATGGAGACGGACACCGCGCTGCCGATCGTGCTGCTGCCGATGGTCAGCATCAGGATGCCCGGGACGAGATACGCGAGGTACGCGGACCGGCCCGCCCCGCCGGCCCCGATGCCCGCGCTCATCACGTCGCCGAAGATGTAGACGAAGAGCAGGAGCAGCATGACCGGCGTGAGGAGCAGGTTCAGGGTGAGGGAGGGGTAGCGCCGGGCGTGCAGCAGGTTGCGGCGCAGCATGGTGTGGGAGTCGCGGACGGCGAGGGAGAGGGCGCTCATCGGACTGTCTCCTTGGGCTGGTCGGGGGTGGTGGGACCGGTGAGGGCGAAGAAGACGTCGTCGAGGTCGGGGGTGTGCACGGTCAGTTCGTCCGCGTGGACGCCGGTGGAGTCGAGCCGGTCGAGGATGGCGCGCAGTGCGTGCTGGCTGCCGTCGCTGGGGATCTGGAGGGACAGGGCCTCGTCGTCGCGGGTGGCCTCGCGCAGGGCGGAGGCGGCGGAGCGGTAGACGGAGGGGTCGGAGAAGCGGAGTCGTACGTGGCCGCCGGGGATGAGGCGCTTCAGTTCGTCGGCGCTGCCCTGGGCGGCGATCGTGCCGTCGTGCAGTACGGCGATGCGGTCGGCGAGTTCGTCGGCCTCGTCCAGGTACTGGGTGGTGAGGAAGACGGTGACGCCGCCGGAGACGAGTTCGCGGATGATCTGCCACATGTTGTGGCGGCTGCGCGGGTCGAGGCCGGTGGTGGGCTCGTCGAGGAAGATGATCCGCGGGTCGCCGACCAGCGTCATGGCGATGTCGAGGCGGCGCTTCATGCCGCCGGAGTAGGTGGACGCGGGCTTCTTCGCGGCCTCCACCAGGTCGAAACGCTCCAGCAGTTCGGCCGTGATGCGGCGGCCCTCGCTCCGCGGGAGGTGGTGCAGGTCGGCCATGAGGAGCATGTTCTCCTCGCCGGTGATCAGCCCGTCGACGGCGGAGAACTGCCCGGTGACACCGATCGCGGCCCGTACGCCGTCCGGTGACGTGGCCAGGTCGTGGCCCGCGACCTGGGCCTGCCCGCCGTCGGCGCCGATGAGGGTGGAGAGGATCTTCACGGCGGTGGTCTTGCCGGCGCCGTTCGGGCCGAGCAGCGCGAAGACGGACCCGGCCGGGATGTGCAGATCGATGCCGTCGAGGACGGTCTTGTCGCCGTACGACTTGCGCAGCCCGACGGCGGAGACGGCGGCCGGGGACGGCTGTTCGCCGGCCTGTATGGACGTGGGCATGACAGATGAAGGCATGGGGCCCTCTCCTTCGAAGGCTGAGGTGACGGGGTGCGCGCGGGGTGCGTGGGGTGTGTGCGTACGTACGGATGTGAGCGAGGGAGCGGTGGCGCGGGTGTGTGGGTGCCGGGCGGTGCTCAGGCTCGCGCGCGGCGGACGTCGATGTTGCCGTGCCGGGTACGCGCGCGGATCTTGACGGTGTCCTCGGCGTCCTCCGGGGACTCGGACGCGGTGAGCGCGTTACGCACCTGGCCCGAGCCCGAGCTGACGTCCAGCCAGGCGGCCGTGCCTTCACGGACGCCGACCTCGATGGCGCCGTAGGACGTTTCCAACTGGACAGTGCCGCGCGCCACTTCATCCACGCGCAGGGTCCCGTGGGCGGTGGTGGCGGTGACGGAGTTCTCGGCGCGCCGGATCTCGATGTCACCGTTGGCGCCGCTCACCCGCAGCTCGCCGGTGGCGGCGCCGACGGTCGTGGTGCCGTGCGAGTTCTTCAGGACGGCGGGGCCGTCGACAAGTCCGACGCGCAGGCTGCCGGAGCTGGTGCTGATCTCGGCCGGGCCCTCGACCCGGTCCACGGTGATCGAGCCGTGCGCCGCGGTCAGCGTCAGCGAGCCGGTGGTGTCGAGGCGGACGTCGCCGGACGAGGTCTTCACGCGGACGTCGCCGAGCCGGCCCTCGCCGAGCACCTGGGTCCAGGCGCCGGTCGTGTCGACGCCTGATCCCGCGGGCAGTTCGACGGTCACGTCGACGGTGCCGGTGCGGCCGAGCAGATTGGGCTTGGGCGTCCTGACGGTCAGTACGCCGTTCACGTACGTCACCTCGGTCTGGTCGGCCGACCGTACGTCCTGGTCCCGCTTCGGGTCGCGGGGCCGCACCTCGACGACGGTGTCGACGCGGTCGCCCGCGGTGAACTGGATGGAGCCGGCCTCCACGCGGGCGGCGACCGAGATCGGTGCGGGAGTGTCGAAAGAAGGCATGGCTGTCCCGTCCTCTTGGGTCTTTGGGGCGTCCCCGCTGGTGGGACGTGGTGTGGCTGAAGTGGTGTGAGTGAAGTGGTGTGGGTGGGGCGGCGGTGCTGAGAACGTCTAGCGCACCCAGCCCGTGAAGCTCTGTCCGATCGTGCGGGTCTTCTCCGGCGTACGCGGCCGGGGGCCGCCGTCGACCGCGGCCGACACGGCGCGCACCAGCCACGCGTTGACCGACAGGCCCTCGCGGCTCGCGGCCTCCTCGGCGCGGGCCTTGAGGTGGGCCGGCAGACGCAGGTTGACGCGGGCGGTGCCGCCCTCGTCGCCGTCGGCCGGGGCCGGGGCCCTGAGGGGTTCGACGGGCGCGGCCGGTTCCGCCGGGGCGCCGCCGCCGTCGGTGGGTGGCGGTGTCACCACGAAGTCGGGGTCGAGCCCGCGCAGCCGTACGTAGACCGAGCCGGGGGCGAGGTCGCGGGTGATCTCGTCCATCGCGGCGGACAGCACGTTGAGCATGGTCAGCCGGGTCGCCGACTCCAGCGGAGCGGTGAGCCGCTCGGCCAGCTCGCGGGCTTCGCCGCCACCGGCTTCGGCGGCCACCGCGAGTTCGCGGCGGAGGGAGTCGACATACGGGGTGAGGTCCATGACGTCATCATGGCATCACTATGGCGCTATGCGCAAGTGTGAGTGGTGTCGCACCGGGGTGAAGGGGTGGGATGCCTCTTCACCTGCGGAAACGTGCAGTAGGTGGTTTGGGGTGAGGTGGCGCCATGCGCGCTCGGGGGTGTGAGGCGGCGCCGGATGGCGCCGAGTGGTGCCAGGTGGTGCCGTCTGGCGCCACCTGGCACCACGTGATGCCAGATGTGACGCGAGTCCCCGGGATGCGGGACAACCCGACCCCGCGCTGCCACCGCACCGGGGCGCGACCTGTACCGCGCACCCGGGGGCTTGCGGCAAGAGCCGGGGCATGCCGCAGAATCGCCGACCGGGACCGGAGGCCGCGAAATGGGGAGTCGCCACGTGCGAGTGCTGTTGTCTGCGTATGGGTCGCGCGGGGATGTCGAACCGCTGGCCGGGCTCGCCGTGCGGTTGCGGGCGCTCGGGGCACAGGCGCGGGTGTGCGCGCCGCCGGACGAGGAGTTCGCGGAGCTGCTGGCCGGGGTCGGGGTGGAGCTGGTGCCGCTCGGGCAGCCGGTGCGCTCGTTCATGCACGGAGCGACGCCGCCGTCGGCGGCGGAACTGACCCGGCTCCGTATCGCGATGGTCGCCGAGCAGTTCGACACGGTCGCCGCGGCGGCCGAGGGGTGCCACGTCCTGGTCGCGGCCGGGCTGGCGCAGGTCGCCGCGCGGTCCGTGGCCGAGAGGCTGGGCATCCGCTACGTGTACGCGAGCTACCACCCGGTCTCCCTGCCGTCGCCGCACCACCCGCCGGCCCCGCGGCAGGGCTGGCCGCCCCCGCCGGAGGGCGCCGGCAACCGGACGCTGTGGGACCTGGACGCCCAGGGCATCACCGAGCTGTTCGGCCACGCGCTCAACACCCGCCGGGCGTCGCTGGACCTGCCTCCGGTGGACAACGTCCGCGACCATGTCTTCACCGACGAGCCGTGGCTGGCGACGGACCCGGTCCTGGGTCCCTGGCGGGAGCCGGCGGACCTCGACGTCGTACAGACCGGCGCGTGGATCCTGCCGGACGAACGGCCGCTGCCGGCGCGGCTGATGGCGTTCCTGGAGGCCGGCTCGCCGCCCGTGTACGTGGGCTTCGGCAGTATGCGCGCTCCGGAGGGCATCGCCAGGGCGGCCGTCGAGGCGATCCGCGCGCGGGGCCGCCGCGCGGTGGTCTCGCGTGGCTGGGCGGACCTGGCCGTGCTCGACGACCGGGACGACTGTCTGGTCGTCGGGGAGGTCAACCAGCAGGCGCTGTTCGGCCGGGTGGCCGCCGTCGTGCACCACGGCGGCGCGGGGACGACGGCGACGGCCGCCCGGGCCGGCGCGCCCCAGGTGGTGGTCCCGCAGATGGTGGACCAGCCGTACTGGGCGGGCCGGGTGGCCGCGCTGGGCATCGGCGCCGCGCACGACGGGCCGACACCGACCGCCGCGTCCCTGTCCGCCGCGCTCACCACGGCCCTGGCGCCCGGGACCCGCGACCGGGCGCGGGCCGTGGCGGGCACGATCCGTACCGACGGGGCCGAGGTGGCCGCGAAGCTGCTGTTCGACACGGCGGCCCGGGGAGGCCCGCCGGGGCCCGCGTGAACCGCGCGGCGGCCCCGCTCCGCGGCGCCGCTCCAGGTCGCGTACGTACTCCTCCAGGGTGTGCCGTACCGTCGCGCCGTCGGGCACCCAGTAGGGGAGCCCCGCGCCCATCAGCGGGCCGGTGCGGTGGCGGGCGAGTGACCGGGCGAAGCCCCGGGGCCGGCGGGGCCCGTCCGGGCCCGGCCCATGGATTCCGGCCGGAGCGATGGCCGGATCGCCGTGGGTGCGGGGGTGTGGGGGCGGTGGTTACGGTGCGTCGGGAGCGACGCGTACGAGTTCTGACCGCAGCGGCCCGTTGCCCGCCCGCAGAGGTGTGCGCGAGGGGCCGCACCTGACACCGGCGCGCCGGCGCCGGGACATCCGATCAACGGGAGAGCCGATGTCCGTCACCCCGCCCCCCTTCGACCCCGAACTGGCCGTCGTACTCGAACTGAACCCCGAGAGCACCACCGTCCTCACGCCCGAACTGATCCTCCTCGCCCGCGAGATCATGGCCCAGCAGCGCCCCACCGACGAGGAGATACGCCGCCAGGGCACCTTCACCTTCGAGGAGCGCGAGGTGCCGGGGCCGGCCGGGGCGCCCGCCGTCTCGCTGCTGATCTGCCGGCCCGCCGGGGCGCCGCGCCCCTCCTCCGCCCGGCTGCCCGCCCTCTACTGCGTGCACGGCGGTGGCATGGTCAGCGGTGACAACCGGCTCGGGATCCTCGACCGGCTCGACCTGGCGCATGAGCTGGGCGGCCTCGTCGTGGTCTCCGTCGAGTACCGGCTCGCCCCCGAGCATCCGCACCCCGCGCCCGTGGAGGACTGCTACGCCGGGCTGGTGTGGACCGCCCGGCACGCGCGGGAGCTGGGGATCGACCGTGACCGGATCTTCGTGGTCGGCAGCAGCGCGGGCGGCGGGCTCGCCGCGGCGCTCGCGCTGATGGCGCGGGACCGGGGCGGCCCGGAGCCGGCCGGGCAGTTCCTGATGGCGCCGATGCTCGACGACCGCAACAACTCCCCGTCCAGCCACCAGATGGCCGGGGTCGGCACCTGGGACCGGGCCTCCAACCACACCGGGTGGAGCGCGCTGCTCGGTGACCGGATGGGGAAGCCCGGCGTCTCCCCGTACGCCGCGCCGGCCCGTGCCACCGATCTGTCGGGGCTGCCGCCCCTGTACATCGAGGTGGGGTCCGCCGAGACGTTCCGCTCCGAGAACGTCGACTACGCGTCCCGTATCTGGATGGCGGGGGGCCGCGCCGAACTCCATGTCTGGCCGGGCGGTTTCCACGGTTTCCACGGCGACGCGCCGAAGACCAGAATCACCCGTGACGTGAAGGAGGCCCGGCTGCGCTGGATGCGGCGCGTCCTCGCCACGCTCTGAGCAGAGCAGCGCCCTGAGCAGCGCCGTGCTCCGAGCCGTGCGCTGAGCCGTGCTCCGCTTCAGCCGCTGCCGGCCCGTGGCTTCGTCGCCGCCCAGAACGCCTTCTGTACGAGCAGGGTGAGCGTCCCGGCGGCGACGATGCCCGCCAGGTTCAGCAGCAACTGGCGGGAGGAGCCCCAGACCTGGCCGAAGTCGCCGTAGCCGAGGGCGACCGCCGCGTTGGCCGCCGCCGGGACCGTCGTCACGGAGATGGCGACCCCGACCAGAGCGCCCGACTTCGCCGAGGTCAGCGAGAGCATGCCCGCCGCGCCCGCGAGCGCCGCGACCACCAGCGAGAAGAGGTCCGGGTTCCAGATGAACGAGGTGTTCGGGCGCTTCGACTCCAGCATCGACTCGGTGAAGAGCCCGAAGCCGTCCATCATCAGCCCGAACACCGTCGTCAGCGCCATCGCCACCGCGAACCCGACGAGCACCGCGACCAGTGAACGCCAGGCCAGCCGCGGGGCGCGCTGCACCAGCGCCGTACAGATGCCCGCCAGCGGGCCGAATTCCGGGCCCACCGCCATCGCGCCGACGATCAGGATCGCGTTGTCCAGCACCACACCGCAGGCCGCGATCATCGTCGCGAGGGACAGGAACGCCAGATAGGTGACGGAGAGGGTGGACTCCTCGTGTGTCACGTCCTCCAGGTGCTCCCACAGCACGGCGTCGGCGCCCTCGCCGGGCGCCGCCTCCTCCGCCGCGTCCGCGCGTTTCGAGAGCGACAGGTGGACGTCCTCCACGGAGATCGCCCCCGACTCGTCGATCCCGAGGGCGCGCAGCGCGCCGATCAGCTCGTCGCCCGCCTCGCGCGCCACGTCGCACAGGACCAGGTCGCCGTGCGGGTCGCGGGCGGCGCCGGGGACGACGGCGAGGTGCGTGGTGCCCACGGTGGACTCGACGGCGCGTACCACCTCGTCCGTACGGTCGGCCGGTACGAGCAGACGCAGATGCAGCACGTCGGCCGCTCCTCGGATGTCAGAGTTTGCGCAGGGAGAGCCGCTGCACCGTATGGTCCTGGCCCTTGCGCAGGACCAGTGTGGCGCGGCCCCGGGTGGGCGCCACATTTTCCAGCAGATTGGGCTTGTTGATGGTCCGCCACGTCGTACGGGCGTACTTCAGGGCCTCCTCCTCGGAGACCTGGGTGTACTTCCTGAAGTACGACGACGGATCCTGGAAGGCGGTCTCACGAAGCTTGCGGAACCGGTTCAGGTACCAGCTCTCGATGTCCTCGGGACGCGCGTCGACGTACACGCTGAAGTCGAAGTAGTCGGCGAGCGCGACCCGCGTCCGGCCGTCCTTGCCGGGCAGCGCGGGCTGGAGGACGTTCAGTCCCTCCACGATGAGGATGTCGGGACGCCGTACGGTGAGCAGTTCGCCGGGCACGATGTCGTAGATGAGGTGCGAGTAGACGGGCGCGGTGACCTCGTCCTTGCCCGCCTTGATGTCCGCGACGAACCGGGTCAGGGCCCGCCGGTCGAACGACTCGGGGAACCCCTTGCGCGACATCAGCCCCCGGGCCTCAAGCTCCTTCATCGGGTACAGGAAGCCGTCGGTGGTGACGAGTTCGACCCGCGGGTGCTCAGGCCAGCGGGCCAGCAGCGCCTGGAGGAGCCGGGCCACCGTCGACTTGCCCACGGCCACGCTCCCGGCGACCCCTATGACGAACGGGGTGCCGCGCTGCGCGCCGTGCCCGTTGCCCGCCTCCCCGAGGAAGGTGTTGAGGGCGCCGCGCAGCCCGGCGGTGGACTGGACGTACAGGTTGAGCAGCCGGGAGAGCGGGAGGTAGACGTCGCGTACCTCGTCCAGGTCGATGACGTCCCCGAGCCCGCGCAGCCGCTCGACCTCCTCGGCGGTCAGCGGCAGCGGTGTCTTGTCGCGCAGGGCGCTCCACTCGGCCCGGGTGAGGTCCACGTAGGGGGTCGGCCCGTGGTCGGTCCTGCGGGCGGGGCTCCGGGACGGCGACGGTGGCGACGGCGGCGAGGTGATCACCCGGCCATTGTCCGGCGCGACCGGTGGTCCTGGGAGGCCACCGGAGGTGGGGTCGGTCACGTGGCGTGCGCGCACGCCGCCCCGGCGGGACCTTCCGGCAGGACCCGAACGAGAGGCCCGAGGTCCCCGTCCGCCGGTGCGCGGTCTGCGACGATGCCGTCCGACGAGATCCATAAGGTCAGGAACAGACAGGAACAACCAGAATCGTCAGCGAAGGGAACGGTATGTGCGGAATCGTGGGTTACGTCGGCGGGCAGTCGGCGCTCGATGTGGTCATCGCGGGTCTCAAGCGCCTGGAGTACCGGGGGTACGACTCCGCCGGGGTCGCCGTCCTCGCCGACGGCGGGCTCGCCGCCGCCAAGAAGGCGGGCAAGCTGCTCAACCTGGAGAAGACCCTGGTGGAGCGCCCGCTGCCGAACGGCGCCACCGGGATCGGCCACACCCGCTGGGCCACGCACGGCGGCCCCACCGACACCAACGCCCACCCCCACCTCGACAACGCGGGCCGCGTCGCCGTCGTCCACAACGGGATCATCGAGAACTTCGCCGCGCTCCGCGCAGAACTGGCCGAACGCGGCCACGACCTCGGCTCCGACACCGACACCGAGGTCGTCCCGCACCTCCTCGCCGAGGCGTTCTCCTCCTGCGGCGACCTCGCCGAGGCGATGCGCCAGGTCTGCCGCCGGCTGGAAGGCGCCTTCACGCTCGTCGCCGTCCACGCGGACGCGCCGGACGTCGTCGTCGGAGCCCGCCGCAACTCGCCGCTGGTCGTCGGCGTCGGGGAGGGCGAGTCGTTCCTCGCCTCCGACGTCGCCGCGTTCATCGCCCACACGCGCTCCGCGATCGAGCTGGGCCAGGACCAGGTGGTCGAGGCGCGCCGCGACGGCGTGACCGTCACGGACTTCGACGGCGCCCCGGCCGAGGTCCGCTCGTACCACGTGGACTGGGACGCCTCCGCCGCCGAGAAGGACGGCTACGCCTCCTTCATGCTCAAGGAGATCGCCGAGCAGCCGAAGGCCGTCGCCGACACGCTCCTGGGCCGGATCGACACCGAGGGCGTGCTCACCCTCGACGAGGTGCGCATCCCGGCGGCCGTGCTCCGCGAGGCGGACAAGGTCGTCATCGTGGCGTGCGGTACGGCCTTCCACGCCGGGCTGATCGCCAAGTACGCCATCGAGCACTGGACGCGGCTGCCCTGCGAGGTCGAGCTGGCCAGCGAGTTCCGCTACCGTGACCCGATCCTGGACCGGCGCACGCTCGTCGTCGCGATCTCGCAGTCCGGCGAGACCATGGACACCCTGATGGCGCTGCGGCACGCCCGTGAGCAGGGCGCGAAGGTACTGGCCATCTGCAACACGAACGGCTCGACCATCCCCCGGGAGTCCGACGCGGTCCTCTACACGCACGCGGGCCCGGAGGTCGCCGTCGCGTCGACCAAGGCGTTCCTGACCCAGCTCGTCGCCTGCTACCTGGTCGCGCTCTACCTCGGCCAGCGGCGCGGCACGAAGTGGGGCGACGAGATCAGGGATGTCGTCCGCGACCTGGGGCGGATCGCGGGCGAGGTGGAGCGCGTCCTGGCCACGATGGAGCCCGTACGGGCCCTCGCGCGCACCCTCAAGGAGAAGCGGACGGTGCTGTTCCTGGGCCGGCACGTGGGATATCCGGTGGCCCTGGAGGGCGCGCTCAAGCTCAAGGAACTCGCGTACATGCACGCGGAGGGGTTCGCGGCGGGCGAGCTGAAGCACGGCCCGATCGCGCTGGTCGAGCCGGACCTGCCGGTGGTGGTCGTCGTACCGTCGCCGCGCGGGCGCTCGGTGCTGCACGGCAAGATCGTCTCGAACATCCAGGAGATCCGGGCGCGGGGCGCGCGCACGATCGTGATCGCGGAGGAGGGGGACGAGGCGGTGGTGCCGTACGCGGACCACCTCATCCGCATCCCGGCGACGCCTACGCTGCTTCAGCCACTGGTCGCGACCGTGCCGTTGCAGGTGTTCGCGTGCGAGCTGGCGACGGCGCGGGGCAACGAGGTGGACCAGCCGAGGAACCTGGCGAAGTCGGTCACGGTGGAGTGAGCGGTCGCGTACGTATGTTGTGGCGTACGTACGCGGGTGAGGGAGACAGTGGAGTGATCATCGGGGTGGGGATCGACGTCGCGGAGATCGACCGGTTCGGGGAGTCGCTGCGGCGCACCCCGCATCTGGCCGACCGGCTCTTCCTGGCGAGCGAGTTGCTGCTCCCCAGCGGCGAGCGGCGCGGTACGGCCTCCTTGGCGGCGCGGTTCGCCGCGAAGGAGGCCCTGGCCAAGGCGCTCGGCGCGCCCGGCGGGCTGCACTGGACGGACGCCGAGGTGTACGTGGAGGAGACCGGGCGGCCACGGCTGCGGGTGACGGGGACGGTGGCCGCGCGCGCCGCCGAACTGGGCGTACGGAGCTGGCACGTCTCGCTCAGCCACGATGCGGGGGTGGCGTCCGCCGTGGTGATCGCGGAGGGTTGACGGGCAGGCAGGCGAGCGGGGGTCGAGAGAGGGCAGGGCTGATGCGTACCGCGTACAGCGTGGAGACCGTGAGGAACGCCGAGCGCGAGCTGATGGCGCGGCTGCCGGAGGGCACGCTGATGCGGCGCGCCGCCGCCGGTCTCGCCGCCGCCTGCGCCGGGCTGCTGAAAGATCTGCTCGGCCGGGTGTACGGGGCGCGCGTCGTCCTGCTCGTCGGCAGCGGCGACAACGGCGGCGACGCCCTGTACGCCGGCGCGCGGCTGGCCCGCAGGGGCGCCGGCGTCACGGCGGTGCTCCTGGCGCCCGACCGCGCGCACGGGGGCGGGCTGAACGCGCTGCTGGGCGCGGGCGGCCGGGTCGCGGACGACCCGTACGACGCGCTGGCCGCCGCCGATCTGGTGCTGGACGGCATCACCGGTATCGGCGGCCACGGCGGGCTGCGGCCCGACGCGGTGCCGGTGGTACGGGCGGCCAAGGGCGCGGGCGCGGTGATCGTCGCCGTCGATCTGCCGAGCGGTGTCGAGGCGGACAGCGGGGAGGTCGAGGCGGCCGACCGGGCGGTGCGCGCGGACGCGACGGTCACCTTCGGCGCGTACAAGCCGGGCCTGCTCATCGACCCGGCGCGCGCGCTCGCGGGCGCGCTGCGGCTCGTGGACATCGGGCTCGGCCCCCACCTGCCGTCCGTCCCGGACCTGGAGGCGCTGCAACACGCCGATGTGGCGCGGCTGCTGCCCGTACCGACGGCGGAGAGCGACAAGTACCGGCGCGGCGTCATCGGCGTCGTCGCGGGCTCGGCGCGCTACCCGGGCGCGGCGGTCCTCGCGGTCTCCGGCGCGCTGCGCGGGGGCGCGGGGGCCGTACGGTACGTGGGCCCCGGCAGCGAGGCGGTCCTCGCCCGCTTCCCGGAGACGCTGGTGCACGAGGGCCCGCCGGCGGAGGCGGGCCGCGTCCAGGCGTGGGTGGTGGGCCCCGGGCTCGGCGAGGGCTCGTGGGCGCGCTCGGCGGTGGCCGAGGTCCTGGCCTCGGACGTCCCGGTCCTGGTCGACGCGGACGGCCTGCGCCATGTCACCGCGGAGGCGGCACGGCGCCGTACCGCCGACACCCTGCTCACCCCGCACGCGGGCGAGGCGGCGGCGCTGCTCTCCGTCCCCCGCGCCGAGGTGGAGGCGGGCCGGCTGGCGGCGGTACGGGAACTGGCCGCCCGGTACGGCGCGACCGTCCTGCTGAAGGGCTCGACGACCCTGGTCGCCGCCCCGGACCCGCGAACCCCGGTCCGCGTCAACCCCACGGGCACCGCCTGGCTCGCCACGGCCGGCAGCGGCGATGTCCTCTCGGGCCTCGCGGGCTCCCTCCTCGCCACGGGCCTCCCGGCCCGCGACGCGGCCTCGGCGGCGGCCTACCTGCACGGCCTGGCGGCCCGCCTGGCGGCGCACGGCGCACCGGTGGCGGCGGACGACGTGGCGGCGGGCGTGGGGGAGGCGTGGCGCAACGTGGTGGGGGAGGCGGGCTGACGACGTGGGCGCGGAAAGCCCGCACAGTACGCTGAACCCTGCGGGAACCCGCCCGCCGCGCGATGTCAGGGAGCCGCTTCATGACCGGCGAGCCGGTCGCCCCCGCGTGGACGCACGAGCAGATCACGGCGGAGCAGTACGACTCCTGGTCCGAGGAACAGTGCGCGGGAAGGCTTCGTGGGCGTCGCCGTCACCGTGATCACACGGTCCGGGCGGTGAGCTGAGAGACTGGGCCCGATGACCGGAACCATGCAGACCTCGGAGACCGTGCGGGCACGGGCCGAAGTCGATCTCGCCGCCCTGCGGGGCAATGTGCGCGCGTTGCGCTCCCGGGTGGGGGACGGCGTCGCGCTGATGGCCGTCGTGAAGTCCGACGCGTACGGACACGGCATGCTGCCCGTCGCCCGTGCCGCCCGTGCCGCCGGGGCCACCTGGCTCGGGGTCGCCACGCCGCACGAGGCGCTCGCGCTGCGGGCCGCCGGGATCGGCGGACGGGTGATGTGCTGGCTGTGGACGCCCGGCGACCCCTGGCGGGAGGGGATCGAGGCCGATCTCGACATGTCCGTCAGCGGGCTGTGGGCGCTGCGCGAGGTGACCGCCGCCGCGCGCGCGGCCGGGCGGCCCGCGCGGATCCAGCTCAAGGCCGACACCGGGCTCGGCCGCAACGGCTGCCAGCCCGCCGACTGGCCGGAACTCGTCGGTGCCGCGCTCGCCGCGCAGGCCGCGGGCGAGGTCCGTGTCACCGGACTCTGGTCGCACTTCGCCTGCGCCGACGAGCCGGGACACCCCTCCATCGCGGCCCAGCTGGAGGTCTTCCACGAGGTCGTGGCCTACGCCGAGAAGGCGGGCGCCGAACCCGAGGTACGGCACATCGCCAACTCGGCCGCCGCGCTCACCGTCCCCGAGTCGCACTTCGACCTCGTCCGGACGGGCATCGCCCTGTACGGCATCTCGCCCAGCCCGGAGCTGGGCACCTCCGAGGAGTTCGGCCTGCGCCCCGTCATGACGCTCTCCGCGTCCGTGGCGCTGGTCAAGCAGGTGCCGCGGGGACACGGCGTCAGCTACGGCCACCACTACGTCACGCCGGAGGAGACCACGCTCGGCCTGATCCCGCTCGGTTACGCGGACGGCATCCCCCGGCACGCCTCCGGGCGCGGCCCCGTCCAGATCGGCGGGGTGCGGCGGCGGGTGGCCGGGCGGGTGGCGATGGACCAGTTCGTCGTCGACCTCGGCGGCGACACGCCCGAGCCGGGCGCGACGGCCGTCCTCTTCGGCCCCGGCGACCGGGGCGAGCCGACCGCGGAGGACTGGGCGCGGGCCGCCGGGACGATCGCGTACGAGATCGTCACCCGCATCGGTTCCCGCGTCCCCCGCGTCCACCGCGACGAGAGCGGGCATGCTGAGCCGGGCGGTCTCACCACCGAGCCGCCGGGGCCGACGACGGGGAGCGCACCGTGAACGAGAGCGGCAACTGGCGCAGGGCGACGGGGATCGCGGGCGCCGCCATAGGCGTGATCGCCGCCGGGGCCGCCGCCGGTGTGGCGATCGAGAGGATGACCGTCGGACGCGGCATCCGCAGGAAGGCGCGGCTCGCGCTGGACGCGGCGGGACCGTACGGCGCCCTGCGCGGCACCCCGGGCAGGGCCCGCGCGGACGACGGTACGGAGCTGTACTACGAGGCCGACGAGGTCACCCCGGGGGAGACGGCCGGGGCGGAGGGGATCGCCGGGCCGGCCGGACCGCGCAGGCGGCGGCTCTTCGGCCGTAAGGAACCCGCGCCCGTCACAGTTGTTTTCAGCCATGGCTTCTGCCTCAACCAGGACGTCTGGCACTTCCAGCGCGCCGCGCTGCGCGGCCTCGTCCGTACCGTCTACTGGGACCAGCGCAGCCACGGCCGCTCCGCCCGGGGCGCCGCCCAGCGCGGACCCGACGCCGTACCGGTCACGATCGACCAGCTCGGCCGCGACCTGAAGGCCGTCATCGACGCCGCCGCGCCCGACGGGCCGCTGGTGCTCGTCGGGCACTCCATGGGCGGCATGACGGTGATGGCACTGGCCGACCAGTTCCCGGAGCTGATACGCGACCGGGTCGTGGGCGTCGCGTTCGTCGGCACGTCGAGCGGGAAGCTCGCCGAGGTCACCTACGGACTGCCGACCCTGGGCGTCAACGCCGTACGCAGCGTGCTCCCCGGTGTACTGCGGATGCTGGGCTCGCAGGCCGAACTGGTCGAGCGCGGGCGGCGGGCCACCGCGGAGATCTCCGCCGGGGTGATCAAGCGGTACTCGTTCAGCTCGAAGGACGTGGACCCGGCCGTCGCGCGGTTCGCGGAACGGCTCCTGGAGTCCACCCCGATCGATGTCGTCGCCGAGTTCTACCCGGCCTTCACCGAGCACGACAAGGCGAAGGCGCTGCCCGCCTTCCTGGACATCCCGGCGCTGGTGCTGGCGGGCGAGAACGACCTCGTGACACCCAGCTCGCACAGCGAGGCCATCGGTGATCTGCTGCCCGACGCGGAACTGGTGATCGTCCCCGACGGGGGCCACCTGGTGATACTGGAGCACCCGGAAGCCGTCACGGACCGGCTGGCCGACCTGCTGGTACGGGTCGGGGCGGTGCCCGCACCGTCTAACGTGGGGACGCATGGAAGCACCGCACAGCCCGGCACCTGACGGCGTCGCCGCGACCCCAGCCGCCCCAGCCGCCGCAGTCACTCCCGTCGCTCCTGTCCCTTCCGGTTCCCCCGGTTCCCCCGGCTCCCCGGAGGGCTCCGTCACCCTCACCGTCACCATCGGTTCGCCCGAACGGATGACGGAGCTGGGCCTGCGCCTCGCCGCGCTGCTCCGCCCCGGCGATCTGGTGATGCTCACCGGCGAGCTGGGCGCCGGCAAGACGACCCTGACGCGCGGCCTGGGCGAGGGCCTGGGGGTGCGGGGGGCCGTCACCTCCCCGACCTTTGTGATCGCCCGTGTCCACCCCTCCCTGACCGGGGGGCCCGCGCTGGTCCATGTCGACGCGTACCGCCTCGGCGGCGGTCTCGACGAGATGGAGGACCTGGACCTCGATGTCTCGCTGCCGGACTCCGTGGTGGTCGTGGAGTGGGGCGACGGCAAGGTCGAGGAGCTGTCGGACGACCGGCTGCACGTGGTCATCGACCGGGTCGTGGGCGGGGCCGGGCCCGTACCGGCGGCCGAGGACGACGACCGGCGCACGGTCACGCTGACCGGGATCGGTGCCCGGTGGGCGGACGCGGATCTGGCCTCGCTGGCCGCACCGACCGCGTGACCGGCCTCGTATCCGACGTCGTATCCGACTCCGTCTGCGACCTCGCGGAACCCGTGGGCCGGGGGTGATTCGGTCAGTCGTTCCGTACATTCCGACAAGACGTCGGCAAAATGTTGCGCGTGCCGTGCCGTGCGTGGTCACATGGTGGGGAGACTTGGTTAGGTCTACCTAACCATGCCTGCCCCCGGAGCCCCAGGAGGCACCCATGCCGGCGCCCGAGCGTGACATCCGTCCGCAGCCCTCGTCGTACCTGACGCGGTCGCTGTCACCGTCGTCCGTCCCCATGAAAGACCTGCTGGCGTCGTGCGCCGCGGCGCGGGCCGTCTCCACGCCGCCGAGCGCGCCCGAGCCGGACGCGGGGCGGGAAGCGGGGCTGGAGCTGCTGAGGAAGAACGGCGAACAGGAGCGCGGCGCCGCGCGGGAGCGCGACGCCGCGTAACAGACGAACGACGGGTCCACGGGACGACCGGCCTGCCGACCTGTCCGCCTACCGGCCTGCCGACCTGTCGGCCTGCCGGGCCTCTACGGGACGACTTCCACCTTCGAGCCGACCGTCGCGAACGTCCACATCGCGTTCCCGTCCGCCACCTTCATCCTGACCCCGCCCGTCTTCAGCGTCGGGTCGGGGCTGGTGAGCGTGCCGTCGACCGCCGCGCTGAACCCGATCGCCACGTTGTCGACGGTCGTGAAGCGCACCACGTGCTCGATCCGAACGCCGTCCGAGCCGGTCACGGAGCCGGACCGCGAGGTCACCGTGTACGAGCCGGGGGGCGGGCTGACCGTGCTCGGCATGACCGCGAACGTCCGCGTCGACCGGCCCTTCTCGTCCACCAGCCACACCCGCCGGTCGGCCAGCGCGTAGACGACCCGCTCCCCCGTGCCCGAGGCGGCCGGTACGGCCATCGGGTCCTTCGGCTTCTGCGCGGGAGAGCCGGAGGTGGCGGGCAAGGAGCTGGGGGCGGCCTTTGTGGGCTTCCCGAGGGTGTCGGGGGCGTTGGCCGATGCCTGGAAGGCGAGGAAACCGACCACGGCGACAGCCGCTGCGGTGAGCCCGGCCACGATTCCCGAGCTGCTCCTGGACACCTTGATCCACCTCTCGTACGTATGACTCCGTGGTGACGTTAGCAGCAGCGGGATGACGGGGCGGGGCGCCGTGCCCCGGCGCCGGGAGCCGTAGGCTGTTTGCGTGCTTCTGCTCGCCGTTGATACCGCCACGCCCGCCGTCACCGTCGCCCTCCACGACGGTTCCTCCGTCCTGGCCGCCGAGCGCCGGACCGACGCCCGCCGCCACGGGGAGCTGCTGCTGCCCGCCGTCGACCGGGTCCTCGCCCGGGCCGGCCGGAAACTCGACGATGTGACGGAGGTGATCGTCGGGGTCGGGCCCGGACCGTACACCGGGCTGCGGGTCGGGCTGGTGACGGCCGTGACCTTCGGCTCGGCGCTCGGCGTCCCGGTACGCGGGCTCTGCACCCTGGACGGGCTGGCGTACGCGTCCGGCCTGACGGAGCCGTTCGTGGTGGCCACGGACGCGCGCCGCAAGGAGGTCTACTGGGCGCGGTACGCGGACGCCCGTACGCGGCTGACCGAGCCCGCGGTGGACCGGCCCGCCGACCTCGCCGAGCGGGTGGCGGGCGTGCCCGTGGTGGGCGCGGGGGCACTGCTCTACCCGGACGTCTTCCCGGACGCGCGGGCCCCCGAGCACCAGTCGGCGGAGGCGCTGGCCGCGCTGGCCGCCGGGAGACTCGCCGCGGGCGGGGAGTTCCTGGCGCCCCTGCCGCTCTATCTGCGGCGGCCGGACGCGCAGGTGCCCAAGAACTACAAGGTGGTCACCCCGAAGTGACCGCCTCCCTGGATTCCGACGCCGTCGTCCTGCGCGAGATGCGCTGGTGGGACATCGAACCGGTGCTCGCGCTCGAACGCGATCTGTTCCCCGAGGACGCCTGGTCACCGGGGATGTTCTGGTCGGAGCTGGCGCACGCGCGCGGCCCGGGGGCGACACGGCGCTATGTGGTCGCCGGGACGGCCGCGGGGGAGCGGGGCGAGGGGAAGATCGTCGGGTACGCCGGACTGGCCGCCGCCGGTGGCCTCGGCGACGTACAGACCATCGCCACCGCCCGCGACCAGTGGGGCACCGGCCTCGGTTCCCGCCTCCTCACCGACCTCCTCCAGCACGCCACCGCCTTCGAGTGCGAGGAGGTACTGCTGGAGGTACGGGTCGACAACGCGCGGGCGCAGAAGCTGTACGAGCGGTTCGGCTTCGAGCCCATCGGCTTCCGGCGCGGCTACTACCAGCCGGGCAATGTCGACGCGCTCGTGATGCGCTTCCGCGCCCAGGACGCGGACGGAACAGAGACGTTGGACGGAACAGAGACGGCAAGGAACTGAGAACCATGGCTGACGAACCGCTCGTCCTCGGCATCGAGACCTCCTGCGACGAGACCGGTGTCGGCATCGTGCGCGGTACGACGCTGCTCGCCGACGCCGTCGCGTCGAGCGTCGACGAGCACGCGCGCTTCGGCGGCGTGGTGCCCGAGGTCGCCTCCCGGGCGCATCTGGAGGCGATGGTTCCGACGATCGAGCGCGCGCTGAAGGAGGCCGGGATCACCGCCCGCGACCTCGACGGGATCTCCGTCACGGCCGGCCCCGGGCTCGCCGGGGCGCTGCTGGTGGGGGTGTCGGCGGCGAAGGCGTACGCGTACGCCCTCGGCAAGCCGCTCTACGGCGTCAACCACCTCGCCTCGCACATCTGCGTCGACCAGCTCGAACACGGCCCGCTGCCGGAGCCGACGATGGCGCTGCTGGTCAGCGGCGGCCACTCGTCGCTGCTGCTCGCGCCGGACATCACCAGCGACGTACGGCCGATGGGCGCGACGATCGACGACGCGGCGGGCGAGGCGTTCGACAAGATCGCCCGCGTGCTGCACCTCGGCTTCCCCGGCGGCCCGGTGATCGACCGGCTGGCGCGGGAGGGCGACCCGGCCGCCATAGCGTTCCCGCGCGGGCTGACCGGGCCGCGTGACGCCCCGTACGACTTCTCCTTCTCCGGGCTGAAGACGTCCGTGGCGCGCTGGATCGAGGCCAAGCGTGCGGCGGGCGAGGAGGTGCCCGTACGGGACGTGGCGGCCTCCTTCCAGGAGGCGGTGGTCGACGTACTGACCCGCAAGGCCGTCCGCGCCTGCAAGGACGAGGGCGTCGACCACCTGATGGTCGGCGGCGGCGTCGCGGCCAACTCCCGGCTGCGCGCGCTCGCGCAGGAGCGGTGCGAGCGCGCGGGCATCCGGCTGAGGGTGCCGCGTCCGGGGCTGTGCACGGACAATGGGGCGATGGTGGCGGCGCTGGGCGCGGAGATGGTGGCCCGGGGGCGGCCGGCGTCGGACTGGGCGCTGTCGGCGGACTCGTCGCTGCCGGTGACGGAGCCGCACGTACCGAGCACCGCGCACGACCACGACCATGCGCAGAGCCACGCGCAGGGCCACGACCACGACCACCTCCACGAGCTGGCGAAGGACAACCTGTACTCATGAGGCAGACATGACGGTCGCACTGATGTGGGAGGCCAAGGCCGCACCCGGCCGGGGCGGAGAGCTGCTGGCCTGGGCCGGCGCGTACGAACTCCCGTACGCGCCACTGCGCCGCGAACTCTTCCGGGCCCCGGGGGACCGGGTCCTCGTCATCACCTGGTGGCACGGCCCGTACGACAGCGACCGTCCCGAACTCCCCGACCCGGCCCCGGACCTGATCGCCCGCCCGGTCCACCGCTGGCGGTTCGAGGCACTGGGCACGGAGGCCCCGGACGTCCCGGAGGGCTGAGCGGACTCAGTCCGCCAGGAGCACGGAGGTGTCGAGGAGCGGATAGGGCGCGGGCAACGGCAGCGGCCGCCCCAACTCCACCTCGACCTTCGTGGCGTAGTGCGCGGTGGCCGGACCGTCGCCCGGTACCGGGTCGGAGAAGGCGTACGCCTTGCCGTCCTGGCGGTGAATGAGGACATGGACGGGGATGCCGGCAGCGGCGTAACCGCGGTACTTCGGGCCCGAGTCCGTCTCGTGGTTGCTGGAGGTCACCTCGCCCGCCAAGGCGAGCAGTTCGATCGGATACCAGCCCTTGTGCGCCCTGCGGTACGCCTCATCCATCTCGGTCGGCCTGCGCTGCTGCACGTAGAAGTCAGGGATGGCCAGGGAGCGGGTGCGCTCTCCTCGGGGCAGTTTCGCCGGGATTCCCCCGGACGGGAATCCCGGCGGGCTCCGTACCGCTCCGCTACCAGCGCACCGGCAGCCGGTTCAGGCCGCGGAGGAGGCCGGGGCGCCAGTCGGGGGCCGGGGGCGTGTCGTCCAGGGTCAGGGCGGGGAAGCGTTCCAGCAGGGTGCGCAGGGCGATGGCGCCCTCCAGGCGGGCCAGCGGGGCGCCCAGGCAGTGGTGGATGCCGTGGCCGAAGGCGAGGTGGCCCCGGGTGACGGCCGGGTCGCGGTGGATGTCGAAGCGGTCGGGGTCGGGGAAGCGCCCGGGGTCCCGGTTGGCCGCCGCGATCGAGAACATGACGGGCTCGCCCGCGGCGACCCGGGTGTCGCCGAAGGTGACGGGCTCGGCGGTGTGACGGTACGAAGTGGCCTGCACGGGAGGCTCGTACCGCAGCGTCTCCTCGATCGCGCCGTCCAGCAGCGTCCAGTCGGCGCGCAGCGCGGCGAGCTGGTCGGGGTGGCGCAGCAGGTGGTGGACGGCGCTGGAGATCAGATGCGCCGTGGTCTCGTGCCCGGCGACCAGCAGCACGAAGGCCATGCCGAGCAGTTCCTCCGTGTCCAGGTGGTCCCCGGCCCCCGTGCCCTCCTCGCCGGTGGAGTGGATCACCGCGTGCAGCAGATCGCTGTCGGCGGCTCCGGCCGGGAGGGCGCGTTTCTCCTCGATGAGGCCGAGGAAGTAGGCGGTCATCTCCTGGTTGGCGCGCTGCCCGGCCTCCGGGTCGGTCGCGGCGACGACCTGCGCCGACCAGGCACGGAACGGCTCCCGGTCGGCGGCCGGGACGCCCAGCAGCTCGCAGATGACCGTGACCGGCAGCGGGAAGCCGTACGCGTCGACGAGATCGGCGCGGCCGTCGCCCTCGACGGCGTCGAGCAGCCCGTCGGCGATCTCCTGGACGCGGGGGCGCAGCGCCCGTACCCGGTGCGCGGTGAACTCCCGGGCCACCAGGCGGCGCAGCCGGGTGTGGTCGGGCGGGTCGACCTGGAGCATGTTGCGGCCGACGGCGTGGCCGCCGTCGCTCTTCCAGGAGGAGGAGTGGCGGATGTCGTTGCGCAGCCGCGCGGTGTCGTTGAGGGCGGCGCGCGACGTGGCGCCGTCGGTGACGAGCCACTGCGGCGCGCCGAGGGGAAGGCGTACGGGGTGGACGGTGCCGGTGTCGCGCAGCCGCGCGTAACGGGGGTACGGGTCGGCGGTGAAGCCGGGCCAGTCGCCCAGGGCGAGGTCCTCGGCGCCGGCGTCCTCGGCGCGTACGCCGTCATCAGTGGTGGCGGTCGGGTCAGTGGGCATGGTGGGCTCCCGGGTCCGAAAACCTTGAGCGGGGAAAGCTCCCCACTTAGCGGTTCCGACGATAACAGGAAGTGGGGAGTGGTCCACGCTTGGGTGGCCCGGGGTACGGCCCGGGGTACGGTACGGCCGTGAGACAGGACGCACAGCGCAACCGGGAGCGGGTGATCGCCGCCGCCCGCGCGGTCTACGCCGAGCAGGGCGTGGAGGCCCCGCTCGACGTGATCGCCCGCAGGGCCGGGGTCGGCAACGCCACGCTCTACCGGCGCTTCCCCGACCGCGCCGCGCTGATCGAGGCCGTCTTCGGCGAAGGGCTCGCCGCGACCATCGAGGCCGGGGAGCGCGCCCGGCGGGCGGCGGACCCGTGGGCGGGGCTGACGGCCTATCTGGAGCGCACCTTCGCCGGGCTGGCCACGGACCGGGGTGTCACGGACCTGATGACGACGGCCATGGAGGGCGTCCCCACACTGGAGGCGCTGCACCTCCACAACGCCGCGACGGTCGACGCCCTGCTGGCGCGGTGCCGCCGGGACGGCACCGTACGCGACGACGTGTCCGTCGAGGACGTGCTCTTCGCTCTGGCGGCGCTGGGCCGTGCCGTACCGGCGGCGGAGACGGCCGTGCCCGGGTCCTGGCGGCGGCTGCTCGCGCTCTTCCTGGACGGCCTGCGCGCGGAAGGGGCCCGCCCGTTGCCGGGCGAGCCCCTTACGTCGGACGGTCTGGGTACGGCGCTGGGCGCGCTCCACGGCCCCGGCTGACCGGGGCCGGGCCCGGCTGACCGGGGCCGTGGCCGGCGGCCCGGGGCCGTGGCCGGCGGCCCGGGGCCGTGGAGCGCCGGCGCCCCGGGCCTCAGCCCTGTGCCAGCTCCTTGGCCCGCTCCTCCGTGATGAACTTCCAGGCCCCGCCGTCGCCCTCGGTGCACTTCATGACCACGAGCGCCGCGTCCTTGCCGTAGTCGTCCACGTTGGCGTCGAACCGCTTCAGCTTCAGGCACATGTTGTCGCTGGCGACGTTGCGTATCCAGTAGTGGGACAGGGTGTCGCCGTCGTTGGGCTGGCGGTCGAGCCACCAGAGCTGGTTGTCGCTCTTGGTGCCGTCGCAGTGGAACTCGCCGATGGGCGTTCCGGACGCCACGCCCTCGTAGCCGCCCAGGTCCATGCAGAGCTCGTCCGTGGCGTTCCTGATCTGGAACAGGCTGGTCCCCTTGGGGCTCTGGTTCTTGTAGCGCACCTCAAGGTTCCACAACTGGTTGTCCTCGTCCGGAGGGTTGCAGAGCGAGTGCTGGACCGGCCCGTCCACGGCGCCCTTCTCGCGGCCGAGGATGTCGGCGCACTTGTCCGTCCGGATGTCCCTCATCTGGACGCGGGTACGCGACGCCGGGTCCTTCTTCTCCTTCTTCTCGCCCCCTCCGGAGTCCTTCTCGCCGCCGCCGTCCCCGTCGTCCGAGGGCGCCGCCGGCTGCTCCGGGGTCTTCGGCGCGGTGGGCGCCTCGGGCAGTTTCGGTGCCGCGGGCTCGGAGGGCTTGATGCTGTGGGCGGCGACCGGTTCGACCTTCTCCTTGGCCAGACTCCGCACGGCGGGCTTGTAGTTGAACCACATGATCAGCCCGGTGATGGTGAGCACCAGCAGCAGACTCAGCACCGTCATCAGCCAGTACGGCAGGACGCCGCGCTGCACGTACACCCCGTCCACCGGTGTGGGCTCGGCGCCCGACCTGCGGATGTCCAGCGTGTACGGGCGCTCCTGCTTCTGGCCCGCCCAGGTGATCTGACGGGGCTTGAGCGTCGTCTTGATGAACGCGGCGCGGCCCGGCTCGATCTGGACGCTGCCGGGCAGGATCTCGTACGAGAGCTGGTCACCGTTGTCACTGCCGCTGACGGACGCGGTGAGCTTGACGTTGCCGAGATTGTCCACGGCGAGCTTGGGCCGGCCCCGGAACCGGCCCTTGACGGTCGGCGGCACGAGTTCGGCGCGCAGCTCCGTGAAGGGCGTGATGGTGATGTTGCCCTCGGCCACCGTCGTGGCGTCCGGATGCTCCGTGGGCACGACCTGGATCCCGTACGGGTGAGGTCCCGCCGCGGAGTCGGGGGTGCGCGGCGGCGCGAACGTGACGGCGACGGTACCGGTGGTGCCGGGGTAGAGCCGCAGGGAGGTGGGCTCGACGGTGGCGTACGGCGCGAGGTCGCCGACCGGGACGAAGTGGTACTCGTCGACGACGTCACCGGTGTTGCGCAGCCGCAGCGTCACGGATCTGGCCGCGCCCGCGTCCATGGTCGTCGATGCAGGTTCGAGGGAAGTCCATAGGCTCACACTGCCGACCCTAGAGGCGGGCGGGCACGATGAGCAGCGGCCCAGGGGCACGATCGCGGACCGGGAGGGCGTCGCGCCCTGCCCGAAGGAGCACCGGCGCGCCCGCGTTCCAGGACAGGTTCAAAAGATCTTCGAAAGATTTCCCGGCGTGTGTCGATCCGGCCGCCTCCCGTTCGACGTAAGAGGTGAGAGGCGGGAAACGGCCCGCCCCAACCCGAGGAGTCACCATGCCGCGCTATCTCTCCATGATCCGTATCGACGAGACCACCGCGCCCGCGGGCGGCCCCAGCCCCGAGCTCCAGCAGCGCATGGGGGCGCTGCTGGAGGAGATCACCAAGGCCGGGGTCATGCTCGACACCGCCGGTCTGACGCCGACCTCCGACGGGGTGCGGATCCGTCAGGACGGCGGGAAGATCACCGTCACCGACGGGCCGTTCACCGAGTCCAAGGAGGTCATCGGCGGGTACGCGCTTCTTCAGGCGAAGGACAAGGCCGAGGCCGTCGAGTGGGCGCGGCGCTTCGTGGAGGTGCACGAGGAAGAGTTCGACATCACCTGCGAGGTCCGGCAGATCGCGGAGTAACCCTCCGGCGAGGGTTCGCCGCGCCCCCGTCCGGCGGGTGTGCTCTGATGGGTGCCCGTGAGGGCAGACGGGGCACACGGACCGGACGGGCGGCCCGCGGCGGAGCACGCGGACGGCGACGGCGGGGTTGACGGGAACGGCGGCGTCGACCGCACCGGCGGTGCCGGCGGCATCGGCCGTGCCGACCGCACCGGGCGTGACGACGGCGCGGATCACGCGGCCCGTGCGGATCACGCGGCCCGTGCGGATCACGCGGCCCGTGCGGACCACGCCGACGGCGCGGACCACGTGGACCGCGCCGCCCAGGCGGACCGCGCCGTGGAAGCCGTCTTCAGGATCGAGTCCGCGAAGATCATCGCGGCGGTGGCCCGCGTCGTCCGCGACATCGGCATCGCCGAGGAGATCGCGCAGGACGCCCTCGTCGCCGCGCTGGAGCGGTGGCCCGAGTCCGGCGTACCGGACCGGCCGGGAGCCTGGCTCATGGCCACCGCCAGGCACCGGGCGATCGATCTCGTCCGGCGCCGCGAGACCTATGCCCGCAAGCTCGCCGAGGTCGGCCGCGCCCTGGCGGACGACCCCGGACCCGAGACCCCCGACGCGGCGCCGGCCGGCGCGGGCGGCGGAGACATCGGCGGGGACGGGGAGGACATCGACGACGACCTCCTCCGTCTCATCTTCACCGCCTGTCACCCCGTCCTCTCCACCGAGGCCCGTATCGCCCTCACCCTGCGCCTCCTCGGCGGACTCACCACCGACGAGATCGCCCGCGCCTTCCTCGCCCCCGAGGGGACCGTCGCCCAGCGCATCGTGCGCGCCAAGCGCGGCCTCGCCCGGGCCGGCGTGCCGTTCGAGGTGCCGTACGGCGCCGAGCGCGCGGCGCGCCTCTCCTCCGTCCTGGAGGTCATCTACCTGGTCTTCAACGAGGGTTACTCGGCCACCGCCGGCGACGACTGGCTGCGCCCCGGCCTCTGCGAGGACGCGCTGCGCCTGGCCCGAGTGCTCGCCGGGCTCATGCCCGACGAGCCGGAGGTGCACGCGCTCGCCGCCCTGCTGGAGCTCCAGGCGTCCAGGACGCCCGCCCGTACGGGACCGGACGGCGCGCCCGTCCTGCTCGCCGACCAGAACCGGTCCCGGTGGAACCAGCTCCTCGTCCGGCGCGGCTTCGCCGCCCTCACCCACGCGGGCTCCCTCGCCGCGCGTACAGGCGCCCCGCCCGGTCCGTACGCCCTCCAGGCGGCCATCGCCGCCTGCCACGCCCGCGCGGTGACGTACGAGGAGACCGACTGGTCCGCTATCGCCGTCCTGTACGGCCGGCTCGCCGCGCTCACGCCCTCCCCGGTGGTCGAACTCAACCGGGCCGTCGCCGTCTCCCTGGCCGAGGGCCCGGCGGCCGGGCTCGCGCTGGTCGACGCCCTCGCCGACGACCCGGCGCTGAAGACGTACCACCTGCTCCCCAGCGTCCGGGGAGACCTGCTGGCCCGGCTGGGGCGCCCGGACGAGGCGCGCGCCGAGTTCGAACGGGCGGCCGGGCTCACCCGTAACGAACGCGAGCGCGACCTGCTCGGACGCCGCGCCGCCGAACTCGGCGCGCCCGGGGCGCGGGAGACCCCGTAACCCCGTCGGACCCGTAGCCCGTCGGACCCGTCGAACCTGTCAGATCTGTCGGACCGGTCAGCTACGCCAGATCGCCAGCGCCAGCGAACCGCCCAGCGCCAATACGGCCAGTACGTAGGCGACTTGCTGTGCGGTCGGGCTCATCTCGACACCGCCAGCCGGTCCTTCAGCCGCGTACGCAGCAGCGGCGGCCCGATCTCGTCCAGCGAGGTCCAGCGCGCCCGGCCCAGCGCGGTCATCGCGGGGACCAGGACGCGGGAGTGCGCCCGGAAGAGGTAGCGGAAGCCGTACCGGGTGCGGCGCCCGTCCTCGGGCGCGGCGGGCGAGGCGTCGACCAGGATCGGGCCCTCCTCGCCGGGCGCCGTCCAGACGTTCTGCACGCCCGCGAACTCCTCCAGCACCCGGGTCGCGGTGCGGCTGAGCGACTGGTCCCCCGGGTCGGGGGCTCCCTCGGCGAACCCCCAGGCGTCGCCGTACCGCAGGGCGAGCGCCCGCCCCTGCTCGTCCATCAGGATGGCACCCGCCCTGACCACCGGACAGCTCCCGTGATGCAGGCACACGCCCTGCCTGGAGTGGTCCAGCAACGCGTCGAACAGGGGCATCGTCGACGACGTCTCGTCAGGGTGGCCAAGCAGGTAGTGGTTCAACTCCTTGATGATGGCGCTCGCTTCGACAGCCACGGTCACCTCAACTCCTTGCGCTCTCGGACCTGGACCCGGAACCGGGCCCGGACCGGGACCCGGCAGCGGTCCCTCCCGGTGCTCGGTCGGCTCCTCGATCAGCATCAGCCCTCCGCCGTCCTCCGCCGTGGAGGAACAGGCTCACTTCGCTGGAACGGCCGTAGCGAAATCACTGACGGTGACGGACAGATGGGCCTCGGTCGATGTGACGAGGAGGCCACGGCGGCCACCGGCGTGTTTGTCATGACGCCCCCGTTTCTACCAGTTCATCGCGGATACGTCCCAGTCCGTCCAGATGCGCGGCGAAATCGATTCTCCTCGCGGGGCAAGATATTCCACTGGTGCTTCCTTCTGACGAGTGAATCCGCCGCGAAGACATCTCTGCGCGGAGCGGCGGCACGTCACGATGGGTGCATGGCTCACAGTGACATGCCCACCGTGCGCAGCAGGCGGCTCGGCAACGAGTTGAAACGACTCCGCCTCGAACGGGCATACAAAGTCCAGGACATCGCCGACAAGCTCCAGTGCGGGCAGCCGAAGATCTCGCAGATCGAGAACGGCAAGCGCGGCATAAGGCCGCTCGATCTGACGGTCCTGCTGGAGTTCTACGGGATCGACGACGCGGCGTACATCGCGAGCATCAAACGGCTCGCCAGGGAGATCCACAAGGTGGACTGGTGGAGCGGCGAGGACCCGCGGCTCCACGACTCGCTCCGGGACTACCTCACGCTGGAGGCCGACTCCGACCTGGTGCGCGAGTACGATCCGGCGGTGCTGCCCGGGCTGCTCCAGACCGGCGCGTACATGCGGGAGATCTTCGAGGCCCGCTTCCCGGCGCAGGACATCTCCCCGTACATCGGGACCCGGACCAAGCGGCAGGAACTCCTCGGCCCCCAGCAGGACTTCCGGCTGTGCGCGATCGTCGAGGCGTCCGTCCTCCACCGCATCAGCAGGTCCCGGGACGTGGTCAGGGAGCAGCTCGAACATCTGCTGGACATGGGCGGGCGCGCCACCGTCGACCTGCGGATCCTGCCCCTCGACGCGGCGATCCCGGCCGACCAGTACACACCGTTCACGCTCTTCTCGCTGCGGGGCGAACCGTCCGTCGACATCGCGTGGTTGGAGCATGTCACCGGCGGGACGCTGCTGGAGAAGGGGACCGACGTGCGGGTGTACGAGCGGGTGTGGGACGAGTTCACGGCCGCGGCCCTGCCGCCGCCGGCCTCGCGGGCGTACATCCGGGACCTTCTCCGGGAGAGCCGGTGACGGCCTCAGCCGGGACGCCGTGCCTGTCCGTTCCGTGCCCGGCGGCAGGTGTTCGCCCTTCATGAGCAGGGAAAGTGCGCCGAGTTGGGCGTGTGCGCCGACGACCAGGACGCTGGAGGCGATGAGGAGGACCGGCGTCACGAGGCCGGGCACCAGGAGGCCCGGCCGCCCGGTCGGCCAGGACAGGGCCGGCGGATAGGGATAGACGCCGGCGCTCAGTACGGTCGCGCATCCCGGCGGACGGCCCCGACGCTCCCGACGCCCCGACGTCCAACGACGCCCCGGGACCCGCGGCGGACCTCGGCGCGGGCGCGCCCCGCCCGGGTCGGTAGCCTCGTGCACATGTCACGCCGCAGGCCGCTGCCGCCCCCGCCACCCCCCGCGCATCTGCGCTCCTGGCCCGACCGGGCGGCGCTGCTCGCGGACCGCGCCGGGGTGCTCGCGTATCTCGGCGGACGCAGCCTCGGGCCGGCCGCGCTGGTGGTCTTCTGGCTGCTGGTACTGGGGGTGCAGTTCGGGTGGGCGCTGGTCGGCGGCGTACTGGTGGCGCTCGCCGACGGCATGGATCCGATCAGCGCCGTGCTCACCGTGCCCCTCCTGGCGCTCGGGCTGGGCGCGCTGATCCCGGCGGGGGTCTTCCTCGGCCTGTCGGTCCGCAAGGAGCGCGTGATGCGCGGGCTGATGACCCGGTGGGCGGAGCTGGACAGCGACCCCGAGGGCGATGCGCGGCTGCGGATGCCGGGGCGCAGCCTGAGCTGGCTGCTGACCTCGTTCGCGGCGGGCGCCGCCGGGCTGTGGATCGCGTTCGTCGTCCCGGCCAACGCCGTGCGGGGCGAGGACACGTACGCGGAGGTCACGTACGCGATGGGGGCGGGCACCCTGCTGTGGATCGCGGGGCTGACCGGGGTGGCGCGTGCGGTGGGGCACTACCGCTGGGCGCTGCGGCTGGTCGGACCGGCGGCTGACCGCTGAGAGGAGTCGGCCGCCGCGTCGGTCCGGCGCGCGTGCTCCGCCTCCGCACCCCGCACCCCGTACCCGCGCCCCGTACCCGCGCCCCCGCCCCGGGCCCGCTGCCCGGAGCCACCGCGCGTCCCGGTCGGACGGACTCCCGGACGGAGCGGCGCCGGATCGTCCCGCTACCCTCTGCCGCATGATCACCCGCCGGCCCCTGCCACCGTCCCCGCCGCCCGAGGAACTGCGCGACTGGCCCGACGACGCGGCACGCCTCGCCGACCGGTCCCTGGCCCTGGCGGAGCTGAGCAGACGTGCGCTGGGGATCGTGCGGTTGTTGCTGCTGTGGCTGCTGGGGGCGGTCGCCGTGCTGGGCTGGGCATGCGTCGGGCTGGCCGTCCAGAGCTTCGGCGAGGGCGGCTTCGACCCTGTGGCCGGAGTCGTGGCGCTGGTCCTCGCGGCGGTCCTGCTGGTCCCCGCGGCGGTGGCCCTCGGATTCTGGCTGAACCAGGGCCGCGTCATCCGGCGGCGGCTGGAGGAGTGGGCGGACCTCGACCCCGCGCCCGTGAGCGAGGCGCAGTCCCTGGCGCACCGGAGGTCGGTGCTGTGGCTGCTGCCGTCGGTGGCGCTGTGCCTGGCGGGCGCGTGCGTGATGGGCCTCGCCCTGGCCGAGGCATCGTCGAAGGCGTCGAAGGTGAGCGGTACGACATATCTGACCGGCCTCGGGGCGACGGTCCTGCTCACCGGAGTTGTCGGCCTCGCCCAGTCGCTCTTGCAGCGCCGCTGGTCAGCGCCGTTCCAGAATCCGGTGCCGGCCCGCCGGGGCGGAGGCGCGCATCGCTGAGGCGGTTCCTACGCCCGCGGTCCTATCCTGAGGAGGGTACGCATGCGCCATTCAGGGGTAAGGGGCGGCGGATGGACTGGCTTTGGTGGATTTTCGTCTTCTTCATCGTGGGCGGCTTCGGCTGGGTGGCCGACACGGGCAGGACCGCGCTCAAGACCCGGCACGAACGACGTATCGAACGCCTCAAACTCGCGGAGAGCGAGCGCCAGGCCGAACGGCAGGCCCTGGAAGAGGCCCAGAAACTCCCGGACCCCGTCTGCGGCTGCTCGCACCACCTGGCGAAACACGACCGCCAGGGCAAGTGCCATGAGGAGGTCGAGGCCCCGACGGAGTGGGACGAGAACAAGAAGCCGCTGCGCTACGAGCTGAGACAGTGCAACTGCCAGCAGTACGTCGGCCCGCAGCCGCTCTCCCAGATCTACGCGGACGAACTGACGGACCTGGGCTGACCGCCCCGGCTATTCCGGTGAGCCTCCTGTCGCGGTGGCCGGGTGGCCAAGGAGCATGGTCGGGGCGCCGGCCACGCGGGTCAGGAAGACCGTGGCCGCGTGCGGGCCCTTGAGTTTGAGGCGGCGGCGGAGTTCCTCCGGTTCCACCGCCGAGCCGCGCTTCTTCACCGTCAGGACACCGACCTCGCGGGCGCGCAGCAGCGCCTTGAGCTTCTTGAGGTTGAAGGGGAGTTCGTCGGTGATCTCGTAGGCGGTGGCGTACGGGGTGGGGCGCAGCGCGTCGGCGCTGAGGTACGCGATCGTCTCGTCGATCAGCCGCCCGTCCAGTTCGTCGGCGACCTCCGCGACGAGATGCGCGCGGATGACGGCGCCGTCCGGCTCGTACAGGAAGCGTCCGACCGTACGGACGGGCGGGTCGGGCAGGCCGCGTCCCGCGAGGGTGACGAAGGCGGTGGGGGAGGTGCGGGCGGAGAGGAGGGTGGCGCGGCGGGCGCCGGGGGTGACGGGAGGGGGCGACGAGGAGGCCGCGTCCCGGGGGCGTTCCCCCGCATACCAGAGCACCGCCTCCTTGACGTCGCCGCCGTCCGAGATCCACTCCGCCTCGAAGTCGTCCGGGACCAGCTCGTGCGGGATGCCCGGCGCGATCTTGATCGCTCCCGTGCCCACCCGCCGTACCGCGTCCACCGCCCAGGACAGCGGTGGCGAGTAGGCCTCCGGGTCGAAGATCCTGCCCCGGCCGCCGCGCCGCGCCGGGTCGATGAAGAGGGTTCCGGCCCCGGTCAGGTCGTACTCCAGGACATCCGCGCGCGTCACGGTCGCGGGCGGGCCGCCGGGGGCCAGGGTGCGTACGTTCGTACGGGCCATCTCGCAGGTCAGCGGGTCGAGATCGACGGCCGAGACGGCGAAGCCCGCCCGCGCCAGCTCGATCGCGTCGCCGCCGATGCCGCAGCAGAGGTCCGTGATCCGGGGCGCGTTGCCGCCCTCGGCCGCCGCGAGGGTACGGAACCTGGCCGCCCGGTAGGCGGCGACCGGGCCGCGTGTGGCCTGCTCGACGCCGTTCGGCGTGAAGTACATGCGGTACGCGTCCGCCGCGCCGAACTTCGCGACCGCGCGCTGGCGCAGCCGCGCCTGGGCCAGCGCCGCCGAGACCAGCTCGGCCGGGTGGTCGCGGCGCAGCCGGGTCGCGAGGGCGAGTTCCCCGGCGGGGTCGTGGTCGCGCAGCTCGGCGAGGAGGGCCTGGCCCTCGGGGGAGAGCAGGGGCGCGAGCGGCGAGACGGGGGCGGGGGAAGAGGCGCGGTCGGTCATCCGGTCCATTGTGGGCCAGGCGGGGGGTTGGTGTGCGTCGGGCGGCGGTGTCGTCCTGGCGGGGGCGCCGTGCGCTGACAGGATGCGGCGCCATGCAGCTAGTAAGACAAAAGGAACAAAAGGAAGTGGTCGGGGTGCGCATCGCCACCACGGCACCCCGGAACATCCGGTCCCGGCGCGGCGGCCGGTACGCCGCCGCCCTGGCGGCGCTGCTCGTCGCCGCGGTCGCCTCGGGCTGCGCCTCCGGGGCGGGCGGGCCCGGAGGACCGGTGGGGCACGGCAGGCCCGGCGAGCACGGTGAGTCCGGCGAACACGGCCAGGCGGCTCCCGGCGCGCCCCACGGGCAGCAGGAGGGCGGCGCGGGGACGCTCTCGTACGCCGAGCAGACGCGCCGCACACAGGCCGCGCGCGCCGTCGCGGCGAAGAAGTGGGGGCTCGCCAGTACACCCCTGGCCGCGCCCCCCGCGCCCGCCGTCAAGCCGGAGATCACCAACCGGAAGGGCTTCGAGATCGAGGACGAGGAGGAGGGCGAGAACCTGCCGCCCGTCTTCACCACGGTCCCCGTCAAGGACCGGGTCGTCTTCCTGACGATGGACGACGGTTCGGAGAAGGACCCCGACCTGCTGCGGATGATGACCGAGCTGAAGATCCCGTACACCGCCTTCCTCAGCGACTACGTCATCAACGACAACTACGGCTACTTCAAGCAGATGCAGGACCGCGGGGTCACCATCCAGAACCACACGCTCAACCACCCCTACCTGCCCGGGCTCTCCTACGAGGAGCAGCGCACCGAGATCTGCGACCAGCAGGACAAGCTGGCCAAGCGGTACGGCAAGCGGCCCACGCTCTTCCGGCCGCCGTACGGCAATTACAACCACGACACGCTGCGGGCCGCCAAGAGCTGCGGCGTACGGGCCGTGCCGCTGTGGACCGCCGAGGCCTACCCCGACCACATGGAGTGGCGTGAGTGGGACCGGGACCTGCATCCCGGCGACATCGTCCTCACCCACTTCCGCGGCCGCGAGGACTGGAAGGGCACCATGCCCGACATGATCCGGCACGCCATGAAGGTGATCACGGACAAGGGGTACGCCGTGGCCAGGCTGGAGGACTACGTATGAGACCCGGGCACCGGCTGCTGGCCGGAGTGCTGGCGGCCGGTGCGCTCCTGACCGCCGGCTGTGCGCAGTCGGTGGACCCCATCGAACGGCTCGGGCGCAAGGCGGCGGAGAAAGTCGCACCCCGTGAGGCGCGGGAGGTCCACGAGGTCCGGGCGAGCTCGGGGACGGCCTCGGGGGCGCCCGAGCCGGTCGCGCGCGCCGTGGTCGTACGCCGGGACTGCGGGCGCCCCGCGCCGCCGGGACGGACCGGGGCCAGAACGGCGAAGTGCCGGGGCGCGGTCCACGGGGTCGTGCGCGGGACACCGGCCGGGGAAGCGCCCCGTACCGACTGAACCGCACGTACGCCCAAGGCCCGTACGTGCGTACGGAACGATGCCCCTTTCGCCGGCGTTTCCCCCTCGGAGGGCACGCCGCGACGATCTGTATTGGCACTCCGCTTGACCGAGTGCTAATCGCGGCCATAGTGTCAGACCTGGCACTCCCCACTGGAGAGTGCCAAAGCGCGACTGACGGATCCGGCACCCGCGACGACGGGTCCATCTGGTCGCCACCCTCAGACAGTTAACCCCGTGAGATCTCCGAAGGGGGAGGTCGGATCGTGACGACCGCCAGCACCAAGGTTGCCATCAAGCCGCTCGAGGACCGCATTGTGGTCCAGCCGCTCGACGCCGAGCAGACCACGGCCTCTGGCCTGGTTATCCCGGACACCGCCAAGGAGAAGCCCCAGGAGGGCGTCGTCCTGGCCGTGGGCCCGGGCCGTTTCGAGAACGGCGAGCGGCTTCCGCTCGACGTTTCCGTCGGCGATGTCGTTCTGTACAGCAAGTACGGCGGCACCGAGGTGAAGTACAGCGGCGAGGAGTACCTCGTCCTCTCGGCTCGCGACGTGCTCGCGATCATCGAGAAGTAACTCACCCAAGATTTACTTTTGCTTTTGAGCTGCGCCCCTGGCCCCCCTGCGAATGCCGGGTGGACAGGGGCGCAGCTCATTTGAGAGGACAGAGAAGCTCCCATGGCGAAGATCCTGAAGTTCGACGAGGACGCCCGTCGCGCCCTTGAGCGCGGCGTCAACAAGCTTGCCGACACGGTGAAGGTGACGATCGGCCCCAAGGGCCGCAACGTCGTCATCGACAAGAAGTTCGGCGCCCCCACCATCACCAACGACGGTGTCACGATCGCCCGCGAGGTCGAGCTCGACGACCCGTACGAGAACCTGGGCGCCCAGCTCGTGAAGGAGGTGGCGACCAAGACCAACGACATCGCGGGTGACGGCACCACCACCGCCACCGTGCTGGCCCAGGCGCTGGTCCGCGAGGGTCTGCGCAACGTCGCCGCGGGCGCTTCCCCGGCCTCCCTGAAGAAGGGCATCGACGCCGCGGTCAAGGCCGTCTCCGACGAGCTGCTCGCGACCGCCCGCCCGATCGACGACAAGTCCGACATCGCCGCCGTCGCCGCGCTCTCCGCGCAGGACGAGCAGGTCGGCGAGCTGATCGCCGAGGCGATGGACAAGGTCGGCAAGGACGGTGTCATCACCGTCGAGGAGTCCAACACCTTCGGTCTGGAGCTGGACTTCACCGAGGGCATGGCCTTCGACAAGGGCTACCTGTCTCCCTACATGGTGACCGACCAGGAGCGTATGGAGGCCGTCCTCGACGACCCGTACATCCTGATCCACCAGGGCAAGATCGGCTCGATCCAGGACCTGCTCCCGCTGCTGGAGAAGGTCATCCAGGGCGGCAGCTCCAAGCCGCTGCTGATCATCGCCGAGGATGTCGAGGGCGAGGCGCTCTCCACCCTCGTCGTCAACAAGATCCGCGGCACGTTCAACGCGGTCGCGGTCAAGGCCCCCGGCTTCGGTGACCGCCGCAAGGCCATGCTCGGCGACATCGCCACCCTCACCGGTGCGACCGTCATCGCCGAGGAGGTCGGCCTCAAGCTCGACCAGGCCGGTCTGGACGTGCTGGGCTCCGCCCGCCGCGTCACCGTCACCAAGGACGACACGACCATCGTCGACGGTGCGGGTGCCGCCGACGAGATCACCGGCCGCGTCAACCAGATCAAGGCCGAGATCGAGTCCACGGACTCCGACTGGGACCGTGAGAAGCTCCAGGAGCGCCTCGCGAAGCTGGCCGGCGGTGTCTGCGTGATCCGCGTCGGTGCCGCCACCGAGGTGGAGCTGAAGGAGAAGAAGCACCGTCTGGAGGACGCCATCTCCGCGACCCGCGCCGCGGTCGAGGAGGGCATCGTCTCCGGTGGTGGCTCCGCCCTGGTGCACGCCGCCAAGGTGCTGGAGGGCAATCTCGGCAAGGAGGGCGACGAGGCCACCGGTGTCGCCGTCGTCCGCCGCGCCGTCGTCGAGCCGCTGCGCTGGATCGCCGAGAACGCCGGCCTTGAGGGCTACGTCATCACCTCGAAGGTGGCGGAGCTGGACAAGGGCCACGGCTTCAACGCCTCCACCGGCGAGTACGTCGACCTGGTGAAGGCCGGTGTCATCGACCCGGTCAAGGTCACGCGCTCCGCCCTGGAGAACGCCGCCTCCATCGCCGCGCTGCTGCTCACGACCGAGACCCTGGTCGTCGAGAAGCCGGCCGAGGAAGAGGCCGACGCGGGCCACGGCGGCCACGGCCACAGCCACTGAGTCCCACGGCTGAACCCGACGCGGCTCGCCCGCGACGCACAGCCGGCCCGGTACCCCGGAAGGGGTGCCGGGCCTCGCTGTTGCTGTGGTGCCGGCGATCCTCTTACCGTCGGCGCCGGTGATTCTTTACCGCCGGTGTCCGCGCCCCGTTGGCGCTGGTGCCGGTGACCCCGTAGCGCCGGTGCCGGTGACGCCCGCTCCTACTGCGGGCCGTACTTGCGGCCCGTCTTCGACGTGACCCCGCCGAGCAGCCCGCGCGGGGTCAACTTCACCACACCCATCAGCGCCTTGTACCGCGGATCCGGTACGGACACGGTCTTCCCGCGCGCCAGATCGGCCAGCGCGGCCGTCACCAGCTTGTCCGCGTCCAGCCACATCCACCCCGGGATGTTGTCCGTGCCCATCCCGGCCCGGTCATGGAACTCGGTCCGTACGAAACCGGGGCACAGCGCCATCAGCCGTACCCCCGACCCCGCCAGATCCCGCGACACCCCCTGGGTGAACTGCACGACCCACGCCTTCGACGCGCCGTACGTCCCGCGCGGCACGAACGCGGCGACCGACGCCACATTGACGACCCCGCCCCGCCCGCGCGTCCTCATGCCGCCGACCGCGGCCGACGTCAGCCGCAGCACCGCCTCGCAGTGCACCTTCAGCATCGTCAGTTCATCGGCCATCGGCACATCGAGGAAACGGCCCTTGTTGGCGAAGCCCGCGTTGTTGACCAGCAGATCCACCGCGTGCTTGGCATCCGAGAGCCGCTTCTCCACCGCCCCGATCCCGGCCTCCGTCGACAGGTCGGCGGTCAGCACCTCGGCCTCGATGCCGTGCAGGTCGTGCAGTTCGGTGGCCTGGTCGCGCAGGCGCTCGGTGTCGCGGGCGACGAGCACGAGATTGTGCCCGTCCGCCGCCAGCCGTCGCGCGAAGGCGGCGCCGATGCCCGCCGTCGAGCCCGTAATCAGAGCAGTCGTCATACGCGCACGGTAGTGCCTGCGCCGCGGCGGCCCCGGCCCCGTCCAGAACCGTCCGCCGCGCTCACCGGACGCCGACCGGACCTACCCGCGCTCGCCGTGCTTCTCCACATACTCCCGTGCGATCCTCAACTCCTCCCCGTGCAACGCCTCTCCGGCCGCCAGGACACGTGGCAGCAACTCCCGCTCCGTGGTGACCGCCCGGAACGCCAGGCCCACCGTCACCTCGTGGTCCGGGCGGTGAACCACCTCGATCGGGTCACCCGCGCGGATCTCGCCCGGAGTGATGACCCGCAGATAGGCACCGGTCACCGCCTCCCGGGTGAAGCGCTTGACCCAGCCCTTCTCGCCCAGCCAGCTCTGGAACGTACGGCACGGAATCCGCCCGCTCGTCGTCTCCAGCACCACCTCGGAACCGACCCGCCAGCGCTCCCCGATCCGCGCGTTCATGATGTCGAGACCGGACGTCGTGAGATTCTCGCCGAAGGTGCCGTTGGGGAGCGGCCGCCCCAACTCACGCTCCCAGAAGTCGAGATCCTCCCGCGCGAACGCGTACACCGCCTGGTCGGTGCCGCCGTGATGGCGCAGATCACAGACCGCGTCCCCGGAGAGCCCGCTCGCCCCCTCGCCCTTGGCGCCCGGGTCGGTCACCCGGACGGGGCCCTCGACCGGGCGCTTGTCGATCCCCGTCGCACCGCCCGGCGCGTCCGTGTACTCCACGGCCCGGGGCCGTCCCACATTCACGGTCAGAAGATTCATGGCCACACGCTAACCACCCCCGCACAAGTGATCCACTCAATAATGATCGATACCCCCAAGGATCACTTATATTCAGGACATGCGAGGAATGATCGAGGCCCGCCATCTCCGCGTGCTGCGCGCCGTGGCCGCCACCGGCTCCTTCTCGGCCGCCGCCCGCGAGCTCGGCTGTACGCAGCCCGCCGTCAGCCAGCAGATGAAGGCGCTGGAAACCTCCGGCCGCACCCCGCTGATCGTCCGCACCGGCCGCGAGACGCGGTTGACCCAGGCGGGTGAAGCGCTCGTACGCCACGCGACCGGCATCCTCGCCGGACTCACCGCGGCGGAGGAGGAGATGGCCGCCATCGCCGGGCTGCGCGCGGGCCGGGTCCGGCTGGTCTCCTTCCCGAGCGGCAGTTCCACCCTCGTCCCCACCGCGCTGGCGGCCCTGCGCGCCGCCCATCCCGGCACCCGCGTCTCACTCGTCGAGGCCGAGCCGCCCAGTTCGGCGGCGATGCTGCGGGACGGCGACTGCGAGGTGGCACTGGCGTTCCGGTACGGCGACTCCGGTACGGAATGGGAGGACCTGGCCGTCCGGCCGCTGCTCAAGGACCGGCTCGTGGTCCTCGTCCCCGAGGGCCACCGGCTCGCGGACGCGGACGGCGCCGCGCTCGGTGCGTTCGCCGGCGAACCGTGGATCGCGGGGTGCCCGCGCTGCCGTACCCAGCTCGTCGACGCCTGCGGGGCGGCGGGGTTCACGCCCCGGATCGACTTCGCGACCGACGACTACCCGGCGGTGGTCGGACTGGTCGCGGCCGGGCTCGGGGTGGCGATGCTGCCGGAGCTGGCGATGGAGTCGGTCCGTACCGAAGGCGTGCGGGCGCTGAGGGTCGAACCGTCCGTGGAGCGGGAGATCGTCGCGCTCACGCTGCCGGACCTGGCGCGGGTCCCGGCCGTCGCGGCCATGCTGGACCAGCTCACCAGCGCCGCCGCGCGCTGAGCCGCGGACATGCGGACATGCGCCTCCGCGGAGGGGCTGGAGGCGGGGTGGAGGCGTACAGGGAGCGTACCGGAGGCGTGCGGAAACGTTTCTTCCTTGAGGAGAGGCCGAGTTCAGTCCATCCCCTGATGCCCCCCGGGACCCGCGCCCCCGCCCGGCCCCGGCGCGCCCGCGGAAGCCGGTGCCGAGGCCGACGCCGTGGACGGCGCGGAGGCGTGCGCCGTGATCAGCCGGGAGCGAGCCCGCCCCATCAGCTCCTCACGCTCGTCCTCGGTCAACCCGCCCCACACGCCGTACGGCTCCCGTACCGCCAGCGCGTGCGCCGCGCACTCCGCGCGGACCGGGCATCGCATGCACACCTCTTTCGCCGAGTTCTCACGCGCGCTTCGTGCCGCGCCCCTTTCCCCCTCCGGGTGGAAGAAGAGCGAACTGTCCACACCACGACAAGCTGCGAGGAGCTGCCAGTCCCACAGATCTGCGTTCGGTCCGGGAAGGCGGGAGAAATCTGCCATTGCTCATGTCCCCTTGAAACCGTGCTGAGGCGGATACGCGCCGCTTGGACGCCGGGTACGAGCCCGGCGCGTACCGCACCGGTGCTCCCGACCGTACATCTACTATGTAAGTAGATGTAAATATGACTCATTGCGAATCTAGCCACAGACACCAGCAAAAGTGAAGAAAAGCCGCTAAATGGGGCATAGCTTCCACTGGGCACCGGAAGACTTACCGCCGCTCTCCTCCGTGTGCGACTCCTTACGGGGAGTGCCGAAGTAGGCTGCCGGACCCGTAACTCTTTCGAGTGACCGTCGTTGAATGTGCGAGGCGGTTGAGAGAATGAGCGATCGGGCACATGTCCGAGAGCGTCAATCGCACAGGTGACGATATGTACCCAGCCTGGAGGCTCAAGGTGACGCGCACTAGCTGCGGAGGACGGTCATGACATCCGTCCTCGTCTGCGACGACTCCCCGCTTGCCCGAGAGGCGCTCCGCCGCGCGGTCGCGACCGTGCCCGGTGTCGAGCGCGTGACGACCGCGGCCAACGGCGAGGAAGTCCTCCGCCGCTGGGGTGCCGATCGGTCGGATCTCATTCTGATGGACGTGCGGATGCCCGGGCTCGGGGGGGTCGAGACCGTCCGCCGGCTGCTCTCGGCCGATCCCGGCGCCCGGATCATCATGCTCACGGTCGCGGAGGATCTGGACGGGGTCGCGCTCGCGGTCGCCGCCGGGGCCCGCGGCTATCTGCACAAGGACGCCTCGCGTGCCGAGCTGCGCGCGACGGTCACCCAGGCGCTCGCCGACCCGACCTGGCGGCTCGCCCCGCGTCGGCTCCGGTCGGCCGAGATGGGCGCGGCGCCCACGCTCACGGCGCGTGAGATCCAGGTGCTCGAAGGCATGAGCCACGGCCGTTCCAACGCCGAGATCGGCCGTGAGCTGTTCCTCTCCGAGGACACGGTCAAGACGCACGCCCGGCGGCTCTTCAAGAAACTCGGCGCCTCCGACCGGGCACACGCGGTGGCGCTCGGCTTCCGGTGGGGGCTGGTCCGCTGACGTACGACCGGTCCTGACCCCTCGCCCGCCGACGGTTCCCGACGGCGGGCGAGGTGGCGTTCCGGGCGGTCGCGAAGGGCGGCGTTCCGGACGGTACGTGGTGGTTTCCGGGCGCCGGGTGAGGCAACGTACGTCCGTACACACCCGTTTCCCGCGCAATGCCGCATCCTTGAGATGTGGACTTCCACGGGGACGAGTCGGACGAGCGCGAGGGGAGAGCGCAGGAAATGAGTTCTGCCGCACCCGCTCATAACGCTTCGGTGCACAACTACGGACGCAGTGCCACCGATCAACAGCCGCCAAGGCACCATGGACCGATGCGCGAAGACGAGCCCACGGTGATTGGTGCGCTCGTTCACCGCGCCGTCAACGGTGACGAACGGGCCACGCACGACCTTCTGGCCCGCGTCCACCCGCTCGCGCTGCGTTACTGCCGTACGAGACTCAACCGGCTGCCGGGTGACGCGCGCCACTTCGTCGAGGACCTCGCACAGGAGGTCTGCGTCGCCGTACTGATGGCGCTGCCGCGCTACCGCGACACCGGACGGCCCTTCGAGGCGTTCGTCTTCGCCATCGCCGGACACAAGGTCGCCGACCTCCAGCGGGCTGCCATGCGGCACCCGGGATCCACGGCCGTACCGTCCGACGAGATGCCCGAGCGGCCCGACGACTCCCTGGGGCCCGAGGAGCGCGCGCTGCTCAGCAGCGACGCCGAATGGGCCAAGAAACTGCTGGCCAACCTGCCGGAGAACCAGCGCGAGCTGCTGGTGCTGCGGGTCGCCGTCGGGCTCACCGCGGAGGAGACCGGACAGATGCTGGGCATGTCCCCGGGAGCGGTACGGGTCGCCCAGCACCGCGCGCTGAGCCGGCTGCGGGCGCTCGCGGGACAGTGACCGGGACGCGTCCCGGGCGCACTCCCCGCGCACGCGTCCGCGTACGCGGCCGTTCGCCGTACGAACGTACAAAGCCGGATCGGTGATCTCAAGCGTGGAATGAGAGGCCCGCAGAGGCCGTTAGCATGGACATCCGCACCGATCAAGGCCATTTGGGGAAGGTGTCATGACTGCAAACGTCGACGGAGTGCCCGAGAAGTTCGCGACGCTCGGGCTGACATACGACGACGTGCTGCTGCTGCCGGGCGCCTCGGAAGTGCTGCCGAACCAGGTGGACACCGCGTCTCTGGTCTCGCGGAACGTCAAGGTGAACATCCCGCTGCTCTCCGCGGCGATGGACAAGGTCACCGAGTCCCGCATGGCGATCGCCATGGCGCGGCAGGGCGGCGTCGGGGTGCTGCACCGCAACCTCTCCATCGCCGACCAGGCCAACCAGGTCGACCTGGTGAAGCGCTCCGAGTCCGGCATGGTGACCGACCCGATCACGGTCCACCCGGACGCGACGCTCACCGAGGCGGACCAGCTCTGCGCCAAGTTCCGGATCAGCGGCGTCCCGGTCACCGACCGCGCGGGCAAGCTGCTCGGCATCGTCACCAACCGTGACATGGCCTTCGAGGCGGACCGTACGCGCCAGGTGCGCGAGGTCATGACCCCGATGCCGCTGGTCACCGGCAAGGTCGGCATCTCCGGCGTGGACGCCATGCAGCTCCTGCGCCGTCACAAGATCGAGAAGCTGCCGCTGGTCGACGACGCGGGCATCCTCAAGGGCCTGATCACGGTCAAGGACTTCGTCAAGGCCGAGAAGTACCCGAACGCGGCCAAGGACGCCGAGGGCCGGCTGCTCGTCGGCGCGGCCGTCGGCGCCAGCCCGGAGGCGCTGGAGCGCGCCCAGGCGCTGGTCGCGGCGGGCGTCGACTTCCTCGTGGTGGACACCTCGCACGGCCACAACAGCAACGCGCTGAGCTGGATGTCCAAGATCAAGTCGTCGGTCGCCGTCGACATCATCGGCGGCAACGTCGCCACCCGGGACGGCGCCCAGGCGCTGATCGACGCGGGTGTGGACGGCGTCAAGGTCGGCGTGGGCCCCGGCTCGATCTGTACGACCCGCGTCGTCGCCGGCATCGGCGTGCCGCAGGTCACGGCGATCTACGAGGCGGCCGTGGCGTGCCAGGCCGCCGGGATCCCGGTCATCGGCGACGGTGGCCTCCAGTACTCCGGCGACATCGGCAAGGCGCTCGCGGCCGGGGCCGGCACGGTCATGCTCGGCAGCCTGCTCGCCGGGTGCGAGGAGTCGCCGGGCGAGCTGCAGTTCATCAACGGCAAGCAGTTCAAGTCGTACCGCGGCATGGGCTCGCTCGGCGCGATGCAGTCGCGCGGCCAGGGCCGCTCCTTCTCGAAGGACCGCTACTTCCAGGGCGAGGTCGCCTCCGACGACAAGCTCGTCCCCGAGGGCATCGAGGGCCAGGTCCCCTACCGCGGCCCCCTCTCCGCCGTACTGCACCAGCTCGTCGGCGGACTGCGCCAGACGATGGGGTACGTGGGCGCCGCCTCCATCGACGAGATGGAGCGCAAGGGCCGCTTCGTACGGATCACGTCGGCGGGCCTCAAGGAGAGCCACCCGCACGACATCCAGATGACGGTCGAGGCGCCGAACTACACGGGCCGCTGACGCCGTACCCGGACGGTGAAGGCCGCACCCTCGGGCGCGCCGCCCGAGGGCGCGGCCTCGCGCGGTCCTCCCTGAGGAGTGACCGCGGGGATACGGGGATACTGGGACGGCAGACGTAGAGGGAAAGGCCACACATCGTGACTGAGATCGAGATCGGGCGCGGCAAGCGCGGCCGCAGGGCGTACGCCTTCGACGACATCGCCGTCGTCCCCAGCCGGCGCACCCGGGACCCGAAGGAGGTCTCGATCGCCTGGCAGATCGACGCCTACCGGTTCGAGCTGCCGTTCCTGGCCGCGCCGATGGACTCCGTGGTCTCGCCGCGCACCGCCATCCGCATCGGCGAGATGGGCGGTCTGGGCGTCCTCAACCTGGAGGGTCTGTGGACCCGGTACGAGGACCCTGAGCCGCTGCTCGACGAGATCGCCGAACTGGACGAGTCGAGCGCGAACCGCAGGCTCCAGGAGATCTACGCCGAGCCGATCAAGGAAGAGCTGATCGGCCGGCGCATCAAGGAGGTGCGCGACTCGGGCGTCGTCACGGCCGCCGCGCTCTCGCCGCAGCGCACGGCTCAGTTCTCCAAGGCCGTCGTGGACGCCGGGGTCGACATCTTCGTCATCCGCGGTACGACGGTCTCCGCCGAGCATGTCTCGGGGGCCGCCGAGCCGCTCAACCTGAAGCAGTTCATCTACGAGCTGGACGTCCCGGTCATCGTCGGCGGCTGCGCCACGTACACCGCGGCCCTGCACCTGATGCGTACGGGCGCGGCGGGCGTGCTGGTCGGCTTCGGCGGCGGCGCGGCGCACACCACCCGTAACGTGCTGGGCATCCAGGTGCCGATGGCGACGGCGGTCGCGGATGTCGCGGCGGCCCGCCGCGACTACATGGACGAGTCCGGCGGCCGGTACGTGCACGTCATCGCGGACGGCGGCGTCGGCTGGTCCGGCGACCTGCCCAAGGCGATCGCGTGCGGCGCGGACTCGGTGATGATCGGCTCCCCGCTGGCACGGGCGACGGACGCGCCGGGCAAGGGGCGTCACTGGGGCATGGAGGCCGTCCACGAGGACGTGCCGCGCGGCAAGCTGGTGGACCTGGGCATCGTCGGCACGACGGAGGAGGTCCTGACGGGCCCCTCGCACATCCCGGACGGGTCGATGAACTTCTTCGGCGCTCTGAGGCGGGCGATGGCGACGACCGGTTACAGCGAGCTGAAGGAGTTCCAGCGTGTCGAGGTGACGGTCGCGGACTCGCAGCACCGCCGCTGAACGCCGTCCTGCCGGGACGTATGAAGGCGTGTTCGAGAGAAGGCCGCTTCCTTGAGGAGGCGGCCTTCTCGCCGTACGTGTGAGGCCGCCTCCTGCGGCTGCCTTAAGGACGTGGCTTCTTCCAGGAGGCGGCTTCCTCCGGGAGGCGGCTTCCTTGAGGAAGTGGCTCTTCTAGGAGGTGGCCTTCTTCGCGCCCGAGAACGCGGCGAAGGCGGCCAGTGCGAAGAAGAGGAACGTCATGACGTCCTTGCCCTCGTTCCACGCGTCGGTCAGCAGACCGAAGTGGTCGAGGAAGACGTCCGTCGCGGACACGTTCAGCTCCTTGGCGACGATGATCGCGATGCCGACGATCTGGCCGAGGTAGACGGCGCCCAGCGCCAGCGCGCCGCTGACGACCGGCAGTACGGGGTTGGCGCCGCCCACCTTGCCCGCGACGAGCCCGATCAGGAAACCCACCCCGATGGCCGCCCAGCCGATCTCCCGCTCGATGGCCCCGGCGATCCCGCCGTAGACACCGGCGGCGACGAGAGCGGTGACCACAGCCGCTGCCAGGCCGAGCGCGATGTTGTCACGGGCGGGCGCGGGCGGAGGGGCGAACGGCGCCGACGGCACGGCGCCCTGGGCGAAGGGGTTGCCGGGTGGTGGAACGGACTGGCTCATGGTGAAACATCCCCCCAGGGAAAATGGCGCGGGCATGACTTGCGCGCGACAGCCCCGGACAGTAGCAGCCGGCTCCGACAACGGGCCCGGTAATTCCCTGAAGGAAGCGGCCTGGCGGCGGCCGTGTGACGCGGAGCCGGGGCTCCGTGCGGCTCAGAGCCGGTGCGCGGCGCCCGCCGGGCTCGCGCCCCTGGTGTCCAGCAGGAGCTGCGCCTTGACCGCCAGGCCCTGGAGGTCGTACGTACGGTGGTGCTGGAGCAGCACCGTCAGATCCGCGTTCGCGGCGGCCTCGTAGAGGGAGTCGGCGCGCGGTACGGGCCGCTCGCGTACGCGCCAGTCGGAGACGTACGGATCGTGGTAGCTGACCGCCGCGCCCAGATCCATCAGCCGGCAGGCGATCTCGGTGGCCGGTGAACTCTGCTGGTCGGCGAGGTCCGGCTTGTAGGTGACGCCCAGGAGCAGCACCCGGGCCGCGCGCGCCGACTTGCCGTGCTCGTTGAGGAGGGCGGCGCAGCGCTGGATGACGTACTGCGGCATCCGGTCGTTGATCTCCTGGGCGAGGCCGACCATCCGCAGCGGATGGCCGGGCGTACGGCCCGCCTGCGGCAGACAGCCGGGGTCCAACGGCACGCCGTGGCCGCCGACCCCCGGGCCTGGCCGGAACGCCTGGAAGCCGAAGGGCTTGGTCTCGGCACAGCGGATGACGTCCCAGAGGTCCACGCCGAGGTCGTGGCAGAGCACGGCCATCTCGTTGACGAGGGCGATGTTGACGTGCCGGAAGTTGGTTTCGAGGAGCTTGACGGTCTCGGCCTCGCGCGGGCCCCGGGCCCGTACGACCTTGTCGGTCAGCCGGCCGTAGAAGGCGGCGGCGGACTCGGTGCACGCGGGGGTGAGGCCGCCGATGACCTTGGGGGTGTTGGCGAAGCCGTGGGTGCGGTTGCCGGGGTCGAGCCGGCCCGGCGAGTACGCGAGGTGGAAGTCGCGGCCCGCGCGCAGCCCGGAGCCCTCCTCCAGGATGGTGCGCAGGAAGCCCTCCGTGGTGCCGGGCGCGACGGGCGACTCCAGCAGCACGGTGGTGTGGGGGCGCAGCTTGGCGGCGAGCGCGCGGGCCGCCTCGCCGAGGGCGGTCAGATCGGGGGTGCGGTCGGCGCCGAGGGGGGTGGGCGCGCAGATCACGGCGGTACGGACCCGGCCCAGCTCGGTCGGGTTGGTGGTGGGCCGGAAACCGCCGGCCAGCATCCTGCGGATGTCGGAGGGGGCGAGCGGGCCGTCGACGGGGGTGTGGCCGGCGGCCAGCTCCGCGACGGGGCGCGGGTCGGTGTCGAAGCCGATGGTCTGGATCCCGGCGGCTACGGCGGCCTGGGCGAGGGGCAGTCCGAGATGACCGAGTCCGATGACGGCGAGATCTGCGGGCATGGCGGTGGCCGTCCTTCCCTTAGCCGGAGTGGACAGTGAGCGCAAGCCCTGTGGACAGAACGGGCGAGCGCAATGTCAGACTAGGCGTAAATATGACCGTTATGCGGCATTGCGCGGCCGGGGGATTCGTTCTGTCGCCCGTGCGCTCGGTCGCGGGGTCGCCGTGGGGTGGCCGCGGCGCCTGGGCTCGACGGTGGCGGTGCGGGGGCTCGACGGTGGCGGTCCGGTCGGGGCGGGGGTCCGGCCGGGGTTATCCACAGCCGGTGGCTGAAGTCGGTGAGTGCGGACAGAATCGAGACGTGAGCCCGACCACGGGGGGACGACGGGAGGCAAGCGGTGAGGACAGCGACACTGGGGCCTGCGGAGCGCGCCCGAGCGCTCGCGGCGATGGCCGAGCGCGAACTGGACGTACTGGTCGTGGGCGCGGGGGTGGTCGGAGCCGGGACCGCTCTCGATGCCGCGACCCGGGGCCTGACGACCGGCCTCGTGGAGGCGCGGGACTGGGCGTCCGGCACATCGAGCAGATCGAGCAAGCTGATCCACGGAGGTCTGCGCTATCTGGAGATGCTCGACTTCACACTCGTGCGGGAGGCCCTCAAGGAGCGGGGGCTGCTGCTGGAGAAGCTGGCGCCCCACCTCGTCAAGCCGGTGCCGTTCCTGTACCCGCTGAAGCACAAGGGCTGGGAGCGGTTCTACGCGGGCTCGGGCGTCGCGCTGTACGACGCGATGTCCGTCTCGTCCGGGCACGGCCGGGGCCTGCCGGTCCACCGCCACCTCTCCCGGCGGCACGCCCTGCGGGTGGCGCCCTGCCTGAAGAAGGACGCCCTGGTCGGCGCCCTCCAGTACTACGACGCCCAGATGGACGACGCGCGCTATGTGGCCACCCTGGTCCGCACGGCCGCCACCTACGGCGCACAGGTCGCCAGCCGGGCGCGCGTCGTCGGCTTCCTGCGGGAGGGCGAGCGGGTCGTCGGTGTCCGGGTGCGCGACGTGGAGAGTTCGACGCGGGAAGGGGCCGGGGAGTACGAGATCCGGGCGAAGCAGGTCGTCAACGCGACCGGGGTGTGGACGGACGACACCCAGGCGCTGATCGCCGAGCGCGGGCAGTTCCACGTCCGCGCCTCCAAGGGCATCCATCTCGTCGTCCCCAAGGACCGGATCCACTCGACCACGGGGCTGATCCTGCGCACGGAGAAGTCCGTGCTCTTCGTCATCCCGTGGGGCCGCCACTGGATCGTGGGCACCACGGACACGGACTGGGACCTGGACAAGGCCCATCCCGCCGCCTCCAGCGCGGACATCGACTATCTGCTCGAACACGTCAACACGGTGCTGCACACCCCGCTCACCAGGGACGACGTCCAGGGCGTGTACGCGGGGCTGCGCCCGCTGCTCGCCGGGGAGTCCGACGCGACGAGCAAGCTGTCGCGCGAGCACACGGTCGCGCATCCGGTGCCCGGCCTGGTCGTCGTCGCCGGCGGCAAGTACACGACGTACCGGGTGATGGCCAAGGACGCGGTGGACGAGGCGGTGCACGGCCTCGACCAGCGGGTCGCGGAGTGCGTCACGGAAGACGTGCCGCTGCTCGGCGCCGAGGGCTATCACGCGCTGTGGAACGCGCGGGCCAGGATGGCGGAGAGCACCGGCATCCATGTGGCGCGCGTGGAGCACCTCCTGAACCGCTACGGCACGCTGGTCGAGGAGGTGCTGGAGCTGATCGCCGCCGATCCGGGGCTCGGTGAGCCGCTGGGCGGCGCGGAGGACTATCTGCGCGCGGAGGTGGTCTACGCGGCCTCACACGAAGGGGCGCGCCATCTCGACGACGTCCTGACGCGGCGGACCCGCATCTCGATCGAGACCTTCGACCGGGGGACGCGCTGCGCCCGGGAGTGCGCGGAGCTGATGGCCCCGGTGCTGGGGTGGGAGAAGGACCAGATCGAACGGGAGGTGGAGCACTACGAGAAGCGGGTGGAGGCGGAGCGGGAGTCGCAGCGCCAGCCGGACGATCAGACGGCCGACGCGGCCCGGCTGGGAGCCCCGGACATCGTGCCCATCTGAGCCGGACTCGGACGATCTGTCCAACTGACGCGTGCTCACCCGGGGGTTGTGCCGGTGCCAGGCGGCTGTCCGGAGTGTGCCGGTGGGGGGGTTCCGGGGCGCCCTCCCGGTGGCGCCTCCCGGGGTGCGTCCTGGCACGGCGTGCCTTTCCGGTGCGGCCGCCCGCGGGAGTTGAGTCATCGGCGGCTGCGTACCGTACTGATCACAGGCGTGCGTGGGCGGCGTGCGCCGGAGGCGGTCGAAGGGGCGGGCGTGACGGCGTGCGGAAGCGTCAACCCGGCCTCGGTGGACGCGGGTGCGTCCTCGTGGGGGATACTCCCGTAACCCCCACTCCGGCACCACACGTCACAGCAGGCTCGTTCGTCACCAGGCACCCGTTCCGTTGTCGAACGGGCGCCTGACCGGCGGGGTGCTGGGCGGGGCCCGGGGTAGTGGCAGTGTGGGGGCTCCTTCGTCGGGTGCCGCGGTGGCGGACGCCGGACCCGGGAGCAGTGGCCGTCCCGGAATGAGGGACAATGAAGGCTCTGCCAGGGCGCGTTACGGCACCGCGCGGTGAGGGCAGTCGCGGGCCAGGATCAGGGATCGCAGAGGGGACGCATGTCGGAGTCGGAGCAGTCGCGGGACACGGCGAAGGAACCTCGGCAGGACGCGGGGAAGAGCGCCGACAGCAGCCCTGAAGGGCGTCTGCTCGCGGGCAGGTACCGGCTCGGCGGGGTGCTCGGGCGCGGGGGCATGGGCACGGTGTGGCGTGCTCTTGACGAGACGCTGGGCCGTACGGTCGCGGTGAAGGAGCTTCGCTTCCCCTCCAGCATCGACGAGGACGAGAAGCGCCGGCTCATCACGCGCACGCTGCGTGAGGCCAAAGCGATCGCCCGGATCCGCAACAGCGGCGCGGTGACGGTCTTCGACGTCGTGGACGAGGACGACCGGCCGTGGATCGTCATGGAGCTGGTCGAGGGCAAGTCCCTGGCCGAAGCCGTGCGCGAGGACGGGCTTCTGACGCCGCGGCGGGCCGCCGAGGTCGGGCTCGCCATCCTCGACGTGCTGCGCTCGGCGCACCGCGAGGGCATCCTGCACCGCGATGTGAAGCCGTCCAACGTGCTGATCGCCGAGGACGGCCGCGTCGTCCTCACCGACTTCGGCATCGCCCAGGTCGAAGGCGACCCGTCGGTCACCTCGACCGGCATGCTCGTCGGCGCGCCGTCCTACATCTCGCCGGAGCGCGCCCGCGGCCACAAACCCGGGCCCGCGGCCGACCTCTGGTCGCTCGGCGGCCTGCTGTACGCGTCGGTGGAGGGCTGCCCCCCGTACGACAAGGGCTCGGCGATCGCCACGCTGACCGCCGTGATGACCGAGCCGCTCGACCCGCCGAAGAACGCGGGCGCGCTCACCGAGGTCATCTACGGGCTGCTCGCCAAGGACCCCGAGCAGCGGCTCGACGACGCGGGTGCGCGGGCCCTCCTGGAGGACATCGTCCAGGCGCCCGAGGCGGAGCCGGAGCCGCCGCTCGACGCCACCCGGGTCGTCCCGATGCCTCCGCTGCCCGAGGAGCCCGCCGAGCGCACGGGCCGTAAGTCCGCCGCCGAGTCGGGGAGCGACCGGATGCGCGGCGCGCTGCGCACCGCGCGCAGAACCGCGGTGCCCGCGGCGGCCTCGGCCTCCGTCGGCTCGGCCTCGGCGGCTTCGGCCGGGCCCCGGCCGGAGCCCGCGGCGGCTCCGTACCGGCCGGCGCCGCGCGCCTCCCTCACCGACGTGGTGCCCCGGCGCACGCTGGTGATCATCGCGGTCGTCGCCGCGGTGGCCCTGATCTCCACGGTCCTGGCCGTCGCCCTCACCGGTGGGGACGAGAAGGACGCGGGCGCGGGCAAGACCACCGACGGCACCCACGCGCCGGTCGTGCCCAAGTCCGACGGCGCGAACGGCAGCCCGGGCCCGGGCAAGAGCGCCGCCGAGGACGGCAAGGGCACTGCGGCCAGCGGCGGTTCGGAGACGGAGGACGACGACTCCGGTTCCGGCGCGGGCTCGTCGGGCGACTCCGACGAGGACAGCGGGGACAGCGGGGACAGCGGGGACCACGCCGACAGCGCCGGCGGCGGGGAAGGGGCGGAGCTGCCCGACGGGTACACCACTGTCAGCGACGACCGGTTCCACTTCTCGATGGGTATGCCCGAGGGCTTCAAGCGCACCGCCATAGCCGGTGTGAACTCCGGTGGTATCTACAACCGGTCCGAGGGCGCCTTCCCGCGTGTCCAGGTCGACTTCAACGCCAAGCCCACGGACGACGCCGCGGCGGCGTGGCGGGGGGCCGAGCCGGCGGTCGCGGGCAGTAGCAGCAAGTACAAGCTTCTCGGTATCAAGGAGATCGAGTTCAACGGCTACCCGACCGTCGCCGACTGGGAGTTCGAGCGCCAGCAGGGCGGCCGGCAGATACGGGTGCTCAACCGGGGCTTCAAGATGGACAGCACGCACGGTTACTCGATCATGGTGAGCTGCAAGGCGAGCGAGTGGGACGGCACCGAGTGCACGACTCTCCGCGAGACTGCGCACGCGACCTTCGCCCCCAAGGACTGACCTGGGGCCGACCGGACTGGTGAGTTCCGGCTGCGGGCGGGAAGGATGCGGCCTACCGGATGCGAACGTTCCGCAGCGGGTTGCAGCGACCCGGCGGCATGTTCCCCCGCCGCCACGTATCGTGAGAACTCGCGAACCGTACGCATCCACAATGAGCCGGTAAACGACCGGAATTGGCGGTTTCGCGGGTCTCCGTGACCAGGAGACGGCCTGTTTGTGGGGAGGCGTCGTGGACGAATACGCGGGTCGAGTGCTCGCAGACCGCTATCGCCTGCCGCTGCCGCCCTCCGACGAGTACGAACTCGTCGAGACGCGCGCGTTCGACACGTACAGCGGACAGGAAGTCCTCGTCAGGCAGGTGCCGCTGCCGGAGGTCGTGGAGGCCGAAGTCGTGGAGACCGACGGCGCGGCGCCGCGGCGCGTTCACGGGCGTACGGCACGCAAGGCCACGGATCCGGCGGTGCGGCGGGCCATCGAGGCCGCGCAGAGCGCCGCCCAGATCCCCGACCATCCGCGCCTCGACCAGGTCTTCGATGTCTTCGCGGAGGCCGGTTCGCTGTGGATAGTGAGTGAACTCGTCGCCGCCAGACCGCTGGCGGCGCTGCTCGCCGAGAAGCCCCTGAACCCCTTCAGGGCGGCCGAGATCGCCTCCGACGTGCTCACGGCCGTACGGGTGGTGCACGCTCACGGCTGGACCCACCGGAACATCACCGTCCGTACGGTGCTCGTCTGCGACGACGGGCGGGTCGTACTGACCGGGCTCGCGGCGGGCGCGGCCGAGGAGGCCCTGTGCGGTTACGCACCGGTGCCGGAACCACCGGATCCGGATCCGGTACCCGATGCCCCTCAGGGCCAGGACCAGGGGCACGGTCAAGGGGCTGATCCGGTCGATGACGCACAGCGGTCGGGGCCGCAGGGGCAGCCCGGGCTGCCCGAAGGGTTCGCGCCGACCGGGGGAGTGCCCGGCGCCCTGCGCCAGGGGCCGGCGTACGACCCGGGCCCGACAGCGGGCGTACCCGGGCCCTCCGGCCACGCCGAACTGGAGCGCGCCCGCCCGGAGGGCCCGTACGGGGACGGCACGTCGTCCGGTACGTCCGGCGCCTTCCCCCGGCCGCAGGGCGCCACCCCGGGGGTGCCCGCCCCGTTCGACGGCAGGCCCGCGCTGCCCAGCGGGAACGCCTCGGGTGACATCCGCGCCGCGCGCGCCGGCGCCATCGCCGCGTACCGCGCGGGCGCACGCGCCGCCGCGCGGACCGGCGAGGACCAGAACTCCGGCAGGACGGCGGTGCCCCCGCTCCCCGAGCCGGGCACCGGCACCGGCACCGGCACTGCCAGCACTGCCACGGAGGGCGCCGCGGGGGCGGCGGGCGGCGGTACGGAGAACGGACCGCGGGAGACACCGCGCGATCCCCGCCCCGACCCGGACTGGTGGGCCCAGCCGCGCGGCTTCTCCGCCGCCGATCCGGACGCCGACGCGGACGAGGACGAGGACGATCCGCCCACCCCCTACCGCCCCCAGCTCGCCGGAACGTGGCGTGACGGCCCGGCGCCCTGGAACGACGCCTCGGGGTCCGTACCCGCAGGTGGCGGCGGTTTCCAGGGCGGCGGCGCGGGCCCGTACGCCGGACCGTACGGCCCGGACTCCGGCTCCTTCGGAGGCGGCACCACCTCGGGCATCCCCGTGCACGGCGACACAGATCAGCGGCCCGGTACCGACCTGGTCATGGCCCGGGGCGGCGGCGACCCGTACGCCGGTCCGGGTTCCGGGGCCGGCGGCAGGAGCGACGATGCCCACGCCGACGTGCGGAGGCAGTCGCCCCAGCTCCCCGCCGTCGCGGGCGGCAGCGGCGGCCGCTGGGACGAGGTCATGGCGGGCAGCATCGCCCCCGCCTACCGCGGCCCGGCCACCCCTCTCGCCGCCGAGCGCGCCCGGCAGGCCCGGATCGCCGTCGTCGGCGCCGTCACGGAGCGCTGGTCGCCCGAGCAGGCCGGCCCCGTACACGAGAACTGGCAACTCGCGCCGCCCATCGGCCCCGCCACCGACCTGTGGGCGCTCGGCGCGCTGCTCTACCGCGCGGTGCAGGGCCATGCCCCGTACCCGGAGGAGAGCGCCATAGAGCTGGTGCAGCTCGTCTGTGCCGAGCCGCCCGCGTTCGCCGAGGAGTGCGGCCCGCTGCGGCCCGTCGTCGAGTCGCTGCTGCGTCAGGACCCGACCGAACGGCCGGACTTCGAGGAGCTGCGCGGCTGGCTGCGGTCGCTCGTACGGTCCGCGCCCGAGCCCGAGGCCGGTCTGGACGTCGTACCGCTGCTCTCCGAGGACGCCACCCGGCTGCCGATAAAGCGGCGCAGGGGTGAGCTGGTCCGCAGGCGGCGGCGCCGCGATCTGGGCCACGGGCGGCACCGCCAGAAGAAGGGCAACGAACGCAAGGAGAAGGCGGTGAGGCCCGGGAAGGCCGAGCGGTCCGCGCGGACCGGTGTCGAGGATCCGCAGCGGTACGAGGCGTACGAGGCGCCGCTGCGGCCCGAGACCGAGGCGATGTTCCACCGTCAGGACCGCTTCGACGACCGCCTGGACAGCGGGGTGGACGAGCGGCTGGGCGACCGGCTGGACGACCGCCTCGCGGGCCGGTCGGGCGGCCGGTCGGGCGGCAGGCAGGGCGGCCGCTGGGACGCTGGCGAGGACCGCGAGGAGAAGGGGCGCGGCCCTCGTTCCCTGGGCCGCAACCTGCTGTTGCTGATCCTGCTCCTCCTCGTGCTGGCCATCGGGTACGCCGTGGTGTTCCTGCCGAAGGCCGACACCACCCAGGACAAGGGGCAGAGTGTCGGCGAGGCGTCACCGAGCGCGTCGTCGGCGCCCCGGTCCCCGACGGGAGATCCCGCCTCCAACACCCCGTCGGGGAAACCCAACACGTCCGCGCCCCAGACCTCCGGGCCCGCGGCCGATCTCGCCGACGGGTACGCGCTGCGCGACGATACCGAGGGGTTCAGCACGGCGGTCGACAAGGACTGGCAGCGACGCCCCATCAACGACAGCGGCCAGGTCCGCTACGTCGGAGGCGACTTCACGCTGATCGTGGTCCCCGGCCGGGACAGCGTGGCGGACAACGGCGACGATCCGCTGGTCTACCAGCGCGACAAGGAGCGGGAGCTTCAGCCGTTCCGCGACTCCTCCTGGTCCAGCGCCACCGGACTGCGCCGGATCGACGTGGGCCGACAGGCCATGGCGGAGGGTCAGTACACCTGGCAGGACAGCAGCGGTCGCCAGGTCTATGTACGAAACCTCGCGATGATTATCGAAGGCAGGTACCACATAGTGCAGGTGATCGGTCCGGACGATCAGCGTGACAAGGTCTCCGAGATCTATCAACAGGCCACCGGCGCCTACCGCGTCACGGGCTGACACGCCCCGAGGTTTCCCGTCACACTGTTCCCTCCGTACCCTGTGATCCCAAGGAACGGGGCTGGGACGTGGAGCATTCGCAGGGTACGGGCGCGAGCACAGGCGCCGGCGCGGGTTCAGGCGCGGCTACGGGAACGGCCGGGACAGGAACGGCCGGACCCGGGACGGCAGGACCCGGTGCGAGCGGCCGGGGCGTCGGCACCGGGCCGGTGCTCGCCGGGCGTTACCGCCTGGGCGAGACCATCGGCCGCGGCGGCATGGGAAAGGTGTGGCGCGCGCACGACGAGGTGCTGCACCGCACGGTCGCCATCAAGGAGTTGACCGCGGGGCGTTACGCCTCCGAGGCGGACCGGGCCGTACTCCACCAGCGCACACAGAAGGAGGCGCGCGCCGCCGCCCGGATCTCCCACCCCGCCGTCGTCACCGTCCACGATGTCCTCGACCACGACGACCGGCCGTGGATCGTCATGCAGTACGTCGACGGGCCCTCCCTCGCGGACGCCGTGAAGGAGTCCGGCAGGCTCGACCCCCGCGAGGTGGCCAGGACCGGCCTCGCGGTCCTCGACGCGCTGCGCGCCGCGCACGCGGCCGGCGTGCTGCACCGCGATGTGAAGCCGGGTAACGTCCTGCTCGCCCGGGACGGCCGCGTCCTGCTCACCGACTTCGGCATAGCGGCCATCGAAGGCGACTCGACGATCACCAGGACGGGCGAACTGGTCGGCTCCATCGACTATTTGGCGCCCGAGCGGGTACGGGGCAAGGACCCCGGCCCCGCCTCCGACCTCTGGTCGCTGGGTGTCACGCTCTACACGGCCGTGCAGGGGACGTCGCCGTTCCGCCGCGGTACACCGCTCTCCACGATGCAGGCGGTCGTCACGGACGAGCCGGCCCACCCCGACCAGGCGGGCCCCCTTGCCTCCGTCATCGCCGCGCTGCTCCGCAAGGATCCGACGGAACGGCCGGACGTCGCCGAGTGCGCGCGCCTGCTCCGCGAGGTGGCGGAGGGCCGGGGACAGGGCGGGACCGTCGTCTCGGACGCGGCGGACACGCGGAGCGAGGCGACGACGTACGCCGTGAACCGCCCCACGTGGAGCGGTGCCACGTCGGGCGGCGTTACCTCAGGTGGCGCCATGCCGGGCGGTGCCGCAGCGCACGCCGGGCGCTCCGGTGGCGCGGACGGCTCCAGCGGCTTCGGTGGCACCGGTGGCACCGGTGGCACCGTTCCGGGGCATGTGACCCGGGCCGCGCCGCTGCCCGCCGCCGCGCCGGCGCCCGTACCCGGACCCGTATCCGCGCCGGCGCCGACCGTGCCGTCGTCGGCACCGGTCCGGGACGGCCAGGGCCGCCGCGGTCGCTGGCGCAGGGCGGCGGTGGCCGTCGTGGCGGCGGCGGTCCTCGGCGGTGGCGCCGGATTCCTCGCCCTGCAGTATCCGGATGGGGGATCGGACTCCGCGAACGGTACGACGGGCGGCTCGTCCGATACGGACACCTCGGCCGGGCAGTCGGACGGCAGTGGCGGCAACGCCGACGGCGACGGCTCCAACACCGGCGATTCCACGGGCGGTTCCGACGGCGATTCCACCGCCGAGGGATGGAAACGCGTCAACGCGCCGGAGGGCTTCAGTATCAGTCTGCCCGAGAACTGGACGCGGCTGACGGGCAGTGAACAGATCGACTACAGCCCGGACGGCGGGCTGCATCTGCTGAGGATCAGCGTTGCCAAGCCGGACTTCGAGACCCCGCTCCAGCATATGCAGAGCATGGAGGAGAGCCTGCGGCAGCGGCTGGCGTACACCTCGATCAGGCTTGAGGCCAACCGGTACCGGGACAAGCAGCAAGCCGCGATATGGGAGTTCACCTGGATGGAGAAGGGCGTCCATCCGGGCAAGCGGCACGCCATCGACCAGATTTACTACTCGGACGACAGCGGCACGGAGTACGCGATCTACATGTCCGGGCCTGACGAAAACTGGGCGAAGACGCGCAAACAGTTCGACGCCGCACTGCGGAGCTGGCAGGAGCCGCCCGCCGGATCCGGGGATTCCGGGGGCTGAGCGCGGCACACGGGGCGCACAGGGTGAACGGGAGGAGCGGGACTTGTCCGCACCCGCGTCCAGGGCCGGATTCCGTGCGCTGATTGGCTGTTACCGTCGGGTATTCAAAGTCACGTCCACGGAATACGCTCGGCTCCATGACGGACTCGCAGGTCTCCACCCCCACCTCCGCCCCCGCCGGCTCCCGCACCAACCCCGTGGCACCCACCCCGGCCGGCGTGCGCACGGCGGCCGATGTGGTCACCCCCGAGGTGGTCGCCCAGCTCACGCGCGGCGTCGTCGGCTCCGGCCGTACCGCCAACCACACCCCGTTCACCGGGGAGAAGCTGGCGGACCTGCCCGAGTCCACCCCGGAGGACGTGGCCACCGCCTACGAGCGGGCCCGCGCCGCCCAGCCCGTCTGGGCCGCCCTCCCCGTACGGCAGCGGGCCGCCGTGCTGCTCCGCTTCCACGATCTCGTCCTGGAGCGCCAGGCCGAAGTGCTCGACCTGATCCAACTGGAGACCGGCAAGGCCAGGCTGCACGCGCACGAGGAGGTCCAGGCGGTCGCCGTGGCCGCCCGCCACTACGGGCGCAAGGCTGCCGCGTACCTCCACACGAGGCGCCACACCGGCGCCGTACCGCTGCTGACCAAGGTCAGCGAGGCGCGCCGGCCGCGTGGCGTCGTCGGCCAGATCGCTCCCTGGAACTATCCGCTGGAGCTGTCCGTCGGTGACGCGCTGCCGGCGTTCGTCGCCGGGAACGCCGTCGTCATGAAGCCCGACACGGAGACCGCGCTCACCGCGCTGTGGGCCCGTGACCTGCTGGTCGAGGCCGGGCTGCCCGCCGAGGTCTTCCAGGTCGTCCTCGGCGAGGGGCCCGTCGTCGGTCCCGAGGTGGTGCGGCACGCGGACTACGTCTCGTTCACCGGCTCCACCAGGACCGGCCGCGAGGTGGCCAGGGGCGCGGCGGACCGGCTCGTCGGCGTCTCCCTCGAACTGGGCGGCAAGAACGCCATGCTGGTGCTGGCCGACGCGGACATCGAGGCGGCCGCGGCGGGCGCGGTGCGTGCCTGCTTCTCGTCGGCCGGGCAGCTCTGCATCTCCATCGAGCGGCTGTACGTGCACGAGTCGGTGGCCGACGCGTTCGTGGAGCGGTTCGCCGCCCGTACGAAGGCGATGCGGCTCGGCAGCGCGCTCGCGTACGGCGCCGACATGGGGTCCCTGGTGGGGGAGCGGCAGTTGGCGGCCACCGTCCGCCATGTCGAGGAGGCCGTAGCCAAGGGCGCCACGGTCGTCGCGGGCGGCGTGGCCCGCCCCGACATCGGGCCGTTCTTCCACGAGCCGACCATCCTCGAAGGGGTCGAGGCGCCGATGGCGGTGTGCGCGGAGGAGACCTTCGGCCCGGTCGTCTCGCTCTACCGCTTCCGCGACGAGGACGACGTGGTCGACCGCGCCAACGACACGCCGTACGGTCTCAACGCGAGCGTCTGGACGCGGGACTCCCGGCGCGGCCACGCGATCGCGGCGCGGCTGCACACGGGCACCGTCAACATCAACGAGGGGTACGCGTCGGCGTACGGCAGCGTCCAGGCGCCGATGGGCGGAATGAAGGAATCCGGCCTCGGCCGGCGCCACGGCTCCGAGGGCATCCTCAAGTACACCGAGGCCCAGACGGTGGCGGAGCAGCGGATCATGCCGATGGCGCCGTTCCTCGGGATGGCCGACGAGAAGTACGCGGCCTTCATGAGCGGGAGCCTGCGGGTCATGAAGGCGTTGCGGCTGCGGTAGTTCGCGGCTGCGCGAGTTCTCGACGAGGAGAGCCGATGTCACAGACGGACGATCACGATCACGACGGCCAGGTGGACGCGTACGGTCACGACGCCACGTACGACCATGACGACGCGTACGACTACGACGTGATCGTGGTCGGCTCCGGTTTCGGCGGCTCGGTCTCCGCGCTGCGGCTGACCGAGAAGGGATACCGGGTCGGGGTCCTGGAAGCGGGCCGCCGTTTCACCCGTGAGACGCTCCCCAAGAACTCCTGGGACGTCCGGAACTACCTCTGGGCCCCGGCCCTCGGTCTCTACGGCATCCAGCGCGTCCATCTGCTCGGCAACGTGATGGTGCTGGCGGGCGCCGGGGTCGGCGGTGGCTCGCTCAACTACGCCAACACGCTCTACGTGCCCCCGGCCGCCTTCTTCGAGGACCCGCAGTGGGCGGGCATCACCGACTGGGAACAGGAGCTGAAGCCGTACTACGACCAGGCCCGGCGCATGCTCGGCGTCCGGCCCAATCCGACCACGACCCCCTCGGACGTCCACCTCAAGGCCGCCGCCGAGGCGATGGGCGTGGGCGACAGCTTCCACCTCGCCCCGGTCGGGGTCTTCTTCGGGGACGGCGAGGACGCCGGGGGCGGTACCGATACGGCCGCGGTCCGGCCCGGGACCACGGTGGACGACCCGTACTTCGGCGGCGCGGGCCCGCCGCGGCGTGCCTGCACCGAGTGCGGCGAGTGCATGACCGGCTGCCGGCACGGCGCGAAGAACACCCTCACCGAGAACTACCTGTACCTGGCGGAGCGGGCGGGAGCGGTCATCCACCCCATGACCTCGGTGACCGCTGTCACGGAGGACGAGGGGCACGGTCTGCGCGTCACCACCGTGCCGACGGACCAACGGCGCAAGGGCCGTACAAAAAGAAGTACGAGCCGCACAAAAGGAAGTACCGGCGGACCCGAAAAGGTGCTTCGCGCCCGTCATGTCGTGATCGCGGCCGGTACGTACGGCACCCAGACCCTGCTCCACACCATGCGCGACCGGGGCCTGCTGCCGCGCCTCTCACCCCGGCTGGGCGAACTGACCCGTACCAACTCCGAGGCGCTGGTGGGCGCACAGACCCTGGACCGGCGCTACCGCGCACGCCACGGCGCGCCGAAGGCGGACTTCACCCGGGGCGTCGCCATCACGTCCTCCATCCACCCGAACGCCACCACCCACATCGAGCCCGTGCGGTACGGGAAGGGCTCCAACGCGATGGGCGCGCTCTGCGTCCTCCAGGTGCCGTACGGCGACCACCGCGTGCGGGGCTGGCTCGGGAACGCCGCGCGCCATCCGGTGCTGCTGCTCCGCTCGTTCTGGTACCGCGCCTGGTCGGAACGGACGATCATCGGACTGGTCATGCAGTCGCTGGACAACTCCCTCACCACGTACCGCAAGGCCGGTGGGGTGGGCAAGGGCCTGCTCACCGCCCGCCAGGGTCACGGCGCCCCCAACCCGAAGCAGATCCCCGAGGCGACGAGCGCGGCGTCCCTCATAGCCGAGGAGATCGGCGGCTTCCCGGGCAGCAACGTGGGCGAGCTGATGGGCACCCCGCTGACCGCGCACTTCCTGGGCGGATGCGTCATCGGCGCCTCGGCGCGGGAGGGCGTGATCGACCCGTACCACCGGCTGTACGGGCACCCCGCGATCTCGGTGGTCGACGGCTCGGCGGTCTCGGCCAACCTGGGCGTGAACCCGTCGCTGACGATCACGGCGCAGGCGGAGCGCGCGATGTCCTTCTGGCCGAACAAGGGCGAGCGTGACCCACGCCCTGGCCAGGTCACGGAGCCGGGCGAGGGGTCGGACGAGGGAACGGTCGAGGCGACGGACGAGGCGACGGCGTCGTATGTACGGCTCGCGCCCGTGGAGCCGCGGTCGCCGGTGGTCCCGGAGGGCGCGTTCGGTGAGCTGAAGCTGCCGTTCCTGGGAATGCCGACGGTGCGGCGCGGCATGACGTCCTGATGCCGTGGCGTACTGCTGTCGGTGAGCGGCGGTGTATGAGGGTGCACGGCCGTGTGTGACGGGCATATGAAGAGGCGCTGCACCCCCCTCCGAGTGCAGCGCCTCTCCAGCTTCAGCGGTTCGTGTGCCGCGCGGGCATCACGCGGTGGCGCCGTCGCTCCGACGGCGCTTCATCGCGAACATCACTGCCCGCGACGATCCGCCCCGGCATACCGGTGAGGTTGGTGCTGAGGTTCCCGGCGTACGTGGGCTCATGAAAGACCTCAGCGAAGTTCGGCGCACCGACAGGATGCGGTGCGGAGTCGTGGGGGCGTCTCACATGATGTGGGGGTCACGGGTGAGGCCGTAGGTTTTGCATGCAAGACCTGCGACCTGGGGGAATGGTTGCAGCGATCTTCACAGAAACTTTATGTGTCCTGCGTCACGCCGTACGAACCCGCTCTACCCGGCGGCCGGCTCCGGGCGTCCCCGGAACCGGCCGCTCCTCTGGCGACCGGCCGGCTGTCCCCTGCCGTACGGTCACGGGTGCCGGGACGAGGTCCCACGACGTACGACGTCGCACGTCCCGGCGGAGCCACGCGGCCTTCTCCCGACTGCGATGAAGTGCGCTGTGTGCCCGTACGACCCAACGAAGCGCGCGAGGGGCGGTCACGCACCGTACGGGTGAGAGCGGTGACCGAACGCAGATACGCCCCTCCGGCGCCGCCCGGGAGAAGGCCCGGGGAGGAAGCCCGGTCAGACGCGGCCCCGGCTGATTTCCAGCAGTGTCATCGCCAGCGCCGTGCCCGGTTTGCCGAGGGCGTCCCGGTAGCGGGCGAGGATCTCCATCTCCCGGGAGAGATGGACGCGGCGGCCTCCCGAGGTGACCCGGGCGTCCTGGATCACGGCCGAGACGGCCATCCGTTCCTGGATGAGGCCGATGATGCGGTCGTCGAGCGCGTCGATACGTTCGCGGGCGCCGCCGATGAGCGAGGCGGCCTCGGTGGTGCGGGCGCCGGTGTTCTCGTTCCCGGCGGTGACGGTGGTGTCGGATGCCATGAGGGGGTCCTTGTCGGTTCGGGGGGCCTGAGCCGCCGAACGGCCCCGAACGCGACAGGCGCCCCGGGCCTTGTCGGCCCGGGGCGCCTGGGAAGTCGCTTGTCAGCTCAAGCAGCACGACCATGGCAGCCGGACGGGCCGGTGCCATAGGTAAAGACGAAGGTGAGCTGCTTGCGCATGCGCACAGTATGGACCCGGAGCCCCGGCGGACGGCAAAGCGGGGCCGGATGGTGAGACGGGGCCGTTGCCGCCGGGGACGATCCGTCCCGACCCCGTACCTCCCCCCGTTAGAATCGGGAGAACAGCACCGTGCTCCCGTCAGCATCGTGCGTACGTCACACCTCCGCCGGAAGGCCGCCCCGTGCCCGCAGCACCCCCCGCCGCCCCCGACGTCGTACTCGTCGTCGACTTCGGCGCGCAGTACGCCCAGCTCATCGCCCGCCGCGTCCGCGAGGCCCGGGTCTACAGCGAGATCGTCCCGTCGACGATGCCCGTGGCCGAAATGCTGGCCAGGAACCCCAAGGCGATCATCCTCTCGGGCGGCCCGTCCTCCGTGTACGCGGAGAACGCGCCGAGCGTCGACCGCGCGCTCTTCGAGGCCGGTGTCCCCGTCTTCGGCATGTGCTACGGCTTCCAGCTCATGGCGACCACGCTTGGCGGGACCGTCGACAACACGGGCGCGCGCGAGTACGGCCGTACCGCGCTGAGCGTCTCCAGGACCGACTCCACCCTCTTCGCGGGCACCCCGGCCGAGCAGTCCGTCTGGATGTCGCACGGCGACGCCTGCTCGGCCGCGCCGGAGGGTTTCACCGTCACCGCGTCCACGGACGTCGTGCCGGTCGCCGCGTTCGAGAACGACGAGAAGAAGCTGTACGGGGTCCAGCACCACCCCGAGGTGATGCACTCCACGTACGGACAGCAGGTCCTGGAGCACTTCCTCTACCGGGGCGCGGGCATCGAGCCGACCTGGACCACCGCCAACGTCGTGGACGAGCAGGTCGCGCTCATCCGTGAGCGGGTCGGCACCAAGCGCGCCATCTGCGGGCTGTCCGGCGGCGTGGACTCGGCCGTGGCCGCCGCGCTGGTGCAGAAGGCCATCGGGTCGCAGCTCACCTGCGTCTACGTCGACCACGGCCTGATGCGCAAGGGCGAGACCGAGCAGGTCGAGAAGGACTTCGTCGCCGCGACGGGCGTACAGCTCCGGGTGGTCGACGCCGAGGAGCGCTTCCTCACCGCGCTGGCCGGGGTCTCCGACCCCGAGCAGAAGCGGAAGATCATCGGCCGGGAGTTCATCCGGGTCTTCGAGCAGGCCCAGGCGGAGATCGTCGCGGAGGCGGGCGCCGAGGGCGAGGACGTCGCGTTCCTCGTGCAGGGCACGCTCTACCCGGACGTCGTGGAGTCCGGCGGCGGCACCGGCACCGCCAACATCAAGTCGCACCACAACGTCGGCGGGCTCCCCGACGACATCGAGTTCCAGCTCATCGAACCGCTGCGCAAGCTGTTCAAGGACGAGGTCCGGATGGTCGGCCGGCAGGTCGGCCTGCCGGACGTGATCGTCCAGCGCCAGCCGTTCCCCGGCCCCGGCCTGGGCATCCGTATCGTCGGCGAGGTCACGCGCGACCGCCTCGAACTGCTGCGCGACGCGGACGCGATCGCCCGCGAGGAGCTGACGGCGGCGGGCCTGGACCACGAGATCTGGCAGTGCCCGGTCGTCCTCCTCGCCGATGTACGCTCCGTGGGCGTCCAGGGCGACGGCCGGACCTACGGCCACCCGATCGTGCTGCGGCCGGTCTCCTCCGAGGACGCGATGACCGCCGACTGGACGCGGATGCCGTACGACGTGCTGGCGAAGATCTCCACCCGCATCACCAACGAGGTCCGTGACGTCAACCGAGTGGTCCTCGACGTGACGAGCAAGCCCCCGGGCACCATCGAGTGGGAGTGATCCCTCCGCATGTCAACGCCTACGCCGTCGCTCATTCGTTTGGGCGGCGGCGTTGCCGTTCCTCCTGGGTACGCTGCTTGTAGAGGCGAGACTCCGTCGTATGGGAGCAATCATGAGCGCCGCACCTGAGCATGGGCTGGAACCGCGATACCAGTGGCCGATCCCGCCGGCCGGGGGCTGGACCGCGGACGATCTCGACCGGATTCCGGGCCTCCCGCCGCACACTGAGCTGATCGACGGGAGCCTTGTGCTGATGAGTCCGCAGCGGAAGTTCCACACCCGCATGATGTGGCTGCTGGAGTACGCCCTTCTGTCCCAGGTACCGGATGGTCTGGACGTCGACCGTGAGATGACCATCAAGATCGACCGGAGGAACAGGCCGGAGCCGGACCTCATCGTCTACCGGGCCGAGGCCGATACCGGTCTCGAACAGACCTGGTACGAACCTGAGGCCGTCGTCCTCGCCATCGAAGTCGTCTCCGAGGACTCCGTGGAACGCGACCGCGAGGTCAAACCGCGCAAGTACGCGGCCGCGGGAGTTCCTTACTACTGGCGGGTCGAAAAGGAGGGCGACCTCCCCGTCGTCTACAGCTACGAACTCGACCCGGCCACACATGTCTACGTCCCCACCGGCATCCACCGCGAGCGACTGGAGCTGAAGGAGCCGTTCCCGGTCACCATCGATCTGACCGCGATCAACCGGCGCCGCTCCGTCGAGGACTGAGCCTCGCGGGTCAACACCGTAACGATGTTGTCACCCGCACCGACCCGGCAAACTCCGCGTATTCCTTCCTTCGTGCGGGACAATTTCCCTGCGATGTAAGGAAGTTCACTGGGGCGGAGCTCGGGGCGGGGAAGGCGGCAATCGGCGTGGCGGTGCAAGAGGTGCGGCAGGGCGCGCACGGCGGTGGCTGTGCCTGTGGGGACTGTCCGCACGGGGCCCGGGAAGGGCATCGGCGAGCCGTGGCCGCGTTCCTGGCGAAGCGCGACGAACTGGCCGCGGGGCAGGGGCTGCCCGCCGCCGTCGCGCACTCCGCGGGCGCCTCCCGGCAGTGGGTCTCCGACGAACTCACCCAGTCCGCCCGCGCGGTGGCGGACCGCAGCCGCGAGGCGGGGGACGCCTGGCTGCACGCCGTCTGGCGGCACACGCTCTTCGGCACCTGGGGCTGTGTCGTGCTGCTTCTGCCGGCCCAGACGGTCACCGCGATCGGCGGCGGCTGGACCCTCGCACGGACGGCAGGACTGCTCGCCGCCCTCGTCTGCGCCGGACTGCTGACCGCGTCGGCCTGGCTGCACCGCGCCCGCGGCGGACTGCTGGCGCCGCTGATCGGTGAGGACAACCGGCTCTCGACCTCCCGGACCGTCGCCTCCGCCTGGGTGCTGCTCGTCGTCTTCGCCGTACTCGTCCTCGCTCTCCAGCTCGCCGGAGCCTCCGGGCCCGGCCACCGCGACGAACTGATCGCCGGTCTCGAACTGGCGCGGGGCGCCGGCCTCGTGAGCGTCCTCGCCGCCGTGTGCGCGATCGCCGTCGTCGTCCGCCGTGTGGTGTCCGTACGGGTCCTGGGCCAGCGGCTCCAGAAGGTGCGTGCCGACCGGCCCCGGCTCGCCGATCTGCTCTGCGACGACGGCGGACGCGGCAGCTTCACCGATGTCCAGTACACGCTGGTGAACGCCGTCGCCGTCGTCTTCGCCGCCGTACGGCTCGCCCGGCGCCCCGAGCAACTGCCCGATCTGCCCTGGGCGCTGGCCCTGCTCGTCGGGGTCTCGGCCGCCACCTACTTCGCCGGGAAGTACGCGGAGGGCGGGCGCCCCGTCGTGCTGTCGGTCGTACGGGCCAGGGAGGCCGGCGATCTCGACGCCCCCATCCGGACCGGTGACGACATCGAGATCCGCGGCGCCGGATTCGTCCCGCCCGGCGCCGGCACCCCCGACCGGCTGGCCCGGATGGTCGTCCGGATCGGCGCGGTCCATGTCCATGTGCCGCTGGTGCCCGTCCCCGGCGGGTTCGCCAACCCGGCGGACACCTCACTCACCGTGTCGGTACCGGTGGAGGTGGAGCCCGGAGCCGTCGAGGTCCAAGTCGTCACCGCGGCGGGGATCGAGACCAACCGCGTGATCATCGAAGTCATGGACTGAGCGAATTCTGTCGATTGTTGCTCCTGTTCTGATGGAGAGTTTTCGCATCTTTTCCGAGGAGGCCCGTTCCGCCCGGTCGAACGGCTGGTTCACTGAGCGCCGGATGTGTTCACTGCGTATGCAGGGGCAGGGCACGCGGGGGCAGTCGCCCACGCGGCCGCGGTGCGGGACAGGGAGAGGCGGACCCGGCGATGACACACGGCTATCGGACGGACGGTTACGGGGGACTCGGCGGCGAACGCCCCGGCCGGCGTGAGAACGCCGCGCGCCACGCACTCCTGCCCCTGAGGATGTTCCTCGGCGTCACCTTTCTCTACGCGGGCATCGACAAACTGACGCAGGGCGGCTTCTTCGCGGCCACCGGCAGCGGCTCCGTCGGCGAGATGATGCGGAGCGTCCGCGACAGCTCCGCGATCCCCGCCCTCGTCGACCTGGCCCTCAAGAGCCCGGCCGGCTTCGGATACGCCATCGCCCTCGGCGAGATAGCCGTCGGCCTCGGCGCCCTCTTCGGCCTCCTCACCCGGATCGCCGCGCTCGGCGGCGCCCTGATCTCCCTCAGCCTCTGGCTGACCGTGAGCTGGCAGTCCACGCCGTACTACTACGGCAACGATCTCCCGTACATGTTTTTGTGGGTAGCGTTGGTGCTGGGCGGGGCACCTTACTTGTCACTGGATTCCCTGATCAGGCGCCGTCGCTACGGACTGGCACGGCAAGGGTTCTGACGGCGGGACAGGGCCTCGATCGGACAGGTGTCGGTACAGGGTGGCCCTGGAAACTTCCAGGGCCTTGGCGATGACGCTGACACTCTCACCCTTGGCCTTCCTGGCCTTGGCCACGGTGAGCAGATCATCGGTGATGACTGTGGGCCGTCCTCCGGTGCGCCCTTGTGCCTTGGCTGCTTCCAGTCCGGCCTTGGTCCTGTCCTTGATGAGAGAGCGCTCGAACTCCGCCATGGCGGCGATGATCTGGAAGAACAGCCGACCGTCCGCAGAGGTGGTGTCCACGGCACTGAGGGCCCCTGTCAGCACCTTGAAGCCGACGCCACGGCCCCTCAGGCCGTCAACGATGCCCACAAGGTCGATGAGGGATCTGCCGAGCCTGTCGAGCTTCCAGACGACGAGGGTGTCTCCTGCCCTCAGGTAGTCGAGTACGGCTGTCAGTGCAGGGCGATCGATGTTCTTGCCTGATGCCTTGTCTTCGAAGATCCGAGAGCATCCCGCTACGGTGAGGGCGTCCCGCTGGAGTTGTGCCTCCTGGTCGTCGGTTGAGACTCGGGCGTAGCCGATGAGGTGGGTGCTGGTGGGTGTGGTCACGCAGCCAGCGTCTCATCTTAGAATTTAACCTTTGCGAGCTTTGAGGCGATTGCGTTCAGTAATGCTCTCGGGGCGTTTGGTCGTCTTGCCCACGTCGTGGCGGGTGGCGCG
>NZ_JBIWFO010000029.1:0-85629 GCF_044763125.1 Streptomyces sp. NPDC096310 | reverse complement strand
GGAACAACTCCCACAACTCATCCGGCACCAGCCGCTCAACGATCCCCACCATGACTCACAGAATACCGAGTCGCCCAAATGAGATGACTTCTAAGTTCGGCGAGCTGCTGACGTACGCGCGGCCAGGCGACACGGTGCACATCTCCGAGATGTTCCGCCTCGTACGCGGCACCGGCCACATTCTCGACGTGCTCGACGTCCTGCACCGCGACCGCCTCGGCCTGCGCATCCACGACGGCGCGTTCTCCGCAATGGACCTCACCGCCCGCCACCCGCGCACCGGCGAACTGCTGTCCACCGTGAAGTTCATGGTGCAGACCCTCGCCGCTGCAGGCGAACTCCAGCGCGACCTCCAGCGCGAGCTGACGTACGACGGACTGCGGGCCGCCGAGGCCAAGGGCAACAAGGGCGGGCGCCGCCCGGTCGTCACGGCAGCGAAGGCCGCCGCCGTGCGCACCGCGTACCTGGAAGGCCGATCCATCGCTGCCCTCGCCCGCACCCACGACGTCAGCCGCGGCGCCATTCGTACCGCCGTCTCCGACCTCCTGCCCGAGTACACCGCCGCCGACCAGGACGCTCCGGCCCCGGAGCAGTCGGTCGCCCTCGACATGCCGGGCAAGGTCGCCGACTTCCTCCGCGCCGCCGATCTGGACGACTTGGCCCCGGAGTCCTAGCTCAGACACCAGCCGCAAGGTAGCGCTCAGGGCTTCGTGACCTTGGTCTTCTTCGGTTGGCGGGGGACGGTCTTGGCTCTGTCGAGGTGCCCGTACACCGTCGACCTCGGCACGCTGAACATGTCGGCGATCTGCTGGACGGTCTTCTCCCGCTCGTCGTAGAGCCGTTGGGCAAGCGCGGCCTGGTCCTCGGTGAGCTTCGGCCGGCGCCCGCCCACCCGGCCGCGGGCCCGAGCGGAGGCAAGCCCGTCGTTCGTGTTCGCCACGATCAGCTCCCGCTGGAGCTCTGCCAGTACGGACAGCATCCCGAACATGGCCCGCCCCTCCATCGAGGCGGTGTCGATGCCCTGCTCGATAACGTGCAGGCCGATGCCGCGCTCGCGCAGCTCGGCGCCGAGGGTCACCAGGTGCAGCACGGAGCGGGAGAGCCGGTCGAGCCGGGTCACCTTCACCGTGTCGCCCTCGCGCAGCAGATGCATGACGAGATCGAGCTTCGGGCGGGACGCCTTCGCGCCGCTGGCGACGTCGACGTGGATGTTGTCGCGGTCGACTCCGTTGCGGAGTAGTGCGTCGATCTGATGATCGGGGTTCTGGTCGGCCGTCGATGTGCGGCAGTAGCCGATGAGCATTGTCGGAAACTACCCGAAGGACCGTTCTCCAACGTTGATTTCCGACGCGAGTTGCCGACACTGCCCACCTGCGGGTTCTTGATCGCGAGGCCGAGTGTCGACAGACGTTCGTTTGCCGACACTCGGGGTCAGCCCAAGATCGAGGCGAAGGCGTGGAGGCAACCCTAGTAATCCCCTTCCTTGACGGCGGCGCGTCACGTGGACGTGTCTCGCGTGGGCGGCGGGTCAGTGGGTGAACTGCTGGTTTCCTATGACCGAGAGCCGTTGGAGTTTCCCGTGGCTTTCCGTGCCGGGACGCGTAGTCATCACCAGCAGGGTCTGCGCGCGATTGTCGGTGAACAGGATCTGGCAGTCGACCTCGATACGGCCCAGCGCGGGGTGAACGAGGGTTTTGTGGTCCTCGAACCGCTTGGCGACCTCGTGCCGATCCCACACGCGGACGAATTCGGGGCTGCGTTCGCGTAGTTCGGCGACGATCCGCGCGGCTCTGGGGTTGCTGTGGTCGGCGGTCAGCGCGGCCCGCAGGGCGGCTGCCTGAATCCGGTTCTGCCTCGGGTGGTCTTCGTCCGGGTAGTGGGTCCGCTCGGCCGGGTCGGTGAACCATCGGCAGTAAGCGCTGCGTGCCAGACCGGTGTGGCGGGTCTGGTCGCCGAGCAGTGCGATCGCAAGCGGGTTCTGCACCAGGGTGTCGGCGAGATCGGACAGCACCAGGGCCGGGGTGTCGTCGAGGCGGTCCAGGACCCGCATCAGGGCGGGGCTGACGTGCTCGGAGCGAAGGAAGCGGGCCGGGGCATTGTGCCCGATGAGGCGGAAGAGGTGATCGCGTTCGTCCAGGGACAGGCGCAGAGCGCGGGCGAGGGCGGCTACGATCTGCTCGGAGGGCTGCGGGCCGCGCTGCTGTTCCAGCCGGGCGTAGTAGTCGGTGGACATGCCCGCGAGTCCGGCGACCTCTTCCCGACGCAGTCCCCGGGTGCGCCTGCGTGGGCCGTCGATCAGTCCGACATCGCCGGGCTGCAGCGTCTCACGCTGCCGACGCAGGAAATCCGCCAGTCCTTCTTTGTCCATGCCCTCCATGGTGGCTGCTGCCTGCCCATTCGGTGCCTGTTAGTGAGCTGGGCATGACACTGTGGTCGGCGTTTGCCCAGCTCAGGATTCGAACGGCAGGGCTGGGGCGATGAATCTGCTGGTGCACGAGGGGGCGCTGCTGGCGGCCGCGCACCGCATCGCCGTCGACGACCGCCAGGACGTCGCCGCCGTCATGGCGTGGGCCGAAAGCGTCGGCCGCGCCGAGGTCGAGGCCGCGGTGGCGCAGCTGGGTGAGCAGGGCGCGGTCGACGCCACCCTCGCGCTGCATGCAGGCCGAGCAGGTCCGTGACCGGTTCTGTGCCGACGCTCTAGCGTACTTCGCGCTCAGCTCACAGGCCGACACCGAGGCGGAACTCGCCCGGGCGGTGAAGATGCGCACCCGGCACTTGCACTGCGACACCTATCAGGCTGCCGACGATGCCGCAGAACAAGCCCGTTGGCGCACCGCCCACCACCTGCTCCAGACCCGCCTGGCCACCGTGCGCGCCATGGCCGGTGCACCCGCGGCAGCTGCGCCGCAGCGTCCGGTCCAGGCTCGGTGGGCCGACCGGCTCGCTGACGTTGCCCGCCGGCCGCTGAGCACCGAGCAGCCGAAGGAGAACGCATGACGAATCACGGCCCGGCAGGCGAACACAGGTCCGGTCGCAGCGGGTTGGAGGTGCCGTCGTGGCTGGCCGGTGACGCCGGTTGGTGGGCGCATGCCCTCGAGGCGCCCAAGGCCACCGACTGCCTGGAGCCGTTGGGCGTCGACCACTGGCGGCGTCTGGGGCAGGCCGCCCGCAATCAGGTCGTCCTGGCCGAGGGCGGCATCGAATCGTTCCTCGTCGTCGGTGACTTCGCGTTACTGGGCGGAGCGTTCAGCCAGTCGGCGTCCGAGTGCGAGAACCACCGTTTTGAGAGCTTCCGGCTGTTGGATGATGAAGGGCCGGTCCAGCATGGCGAGTGTGCCGGCGACCCACTCGAGGCGTTCAGCCCGCAGAAACACCTGCAGCCAGTCATGACCGTCCGCAGCATCAGGAGGAGACGCTGGCGCAACTGACCCGAGCGTTTCCGGAATCCAGCGCCGAACATAGGCCGGATCAGCGCGGATGAGCACGGAGACGTCGTATCGCGAAGGTGCCGCCGACAGTGGTCCCAGCACCTGGGCCACTGGGTCGATGTTCGCGGGCGCTTCAAAGGTGCCTGGCAGAAGCCGCAGATCGGCCATCCTGTCCAGGCGGTAGGTACGCTGCGCCTGGCGGTCGGCGTCGAAGCCGGTGAGGTAGAGCAGGTTTCGGTACGCCACGATGCCGTGCGGCTGTACGTGCCGCGTAGCCGCACGCCCCTGACGCGTCCGGTACGCGAACGCAACCGGACGCTGGTCCCGTGCCGCCTCAGCCAGACCGAGCAGCGTCTGAGCACCTTCGTCAGCACCAGGACGAGCTTCGGCGTCGTCGTGGTCTTCCGCGCCCGGGCGTCGCTCACCGGTGAAGTCCACTGCCCGGAGTACCGCGTCGATGCGGCGGGCGAGCGCGGCAGGCAGCACTCGGCGCACCTTCGCAGTGGCCGTCTCCATCACCAGCGGGGTTACCGGACCACTGTGCGCATGTTGGTTGACCAGCAACGCCCACACCACGGCAAGGCCTTCCTCGTCGTTCAGCATCAGCGGCGGCATGCGGTAGTGACGGGCCAGACGGTAACCGCCGTACCGACCGCGAACCCCGTCCACTGGAATGTCCATCTCGCGTAGCTGCTCGACATAGCGACGCACGGTGCGCTGATCGACTCCGAGGCGCTCGGCGAGGTCGACAACAGTGCGGGTTCCTCCCGCCTGCAACAACTCCAGCAAGGCGAGAACGCGTGCGGTTGGTCGGGCCATACCTGCGATGATGCGGCATTTCCGGGCGGAATATGACCTGTATTCATTCTAAGGTGACCACATGACCGCCTCAGCCGCAGTGCAGCTCGCCTCCGTCCGTCTCATCACCGATGACATTCCGCGGCTCGTCCGCTTCTACAAGGCCCTCACCGGTGCGACTCCGCGGTACCTCACCGAGGATTTCGTCGAACTGGTGACCCCCTCAGCCACCGTCGCTGTCAGCGGCTCCGCCCGCGTCGCTTTCATCACCACCAACACGCCCCGTGGGGGTGCAAACAACAGTGCGATCGTCGAGTTCCTCGTCGACGACACCAACGCCGTATACGAGAGGCTTGCGACCGATTTCGGCGACGATCTTGATGTCGTTCAGCCTCCGACCATGATGCCGTGGGGTAATCTGTCGGCTCTTGTCCGCGACCCCGACGGATCCCTTGTCAACCTCTACACGCCAGTCACACCCGAGGCATGGCAGCTTCAGCGCAACCGGACACCGAAGCCACCGCACGCAGGCCTGTAAAGCGAGCGGTGTAACCGATGCCGGCGGCGAAGCTGGCGACGGTACCGGCGGCGCGGCGGACCTGATAGAGGCGGGTCGGGCGAGTGCGGCCTGCTGATCGGGTCCGGGTCCTGCGGGTTGCCGGGCGCACCACCCGTGAGTTCGGCTACGAACCCCTCTTCGGAAAGCTCGAACCCGCGGCCTTCCGCCATCTCGTGCAGCCGCTCGATCACGGCACGGCAGTCGCCGTGAGCCGGTCCAGGCCGTTCGTCATCCGCTGCTTCAGGTCCGTGATGAACTCCGCCGCGTCCAGCGGCTGACGGATCGCCGCGTAGTGCACGGTGCGGGTGGCCTCGAAGTCGCCGGGCAGATCGTCCTCCGGGTTGCCCCACCGCCTCCCGCCCTCGCCGTAGATCTCACGGCGGCGGATCGCGTCGCGCAGCGCGACCAGGACGCACAGCTCGTACGGGATGCGCTCGACCCTGCCCTTGTCGTCGACGACGGCCTCGCGCCAGTCCTTTCGTACGACGCCGTCCATCGGCACCGCGTCCGCGGCGTCGTAGAAGCGGGTCTTGCCGTCGATGTCGGCGTACTTCTCCAGCAGCGCGAGCGCGTCCATGACCGGCCGGTAAGCGGTGTTGTTGCAGCGGAAGCCCAGCGTGCGCAGCAGCGGCGGCAGCATCTGCCGGTAGTACGAGCTGTACGACGAGCGCAGCGTGGTGCGGACCTTGGCCTTGAAGACCTTCTCGTTCGCCTTCGCCTCGGCCACCAGGTCGCGCAGCGTCTTCTCCCCGACCACCGGGTAGAGGGCCGTGCGTACGGTCTTGTCGGGCTGGCCGATCGCCGCGTCGGCGAGCCGGAAGAGGATGCCCTCCTTGCCCCGGACCTTCTTCAACTCGGCCGTGAGCTGCCTCTCCACCCGCCGCTCGGCCCGAGCGTTGATCTTCTGCACCAGGGCGATCAGCAGGTCCCCCAGGGCGTCGGTGATCTCCGCCTGCCGGGAGGAGCACAGCGCCGCGAGCAGCGTGATCCGTACGTCCTCGGCGGTGTCGCGGAAGTCCGAGGGGTACATCTTGATCGCCCGCGCCCGCCACGCGGCTATCAGCTTCTCCGAGCAGTCCGCGAACAGCCCCTCGGGCAGCCCGAGTCTGCGCATGTCGTTCAGCTTGTTGACCTCGGTCAGCAGGGAGTCCAGGCCGACCGCGCCCGGGTCACGCTTGAGCAGCGCCAGCAGTGCGGCGCCATCCTCGTTGCCCTCCGCGACCAGGGCCAGAAGCCGGGACACCCCGACCTCACCCAGGCGCTCGATGGCCCGCGCGCAGAACACCCGCTCCCACCGGTTGCGGGCCGCGATCAGCACCTTCTCAATCCGAGTCCGGCCCGGCGGCTCGATACTGCGCGCCCGGCACTCGACCAGCAGGGCCTCCCGCTGCCGGTCCTCCACCAGCTCGACCGGGCACACCTCCGTGGCCAGCCACGCGGTGAGCTGTTCCTCGTCCTCCAGCGTCGCCGACCGGAACCCCAGCGCTTCCCGGACCTGGGCGCGGTGGTACTCGGCGGTCCGGCCAGCCAGGGAGTACTTCGCGAAGTCGGCGGCTGGGACCTTCGCCAGCCCGGCGACGTACGCCACCGCGGCCTGTGGGACCTCTTCCAGCAGGTCCGGGAAACCGGCCCTCCAGCTCGAAGAACTTCAGCATCAGGCAGAAGCCGAGCCGCGTCGCCCCGGTCTTGTTGGCCGCCACCAGTCGCCATCCAACAGCGTCCAGCTCGCCAACAGCTCTTCCGGCGACCACTCCTGACGCCCTTTTCGCCCCTCCCTCGCCGAGCCTCTAATCACTCGATCAGCTCAACGAGGCGTCCGATGCCGGGAAACGGGATGTCTGACGACGCGAAAGCTACCCGCCGGTCACCTTGCGGCTGGTGTCTGAGCTAGGACTCCGGGGCCGACTTCGAACGGGTCGCGCTCGACCAGGGCGTCACCGTACGGCGCGGCCAGGGCTACACCTTGCGCGTCACCGCTGTACCCACAGTCCACCGCCAGCTCCTCGACCGCTGCCAGCCCCTCGACGGCACCGCATCGGTCCCGGCCCAGCGCAAGGCCCGCCGCGAGTACGCGAACCGCGTCAGCGCCCTCATCGAGTGATCACCGCCGTTTGCGGCTGGTGACAGCGTTCTTACCGGCACCCCTACACGCACGGACGGTCCGTACACGCGGACCGTCCCGTACACCTGGAGGACGGACACACGCGGATCGCCGGGGAGGTCGTGACCTGCCCGGCGATTCGTCCGTACGTGTCCTACCGGCGGTGGCGGGCCGGTCCCCGGTCCCCCGTCGTGGCCGCGGCGGCGGCCGCGCGCTCCTTCTCGGCCTGCTCCTCCGCCTCCATCTCGGCGAAGACATCGATCGGCGGCGGCGCCTTCGCGAGGAAGACCCAGGTCAGATAGACCGCCAGCAGGAACGGCGGGATCTTGAGCGAGATCAGCACCCAGCCGAGCTGTGTGGTGTCCGCCCACCAGTAGAGCGGGAAGAGGATCGCGCACTTGGCGAGCAGGATCAGCCCCCAGGCCCAACTGGCCTTGGCGTACGCCTTCTTGCGGCCGGGGTTGCGGGTGCGCCAGGAGAGGTTCTCCTTGAAGACCGGGCCCAGGATCAGGCCGATCAGCGGCACGCCCGCCAGCGTGGTGATGATGTAGGCGAGCGCCAGCCCCAGCGTGTAGAGCATGCCGGGGAGGTAGAAGTCCTTGGCGTTGCCGGTCATCATCGCGAAGACGACACCGAAGGCGACACCGAAGACCCCGCTGAAGGCGTGTTTGACGGTGTCCCGGCGGACCAGCCGTACCACCACCAGCAGCAGCGAGACGCCGAGCGCCGCGATCGCCGAGGTGTGCAGGTCCTTGTTGACGGTGTAGATCGTGACGAAGAGCAGACCGGGGAGGACCGTCTCCACCATGCCGCGCACGCCGCCGAACGCCTCGAAGAGCGCCGCCTCCGTGACGGCTTTCGCATCACCGTCCGGGTCGGGTGACGCGGCTGAGGACGGTGCGGGGGAAACGGTCGGGGCGGTGGGCTCGTCGGGTGACGTCACCGGCTACTCCTGTCCGAGCGGTCGGAGTTCGTATGTGGGATTGAACAGCACGCGCCGGCCGTGGCTCAGGGAGATCCGGCCGGAGGCGATCAGCTTGCGGCCCGGTTCGATGCCCACGATGGAGCGCCGGCCCAGCCACACCACGTCCAGCGGCGCGGTGCCGTCGAACAGCTCCGCCTCCAGCGCGGGCACACCGGCCCGGGGTCGCAGGGTGACCGTCCGCAACGTACCAGCCACCCGGACGATCTGGCGGTCGTCGCACTCGGAGATACGGGTGCAACCGGACGCCTGGGCGTCCTCGCGCAGCTCCTCGGACTCCAGATCCTCCTGGGAGCTGGAGAGCCGGTCGAGCATCCGGCGGAAGCGGCCGGTCGGCTTCTCAGCACTCATGTCTGAAGGGTACCGGGGTACGGGTGCGACAGGAGTACGCGACGACGTGTCCGGACCAACGGAATCGGATCACCGTTCGAAGCGGTAGCCCATGCCCGGCTCCGTGACGAAGTGCCGGGGATGCGAGGGGTCCGTCTCCAGCTTCCGCCTGAGCTGGGCCATGTAGACCCGCAGATAGTTGGTCTCCGTGCCGTACGAGGGGCCCCAGACCTCCTGGAGGAGCTGTTTCTGGCTGACCAGCCGGCCCGTGTTCCGTACCAGGACCTCCAGCAGGTGCCATTCGGTCGGGGTGAGGCGTACGTCGCGGCCCTCGCGGTGGACCTTCTTCGCCGCCAGGTCGACGGTGAACCCCGCCGTCTCGACCACCGCGACGGTCTCATCGCCGTCCCCGCCGAGCGGTTCGGCCCGGCGGACCGCGGCGCGCAGCCGGGCCAGCAGCTCGTCCATGCCGAACGGCTTGGTGACGTAGTCGTCGGCGCCCGCGTCCAGCGCTTCGACCTTCTCGTCGGAGGTGTGGCGCGCGGAGAGCACCAGGATCGGGACGCGTGTCCAGCCGCGCAGCCCCTTGATCACCTCGACGCCGTCCATGTCCGGCAGCCCGAGGTCGAGCACGACCACGTCGGGGTGGCGGGCCGCCGCCAGTTCCAGCGCGGTCGTGCCGTCGGAGGCCGCGTCCACCTCGTACTTGCGTGCCCTCAGATTGATCACGAGGGCCCGTACGATCTGTGGCTCGTCGTCGACCACGAGCACCCGGGTCATAGAGGTCCGCCTTTCTGCTGTCCCGGTCATGAGCCGACGCGGGCGGGAGGTTCGATGCGCGCCGGTACGGGACCGGCGGCAGCGGAGAGGGTGAGCACCATGGTCAGACCGCCGCCGGGGGTGTCCTCGGCGGCGAGCGTGCCGCCCATCGCGTCCACGAAGCCGCGGGCGACGGCGAGCCCGAGGCCGACCCCGGCCCCGCGCGGGGCGTCCCCGTGGCGCTGGAAGGGTTCGAAGATACGTTCCTTGGCGTCCTCGGGGACACCGGGGCCGCGGTCCACCACCCGTACCTCGACCCGGGCGCCGAGCGCGCTGGCGGCGATGGTGACGCGCCGTCCCTCGGGGCTGTACTTGACGGCGTTCTCGACGATGTTGGCGACCGCGCGCTCCAGCAGCCCGGGGTCGACGGCCACCATGGGCAGCGACTCGGGGATGTCCAGCTCGACGCTGTTCTCCGGTACGCCGCCGAGCGCCATGGGGACGACCTCGTCCAGGTCGATCTCGCGCATCAGCGGGGTGACGGTGCCGGTCTGGAGCCGGGACATGTCGAGGAGGTTCCCCACGAGGTGGTCGAGGCGGTCGGCGCCGTGCTCGATGCCCTCCAGCAGTTCCGCCCGGTCCTCCTCGGACCATTCCACGTCGTCCGAGCGGAGCGAGGAGACCGCGGCCTTGATACCGGCCAGCGGGGTGCGCAGATCGTGGCTGACGGCCGCGAGCAGGGCCGTGCGGATACGGTTGCCCTCGGCGAGCGCGCGGGCCTGCTCGGCCTCACCGACCAGGCGCTGGCGGTCGAGTACGACGGCGGCCTGCGCGGCGAACGCGGCGAGCACCCGGCGGTCCTCGGCGGGCAGCACCCGCCCGGAGAGCGCCAGCGCCATATGGTCGCCGACGGGCATGTCCACGTCGGCGGACTCGGGGCGGTCGACGGGCTGGGGGCCCACGCTGCCGGCCCGGGTCCACGGGTCGACGTCGCTCTTGCGTTCGAGCAGCGCCACGGACTCCATGGCGAAGGTCTCGCGGACCCGCTCCAGCAGGGCGTCGAGGGCCGTCTCTCCGCGCAGCACGCTGCCCGCGAGGAAGGACAGGATCTCGGACTCGGCGCGCAGCCGGGAGGCCGTATGGGTACGGCGCGCCGCCAGGTCCACCACGGAGGCCACCGCCACGGCCACCGCGAAGAAGATCACGATGGCGACCAGGTTCTTCGGGTCCTGGATGGTCAGGTTGTGGGTGGGCGGCGTGAAGTAGAAGTTGAGCAGCATCGAACCGACGGCGGCCGAGGCGAGCGCCGGCCGCAATCCGCCCAGCAGAGCGGCCAGCACGGTCAGGAAGAGGAAGAGCAGGACGTCGTTGGCGAGCCCGAGGGTGTTGTTCAGCGCGGTCAGCAGCACCGCCAGCAGCACCGGCGCGACGACCCCGGCCAGCCAGCCCCAGATGAGCCGGGAGCGGCCGAGCCGGGCGCCGCGCGCGCCGGGCAGCCCGCGCCCCTTCGCGGCCTCCTCGTGCGTGACGATGTGCACGTCCAGGTCGGGCCCCGACTCCCGTGCCACGGTGGCGCCCACCCCGGGACCGAAGATGTACTGCCAGGTCTTGCGGCGGCTGGAGCCCAGCACGATCTGTGTGGCGTTGACGCCGCGCGCGAACTCCAGCAGCGCGGAGGGGATGTCGTCGCCGATCACATGGTGGAAGGTGCCGCCCAGGTCCTCGACGAGGGTGCGCTGGACCGCCAGCTCCTTGGGCGAGGCGGCCGTGAGGCCGTCGCTGCGGGCTATGTAGACGGCGAGGATCTCGCTGCCGGATCCCTTGGCGGCCATGCGGGCGGCACGGCGGATGAGCGTACGGCCCTCGGGTCCGCCGGTGAGGCCGACGACGATCCGCTCACGCGCCTGCCAGGTGGTACGGATGTTGTGCTCGCCGCGGTACTGCTGGAGGTACTCGTCCACCCGGTCGGCGACCCAGAGCAGCGCCAGCTCACGCAGCGCGGTGAGGTTGCCGGGGCGGAAGTAGTGCGAGAGCGCGGCGTCGACCTTGTCGGGCTTGTAGACGTTGCCGTGGGCCATCCGGCGGCGCAGCGCCTGGGGCGACATGTCGACCAGTTCGATCTGGTCGGCGCGCCGGACCATCTCGTCGGGGACGGTCTCGCGCTGCCGTACACCGGTTATCGACTCGACGACGTCACCGAGCGATTCCAGGTGCTGGATGTTGACGGTGGAGACGACCTCGATGCCGGCCTTGAGCAGTTCCTCGACGTCCTGCCAGCGCTTGGCGTTGCGGGAGCCGGGCACGTTGGTGTGGGCCAGTTCGTCCACCAGCGCGACGGCGGGCCGACGCGCCAGGACGGCGTCGACGTCCATCTCGGTGAAGACGCTTCCCCGGTACTCCAGTTCGCGCCGCTCGACCGCCTCCAGGCCGTGCAGCATCACTTCCGTACGCGGCCGGTCGTGGTGCTCGACGAACGCGACGACGCAGTCCGTGCCCCGCTCCACGCGGCGGTGCGCCTCGGAGAGCATCGCGTACGTCTTGCCGACGCCCGGTGCCGCGCCCAGGTAGATACGTAGCTTGCCGCGTCCCATGGCCCCATTGTCTTCCAGAAGGGCCGGCGTGCCCGACCTGCCGACCGTCCTGACGAAACTACCGCCGGTGACGACGCGGACGGCCGCCGTGCGGGGGTCCGGGGGCCGGTTTTGACACGATTCTGACGGCGAGGGGCGGGAGGTGACAGCGTACGGCGGGGGGCGTACGGCAGGGGCGCGGGGCCCGGGGCGGTCGCCCCGGGCACGCGAAGGGGCCGCACCCCGCCTGGGGTACAGCCCCTCGCATGCCCGTACGGGTGTCAGCGCACCTCGGTGATCTCGGGACCGCGCTGGAGCTGTCCCATGCCGCCGGAGAAGCGGGAACTCTCCTGGTCCTCCTGCTGGACGCCCTCGGCGACCATCTGCGCGTCGTCCGGGAGCTGGAGGACGATCGGGTCGCGGGGGGCCATCGGGCCCTCCCCGCGGACGACGACGGTGTCCCGGAAGATCTGCTCCAGCAGCCCCGCGGCCTCGGGCTGCACCGCGCCCTGCCCGGAGATCACGCCGCGCAGGAACCAGCGCGGGCCGTCGACCCCGATGAAGCGCACGAGCTGTACGCCTCCGGTGCCGTCCGGAAGCTGTACGGGGACCTGGGCGCGCAGCTCCCAGCCCAGCGGACCCTCGACCTCGTCGATGATGCCGCCCTGCTGGGTGATGCCCGTGGCGATCTCCTCGCGGACCTCGCCCCAGATGCCCTCCTTCTTGGGCGCGGCGAACGCCTGGAGCTGCACGGCGCTGTCGCGCACCACGACCGTGGCGGCGACGATCGCGTCACCGGCGACCTCCACGCGCAGCTCCATGCCCTCGACCGCGGGAACGAAGATGCCCCCGAGGCCGACACGGCCCTCCTCGGGCCTGGAGACCTCGGAGATGTCCCAGGGGCCGTCGGGCCTGGGCGCCGGCGGAAGGTTCGCACGGCGGGGCGCGGGCGCCGCCTCCGTGTCGTCGGCGTCCCCGGCGTCCTCACCGGCCTCGTCGACGAACTGCTCGGTCTCGCCCGCTGTCCCCGCCTCGTCCTCGGCGGAACCACTCTTCTTGCGACGTCCGAACACGTCACTGTCCTTCCCGGTCGGATACGACCGAAGCGTATCGATTCCCACCCTGTACCCCGCCGCCCACGGCGGCATGACCGCCGGTGGACCCGAAGCCCCCCTCGGCCCGCGCAGAACCGGGAAGCTCCGCCACCTCGTGGAAGCGCACCTTCTCGACCTGCTGGACGATGAGCTGGGCAATCCGGTCGAACCGCTCGAACCGCACGCTCTCGCGGGGGTCCAGATTGACCACGATCACTTTGATCTCCCCACGGTACCCGGCATCCACCGTCCCGGGGGCATTCACCAGCGCGACCCCGCAGCGGGCGGCGAGCCCGGAGCGCGGGTGCACGAAGGCCGCGTAGCCGTCGGGCAGGGCCACGGAGAAGCCGGTCGGCAGCACCGCGCGCTCGCCGGGGGCCAGCTCGGCGGCCTCGGTGGTGACCAGATCGGCCCCAGCGTCGCCGGGGTGCGCGTACGAGGGGAGCGGGACCTCCGGGTCGACACGGCGGATCAGTACGTCCACGGGGCGGCCGGGCGCCGCGCGGGGTGCGGGGGGCGTCCCCGGGGATGGCACGTTACTCACAGGCGCAGACCTTACCCGCGCGGTCGCCCGCGGGGCGCACCATGCCAAGCTTGGCCCCATGGAGCCTTCCCTCGCGCGTTACGACGAACGCCTGACCGCGCCCCCTTCCTGGTGGGGTATCGCCGCTCTCCTCGCCGTGGCGGGCGGCCTCATGACGCTGCCGATGGGCACGCTGCCGATGCTCGGCGGCGTGCTCGTCGCGGGCGCGCTCGCGACGGCCGGGGTCAGCGGTTACGGCTCCGCGCGGATCCGGGTGGTGGCGGACTCGCTGGTCGCGGGCGACGCGCGGATCCCCGTGGCGGCGCTCGGCGCGGCCGAGGTGCTGGATCCGGAGGAGGCGCGGGCCTGGCGGCTGGAGAAGGCCGATCCGCGCGCCTTCATGCTGCTGCGCAGCTACGTACCGACGGCACTGCGCGTGGAGGTCACGGACCCGGACGACCCGACACCGTACGTCTATCTCTCGACCAGGGACCCGCGGGCGCTGGCGGCGGCGCTGGACGCGGTCCGTACGGGCTGAGCACGGACACGGCGGCGGCCCAGGGGCCTCCCGAGGGGCGTACGGGGACGGCCGGGGTGGGGCCTGACGGTCCTGGTGGCCCTGACGGCCCCTCAGTGGCCCAGTTCCCTGGGCAGCCCCGGGGGCAGCTCGTCCGGCCGCTCCAGGGGCGGCAGGGCAGGCAGCGCGTCCCAGGGCACCTGGCGGGTCCGCAGGTCCTTGCGGACGTGTTCGGCGACCTTCTTGGTGTCCCGCCGGTTCATCAGGGCGCCTACGGCGGCCCCGATCATGAAGGGGATCAGGTTCGGCAGGGTACGGACCATGCGCTTGGTGATCTGGTGTCGCAGCTCGCGCTTCATGGGGCCGCTGAGCGCGCCGTTGAAGGTCGACGGTTTGGTGATGTCGACGCCGCGCTCCTCGGTCCAGGACGTCAGATAGGCGGCGCTGCGCTCCCTGAGGGTGCCGGGCGGGCGCTGTCCGTAGACCTCGTGCAGCTCCGCGATGAGCTTCAGCTCGATCGCGGCGACGGCGATGATCTCGGCGGCCAGTTCGGCCGGCATCGCGGGGGGTACGGGCATCATCGCGGCGGCGCCGACCCCGGCCCCGACGGTGGAGCTGCTGTTCGCGGCGCCCGCGACCAGCTTGTCGGCCAGTTCCTCGGGGCCGAGGCCCGGGAACTGCGTGCGCAGGGTCGCGAGGTCGCGTACCGGGATCCGGGGCGCGTTCTCGATGATCCGGTCGGCGACGAACGCGAGGGCCGCCTTGGCCCCGTCGCTCCCCTTGCGCACGCCCCGTTTCACGCTGTCCAGGCGCCGGCCCCCGGTCGTGGGGCCGCCGTGGTCCTCCCGGACGGCTTCGAGCGAGGCCGGCCGGCCTCGCTCGTCCTCGTGCGCGCCGTGCTGGGGCAGCGGGGCGGAGTGCTCGGCAGCGGGCTGATCGCCTTCTGCCGGGCCCGAGCCGCCCTGATACGTCTCCGGTGCCTCCGGGGCGTTCCTGCGCCGGAAGCGCCGTTTCCGGAACGGTGTGTCGCCTGCCACGGCCTGTCGGACCTCAGTCGCAGTCGCGGCAGATGGGCTGGCCGTTCTTCTCCCGGGCGAGCTGGGAGCGGTGGTGCACGAGGAAGCAGCTCATGCACGTGAACTCGTCGGCCTGCCGCGGCAGGACCCGGACGGACAGCTCCTCGTTGGAGAGATCCGCGCCGGGCAGTTCCAGGCCCTCGGCCTGCTCGAACTCGTCGACGTCGACCGCTGAGGTCGACTTGTCGTTCCGACGGGCCTTCAGTTCCTCAAGGCTGTCCTGATCGACGTCGTCATCGGTCTTGCGTGGGGTGTCGTAATCCGTTGCCATGTCGTCGCTCTCCCCCTCTGGGTGTCTGTGGTGTCTCAGCGCACGTAACGCGTGAGAGGCCGGACTTGTGCCCGACCTGAGGCGGAGATTTTGCCTCACATCAAGGTCTGTTACTCAATCGACACCCAACCGGACTCCTCAGGAGTGATCGGCTTCGGGTGGCGAAGGGGACCGTACACGGTCCCTCTTTCCTGCCGCACGGGCGCCACCCCGTGTACTTCCCGTGATCACGACCCCCGGAAACCCGGACTTTACCGGCTTTCCGATGAAGGCTTGATCACACAGAGTCGATAGGCGGGAATTCGCCCCTGTGATCGATCACACAAAGATCCGGCAAAAACCCACCACGGAAATTCCGCGCAAAGCGAACAAACTAATCCGCCGCGTGAATACCGAGCGCAGTCTCTCAGATCGGGAGAGTGACGCGCATCACCAGTCCACCCCCTTCACGAGGCTCCGCGAAGATCCGTCCGCCGTGGGCCCGGGCCACCGAGCGGGCGATCGACAGGCCGAGGCCCACCCCCTTGTCGCTGCCGGTCCGCTCCGTACGCAGGCGCCGGAACGGCTCGAAGAGGTTGTCGATCTCGTACGCGGGCACCACGGGCCCCGTGTTCGACACCACCAGGACCGCCTGGCCCTGCTGGAGCTCCGTGCTGACCTCCACCCAGCCGTCCTCCTGGATGTTGTACCGCACGGCGTTCTGCACCAGGTTCAGGGCGATCCGCTCCAGCAGCACGCCGTTGCCCTGGACGACCGCGGGGACGCACTCCGTACGGATCTCCACGCCCTTCGTCTCGGCCTCGGAGAGCGCCTGGTCCACGGCGCGGGTGGCGACCTCCGCGAGGTCGACCGGTTTGCGCTCCACGAGCTGGTTGTCGCTTCGGGCGAGCAGCAGCAGCCCCTCCACCAGTTGCTCGCTGCGCTCGTTGGTCGCCAGAAGGGTCTTCCCGAGCTGCTGGAGCTCCATCGGAGCCCCCGGATCGGAAAGGTGGACCTCCAGGAGGGTCCGGTTGATCGCGAGCGGTGTACGCAGCTCGTGCGACGCGTTCGCGACGAAGCGCTGCTGCGCGGTGAAGGCGCGCTCCAGCCGCTCCAGCATCTCGTCGAAGGTGTCGGCCAGCTCCTTCAGCTCGTCGTCCGGGCCGTCCAGCTCGATCCGGCGGGCGAGGTCGGTGCCGACCACGCGGCGGGCGGTACGGGTGATCCGGCCCAGCGGCGAGAGCACCCGGCCGGCCATCGCGTAGCCGAAGGCGAACGCGATGACGCTCAGCCCGACCAGCGCGAAGAGCGAGCGGCTGAGTAGATCGTCGAGCGCCTGCTGGCGCTGGTGGTTGACGCACGCGTTCATCGCGGTGTTGAACTGGTCGGGCGCCGCCTGGTCGGGGAAGTTGCAGGAGTCGCTGCGTACCTTGCCGCTGACGATCTGGAACGGCAGCTCACTGCCGACGTGCAGGGCCTGCGCGGCCAGCAGATAGATGATCGAGAGCAGCAGGATGCCCGCGATCAGGAACATCCCGCCGTAGAGCAGCGTCAGGCGTATGCGGATGGTGGGGCGGACCCAGGGGAGCGACTGGTCGGGCCTTCTCGGGTCCCAGGTCGGCTTCGGAGGCGCCGCGGGCGGCGCCGGGGTGGTGGCCACGGCATCAGATCCGGTAGCCGGAGCCGGGCACGGTGACGATCACGGGCGGCTCACCGAGCTTGCGCCGCAGCGTCATCACCGTCACGCGGACGACATTGGTGAACGGGTCCGTGTTCTCGTCCCACGCCTTCTCCAGAAGCTGCTCGGCCGAGACCACCGCGCCCTCGCTGCGCATCAGGACCTCCAGGACCGCGAACTCCTTGGGCGCGAGCTGGATCTCCTTGCCGTCGCGGAAGACCTCGCGGCGGTTGGGGTCGAGCTTGATCCCGGAGCGCTCCAGGACGGGCGGCAGCGGCACCGTCGTACGCCGTCCCAGCGCCCTGACCCGGGCGGTCAGCTCGGTGAACGCGAAGGGCTTGGGGAGATAGTCGTCCGCGCCCAGCTCCAGGCCCTCGACCCGGTCGCTGACATCGCCCGAGGCGGTCAGCATCAGGACCCGGGTGGGCATCCCCAGCTCGACGATCTTGCGGCAGACGTCGTCACCGTGCACGACCGGGAGGTCACGGTCGAGCACCACCACGTCGTAGTCGTTGACCCCGATCCGCTCCAGGGCCGCCGCACCGTCGTACACGACGTCGACGGCCATGGCCTCCCGGCGCAGTCCGGTGGCCACCGCATCGGCGAGCAGTTGCTCGTCCTCGACGACGAGTACGCGCACGTCGTTTTTCCTTCCTCCGGGCCCGTCTTGCGTGATCAGGGCAGCTTGAAGCACTCGTTGTGCGGGCCCATCCTGCCTGTATCGGCCATAAACCGGCGGTAAGACGATGCCGGGTGACCAGGCACGTCCGGGCCGCCCCCGGATTGGTGGGGTCAGGGAGGTTTCTCGACGACGGACCCTGGGGAAGACGACTTCACACCCGAGATCACGCCCTGTTTGTGGCATGCCACACCCTTATCTGCCCGCCGGATAACTGTCCTCCAGAAGACAGTGGGCGCCTGATCTTCCCGCCGTCGGCACACCCCCGTGCCACTGACCCACGACGAGGGGGCGCAATGGACGCGTTCACCGCCGGGCTTCTCCAGCGTATAAAGGCCACGGAAACCGACCTCACCCGTGCACGTGAGACGGGTGACGACTTCCTCGCGGATGTCGAACAGGAAGAGCTGGACGACCTGCGTCGGCTCGCCGCCGAGCACGGTGTGGAGGTCGGCGCCGCCGGCGTCTGATCCGATACATCCGAGTCGCACAGACATAGTCGAACAGACATACGAAATATCAGAGCCGCAAACGATCTGCTGAGAAGGGCCCCGGCGCCGAGGGGACGGCGCCGGGGTCCTTTCGTGCGGTTCCTTCCGTGCAGGTCCTTCCGTGCGGCTTTCCGTGTGCTTTCCCGGGGTGCGCGGGGCCCCACCCGGACCGGGCGCGGTACCGGGTTCAGTCGTGCCAGGCTCCGTACCCCTCCAGCAGCTCCTGAAGGGGCTCGAAGACGCCCGGCGAGGCCGCCACGGTCAGCTCGAAGCCGGGGCCGCTACCGGGGCGGCCACCCGTACGGGCGCCCGCCTCGCGGGCGACGAGATCGCCGGCCGCGAGATCCCAGGGGTGCAGCCCCCGCTCGTAGTAGCCGTCCAGCCGGCCGGCCGCCACGTCGCAGAGGTCGATGGCCGCGGAACCGCCGCGCCGGATGTCCCGCAGCCGCGGGATCAGCCGCTGGGCGACCTCCGCCTGGTGGGTCCGTACGGTGGTGACGTAGTTGAAGCCGGTGGAGACCAGGGCCTGCTCCAGCGGCGGGGCGGGGCGGCAGCGCAGCGGCCGGTCGCCCAGGAAGGCTCCGCCGCCCCGCACGGCACGGAAGGTCTCACCGCGCATCGGGGCCTCCACGACGCCCACCAGCGTCTCCCCATCGCACTCGGCCGCGATCGAGACGGCCCAGGTGGGCAGCCCGTAGAGGTAGTTGACGGTGCCGTCCAGCGGGTCGATGACCCAGCGGACGCCGCTGCTGCCCGACGTGGCGGCGCCCTCCTCGCCGAGGAAGCCGTCCTCGGGGCGGTGGTCCGCGAGATAGCCGGTGATCAGCTTCTCCGCGGCGATGTCCATCTCGGTGACGACATCGATGGGACTGGACTTCGTGGCGGCGACGGCCAGATCGTCGGGGCGTCCGTCGCGCAGCAGCGCGCCGGCCCGGCGGGCCGCCTCCAGGGCGAGCGCGAGCAGTTCACCGGTGAGGGCGTCGGTCACAGCGGGCTCCTTCAGGCGTACGGACTGTCGGCGCCCGCGGCGGCGGGCTTGGGGGCGCGCGCCGGGCAGCAGCCGACGGGGCAGAGATCATGGCTGGGACCGAGCGCGCCGAGGGCGCACCGCTCCACGGCGCGTCCGCGCTCGGCGGCGGCGCGCTCCAGGACGAGATCGCGTACGGCGGCGGCGAACCGGGGGTCCGCGCCGACGGTGGCGGAGCGGCGTACGGGCAGCCCCAGCTCGGCGGCCTTGGCGGTGGCCTCCGTGTCGAGGTCGTACAGGACCTCCATGTGGTCGGAGACGAAGCCGATGGGGGCCATCACGACGGCGGGGACGCCCTCGCCGCTCAGCGTCTCCAGGTGGTCGCAGATGTCCGGTTCCAGCCAGGGGATGTGCGGGGCGCCGCTGCGCGACTGGTAGACGAGCCGCCAGGGGTACGCGATCCCGGTCTCCTCGCGGACCGCGGCCACGACCAGCCGGGCTACGTCGAGGTGCTGGGCGACGTACGCGCCGCCGTCCCCGTGGCCCTCGGCCGGGCCCGAGGTGTCGGCCGCCGCGGTCGGGATGGAGTGGGTGGTGAAGGCGAGATGAGCGCCCGACCGTACGTCCTCGGGCAGATCGGCGAGCGAGGCGAGCACCCCGTCGATCATGGGCTCCAGGAAGCCGGGGTGGTTGAAGTAGTGGCGCAGCTTGTCGACGCGGGGCGGTTCGACCCCCTCGCCGGCCAGGGTGGCGAGGGCGCCGGCCAGGTCTTCGCGGTACTGGCGGCAGCCGGAGTACGAGGCGTACGCGCTGGTGGCGAGGACGGCGATACGGCGCCGACCGTCGGCGGCCATCTCGCGCAGGGTGTCGGTGAGGTACGGCGCCCAGTTGCGGTTGCCCCAGTAGACCGGCAGGTCCAGGCCGTGCCCGGCGAAGTCCTTGCGCAGCGCGTCCAGCAGCACCCGGTTCTGTTCGTTGATCGGGCTGACCCCGCCGAACAGGAAGTAGTGCTGCCCGACCTCCTTGAGCCGTTCCCTCGGGATGCCACGGCCCCGGGTGACGTTCTCCAGGAACGGAACCACGTCGTCCGGGCCTTCGGGGCCGCCGAAGGACAGCAGGAGCAGAGCGTCGTAGGGCGAAGTCGCCGACTGTTCTGGCATGGTCCGATCCTGCCACCCGCCCCGGTACGCCGGGCGGCGGCCCCGCCCGGCCGGGCCCCGGGAGCGCCGGCGGACCCGGCGGGAAAAGCGGAGGCGCGCGGTGCCCGTGCGGCCGTAGGCTGCCGGGGCCAGATTCATCGCTTACCGGAGCGTCCGTTGCCTGCGTTGCCCCGTTCCTACCACGCGCTGTTCGACGTTCCCGGTACGAAGGGATTCAGCGCCGCCGGGCTGATCGGCCGGATGCCGCTCGCGATGCTGAGCATCGGCGCGGTCACGATGATCTCCCAGCTCACCGGCCGGTACGGCCTCGCGGGCGCCGTCTCGGCGGCCATGGCCATGTCGGCCGCGGTGCTCGGCCCGCAGATCTCCCGGCTGGTGGACCGGCACGGCCAGCGGCGGGTGCTGCGCCCGGCGATGCTGGTCTCGGTGACGGCCATCGCGGGGCTGCTGCTCTGTGCCCAGCGCGGCGCCCCCGACTGGACGCTCTTCGTCTTCGCGGCCGGGACCGGGTGCATGCCGAGCGTCGGGGCGATGGTGCGGGCCCGCTGGGCGGCCGTCCACCACAACTCCCCGCGCGCGCTGCACACCGCGTACTCCTGGGAGTCGGTGGTCGACGAGGTCTGCTTCATCTTCGGCCCGATCATCTCGATCGGGCTCTCGACGGCCTGGTTCCCCGAGGCGGGCCCGCTGGTCGCCGGGGTCTTCCTGGTGACCGGTGTCCTGTGGCTGACCGCGCAGCGGGCCACCGAGCCCGTGCCGCGGCCCCGAGCGGAGCACACCGGGGGTTCGGCGCTCGGTTCGGCCGGGCTGCGGGTGCTGGTGGCGACGTTCGTGGCGACGGGGGCGATCTTCGGCGCGGTCGACGTGGTCACGGTCGCCTTCGCCGAGGAGCGGGGTCACAAGGCCGCGGCGAGCCTGGTGCTCTCCGTCTACGCGCTGGGGTCCTGCTGCGCGGGCATGGTGTTCGGGCTGCTGCATCTCACCGGTCCCCCGGCCAGGAGGTGGCTGGTGGGTGTCTGCGCGATGGCCGTGAGTATGATCCCCCTCCAACTGGCCGGGAGCCTGCCGCTCCTGGCCGTGGCGCTCTTTGTCGCGGGCCTCTCCATCGCACCGACGATGGTGACCACCATGGCCCTCGTCGAAGCGCATGTACCGCGCACCAAGTTGACCGAGGGCATGACCTGGACCAGTACCGGGCTCGCGGTCGGCGTGGCGCTCGGCTCGTCGGCAGCGGGCTGGGTGGTCGACGCCGCCGGGGCACGAGCGGGGTACAGGGTGCCCGTGGTGGCGGGCGCCGTCGCGGCCGCGGTGGCGTTCCTGGGGTACCGCCGGCTGCGTGAGCCGGTGCCGAGGCGGGGAGGGCATGGGGCGGATGACCGGGGACCGGACAGTCCTGAGGAGTACGAGGGCCACGAGCGCGTGGCGTAACTGGGCGGGGACCGTGACCGCCCGGCCGGCCCGTACGGTCTCGCCCTCCTCCGTGGAGGAGCTGATCGGGGAGGTACGCGCGGCGGCGGCCGACGGGCTGCGGGTCAAGGCGGTCGGCAGCGGGCACTCCTTCACCTCCGTCGCCGCCACGGACGGCGTGTTCGTACGGCCCGACCTGCTCACCGGTATCCGGGAGATCGACCGGGCCGCGGGCACCGTCACGGTGGCGGCCGGCACCCCGCTCAAGCGCCTGAACACGGCGCTGGCCCGGGAGGGCCTGTCACTGACCAACATGGGCGACATCATGGAGCAGACCGTCGCGGGCGCCACCTCCACCGGCACCCATGGCACCGGCCGTGAGTCGGCGTCGATCGCCGCCCAGATCCGCGCGCTCGAACTGGTCACGGCGGACGGCACGGTGCTGCGCTGCTCGGCCGAGGAGAACCCGGAGATCTTCGCCGTCGCGCGGATCGGCCTCGGCGCGCTGGGTGTGATCACCGCGGTCACCTTCGCGGTGGAGCCGGTCTTCCTGCTGACGGCCCGTGAGGAGCCGATGTCCTTCGGCCGGGTCGCGGCGGAGTTCGACCAGCATGTCGCCGAGAACGAGCACTTCGAGTTCTACTGGTTCCCGCACACCGGCAACTGCAACACCAAGCGCAACAACCGCAGCGCCGGTCCCGCGGCGCCGCCCGGCCGGGTCCCCGCGTGGATCGAGGACGAACTCCTCTCCAACGGCGTCTTCCGGGCGGCCTGCGCGCTCGGCCGCGCCGTGCCCGCGACGATCCCGGCGCTGGCCCGGGTCTCCAGCCAGGCGCTCTCGGCCCGTACGTACACGGACATTCCCTACAAGGTCTTCACCTCGCCGCGCCGGGTGCGCTTCGTGGAGATGGAGTACGCGCTGCCGAGACAGGCGGCCGTCGGGGCGCTGCGCGAGGTCAAGGCGATGATCGAGCGCTCACCGCTGAAGGTGAGTTTCCCGGTGGAGATACGGACGGCGCCCGCCGACGACATCGCGCTCTCGACGGCCTCGGGCCGGGAGACCGCGTACATCGCCGTGCACCTGTACCGGGGCACGCCGCACCGCTCGTACTTCACGGCGGTGGAGCGGATCATGACGGCGCACGGCGGCCGGCCGCACTGGGGCAAGATCCACACACGGGACGCGGGGTATCTCGCCGAGGTGTACCCGCGCTTCGCGGAGTTCACGGCGGTACGGGACCGGCTCGACCCGGACCGGCTGTTCGGGAACGACTATCTGCGCCGGGTCCTCGGGGACTGACGGGACCGATGCGCACCGTACGCCTTCCCCTACCGCCCTGTGGCCGTCCCGGCGTCGCCGCCGCCGGCCGGGGCGCCGGCGGTGCCCGAGGGTGCCGGGGCCGGGGCGGACGACCCACCGGAGCCGCTGTCTCCGGTGGCGTCCTGGCCGGGACCGGAGGAGGCCGTCGGGTCGGGGGCCGAGGCGGACGGGGTGCCCGCCGGGCCGGTGCCGGTGCCCTGGCCGGTGCCGGTCTCCTGGCCGCTCCCGTCGCTCCGTCCGCTGCCGGAGGGGGACGGCGAGGTCCCGCCCTCCGTAGTGGTGCCCGTGTCTCCGCCGGCCGGGGCGCCGCTGCCGGTGGAGGGGGTGGCGGAGGGGTCGGTCGTGGTGGAGGGGGTGGACCGGTGCCCGCCGCCGCTCACGACGGAGCCGACCGTCGTTCCCGTGCCACCGCTCAGGTCCTGACCGGAGATCAGCTCGTATCCGGTGATACCGCCCATCGTGACGCCGAAGGCGATCCCGGCCGCGAGGAGCGGGCGCTTCCAGCCACGGACCCGCGTGCCATGGGTCGTGGCCCGGGTGAACTCCTCACTCGGGAACACGGGGGGCACCGGGGGCACCGGGAACGCCGGAGACCGCTGAGGCACCTGGGACAGCAGCCGGGTCGCGTCGACGCTCCGCACGAAATCGGTGGAATCAGTGGAGCCGGTGGAGTCGACAGAGCCGCCGGAACCGTCCCGTCGACCCGGATCACTCGGTTCGGGCATCGGCACCTGCCGCCCGCCCGGCTTCGTCTGGACCGCCACGACGCGGATCTGTTCCCCCGTACGGCGGAACAGGTGCTGGAAGACCGAACCGCCGCAGGTGGCGACCACGCTGACCACGCCCGCGCCGATGATCGTGCCGTACACGCCGAGCCGGGAGGCGAGCACCGCGGCGGCGATCGCCGCGAGCGCGCTGCCCGCGACCTGCGGCAGGCTCAGTTCGAGCCGGGGCGCCGTCCGCTTCCGCTCCTCCGGCTGTCCGTCCGTCCCGCCGTTTTCCGGCCTGTCGTCCGTTCGCGTACCGGTCGTCCTGGTCGTCGGCCTCTGATCCATCTACAGCCCCTGCCTGCACATCTGTCCCACCTTGCACCAGGGAGTGACCTCTGAGCGAAGCGGATAGTTCCACTTCGGTGGGTTCTGTGAAGCAGGACACCCGTACCGGGCCGCCCGTGGACCGCACCGGGCGTCAACTCCCCGGCGCGGTGAGAACTTGGGCGGCGCGCCGGTCCACCCGGATGGCCCGAATGGAGTACTGTGGCGAGCCCTGGGGCCGGACTCCCTCATGGGTGTCCGGGACTAACGGGAAGGGGGCCGAACGTGGCACTCGATACCGGCGGAGCCGCGGCACCGCACGGGCGCCCGCTGCACGGAGTGACCAGGTTCGTCACTCTGCGTCGCAAAGGGTAACCGTGCCATCGGCGATCCAGGGCCCATGCCCGACACGCCGGGCAGCACGGAAAGGTTGTGGCAGGCTGCACCCGGGCAGGCCACACTCGACTAGCGGAAGCAGCGACGCACGTGACGTCGGCAGGCACCACCCGGGAGGTTCCCATGCCCGAACTGCGTGTCGTGGCCGTCTCCAACGACGGCACACGACTGGTGCTCAAGGCTGCCGACAGCACGGAGTACACGCTCCCCATCGATGAGCGGCTGCGTGCCGCCGTCCGCAACGACCGTGCGCGTCTGGGCCAGATCGAGATCGAGGTGGAGAGCCACCTCAGACCACGGGACATCCAGGCGCGGATACGAGCCGGTGCCACCGCCGAGGAGGTCGCGCAGCACGCCGGGATCCCGGTGGACCGCGTCCGGCGCTTCGAGGGCCCGGTGCTCGCGGAGCGCGCCTTCATGGCCGAGCGGGCCAGGAAGACCCCCGTACGCCGCCCCGGCGAGAACACCGGACCCCAGCTCGGCGAGGCCGTCCAGGAGCGGCTGACGCTGCGCGGGGCCGACAAGCAGACCGTCCAGTGGGACTCGTGGCGCCGTGACGACGGCACCTGGGAAGTCCTGCTGGTCTATCTGGTCGCCGGCGAGCCGCACTCGGCGAGCTGGACGTACGACCCGCCCCGGCGGCTCGTCCAGGCCGTCGACGACGAGGCGCGCGCGCTGATCGGCGACACCGACGACACGGTCACGAAGGAGCCGAGCTTCCCGTTCGTGCCCCGGATCGCCCGGCTGCCGCGCGACCGGCCACTGGACCGTTCCCTCGACCGGCAGTTGGAGCGCCCCGTCGCCCCCGAGCCGGACGACGCCGACGAACGCGACTCGCTCACCAGCCTGCTGGAGGCCGTGCCGAGCTTCCGCGGCGACATGGTCGTGCCCGACCGCACCGCGCCGTCCGATCCCGGGTCCGTCGACCCGGAGGACGAACCGGACGCGGAGGAGCCGCCCGCCGCCTCGGCGGGCGCCGGTTCGGCCTACGCGGACGTGCTGATGCCGCGTTCGGTGGCCGGTCACCGCGACCGGCTCACAGGCACGACGGACCGCCAGGCCGAGGCGGACGGCGTCCGCCCCGGGCGGCGGGCCGCGGTGCCGAGCTGGGACGAGATCGTCTTCGGCACCCGGCGCAAGAAACAGGACTGACCGGGTTCGCACACCCTCCTATACGCAGTCCGAGGGGCCCGTACTCACCGCGGGTGAGGAGTACGGGCCCCTCGGGTGCTCTCCTGGCGCCCGGCGCGCCGATTACCGGGGGGCCGGGCCCTTGGCGACGGGACGGTCGGGGTCCGAGGACCACTCCGACCACGAGCCGGTGTAGAGCGCCGCACCGATGCCCGCCAGCTCCAGGGCCAGCACCTCCTGGGCGGCGGAGACACCCGAGCCGCAGTAGACGCCGACGCTCCCGCCCGTGGCGCCCAGCGCCTCGAAGCGGGCGGCGAGTTCCGCCACCGGACGGAAGGTACCGTTTTCGGCCATGTTCTCCGCCGTGGGGGCCGAGACCGCGCCGGGGATGTGACCGCCGATCCGGTCGATCGGCTCGACGTCACCTCGGTAGCGCTCGGCCGCGCGGGCGTCCAGCAGCAGCCCGTCCCGGGCCAGCGCCGCCGCACCGTCCGCGTCGAGCACCGGGAGCGCGCCCGGCTCGGGGCGGAAGTCGCCCTCCGCCGGCTCCGGGACCTCGGTGGAGAGCGGGCCCGTCCAGGCGGCCAGACCGCCGTCCAGGACCCGGACATCGCGGTGGCCCGCCCAGCGCAGCAGCCACCAGGCGCGGGCCGCCGCCCAGCCGAGACCGCCGTCGTACGTGACCACCGGCGTGTCCGCGCCGACACCCGCACGGCGCATCGCCGCGCCGAAGACCCCCGGGTCGGGCAGCGGGTGACGGCCGCCCTCGCCCGGCGCACCGGCCAGCTCCGTGTCGAGGTCCACGTATACGGCGCCGGGCAGATGCCCCGCCTCGTACGCGGGCCGGCCGGGCGGTCCGCCGAGCTGGTAGCGGATGTCGAGCAGGACGGGCGGACGCGGCCCCGCCGACTCGCCGGTGAGTTCGGCCGCTGTGATGATGGCTGTCATGGACGTCATCCTCCCGTACGGCCGCCCCGCGGCGGGAGCGGCGGTGGTCCGTGCGATGTAACGGGCCGTGAAACAGCCGGTAAACAGCGAATCGAGATCCCGCCAAGTGCGGCGCGGCCGGGCGGCGCCGCGCGCCGCCGGGTGCGAGCATCGGCACGGGCGTACGGCCGCTTCCGTCCCGCTTCCTCCCCCGGTGCCTCCCGTGTACTTCCGCGGTTCCACCGGCAGTTCCTCTCGCGGCGCGCCCGGTCCGTACGGCCACCACGAAGGTCCGAGGAGACAGTGACGATGACCGAGGCAGCGACCCGGCGCACCCCTGGAACACCCTGCTGGGTGAGTCTGATGGTGCACGGACTTGCCGCGACGGAGGAGTTCTACGGAGCGCTGTTCGGCTGGGAGTTCGAGCCGGGGCCGCAGCAGCTCGGACCGTACGTCCGCGGGCTGCTCGACGGCAAGGAGATCGCGGGGATCGGTCAGCTGCCGCCCGACCGGCATCTCCCCATCGCCTGGCTGACGTACCTGGCCACGGACAACGCGGATCTGACGGCCGACACGATCAGGAGCTGCGGCGGCACGGTCGGCGTCGGCCCGCTGGACGCGGCCGAGGCCGGCCGGATGGCCATCGCCTCCGACCCGACGGGCGCGGTCTTCGGGATCTGGCAGGCGGCGGCGCACACCGGGACGGCGGTGGCCGGGGCGCACGGCACGCCCGTCTGGAACGAGCTGATCACCCACGAGACGTCCTCGGTCGGCAAGTTCTACGCGGCGCTGTTCGGCTACGACCTGGAGGCGGTGGTCTCGGCCGACCTCGACTTCCTGACCCTGCGTCTGCGCGGACGCCCCGTCGCCTCGCTGCACGGGGTGGGGCGGGCGCTCACCCGGGAGCGGGGCGCGCACTGGATGACGCACTTCGAGGTGGCGGACACCGACGACGCCGCGCGGCTGGTCACGGAGCTGGGCGGGCAGGTGCTCCAGCAGCCGCGCGAGGGCGTCAACGGACGGTACGCGACGGTCGCGGACCCGGAGGGCGCGGTCTTCACGATCGTACGGTCGGCCTGAGCCCGGAGGGGCGGACCGTACGCTCGTGAAGTCTCCAGGAACCTAGACCGGCAGGACGTCCGGGGAGAGCGCGGCGGCGCGTGCGCTCGCCGCGGTCATCCGGCGCCGGTGGTGGCGCCGGCACAGCACCTCGTAGCCGATCTCGTCGCGGCTCTGATGGACGTCCCCGACGACGACCTGGGCGCCCTCGACCACCATGGCGCCGCCGACCGTCCGCGCGTTGTGCGTGGCGCGGGCGCCGCACCAGCAGAGCGCCTCCACCTGGAGGACCTCGACCCGGTCGGCCAGCTCCACCAGCCGCTGCGAGCCCGGGAAGAGCTTGGAGCGGAAGTCGGTGGTGATGCCGAAGGTGAAGACGTCCAGCTCCAGGTCGTCCACGACCCGGGCGAGCTGGTCGACCTGGGGCGGGGCGAGGAACTGCGCCTCGTCGGCGATGACGTAGTCGCACCGGCCGCCCTGGGAGAGCCGGTCCACGAGATACGCGTAGAAGTCGAAGCCCTCGGCGGCCTCGACGGCGTCGGTGACCAGGCCGAGGCGGGAGGAGAGCTTGCCCTCGCCGGCCCGGTCGTCGCGGGTGAAGATCATGCCCTGGAGCCCGCGCGCCGAGCGGTTGTGCTCGATCTGCAGAGCGAGGGTGCTCTTTCCGCAGTCCATCGTTCCGGAGAAGAACACCAGCTCTGGCATGAGGGGGTGACGGCCTTTCAGGTCTTCGGCTGCTGCGGTCGACGGGCGCCGCACCGCGATCGACGGGCGTCGTACGGGCGTACGAGCGGTTACGAGCGTACTTCGAGGAGGGGGACCAGTTGCTCGACGGGGGTCATCGAGCCGTGCATCCCGACCATCAGCGACTCGTGCGGCTCCCGGACGGAGGCCGTGATCACCACGTCGTCATGGGCCGCGGCGACCACGTCGCCGATCCGGCCGTACACCCGCTCGTCCATCGCGCCCGGCGGGCCGAACCAGCCCTCCGCGATCGCCTCGTCGCGGCTCGCCACCCAGAACCGCTCGCCGAGCACCTCGCGCCAGACCGCGAGGACATCGGCCGTGGCACCGGGTACGGCGTAGACATGCCGGGCCCGGCCCTCGCCGCCGAGCAGGGCGACCCCGGCGCGCAGCTCCCAGTCCTCGTCGAAGTCGATGCGCGACTCCTCGTCGAAGGGGATGTCGATCATGCCGTGATCGGCGGTGACATAGAGCGCGGTACGGGGCGGAAGCTGCTCGGCGAGGCGCTGGACGAGCCGGTCGACGTACATCAACTGGCCGCGCCAGGCGTCGGAGTCGACCCCGAAGCGGTGGCCCTTGCCGTCGACCTCGCTGTAGTACGTGTAGACCAGCGACCGGTCGCCCGCGGCGAGTTGTTCGGCGGCCAGGTCCATCCGGTCCTCGCCGGAGAGCCGGCCGAAGAAGGAGCCGCCGCTCAGCGCGATTTTGGTGAGCGGGGTGTGCTGGAAGGTCGGCGAGGACACCTGCGCGGTGTGCACGCCCGCCGCGTCGGCCAGCGCGAAGACGGTGGGGTACGGCTGCCAGACGTGCGGCGCGGTCCACGGCTTCCAGCGGAGCTGGTTCATCAGCGCGCCGGTCGCGGGGTCGCGGACGGTGTAGCCGGGCAGGCCGTGGGCGGAGGGCGGCAGCCCCGTACCGACGGAGGCGAGGGAGGTCGCGGTGGTGGCGGGGAAGCCCGCGGTGAGGGGGCGCCCGGTGGAGCCGCGCGAGGTGGCCAGCAGCGACGTCATGTACGGCGCTTCGTCCGGGTGGGTCTTGAGCTGCTCCCAGCCGAGACCGTCGATCAGAAAGACGCAGTTCCGGTCGGCGGGGGTCAGTTCTGAGATCGTCGCGGTCAGATCCGGTACGCCCTGGCCCGCGGCGAGCGTGGGCAGCAGATCGGCGAGCGAACCGCTGCCGTACTGCGGCAGCGGCGCGCTGGAGAGGGCGAGCGGGACGGACTCCGGCCAGCAGGGCTCGGCCGCCATCAGCGGCCGGTCGCCGCGGTGGCCGCCGTCGCCGCGATCGCCTCGGAGAGCGCCTGCGCGAACGCGAGCGTCTGCCGCACGGCGTCCGGCCCGTCGCCCGCCTCGCTGACGCGCAGGCTCAGGTCGTCGGCGGTGGAGCTGCCCGTGTAGCCGTGGTCCGCCTCGCAGTTGGGGTCACCGCAGGCGGCGGGTTCCAGATCGATCCGGGCGACGGCGCCCCAGCCGATGGTGAGGACGACCTCGCGCGGCAGGGTGCCGGGCTTGTACGACTCCGGGTTGGCGACGACACGGCTGACCACGACGGAGGAGATGCGGTCGGTCTTGACCGACTCGGTGGAGGTGGTGGCGTACGGCGTCGGGGAGCTGGAGTCGGCGGCCTGCTCGTCGGTGTGGCTGACGATGAAGCGGTGGGCCGTCAGCACGAGGACGGTGACATGCCGCCGCACCTCGTTGGCGTCGAACGTGGTCTCCTGGTGCACCAGGTACGACGAGATCGGCTCACCGCCGACAGCGGCCTCCACCGCCTCGGCCACGAGAGCCGGGTAGTAGCCGCTGCGCTCGATCGCCGTGCGCAGCCCCTGGGTCGTCGTACCGGTCTTCGCCATGCGCTCATCCTACGGTGGCCGGATGGCTGCCGGAGACGCCCTGCTCCGGGGGGTGACCGCCGAGCGACGGGCGGAAGGGCCTCAGTAGTAGCTGGGGAGGGTGCGCGGGCCGAGATCGTCGCGGGCGGGCGGCGGCGCGAGACGGACGGTGGCGCCGAGCACCGATACCCCTTGCGTGGCGACAACGACGGGCTCCAGGGTGACGGAGACGACCTCGGGGTGGTCGTCGACCAGCCGGGAGACGCGCAGCAGCACCTCCTCCAGGGCGGCGGTGTCGACCGGCGCGGAGCCGCGCCAGCCGAAGAGGAGCGGTGCCGTACGGATCGACCGGATCAGCTCGGCGGCGTCCCGGTCGGTGACGGGCACCAGCCGGTGGGCGAGATCGCCGAGGAGTTCGGAGGGGGCGCCGGCCAGCCCGAAGGAGAGCACGGCGCCGGCGGCGGCGTCGATGGCGGCCCGTACGACGGTGTCCACGCCGCGGGGCGCCATGGCCTGGACGACGGGGCGCAGCTCGACGGCGGTGCCGAGCGTCTCGGTCAGCTCGCGGTGGGCCAGCCGCAGTTGCGCCTCGTCGGCGAGGTCGAGCCGTACGCCGCCGAGGTCGGCGCGGTGGCGCAGATGCGGCGCGGTGGTCTTCAGGGCGACGGGGTAGCCGAGGCGCGCGGCGGCGGCGACGGCCTCGTCGGGGCCCGGCGCCGGCAGGGTCGGCCGTACGGGGATGCCGTACAGGGCGAGCAGTTCGTGGGCGTCGGCGGTGGCGAGACGGCGTGTGTCGGGGTCCGCGCCGAGGAGCCGGTCGATGAGGGCGGCGGCCGCGCTCCCGTCGATGGCGTCGTCCAGGAACTCGGGGACCTTGCCCGGGTCGGCGGCCTGGCGCCGCCACTGCGCGTACCGGACGGCCTCGGCGAGCGCGCGGACGGCGCGTTCGGCGGCGGGGTAGGCGGGGAGGCGGCGTACGGCGTCGGGGGCTGGGGGGTCGGCGGCGAAGGGGTCGGCGCCGGCCGTCGGTGTCTTCTCGGGCGCTGTCTCCTCGGGTGGTGACGGCTCCGGCGACGGTGGTTCCGGGAGCGGCGTCGCCGTGGCGCACGGTGACGGGCGGCCCGGGCCGCTGTCCGCCGCCGCGGACAGCGCCTGCGCGAGGCCGCCGATCTCGACGTGGACCACCGCGACGGGCTTCGCCGGGGCCGTCGCCGCGGCTGTTCTGAGCGCGGTGCCCAGCGCGCCGCCGCCGTCGGGGCCGGCCGTGCCCGTCTCCCCCACCCGGGGGATCGCGGTCACCACGACGGCGTCGCAGCCGGGGTCGGCCAGCGCCGCCGTGAGCGCCGTACGGAAGTCGTCGGGCGCCGCGGCCGTGGTGAGGTCCTGGGGCGGCAGGGGGCGCAGGCCCTCCGTGAGGCAGGCGTCGTACGTGAGGAGGCCGAGCGATTCGGAGTTGCCGAGGATCGCGACCCGCGGGCCCGCGGGGAGCGGCTGCGAGGCGAGCAGCAGGCCCGCGTCGACGAGTTCGGTGACCGTGTCGACGCGGATCACCCCGGCCTGCCGCAGCAGCGCCGAGACCGTGGCGTCCGGTATGCGGGTGACGGGGACGGTGTGTCCGGGCGGGGCGCTGCCGCTGTGGCGGGCGCCCTTGACCACGACGACCGGCTTCACCGCGGCCGTGCGCCGGGCGAGCCGGGTGAACTTGCGCGGGTTGCCGATCGATTCGAGGTAGAGCAGCGCGACATCGGTGTCCGGGTCCTCGAACCAGTACTGGAGGATGTCGTTGCCCGAGACGTCCGCGCGATTGCCCGCCGAGACGAACGAGGACAGCCCCGCGCCGCGCCGGTGCAGCGCGGCGAGCAGGGCGATGCCGATCGCGCCGGACTGGGTGAACAGGCCGATCCGGCCGCGCGCGGGCGGCTTCGGTGCGAGGGAGGCGTTCAGCCGGGCTCCCTCGGCGGTGTTGATGATCCCGAAGGCGTTGGGGCCGATGATGCGCATGCCGTACGAGCGGGCCTGCCGCACCAGCGCGTGCTGGCGTTCGCGGCCCTCGGCCCCGCTCTCCGCGTACCCGGCGGAGAGGACCACCAGGCCCCGTACCCCGGAGCGGCCGCACTCCTCGACCGCTTCCGGCACCCGGTCGGCGGGGACGGCGAGGACCGCGAGGTCGACGGGTTCCCCGATCCGGGTGACGGAGCGTACGGCGGGGGCGCCGTCGAGCGTCGCGGTGGACTCGGGGAACGCTCTGTTCACCGCGTACAGGCGGCCGGTGAAGCCCGCGTCGCGCAGATTGCGCAGTACGGTGCGGCCGACGCCGCCGGGGGCGCGGCCGGTCCCGACGACGGCGACCGCGCCGGGGGCCAGCAGCCGCTGTACGGAGCGGGCCTCCGCGCGCTGTTCACGGCCGCGCTGGACGGCCAGGGACTCGGCGGTCGGTTCCAGGTCGAGGGTGAGCCGTACAGCGCCGTCCTCAAAGCTGCGCCGCTGGGTGTAGCCGGCGTCCCGGAACACCTTGATCATCTTGGCGTTGGCGGGCAGCACCTCGGCGGCGAACCGGCGGATGCCCCGCTCGCGGGCGACGGCGCCGATGTGCTCCAGCAGGGCGGAGGCGACGCCGCGGCCCTGGTGCGCGTCCTGCACGAGGAAGGCGACCTCGGCCTCGTCGGCGGGGGCGGAGGCGGGCCGTCCGTGCTCGTCGGTGCGGTCGTAGCGTACGGTCGCGATGAACTCACCGCCGACCGTCGCCGCGAGTCCCACCCGGTCCACGTAGTCGTGGTGCGTGAAGCGGTGGACGTCACGGTCGGAGAGGCGCGGATAGGGCGCGAAGAAGCGGTAGTACTTCGACTCGTCGGAGACCTGTTCGTAGAAGCTGACCAGGCGCTCCGCGTCCTCGGTGGTGATGGGCCTGATCCGGGCGGTACCGCCGTCGCGCAGCACCACGTCCGCCTCCCAGTGCCCTGGATACGCGTGGTCCCGCGGGTGCTCCATGGGGCAAGCGTACGGCGGGGGCGGGGCCCGTGACCGGCGATCGGGGGTGACGGGGAGCTGTTCGGCGCCCCATGAGAGTCTGGTCCGGACATCTGTTTTGAGACTTTTTGCGACTTGAAGGGCAACACCATGGCTGAGCGCCGCGTCAATGTCGGCTGGGCCGAGGGCCTGCACGCCCGTCCCGCCTCCATCTTCGTCCGCGCCGCCACGGCCGCCGGCGTTCCCGTGACGATCGCGAAGGCCGACGGCAACCCTGTCAACGCCGCGTCGATGCTCGCGGTGCTCGGTCTGGGTGCGCAGGGCGGCGAGGAGGTCGTGCTGGTCTCCGACGCCGAGGGCGCGGACGCCGCCCTGGACCGGCTGGCCAAGCTGGTCGCCGAAGGGCTCGACGAGCTGCCCGAGACGGTCTGATCGGACCGGACTCCCCGGAGACCGGCCCGGAGAGCATTTCCACGACGGAGCCGTGGTCCACCGAATTCGGTGGACCACGGCTCCGTCTTTTCGTGCGGGCAGCAAAAAATAGGCCGCGCCAATTTCTCTTTCTTTGTATACGGCTCGATTGTTAATGCTGTGCGCTCGCAGTGTTTACGCCGTGTTGCGAAGCCCTCACCTTTTCGCGGCCGTGGCCGGGGCCGCGTCCGGGGCGGCGCAGCCGGTGCACCGGCATCGTGCGCTCCGCGTGCAGGGTGGTGAGCGCCCGCGCGCGTTCGCCGTCGCCGCGCGCCACGGCGTCCACGATCGCGCCGTGCTCCGCCCAGGACTCCACCGGGTGGCTGGGCTGCTCGACCACGTACATCCAGGCGATCTTGTGCCGGAGCTGGGTGAGCAGCGAGGTGAGCGCGGGGCTTCCGGACGCCTGGGCCAGCGTCTCGTGGAACCAGGCGCCCAGCGCGCGCAGATCCTCGCCCTGGCCCCTGCGGGCCCGCTCCTGGCCCAGTCTGACCAGTCCGCGCAGGACCTTGAGGTGGGCCTCCGTACGGCGCTGGGCGGCGCGCGCCGCGCCCAGCGGCTCCAGCAGCAGCCGTACCTCCAGCAGGTCGGCGGCCTCCTGCTCGGTCGGCTCGGCGACACAGGCGCCGACATGGCGGCGCGTGGTCACGAAGCCCTCGGACTCCAGCGTGCGCAGGGCCTCGCGCACCGGGACGCGGGAGACGCCGTAGCGCCGTGCGAGCTGCTCCTCGGTGAGCCGGCCACCCCGCTCGAACTGCCCGGAGACGATGTCGTCGCGAATAGCTGTGCATACCGAGTGCGCCGGAATGCGCATGTCCGAACCTCCGCCTTAATCCGCGCGAAACGCAGCCGATTGACGCCTGTTCCGTGACTCTATTGCAATCAACGCGAATTTCCGATGGGTGCCCGGAATCCATGGATATCTTTTGGCCGTCGGCAGGGCGGCGCGAAGGCCCCGTCGGGGAGCCGGGGCCTTCGCGGGAAGCGGTGCGCGGGTGGGGCGGCGAGCGGTCAGACCGCCACGCCGTGCGTACGGAGATAGGCGACCGGGTCCATGTCGGAGCCGTAGTCGGCGCTCGTCCTGGCCTCGAAGTGGAGGTGCGGTCCCGTGACGTTGCCGGTGGCGCCCGAGAGGCCGATCCGCTGCCCCGGGGTGACGCTCTGGCCGACGGAGACGCTGATCGAGGAGAGGTGCCCGTACTGGGTGTAGGTGCCGTCCGTCATCCGGAGGACGATGTTGTTGCCGTACGAGCCGCCCCAGCCGGCCTCGACGACGGTGCCCGCGCCGACGGCCACGACCGAGGTGCCGGACGCGGCGCGGAAGTCGACGCCCGAGTGGCTGCCGGAGGACCAGAGGGAGCCGCCGGAGTGGTAGCCGGTGGTGACGTACGAGCCGGCGACGGGGAGCTGGAAGGTGTTCAGCCGCTTGCGCTCCTCGGCGCGCGCGGCGCGCTCCCGCTCCGCGCGCAGCTCCTGCGCGCGGGCCTCCGCCTTGCGCTCCGCCTCGGCCTTCGCGGCGGCCCGCGCCCTGGCCTCGGCCTTCAGCCGCTCGGCTTTCTCGGCGGCGTGGCGCTGGGCCTGTGCCTGGTCGTCGACCGCTCCGGCGACGGCGTCGCCGATGGCGATGACCTGGGTCAGTCCGGTGTGTGCGGCGGCCTCGGTGGAGCTGTCGGCGGCGAGCGCCGGGGAGGCGAGAGAGCCGATGACGCCGGTCGCGGTCAGCGTCGCGAACCCGGCGGCGCTCGCGCCCTTGCAGGTGACGCGGTTCGGGGCGCGGTGCTTCCCGGTGGCACGGGTGAACGCCATGGAGTGGCTGGTCCTTTCCTTCCCTCTCGCCTACCGGGTTAGCTGACGGGTTCGGAGCAGGAAGGTCTCCTACGGACCCCTCCGCGCGCGGTGTGCCCGCGAAGGCCGTCCGATTCACCCCAGGGACGGTGGGTCCCCGGCTCCCGGGCAGCCTGGTAGCGGCTGACGGGGACTCGGCGATGGCTGTTCGGTGCCACGGATGCGGCGCAACGGCGAACAGCCGGACCGACGCTAAGCGGCTCGTCTTTCAATAACCAAACAGACAAGGTTTTTTGTAGCGCACACCACAGGGCAGACGAGCACGCTCCCCACCAAAGGTGGACATAAAGCAGAACCCCGGCGACCGCGGTCGCCGGGGTTCCCTCGAAAGCCGGATCAGCCTGTGACAACCGTCACTTCGCCGATTCCGAGCGCTTCGACCGGCTCCTTGATCTGCGCCGCGTCCCCGACCAGGACGGTGACGAGCCGGTCCACGGGGAAGGCGTTGACGGCGGCCGCCGTCGCCTCGACCGTGCCCGTCTCGGCCAGCCGCGCGTAGAGCCGCGCCTGGAAGTCGTCCGGGAGGTGCTGCTCGACCTGGTCGGCCAGCGTGGCCGCGACGGAGGCGGCCGTCTCGTACTTCAGCGGCGCTACCCCCACCAGGTTCTGCACGGCCACATCGCGCTCGGCGTCCGTGAGCCCCTCGGCGGCGAGGGTGCGCAGCACCGTCCAGAGGTCGTCGAGCGCGGGGCCGGTGGACGCGGTGTCAACGGAGCCGCTGATGGCGAGCATCGCGGCGCCCGTCCCCCCGTCCGGGGAGGACGGCGCGGAGGAGCGCAGGACCTGGCCGAAGGCGCGTACGCCGTAGGTGTAGCCCTTCTCCTCGCGCAGGACGCGGTCGAGCCGGGAGGTGAGCGTGCCGCCCAGGCAGTACGTGCCCAGCACCTGCGCGGGCCAGACCCGGTCGTGCCGGTCGGCGCCGATCCGGCCGATCAGGAGCTGCGTCTGGACGGCGCCGGGGCGGTCCACGATGACCACCCGTCCTGTGTCGTCGGCGGTGATGGCCGGCACGGGCCGGGGCGCGGCCGTGTCGCCCGTCCAGGCGCCGAGGGTGTCCGCGAGGATCGCGTCCAGGTCGACGCCCGCGAGGTCGCCCACGACGACCGCGGTGGCCGTGGCGGGGCGTACGTGCGCCTCGTAGAAGGCGCGGACGCCCGCGGCGTCGATGCGCTCCACGGTCTCCTCGGTGCCCTGGCGCGGCCGTGACATGCGCAGGGAGGCCGGGAACAGCTCCTTGGAGAGCTGCTTGGCGGCGCGGCGGCCCGGGTTGGCGGTCTCGTGCGGGATCTCGTCGAGCCGGTTCCGTACGAGCCGTTCGACCTCGCTGTCCGCGAAGGCGGGGGCGCGCAGCGCCTCGGCGAGCAGGCCGAGCGCCTTGAGCAGCCGGGAGACGGGGACCTCCAGGGAGACCCGCAGGCCCGGGTGGTCCGCGTGCGCGTCGAGGGTGGCGCCGCAGCGCTCCAGCTCGGCGGCGAACTCCTCGGCGCTGTGCTTGTCGGTGCCCTCGGAGAGCGCCCTCGCCATGATCGTGGCGATACCGTCGAGCCCTTCGGGCTCGGCGTCCAGCGGGGCGTCGAGATTGATCTCGACGGCCACCACCTGCTGGCCGGGGCGGTCGCAGCGCAGCACCGTCAGGCCGTTGCCGAGCGTGGAGCGCTCGGGGGCGGGGAAGGCCCAGGGCCTGGCCTCGCCGGCGGTCGGCTGCGGATGGAACTCCATGGTCACGGCAGCGTCGGTCACTGGTCCGCCCCCTCGTGCTCGTCGGTCTCGTCCTGGTCGGCGGCGTCGGCGTCTTCGGGGGTGACCGGTTCGTAGACCAGCACCGCCCGGTTGTCGGGGCGCAGCCGCGCCGCGGCGACGGCCCTGACCTCGTCCGCGGTGATGTCCAGGACGCGGTCGACGGCGGTCAGCGCGAGCTGCGGGTCGCCGAACAGCACGGCGAACCGGCACAGTTCGTCGGCACGGCCGGCGACCGTGCCCAGCCGGTCCAGCCATTCGCGTTCGAGCTGGGCCTGGGCCCGCTCCATCTCCTCGGCGGTGGGGCCCTCTGCGGCGAACCTGGCCAGCTCCTCGTCGACGGCCGTCTCGATCCCGGGGACCTCGACCCCGCCGGACGTCTTCACGTCCAGCCAGCCGAGCGAGGGGGCGCCCGCCAGCCGCAGCAGCCCGAAGCCGGCGGCGACGGCGGTGCGGTCGCGCCGTACCAGCCGGTTGTGCAGACGGGAGGACTCGCCGCCGCCGAGGACGGTGAGCGCCAGGTCGGCGGCGTCGCACTCGCGGGTGCCGTCGTGCGGCAGCCGGTAGGCGGCCATCAGCGCGCGGGCCGGGACCTCCTCGTGGACCTCCTCACGGAGCTGCTCGCCGATGGTGTCGGGGAGGGTGCCGTCGCGCGGCGGCTGCTTGCCGTCGTGCGAGGGGATGGAGCCGAAGTACTTCTCGATCCAGGCGAGGGTGCGCTCGGGGTCGATGTCGCCGACGACGGAGAGCACCGCGTTGTTCGGCGCGTAGTTCGTACGGAAGAACGCGCGGGCGTCCTCCAGGGTGGCGGCGTCCAGGTCGGCCATGGAGCCGATCGGCGTGTGGTGGTACGGGTGGCCCTCGGGGTAGGAGAGCGCGGTCAGTCGTTCGAACGCCGTACCGTATGGCACATTGTCATACCGCTGGCGGCGCTCGTTCTTGACGACGTCCCGCTGGTTCTCCATGGACTCCTCGTCGAGCGCGGCGAGCAAGGAGCCCATCCGGTCGGCTTCCAGCCAGAGCGCCAGTTCGAGCTGGTGGGTGGGCATGGTCTCGAAATAGTTGGTGCGTTCGAAGCTGGTGGTGCCGTTGAGGGAGCCGCCGGCCCCCTGCACCAGCTCGAAGTGACCGTTCCCCGACACCTGCGCCGAGCCCTGGAACATCAGGTGCTCGAAAAGGTGGGCCAGGCCGGTACGGCCCTTGACTTCGTGGCGCGAGCCGACGTCGTACCAGAGGCAGACCGCGGCGACCGGGGTCAGGTGGTCCTCGGAGAGCACCACGCGGAGGCCGTTGGCCAGGCGGTGCTCAGTCGCTGTCAGGCCGCCGGAACCGGCCTGCGCTGTGGCCGTGTGACCCATGGGCATGTACGTCCCTTCGATCGCGATATGGAGAAGTCCTGCCACTGTATGCAAGCGTGCCGACACCTGGCGAAGTTCCCCTAACAGGTCCGGGATCTGGCACCCTTCCGACACGCGCCCCTTCCTGTCCCAACGACGGGTCGAGGTCGGCGTTGTCAGTGGCGCGGTCCACAATGGTCCGCGTCAGTTCCAGAAGTTGCCGTACAGAACTTGTGAAGGAGCCGCAGCCGCGATGGCCCGCCGCAGCACCAAGACCCCGCCGCCGGAGGACTTCGAGGAGAAGATCCTCGACATCGACGTGGTCGATGAAATGCAGGGCTCCTTCCTTGAGTACGCGTACTCGGTGATCTACTCCCGGGCCCTGCCCGACGCCCGGGACGGCCTGAAGCCGGTGCACCGCCGCATCGTGTACCAGATGAACGAGATGGGCCTGCGCCCCGACCGCGGTTACGTGAAGTGCGCGCGCGTGGTCGGCGAGGTGATGGGCAAGCTCCACCCGCACGGCGACGCGTCGATCTACGACGCCATGGTCCGCATGGCGCAGCCGTTCTCGATGCGGCTGCCGCTGGTGGACGGCCATGGCAACTTCGGCTCCCTCGGCAACGACGACCCGCCGGCCGCCATGCGGTACACCGAGGCCAGGATGGCCGACGCGACGTCGCTCATGACGGAGTCCATCGACGAGGACACCGTCGATTTCGAGCCGAACTACGACGGCCAGGAGCGCGAACCGGTCACACTTCCGGCCGCGTACCCCAACCTGCTGGTCAACGGTGCCACCGGCATCGCGGTCGGCATGGCGACGAACATGCCGCCGCACAACCTGGGCGAGGTCGTGGCGGCCGCCCGCCACCTCATCAAGCACCCGGGCGCCGACCTGGAGACGCTGATGCGTTTCGTGCCCGGTCCCGACCTGCCGACCGGGGGCCGGATCGTCGGGCTGACGGGCATCAAGGACGCGTACGAGAAGGGCCGGGGCACCTTCAAGATCCGGTCCACGGCGACGGTGGAGGACGTCACCCCGCGCCGCAAGGGCATCGTCGTCACGGAACTGCCCTTCACGGTCGGCCCCGAGAAGGTCATCGCGAAGATCAAGGACCTGGTCTCCGCGAAGAAGCTCCAGGGCATCGCCGACGTCAAGGACCTCACGGACCGCTCGCACGGCCTGCGCCTGGTCATCGAGATCAAGAACGGCTTCGTGCCGGAGGCGGTGCTGGAGCAGCTCTACAAGCTGACGCCGCTGGAGGAGTCCTTCGGCATCAACAACGTGGCGCTGGTGGACGGCCAGCCGCTGACGCTGGGCTTGAAGGAACTGCTGGAGGTCTATCTGGACCACCGGTTCACGGTGGTACGCCGCCGCAGCGAGTTCCGCAGGACGAAGCGGCGCGACCGGCTGCACCTGGTCGAGGGGCTGCTCGTCGCGCTCATCGACATCGACGAGGTCATCCGGCTGATCCGGTCGAGCGACAACTCGGCACAGGCCAAGGAGCGGCTGATCGAGCACTTCTCGCTCAGCGACATCCAGACGCAGTACATCCTGGACACGCCGCTGCGCCGGCTCACCCGCTTCGACCGGATCGAGCTGGAGAGCGAGCGCGACCGCCTCAACGGTGAGATCGACGAGCTGACCGGCATCCTGGAGTCGGACGCCGAGCTGCGCAAGCTCGTCTCGACGGAACTGGCCGCGGTGGCGAAGAAGTTCGGCACACCGCGCCGCACCGTCCTGCTGGAGTCGGGCTCCGCCACGGTGGCCTCGGTGCCGCTGGAGGTCGCGGACGACCCGTGCCGTGTGCTGCTCTCCTCCACCGGGCTGCTGGCCCGTACGGCCAACGGCGAGCCGCTGGACGCGGGCGAGGGCCGGCGCGTCAAGCACGACGTGATCGTCTCGGCCGTCCCGGCGACCGCGCGCGGCGACATCGGCGCCGTGACCTCCACCGGCCGGCTGCTGCGGATCGCGGTGATCGACCTGCCGCGGCTCCCGGACACCGCCGCGACACCGAACCTGTCGGGCGGGGCGACGGTCTCGGAGTTCCTGGAGCTGGACGACGGCGAGGACCTGGTCTGTCTGACGACGCTGGACGAGTCGTCCCCGGGGCTCGCGCTGGGCACGCTCCAGGGCGTGGTCAAACGGGTCGTACCGGACTATCCGTCCAACAAGGAGGAGCTGGAGGTCATCTCCCTCAAGGAGGGCGACCGAGTGGTCGGCGGCGCCGAGCTGCGGACCGGCGAGGAGGACCTGGTCTTCATCACCTCCGACGCCCAGCTTCTGCGGTATCCGGCGGCGCAGGTACGGCCGCAGGGGCGGCCCGCGGGCGGTATGACTGGCATCAAACTGGCCGACGACGCCACGGTGATCTCGTTCACCGCGGTCGACCCGGCGGCGGACGCGGTGGTCTTCACGGTCACCGGGTCGCACGGGACGCTGGACGACTCCGTACGTACGGCGAAGCTCACCCCGTTCGACCAGTACCCGCGTAAGGGCAGGGCGACGGGCGGGGTGCGCTGCCACCGGTTCCTCAAGGGCGAGGACATGCTGGCCCTGGCCTGGGCGGGTCCGAGCCCGGCGCACGCGGCGCAGAAGAACGGCACACCGGTCGAGCTGCCGGAGCCCGATCCGCGCAGGGACGGTTCGGGTACGCCGTACGCGGCGGCGGTACACGTCCTGGCGGGGCCCGCGCACTGACGGCGACCGGAGCCGCTCAACGGCAGCCTTCGGGGGCCAGGTCCTCGGACCCGGCCCCCGAAGGGTCTCCGGGCTCCCAGGCTGCTCCGGCGTCGGACAGGTTCCCGGGGCCGGACAGCCCCCCGGCCTCCGACGGATCCCCGGGTTCCGAGGAGTCTTCGGCCTCCGAGGGGTCCGGTACGTAGCGCAGGACGCCCCACATGTCACGCTGGTCGACCCTGGCCCCGGCGGCCTCCGCCTCGGTCTCCTGGCACGCCTCCAGCTCCTTCAGCAGCGCGTCCGGGTCGATGCCGGAGCCGATCAGGACGAGTTGGGTGAGCCGCTCCGTACCCCCGCCCCAGGGCTCCGGCCGGAAGCGCAGGAAGCGGCCGACCGCGTGCACCCCGTACCGGTGGTCCGGGTCGCCCGTGCCGAAGTCCACGAAGCCCTTGATCCGGTAGAGCCCCGGGGGCCGGGAGTCCAGGAACGACATCAGCCGGCGCGGACGCATCGGGGCGGACGCGGTGAACGACAGGCTCTCGTACGCCGTGTGGAGATGCCCCTCGTGCCCGGCGCCGTGGTCCGCGTCATGGCCGGTGTGGTCCGCGTCCTCGTGCAGGTCCTCGAAGGAGAGCTGGCGTACCTTCTCCTCCTCGGCCGGCCGGACCGCGGGGTCGAAGAGCAGCTCGGGGTCGATCCGTCCGTACGACGCGGAGACCACCGGCGTCCCCGGGCCCAGCCTCTCCACGACGTCGAGGATCCGCGTGTGGTCCGCCTCCGCAACCCGGTCCGTCTTGTTCAGGACCACGAGATCCGCGAGCGCGAGATGGCGGTCGATCTCCGGATGGCGGCGGCGGGTCGCGTCGAACTCGGCGGCGTCCACCACCTCGACCAGTCCCCCGTACACCGTGTACGGGTTGTCCCCGGCGAGGATCATCCGGACCAGTTCCTGCGGCTCGGCCAGGCCGCTGGCCTCGATGACGATCAGGTCGATCCGCGCGGACGGCCGGGTCAGCCGCTCCAGATAGCCGTCGAGTTCGCTCGCGTCGACGGCGCAGCACAGACAGCCGTTGCCGAGCGAGACCGTCGAACCGACCTGCCCCGCGACCGTCATGGCGTCGATCTCGATGGCCCCGAAGTCGTTGACGACCACCGCGATCCTGTTGCCGGCGCGGCGGCGCAGCAGATGGTTGAGCAGGGTCGTCTTCCCCGATCCCAGAAAGCCCGTGAGAACGACCACCGGGATCTGCTTCCTGCTCACGCCTGGCGCCTCCGTGCCGCGTCGTCCGGTCCCGCGCACCTGCGGCGGGCCACCGGGCGGACGATCATGAAGTCCGCCGCCCGCTCCAGGATATGGGCGCGCCACCCGGCGGGCGGCCGCCCGGCCACCGGCCGCCGGCCACCCGATTCCGCCGAAATTTCGGAAAGCGCGCCGCGCCCCTTACCGTTCGTGTACATGAGTGCCGGACCGAGCACCGCAGGCGGACGACGGCGACTGGGCTGGCCACGCCGGGTCTTCTCCCAGGTGCTGCTGATGCAGCTCGCCATCGCCGCGGGCGTCACCGTGCTGGCCACCGGCCTCTTTCTGGCCCCTTTCAGCGCCGAGCTGGACGACCAGGCGATGCGCCGCGCGCTCGCGATCGCCGAGACCACCGCCTCCGTACCGGTCGCCGAGGACCTGCTGGCCACCCGGCCGGCGGCCGGCGGCCCCGTACAGGCCGAGGCCGAACGGATCAGGCGGGCCACCGGCGCCGAGTACGTGGTGATCATGGACAGGCGCGGGGTGCGCTGGTCGCACACCGACCTCGACGAGATCGGCCGGGTCGTCTCCACCGACCCCAGCGACGCCCTCGCGGGCAAGGACGTCATGGAGCTGGACAGCGGCACACTCGGCCGCTCCGCCCGGGGCAAGGTGGCGCTGCGCGACCGCCACGGCACGATCGTCGGCGCCGTCTCGGTCGGGATCGCCTACGACAGCGTCCGCGACCGGCTCCTCGCCGCGATCCCGGGGCTCCTCGCGTACGCGGGCGGCGCCCTGGCGGCCGGGGCGCTCGCCGCGTATCTGATCTCCCGGCGCCTCCAGCGCCGGACCCATGACCTGGCGTTCTCCGACATCTCGGCGCTGCTCACCGAGCGCGAGGCCATGCTGCACAGCCTGCGCGAGGGGGTCGTCGCGCTGGACGGTTCCGGCCGGATCCGGCTGATGAACGACGAGGCGCAGCGGCTGCTGGAGGTCGGTCCCGACGCGACGGGCCGCCCGCTCGGCGAGGTGCTGGGCGAGGGACGGACCACCGAGGTGCTGACCGGGCGGGTACGGGGCGAGGACCTGCTCACCGTACGGGGCAGCCGCGTCCTGGTCGCCAACCGGATGCCCACCGACGACGGGGGCGCGGTCGTCACCCTGCGCGACCGTACCGAGCTGGAGCGGCTCGGCCGGGAGCTGGACGCCACCCGCGGCCTGATCGACGCCCTGCGCGCCCAGGACCACGAGCACGCGAACCGCATGCACACCCTGCTGGGGCTGCTGGAGCTGGAGCTGCACGAGGAGGCGGTGGAGTTCGTCACCGAGGTGGTCGGGGTGCACCGGGCCACCGCCGAGCAGATCACCGAGCGGATCCACGATCCGCTCCCGGCGGCGCTGCTGGTCGGCAAGGCGACGGTCGCCGCCGAGCGCGGCGTGTCGCTGCGGCTGGCGCCCGCCACCCTGCTGCCCGACCGGCTGGTGGACCCGCAGGGGCTGGTCACGATCGTGGGCAACCTTGTCGACAACGCGCTGGACGCGGCGGTCTCTTCCACGGATCCGCGCATCGAGGTCGAGCTGCGCGCGGAGGGCCGTACCGTCGTGGCGGTGGTCTGCGACAGCGGCCCCGGTGTCCCCGAGGACCGGCGCGAGCTGGTCTTCACCGAGGGCTGGTCGACCAAGCAGCCACCGGCCCACGGCAGGCGCGGGCTCGGCCTCGCCCTGGTCCGCCGGCTCGCGGAGCGGCAGGGCGGCAGCGCGCGGGTGGAGGCGGCGGCGGACGGCGGCGCCCGGTTCACGGTCGTCCTCCCTGAGGCGCTGACCGAGGCGGGGCGGGAAGGGGCTGCCGGACAGGGGGACCCCCCGGGACCCGAGGGGTCCGGCGGGTCACCGGGACCCGATTCCCCGGCCGGTACGTCACAGGAGCAGACGACGGCAGGGGAGAGACGATGAGCGGTGTACTGGATGTACTGGTCGTGGACGACGACGTCCGCGTCGCGCGCATCAACACGGCCTATGTGGCGAAGGTGGCCGGCTTCCGTGTCGTCGCGCAGGCCCACTCCGCCGCCGAGGCGCTGGCCCGTATCTCCGAGCACTCCGTCGATCTGATCCTGCTCGACCACTACCTGCCGGACGAGAACGGTCTCGCGGTCGTCCGTGAGCTGCGGCGGCTCGGCCACCAGACCGATGTGATCATGGTGACGGCCGCGCGCGACGTGGCCACCGTCCAGTCGGCGATGCGTCACGGCGCACTTCAGTACCTGGTCAAACCGTTCAATTTCGCCGGGCTGCGGGCCAAGCTGGAGGCGTACGCGACGCTCCGCCGCACGGTGGAGAGCGGCGGGGAGGCGGAGCAGTCGGAGGTGGACCGGATGTTCGGGGCGCTCTCCGCGGCGACCGCCCCCGCGCTCCCCAAGGGCCACTCCCCCACCACCGCCGAGCTGATCCGCCAGGTGCTCATGAAGGCCGAGGGGCCGCTCTCGGCGCAGGAGATCGCGGAGCACGCGGGGATGAGCCGGCAGACGGCGCAGCGCTATCTGAAGCTGCTGGAGCGGTCGGGGCGGGTACGGCTGACGCTGCGGTACGGCGAGACCGGGCGCCCGGAGCACCGCTACGCGTGGGCGGCGAGCGTCTGACGCGGTGAGCGTCCTCCGTACGGGGCCGGCCCGCCCCGTACGGAGGACGTGCGGCACGTCGTACGGACGCCGCGCGGTCGTACGCCCGCGCGGCGGGTCCGTCAGACCGCTCCCGCGCCGGTCAGCGGACCTGACCTCGGCCTCCGCGTGGCGGGCCGCGTCCGGCGGCTCGGTGGAGGTGACCGTACCGATCCATCCGGCGAGGAAGCCCAGCGGGATCGAGACCAGCCCCGGGTTCTCCAGCGGGAAGACCTGGCAGTCGGCCCCCGGGAAGACGGCCGCAGGGGTCCCCGGCACCACCGGGGAGAGCGCCACCGGCAGGAGCGCCGGGATCAGCCCGCCGTAGACGGACCAGACGGCGCCGCGCGTGGTGAAGTTCCGCAGAACAGCGAGTAGAGCAGCACCGGCAGATCGGCGGACGCGGCGACGGCGGGCCCCACCAGGAAGGCGACGTTCAGCTCCGGCGCGAGGAGGCTGAGCGCGATGGCGACGGCGCCGGTGCCCGCCGCGGCGACCCGGGCCAACGCGACCTCGCCGCGCGGTGTGGCGCCCGGGCGGCGGCGCCGCAGCGAGGCGTACAGGTCGGTCGGCACGGTGTAGAAGCGGGACAGGATGTGCGGCAGCCCGGCCGTACCGAGGACCAGGGCGAGCCCCAGGCTGATGAAGTCGAGCCGCGCATCCCGTCCGCGGCGATCCGGACGGGCCGTTCCGCCATCCGGGAGGCGACGACGTCGGCGAGGGTGAACCGGCCGCGGTTACGGACGAGTTCCGCGACCAGGAGGAGGACGACGAGTCAGGCGGACGAGGAAGCCGACCGAGTAGAGCATGCCGTCGTGGCCGAAGAGTGCTATGAGACCCGAGATACCGAAGAAGGAGGCGGCGGACATGTAGTCGCCTGCCAGGGTCTTTCGTTTGGGTCTGGCTGGATCAGGGAGCGCCCGCCGCGTCAGCGGCTGATGTGGCCCGTTGGTGCCGTGGATCGCAAGGCGCAGGAGGGAAGCGACGCGGGAGCATCGGTTCCCCCGACATCACCGACAACGCCGCGAATGTGCGTGCATGACGCCTCCCCGCAGACGGGACTCCGGAATGACTCGTCCAGGGCGAAGCCGTTCTCCATGGGCGAGAAGAGCCGGCCGCCGGCGTAGAACTCCTCGGCGGTGCCGTGGCGGTGGCGGCTCACCCAGGTGGTGATGGTGAGGGTGACCGCGACGAACGCGCTGAACAGCAGAAGTGCCAGGGTGTGGTGGTCGCCGCTCATCGCCCGCCCCTGCCGCTCTTCAAGGACGCTCCGGACGTCTCGCCGCGCTCGGCCTTCCCCGCGCGCTCCCGTCGAGGACCGCCCAGCGCACTTCGAGCGCCGCGCGGTCCCGGTGCAGCCGGGCGTGGCAGGCGTACGCCCAGGTCAGCAGGAAGGTGGAGAGGAACTGTCCGAGCCCGGCGGCCATCGCCACGTTCACCGCGCCCACCACCGGCCGGGCCATCAGCCCCGGCGCCGCGGTCGCCGCGACGACGTACGCGACGTACCAGACGAAGAAGGCGAGCGAGGCCGGGACGACGAACCTCCGGTACCTGGCGCGGGCTTCCTGGAAGGCGGCGCCGCGCTGGACCTCCCGGTAGATGTCGGCGGCGGCCCGGCCCCCTACCGCCGCGTCGTCCGCCCGGCCGGGGCGGGGCCGGGACCCGGGGGCCGCGGCCGCTCCCGTACCGTCCGGATCGCCCCGGTCCGAGGCCGGCGCGTCGTACCACGGGTCGTCGGGCCGCACCGCTGCGGCCTCACGCCCCTTCCTGCTTCTCCACCGGTCAACTCTCCTTGTCAGCGAACCGTTTCGGCGCGCGTAGCAAGGAAGGATGGTCGGCCCGTGGGGGCGGGCTGCCGGTCTCTCCGCCGACTTCACCCCATCAGGTGATGTTCGTCCCGGGTGGCGGGATGAATCCGCGCTGATAGGCATAGCGGACGGCCTGGGCGCGGTCCCGCACTCCGGTCTTGGCGAAGAGGTTGTTGATGTGGGTCTTCACCGTGGCCGCCCCGATGTGCAGACGCTCGGCGATCTCCTTGTTGGAGAGGCCCTCGGCGACCAGGGTGAGCACCTCGGCCTCCCGCGCCGTCACCCCGTCGGGCAGCTCGGCGGGGACGGGCGCGGCGGGCGGCGCCGTGACATGCTCCAGCAGCCTGCGCTGCACGGCGGGAGCCAGCCCCGCCTGGCCCGACAGCACGTCCGCGACGGCCTTGACGATCTCCTCGCCCCCCGCGTCCTTGGTGAGGTAGCCGCGCGCGCCGGCCTGGAGCGCGGCGAACAGCGAGTCGTCGTCCGCGTACGTGGTGAGCACGACGACCTGGGTTCCCGGGTGCTCGGTGCGGATCCGGCGGGTGGCCTCCACGCCGTCGCAGCGCGGCATCCGCAGATCCATCAGGACCACGTCGGGGGCGAGTTCGGCGACCAGGGCCACGGCCTCCTCGCCGTCCCGCGCGGCGCCGACGACCTCGATGTCCGGCAGCAGCCCGAGCAGCATCACGATGCCCTCGCGCACCACGGACTGGTCGTCGGCCACGATCACCCGGGCCGTCATGCGGGCACTCGCAGTCGCACGCTGAAGCCTTTCCCCTCGGAGCGGCCGGACCCCGGCCCGTCGCCGGGACCGGCCTCCAGGGTGCCGCCGAGCAGTTCGGCGCGCTCCCGCATCCCCAGCAGACCGTACCCGGAGCCGGATGCCGTCAGACCGCTCGGGGCCGCTTCCGGGCCCCGGCCACCGGAGTTCCGTACGTCCAGGGTCACGTCGTCCGCCCCGTACGTCAGCAGGATCCGCACCCGCGCGCCGGGCGCGTGCTTGCGTACGTTGGTCAGCGCCTCCTGGACGACGCGGCGCACCGTCTGGGACGCCTCGGCGCGCAGCGGCCTCGGCTCCCCCGCCACCTCGACCTCGGCGCCGTCCAGCGCGGCCAGCTCGCACAGGTACTCCCCGAGGGGCGCCAGATCGCCGCGGAGTGCGGAGAGCGCCTGCCGGGTCTCGGCCAGGCCCTCACGCGCCATGGAGCGCGCGGCGACGACCCGCTCAAGGATCTGGTCGCGGAACGGCCCCGGCGGCTCCTGCTCGATCCGCAGCCGCGCCGCCTCCAGGTGGACGAGTTGCGCGGAGAGGCTGTGTGCCAGGACGTCGTGGATGTCCCGGGCGATCCTGGCCCGCTCCGCGAGGGCGGCGGACTCGGCCTCCGCGACGCGGGCGGCGCGCTCCTGTGCGAGCAGCCGCTGCGCGGTGCCGCGGGCCTCCGCGTCGAGCCGCAGGGCGTAGCCGCCGAGCACCACGCCGATGGTGGTGAGCACGAGGTTGAGCCAGGAGCCGTGCTGGACGACCGCGTATCCGCCGAGCGTGGCGATCGTGGCGGGCAGGGCGGCGGCGAGCGGCAGCCGCTGCATGCCGATGACGGCGCAGACGCACCAGAACACGGTGGCCGCGACGACGAACCCGGCGCGCTGCGCGGCCAGCGCCCCGCCCATCAGCACCACCAGCAGCCCGACGGAGGGCCACAGGTCGTGGCGCAGGGTGGTGCGGTAGAAGGCCCAGCCGCAGAAGGCGACGGCGCCGAGCACGGCGACGGCCGCGACCACGCCCCAGCCGCCGACATGGCACCCGCTGAAGGTGGACCACAGGAGCGCGGCCAGCACCACAAGGCGTACCGCACGCGCCAGCCACCGGCGCGCATCGGTCAGGCCCTCGCGGGTGAGCGCCTCCCGTGAGGGCCATTTCGTCCAGGCGTCGGTCGTCACACGCGGTCCTTCCACGGCGCGGGGGCCCCGCCGCCACCGTACGACGCGCCCCGGTCGTCCGACACGCCGTCCGCCGGGGCGCCGTCGTGCCCGGGCCCCCGCCCGTCGTCCCCCTGTCCGGGCCCCTGTCCGGCCGGTACGGCGGCGGTACGGGCCCGCCGGGCCAGGACGACCCCGCGGACCAGCACGGACGAGGCGAGCGCGAGTATGAGCGCGCCGCTGCCCTGGTGGATCCCCAGCAGGGCGCCGACGCCCATCAGCCCGAGGCGTACGGCGATCCCGGCGACCCAGACGAGGAGGGTGGCCCGGGTGCCCTTCGACCAGACGGTGCCGTCCTGGCCGGCCCAGAGCCGGCTCGTCCGGGCCCAGCCGACGCCCATCGCCACACCCACCACCAGTTCGGCGCCGAGCAGTACCAGGGACAGCGCCCGGTCGTCCGCGTCCAGCGGTCCGGGCTGGCGCAGGGCGAGGAGGACGAGTACGGCGGGGACCAAGAACACGCCGCGCCCGCCGGTGGCGACCCGCCGGGGCCTGGCCTGGCGCGCCACCACCAGGGCGACCACGGCGGCGATCAGCAGCACATCGATCAGCGACGACATCGGGGACCTCCGGGGACGAAGAAGTTCAACGCCTTCGACGTTACGGAGAAAGCCCAGGTCACAGCATCGGCTCGGGGGTTGATCGCGGGTGGAGGAACGGCCTCCGCCCGTGGGTGGAGGCCGTGTCCCGCGAACCGCCCGGAGCGGTGGTGGTCAGGCGTCGATGCGCGAGCGGTCCAGGGTCGCCGCGGAGCTGGTGATGAACTCCTTGCGGGGCGCCACCTCGTTGCCCATCAACAGGTCGAAGATCTGCTCGGACGACTCCAGGTCGCCGATGTTGATGCGCCGCAGGGTGCGGTGGCGCGGGTCCATCGTCGTCTCCGCGAGCTGGTCGGCGTCCATCTCTCCGAGGCCCTTGTAGCGCTGGATGGAGTCCTTGAACCGGATGTTCTTGCGCTGGTACTCCAGCAGCGTCTGGCGCAGCTCGTTGTCCGAGTACGTGTACACGTACTTGTCCTGGCCCTTCTTGGGCTGGACCAGCTCGATCCGGTGCAGCGGCGGTACGGCGGCGTAGACGCGGCCCGCCTCCACCATCGGCCGCATGTACCGCTGGAAGAGCGTGAGCAGCAGGATGCGGATATGGGCGCCGTCGACATCGGCGTCGACAAGGAGCACGATCTTGCCGTAGCGGGCGGCGTCGATGTCGAAGGTCCGGCCCGAGCCCGCCCCTATGACCTGGATGATCGCCCCGCACTCGGCGTTCTTGAGCATGTCCGTGACCGAGGCCTTCTGGACATTGAGGATCTTGCCGCGGATCGGCAGCAGCGCCTGGAACTCACTGTTCCTGGCGAGCTTCGCCGTACCGAGCGCGGAGTCCCCCTCCACGATGAACAACTCGCTGCGGTCCACGTCGTCGCTGCGGCAGTCGGCGAGCTTGGCCGGCAGCGAGGAGGACTCCAGCGCCGTCTTCCTGCGCTGCGCGTCCTTGTGCTGGCGGGCCGCGATCCGGGTGCGGGCGGCGGCGACCGCCTTCTCCAGTACGGCGCGGGCCTGCGCCTTCGCGTCGCGCTTCGTCGAGGTCAGGAACTCCTTGAGCTCCTTGGCGATGACGTTGGCGACGATCCGGTTGGCCGCGGAGGTGCCCAGGACCTCCTTGGTCTGACCCTCGAACTGCGGCTCGGCGAGCCGCACCGTGACCACGGCGGTGAGGCCTTCCAGGGCGTCGTCCTTGACGATGTCGTCCTCGGCGACGCGCAGCATCTTCGCGGAGCGCAGCACCTCGTTGACCGTCCTGGTCAGGGAGCGCTCGAATCCGCTCACATGGGTGCCGCCCTTGGGGGTGGCGATGATGTTGACGAAGGACCTGACCGTGGTGTCGTACCCGGTGCCCCAGCGCAGGGCGACATCGACGCCCAGCTCGCGGGTGACCTCGGTGGGGGTCATGTGGCCCCGGTCGTCCAGGACCGGCACGGTCTCCTTGAAGGTGCCCTGGCCGGTGAGGCGCAGTACGTCGCAGACGGCTTTGTCCTGCGCCAGGTACTCGCAGAACTCGCTGATGCCGCCGTCGAAGCGGAAGGTGTCCTCGACCGGGCCGCCCGCGCCCTCGTCGATGCCCCGCTCGTCCCGGACGACGATGGTCAGCCCGGGGACCAGGAAGGCTGTCTGGCGGGCGCGCTGGTGCAGCGTCTCCAGGGAGAGCTTGGCGTCCTTGAGGAAGATCTGCCGGTCGGCCCAGTAGCGCACGCGGGTGCCGGTACGGGTCTTGGGCACCCGCTTCGCCTTGCGCAGCCCGTTCGCGGGGTCGAAGGGGCTGTCGGGGCCCTGCTCGGTGAACATTCCGGGGACACCGCGCCGGAAGCTGATCGCGTGGGTGGAGCTGTTGCGGTCCACCTCGACGTCGAGACGGGCGGAGAGCGCGTTGACGACGGAGGCGCCCACGCCGTGCAGCCCGCCCGAGGCGGCGTACGAGCCACCGCCGAACTTTCCGCCCGCGTGCAGCTTGGTCATCACGACCTCGACGCCGGAGAGCCCCGTCTTGGGCTCGACGTCGACGGGGATGCCCCGGCCGTTGTCCTTGACCTCGACCGAGCCGTCCTCGTGGAGGATCACGTCGATGTGGTCGCAGTACCCGCCCAGGGCCTCGTCGACGGAGTTGTCGATGATTTCCCAGAGGCAGTGCATGAGGCCGCGGCTGTCGGTCGACCCGATGTACATCCCGGGGCGCTTGCGGACCGCTTCGAGTCCTTCAAGGACGAGCAGGTGCCGCGCGGTGTAGTTGGAACCGTCACGGTCTGCTGTCAGCAGCGCTGTGGACGGCACGGACGTATCGGCGGTCACGCGGGTTCGCTCCTCGCTGAATTTGAGATGTGGCCCCGTGGGGTAAAGGCCCGGCGTCTGTCACCGGTCAGAGGGTACAGAGGCCTGGTAGAGCCGTTGTCACGCCACCCTCGCGAATTCTTATGCTAGTCCAAGGTCGCATACGTGTTCGATCCTTCGATGGAGTGAAGCACACATCACGTTCCCTTCCAGGCATGAACCATTTAGGCTCCGGGCACGTCCTCATCAACAACCGGCAAGCCGGCCGGCGCAGGACGCACCTCCTGACCACTATCTGCAAGCAACGCGAAACCCGTAGTGCGAAGCCCAGCTATGCAATACGGCTCATTCGCCGCCAACCGCCAGCAGCCAGCCACGACGGAAGAAATTTTCGAGGAAAAGCCGCGAGCGGGAACGTTTTCGGCCTGGTTGGATGTTGACCCTGGTACGACAGCTCGTCGAGCTAGAGAAGAGGCGACGTGACTACTGTTCTGACCCCCGCGAGCCCCCTGACGGCGGCTGACCGCTGCGACCGGTGCGGCGCCCAGGCCTATCTGCGCGTCCTCCTGTCGAGCGGTGGTGAACTGCTCTTCTGCGCCCACCACGGACGCAAGTTCGAGCCGGAACTCAAGAAGATCGCCGCGGAAATACAGGATGAGACCGACCGACTGACGGCCGTCCCGGCCGGCGGTGGTGAAGAGGAACGCTGACACCTCGCATCCACACGACGAGCCAAGGGCCGGCCCGCTGACCGGCCGACGGGCGGCCACCCCGCGACAGCGCGGGGTGGCCGCCCGTTCTCGTGGCCTCCGTGCTCCGGGCCCGGAGGCGGCTGCCCCCGGGCCGGGACGCCCTGTACGGCCGGTCAGGGGTCCTCAGGAGCTCCTTCGGGTCCCCAGCGCGTCGGCGACCGGGTCCACGGCCGTGGAGACCCGGGTGTAGACCCCCGGGTTGCCCGCCCGTCCGCAGCCGCTGCCCCAGGAGACCAGCCCGATGAGCCGCCCCTCCGCCACCAGTGGCCCGCCGCTGTCGCCCTGGCAGGCGTCGTGCCCACCCGAGGGGTCGCCCGCGCAGAGCATCGTGGTGGCGTCGTAACGGCTTCCCTGGGCCCCTGAGCCGCCCGGGTAGGCCCGCGCGCACTCCGCGTCCCGGAGGACCGTGACAGGCGCCGAGCGCAGCGCCTCCGCGTACGCACCGCCGCCCGTGGTGTCGCCCCATCCGTAGACCGCGGCGTCCGTGCCGGGCGCGGTGGCGGAGTCGTCCGGGTCCGCCGGCCGGATCGCGTACCCCGCGGGCAGCGCCCGCGAGAGGGTCAGCACCGCGAGGTCCGCCGCGTTCGTCCCCGGGTCGTACGCCGGGTCGACCAGGACGGAGCGTACGGGCACCTCACGCCCGCCCTTGCCGCGCAGCCGCTCACGCCCGGCGATGACCCGCAGGTCGCTCACGGACTCCGGAGCCGCGCCGAGGACGTCCCGGCCCATGCAGTGGGCGGCGGTCAGCACTTTCGTCGGCGCCACCACCACACCTCCGCAGAACTGGCCCGCCCGCGTCCCCCCGAAACGGTCCCGGCTGGACAGGGCGACGACCCACGGGCTGTCCTCCGCCCGGACCGGCTGCCCTCCGATGATCACACTGTCGGCGGTGGCGGAAGCGGGCGTGCCGAGCGGCAGCAGGGCCCCCGCGGCGATCACGGCCAGACCTCCGGTCAACACGCGGGCAAGGGAACGGCGCATACAAGCTCCTGACTCTCGGTGGACAGTGATCTACCCAGCGTCAGTCACCCGGACGGGTCTCGCACCCCCGCGCACAGCGTGAAGACCCGGCTGCCTGGTGGCATCCGGGTCTCCCGCCGTGCTTCGCGCGCCCTCTGGCGCGCCGTGGACCGGTCCGGGTAAGGGACCCCCGGTCCGCCGCGCTGTCGACCGGGTAAGGAACCGGCCCACCGCGCCTTCGACTAGTCCAGGTAGTCGCGCAGGACCTGCGACCGGGACGGGTGGCGCAGCTTCGACATCGTCTTGGACTCGATCTGGCGGATGCGCTCGCGCGTCACCCCGTAGACCTTGCCGATCTCGTCCAGCGTCTTGGGCTGGCCGTCGGTGAGACCGAAGCGCATCGAGACCACGCCCGCCTCCCGCTCGGAGAGCGTGTCGAGCACCGAGTGGAGCTGCTCCTGGAGAAGGGTGAAGCTCACGGCGTCGGCCGGGACGACCGCCTCGGAGTCCTCGATGAGGTCACCGAACTCACTGTCACCGTCCTCGCCGAGCGGGGTGTGCAGGGAGATCGGCTCACGGCCGTACTTCTGGACCTCGATGACCTTCTCGGGGGTCATGTCGAGTTCCTTGGCCAGCTCCTCCGGGGTGGGCTCGCGGCCCAGGTCCTGGAGCATCTGGCGCTGCACGCGCGCGAGCTTGTTGATGACCTCGACCATGTGCACCGGGATACGGATGGTGCGGGCCTGGTCGGCCATGGCGCGGGTGATCGCCTGCCGGATCCACCAGGTGGCGTACGTGGAGAACTTGTAGCCCTTGGTGTAGTCGAACTTCTCGACCGCGCGGATCAGACCGAGGTTGCCCTCCTGGATCAGGTCCAGGAAGAGCATGCCGCGGCCGGTGTAGCGCTTGGCCAGCGAGACGACCAGACGGAGGTTGGCCTCCAGCAGGTGGTTCTTGGCGCGGCGGCCGTCCTCGGCGATGATCTCCAGTTCGCGCTTGAGCTTGGGCGCGAGCTTGTCGGAGTTGGCCAGCTTGTCCTCGGCGAAGAGACCGGCCTCGATGCGCTTGGCCAGCTCGACCTCCTGCTCCGCGTTGAGGAGCGGGACCTTGCCGATCTGCTTCAGATAGTCCTTGACGGGGTCGGCGGTGGCACCGGCGACGGCGACCTGCTGCGCGGGCGCGTCGTCCTCGTCGTCGTCGGAGAGGACGAAGCCCTTGTTCTCGCCCTCGGTCTCCTCCTCCTCGCCTTTTCCTGCCTGGATCTCCTCGGTCGGCTCGTCGCCGTCGACGATCTCGTCGGAGTCCTTCTTGCCCGTGGTCTTCTTCGCCGTCGTCTTCTTGGCGGCGGTCTTCTTGACGGTCGCCTTCTTCGCGACCGTCTTCTTGGCCGCCGCCTTCTTGGCGGGTGCGACGGAGTCGTCGGCGGCGGCGACGCTCTCCGCCGTCGGGGCGGCGGTGGCCGCGACGGTCCTGGTCACGGTCGTCTTGGCCGTGACGGTCTTGGTGGCGGTGCGCTTGACCGGGCTCTTCGCTGCGACGCTCTTGCGGGTGCGCTTGGGCGACTCCGCGGCACTGACCATCAGCGTCACACCCTCTTCCTCGAGGATCTGGTTGAGGCTGCGCAGAACATTCTTCCACTGGGTTGGCGGAATCTGGTCGGCCTCGAAGGCGCGACGCACGTCATCGCCGGCGATCTGCCCATCAGCCTTTCCCCGCTCGATGAGCGCCATCACAGACTCGGACTCGGCGATCTCCGGCGGGAGCGTACGGGATGTGCTGGCCGACACGAACAACCTCTCGGAACGATGGAAACGGCTTCCGGCCCCGCCCATGATCGGGCCGGAGCCGACGACCGTCGGCTGGGGATGTCGCCGACGACGCGGGCTGGACCTCGGAGCTGAATACAGCGCCACACGCGGCGCTCGCATTCCCTCCTCGGCTGTCACCTCTTAGGTCATCGCCCTGCCTCCAGGAGTGTTACGCCCAATCCACGTGGCCCGAGTCACACCCCATTTACGGCAAAGCGGCCAGAAGCGGGATTCACCGTCCCACCGTCGCGTCGCCGGACCTCCGGGTCCGGCGACACACGACGCGTACATCCCCGTACGCCCTGGCCCCGGGGAGCGCTCAGTGCTCGCGCGGCGCCGGTACGACACGCTCCACATCGGGCTGCACGGTGAGAAGTTGGCGCATGGCCGACTCCGCGGCGTGCGCGTCACCGGAGGCGAGGGCGTCGGCGATCCGCGCGTGGTGGTCGAGCGACGCCTCCGTGGGGCGGTCACAGCCGGTGACCGGGCCGCCGGAGACCTGGAGCGCGGCGGACACGATCCCCGAAAGGTGCTCCAGCATCCGGTTGCCGGCGAGCTGGATGAGCAGGGAGTGATATTCGGTGTCCGCCCGCGCGAAGGTGATCGCGTCACCCTGGGCGAGGGCGTGGCCCATGATCCCGACCATGTCCGCGAGGCGCTGCTGCACATCGGCCCGGCCGTGGCCGGCCGCCAGCCGCGCGGCAAGGGGTTCGATCGTCCAGCGCAGCTCGCTCAGCTCCCGGCGCTGGTCGTCGCGCTGCGGCCCGAAAGCGCGCCATTCGATGATGTCGGGGTCGAGCAGATTCCAGTCACTGACCGGCCGGACCCGGGTACCGACATTGGGCCGGGCGCTCACGAGCCCCTTGGCCTCAAGGACGCGCAGCGACTCCCGCACCACCGTGCGGGAGACCTCGAAGCGCTGGCCGATCTCCTCGGGGACGAGCGGCCGGTCGGCGCCCAGATCCCCGGAGACGATCATCTGTCCGAGCTGCTGGACGAGTTGGCCGTGCAGTCCACGGCCCCGACTGCTCGTCGTACGCCGTCCCACCCGGCCCAGATCGGTGTCGGCGCCGTCCCAGACGGGTGCGGCCCTACGGTCGGCGCCGGGCGCCTCGGCAAAGGGGTAGCGGTCGAGTTCACCCGGCTCGGCGAGGCCGGACTCGGCGGAGCGGGCGGCGGTCATCATGGTGTGCGCAAGGGTACTCACGCATCCTTTGTCGGCGTTGCTTCCGTGCGCCTTGAGGTCTTTGGTGAAAAGCACACGAAAGGGTGATCGGCGCCCGCCCTTCGATTGACGCCTTATCGGAAAGAAGTGGGCTTTATCAGGGGAGTTACCGCCATGACCTGACGCTCCGGTCATACGCGGTCACCAACGAGCCCTGCGGCGAAGCCCGGTGAGCAGATAAGCGCAGAGCAGGGCCGACAGCGACAGGGTGAGCGCGGCGGCGACCGGCTGGGCCGCGAGCCTGAACGTCGCCGCCAGCCACTGGTCCGCCTGGTGCGGCCAGAGCGGCCACGCCATGTCGCGCAGCCTGCCCGGGAGTCCGGCGACCGAGCGCACGGAGGGCCCGGCGAACGCCCTCTGGAGCAGCGGGACGACCAGGGTCGGTACGGCGACGACGGCGGCCATACCGGCGATCGCGATCCGGAAGACCCCGGCGCCGAGCAGCCCGGCCCAGGCGCAGCCGACCGCGAGCCCGGCCCAACCAGCCGCATGGGAAGCCCAGTTGTCCGGTACGGGGACGGCGTTGGCGCCGTACACAAGGCGGAGCGCCGCGCCGTCGGCCAGCACCGCGAGGAGGGCGAGAAACAGGGCCGCGCCGGCGGTGACGGCGAGCTTGGCGAGGAGCAGGGCGAGCCGGCGCGGGACGGTGCCCCGCGCGCCGGCGAGGGTGGGGTGGCGGTACTCGTCGGCGAAGGAGAGCGCGCCGATCAGTCCGGCGCCGAGGACGGCGGGCGGCAGGGGCAGGATCGCCGGCCAGGCGGTGAGCAGTCCGGGCAGCGGGGTCCCGCCGGTACGGCCGAGGGGGACGGCGAGGGCGACGGAGGCGAGGAGGACGGCGACCATGATCAGCGGCGCGGTCCGTACGCCCAGCATCCGGCGCAGCTCGTAGCGGACGGGCCGGAGCGGGGAGCGGGCCGGGCGGCCCGGCAGGGGCGGCGGGAGCGGAACGGGCCCGTCGGCGCGGGATCCCGTGCGGATTTCCGTACGGGCTTCCGTACGGGCTTCCGTACGGGCTTCCGAGGCGGCGGGGCCGGGTACGGAGCCGGTGGTGGTCGCGGGCGACGGCGCCGGGCCGGTCCTTGGACCCGTGTCCCCGATCTCGTCCGCGAGCTGATGGACGAGGACGCCGTGCCGGAAGGCGGTCTCACCGATCTCCGGGCAACTACTGCCGTAGACGGTGAGCAGGCTGCCGGCCTCGGCGACCACCTCGACGGAGCGCCGGGCCGCGCGCGCCTCCCGGCTCAGAGCGTCGGCGAGCCGCGCGGCGTGCGGGGTCCTGACGGCGACCCGGGGCCGCAGCCGGGTGCGGGCGAAGGAAGCGGTGTCCTGGTCGGCCACGAGGCGGCCCTCGTCGAGGGTGACGACGCGGTCCGAGACGCGGGCGGCCTCCTTGGGGTCGTCCGTGGTGTAGAGCACGGTGCCGCCCTGGCCCGCGTGGGCCCGCAGCAGCCCGTGCAGCCAGTTCTTCTCGCGCGGTGAGAGCTCCGCGGACGGCGCGTCGAGCAGCAGGGTGTGCGGGTCGCCCAGCAGCGCGACGGCGAGCCCGAGCCTGCGGTCCGTACCGAGCGACAGGGCCCCGAGCCGTTCGTCGCCCAGGGGGGCGAGCCCGACGACGTCGAGGAGTTCGTCGGCGCGGGACGCGGGCACACCGGCGGCGGCGCAGACCAGTTTGAGCTGGCCGCGGACGGTACGCGCGGGATGGCCGGGCACATCGCCGAGGAGGACCCCGATCTCGCGGGCCGGGTGGACGACGCGGTGGAGCGGACGCCCGCGGAAGTAGGTGACACCGCGGCCCGGTTCGAGTTCGAGCATGAGCCGGAGCGCGGTGGTCTTGCCCGCGCCGGGGGCGCCGAGAAGCGCCGTGACCGCGCCCGGCCGCGCCTCGAAGGTGAGATCGTCCACCGCGGGTGGCAGGTCTCGACGGGGGGAACTGGTCAGTCCGATGGCCTGGAGCATCGCTTCTCTCGCGGGGAGGTGAGACCGCTCGACGGCAGTGGGTACCGCAGCACGATAACGCGATATATCCGATTTGCCAGGTAAGGGCGTCCGTTCGAGTCTCCACTCGTCGGATCTTCCCCGCCGGACCGCGCGGGTCGGACTTCGGGTCAGACCTCGGGGCGGAGCATCGGCGGGTTGAGTACGGTCGCACCGCCGGCCCGGAACAACTGCGCGGGCCGGCCGCCCTGACGGGTGGTGGTGCCCCCGGACGGGACCAGGAAGCCCGGGGTGCCGGTGACCTTGCGGTGGAAGTTGCGGGGATCGAGCACCACCCCCCACACCGCCTCGTACACCCTGCGCAGCTCGCCGACGGTGAACTCGGACGGGCAGAACGCCGTGGCGAGCGAGGAGTACTCGATCTTGGAGCGGGCCCGCTCCACCCCGTCCGCGAGGATCCGCGCGTGGTCGAAGGCGAGTGGCGCGGGCTGCTCGTCCTCCCGGGCGAACCCGCCCTCCTGGCTGAGCAGCGCGTCGACGGGGGCCCAGCGCGCGCTGTTGGCGTCTCCGCCGGCCCGGGGCGCGGGCAGGTCGGGCGAGAGCGCGAGGTGCGCCACGCTGACCACCCGCATACGGGGATCCCGCCCGGGATCCCCGTACGTGGCGAGCTGTTCGAGATGGGCGGCGTTCCCGGGCGCCGGGGAGACCGGGTCGTGGGCACAGAGCCCGGTCTCCTCGACGAGTTCGCGCGCCGCGGCCCCCGCCAGGTCCTCGTCGGCCTTGACGAAGCCGCCGGGCAGCGCCCACCGCCCCTGGAACGGCGGCTCACCGCGCCGCACGACCAGCGCGCAGAGCGCGTGACGGCGCACGGTGAGCACCACCAGATCGACGGTGACAGCGAATGCCGGGTAGGCCGAGGGGTCGTAGGGCGACATGCCGCGATCTTAGTCGTCTGCCTGACGATAAACACTCCTTCCGTCATTCGCGCCCACCGCCTTTCACGCCCGCGCCCTTCACGCCCACTGTTCTTTCACGCCCACCGCCCTTCACATCCCCCTCCTTCACGCCCACCGCCCTTGATGTCCACCGCACTTGATGCCTACCGCACTTCACCCCCGACACCGTTCGCCCGCTGCTTCCCGGCCGTCACCGCCGGCTCCTGGTCCCGCGCTGTCCGCCCCGCCGTACCGCGCCGTGGTCACGCCCCGTGCCGGCGCCGGGGCGCGGCTGCTTCGGCTCGGGGGTCTTCCGTGCCCTCGGCGGGCGCGCGGACCGGGGCTTGCTCCTGCCGGCCGTGGCGCGCGGGCCGGGCAGGGCGCGGGCGACCCGCTCCTCGCGCAGACAGTGGCGCAGCGTCTCGGGGTCGAGGCCCTCGTTGCAGGCCTGGTGAAGCAGTTGGGCGAAGACGTAACTCGGGTCGAGGCGCAGGGCGAGCCCGAGGGCGACCCGGGCCCCCACGTCGTCCCCGGTGGACCAGGCGACCCAGCCGGCCAGGGTCAGCGGGGCGGTGGCGTGTTCCGCGTACGGTCCGACACAGCGGCGGGACAGCGCGCGCCAGAGCCGTAACGCGGGCGCGGCGTCCGGCCCCTCCATCCACTCCGCGGCCCGGTCCCGGGTCTCACGGTCCTGGAGGCCGAGGATGACGGCGGCGGCCTCGTCGTCCCCGATGAGCCGGTCGTCCTCGGCGTCCGCGCCGGTCCGGTCGCCGGTCCCTGCCCCGCCGAGCCGTTCGAGGAGGGAGCGGGCCAGTGTCAGAGTCTCGGCGCCGACCTGTTCCCTGCTCCCACTGATCAGGATTCTGGGCACGAGGGAGGCGCCGGCGCGGTCGAGCGCCCGTTCCTGCGCCTCGACGGAGGCAGGGGCGGACCAGGGCGTCAGCGCTGCCTCCATCTCCCGCAGCGACCCCCGCACCCGCACCCCGGCGTAGGCGGCGGCAGCGGCCATCACCGATGTCCCCGGCAGGGCGAGGCCGGTCCCCTCGGGCGGACAGCAGCGCCGGTCGGGGCAGCAGTAGGACCAGAAGCGGCCGTCGGAGATGCAGAGCACCTCGTGCACGGGGACGTCGAGGCCGCCGCACGCGGTGCGCAGCCGCTGGGCGAGGGGGCGCAGCCGTTCCATCACCTGCCGGCCCGTCTCGTCGGGGCCCGGGTCCTGGCAGAGGAAGGCGACGATGCCGTCAGGACGGGCGCCCCGGCGCTCGCTGCCCTCGATCAGGCACTCGGCGAGCTGGCCGGCGACGGGCGGCCACTCCTTGGGCGAGCGGGGGATGCCGAGCCTGAGCCGCCCGCCGAAGCGGCCGCGCTCGCCGTGCAGCGCGACCATGACGACGGAGTCGGTGGGATGGAATCCGAGGAGATAGGGCAGGGCGTCGGCGAGCTCCGCGGGACTGCGCAGGGTGATCTGCTGCTGGTCGGCGGATCCGGTCGGTTCGTGGTGTTCGCGGTGCTGGTTCATGACTCGACCGTGCCGGAATCCGCCGGATCCCGCTGGAGCCTGTGGATAACTTGTCCACAGGCCGTCGGCCGCATTCGCGCTTTGCCGGACCCATCGGGTTGCATGGGGCCATGACCAACGCAGACCGCGCAGCTCTCCGGGCCTCCGCCGACGCCGTCCTCGCACGCCTGGTCGGTGACGCCACCGGCGGCGCCCGGCTGCGCGAGGACCAGTGGCGGGCCATCGAGGCGCTCGTCGCCGACCACCGCCGCGCGCTCGTCGTCCAGCGCACGGGCTGGGGCAAGTCCGCGGTGTATTTCGTGGCGACGTCGCTGCTGCGCGCCCGGGGCGCGGGTCCGACCGTGATCGTGTCGCCGCTGCTGGCGCTGATGCGCAACCAGGTGGAGGCCGCGGCGCGGGCCGGGATCCGTGCCCGGACGATCAATTCGTCCAACGCGGAGGAGTGGGACGCGATCCAGGACGAGGTGTCCGCCGGCGAGGTCGACGTCCTGCTGGTGAGCCCGGAGCGGCTCAACAACCCCGACTTCCGAGACCAGGTGCTGCCCCGGCTCTCGGCGGCGACGGGCCTGCTGGTGGTGGACGAGGCGCACTGCATCTCGGACTGGGGCCATGACTTCCGCCCCGACTACCGGCGGCTGCGCACGATGCTCGCCGAACTGCCGTCGGGTGTCCCGGTCCTCGCCACCACGGCCACGGCCAACTCCCGTGTGAGCTCCGATGTCGCCGAGCAGTTGGGCACGGGCGCGGGGACGGACGCGCTGGTGTTGCGCGGGCCGCTGGACCGGGAGAGTCTCAGCCTCCATGTGCTCCGCCTGCCGGACGCGGCGCACCGGCTGGCCTGGCTCGCCGACCACCTCGGGGAGCTGCCGGGATCGGGGATCGTCTACACGCTGACGGTCGCGGCGGCCGAGGAGGTCACGGCGTATCTGCGGCAGTGCGGGCACACCGTGGCCTCGTACACCGGCCGTACGGAGAACGCGGAGCGGCAGCAGGCCGAGGACGATCTGCTGGGGAACCGTGTGAAGGCGCTGGTGGCGACGTCCGCGCTGGGCATGGGGTTCGACAAGCCCGATCTCGGGTTCGTGGTCCATCTCGGTTCGCCCTCCTCCCCCATCGCCTATTACCAACAGGTGGGGCGCGCGGGGCGCGGGGTGGCCCACGCCGAGGTGCTGCTGCTGCCGGGCAAGGAGGACGAGGCGATCTGGCAGTACTTCGCGTCGGTGGCCTTCCCGCCGGAGGAGCTGGTCCGCCGCACCCTCGACGTGCTGGAACACGCCGACCGGCCGCTGTCGCTGCCCGCACTGGAGCCGCTGGTGGAGCTGCGGCGGACCCGGCTGGAGACGATGCTCAAGGTGCTGGACGTGGACGGGGCGGTACGGCGGGTCAAGGGCGGCTGGACGTCGACGGGGCGGCCGTGGGTGTACGACACGGAGCGGTACGCGTGGGTGGCGCGGCAGCGGCAGAGCGAGCAGCAGGCGATGCGCGACTACGCGTCGGCGTCGGGGTGCCGGATGGAGTTCCTGCGGCGGCAGCTCGACGACGGGGAGGCGGTGGCCTGCGGGCGGTGCGACAACTGCGCGGGGACGCGCTTCGAGCCCAAGGTGACCACCGCCGCGCTCGACGCCGCCCGCGGCGAGCTGGGCAGGCCCGGGGTGGAGGTGGAGCCCCGCAAGATGTGGCCGACCGGCCTCGCCGCGGTCGGGGTCTCCCTCAAGGGGCGGATCGCCCAGGGCGAGCAGTCCTTCCCCGGCCGGGCCCTGGGGCGGCTCTCCGACATCGGCTGGGGGAACCGGCTCCGTCCCATACTGACGGCGCGTGCCACGGACGGTCCGGTGCCCGACGATGTGGTGAGCGCCGTGGTGAGTGTGCTCGCCGACTGGGCGAAGGGGTCCGGCGGTTGGGCCTCGGGCGCCGAGGACGCGCCACCCCGGCCGGTCGGTGTGGTCACGGTCGCCTCGCGTTCCAGGCCCCGGCTGGTGGACTCGCTCGGTGCCCGGATCTCGGAGATCGGCAGGATGCCGTTGCTCGGTACGGTCGCGTACGCGCCGGGGGCGGCCGACGCCCGGATCTCCCGCACCAACGGCGCGCAGCGGGTGCGCGGGCTGCACGAGGCGCTGACCGTGCCGCCGGAGCTGGCGGCGGCGCTGGCGGCGGCCGGCGGTCCTGTGCTGCTCGTCGACGACCTCTCGGAGAGCGGCTGGACGCTCGCGGTGGCCACCCGGCTGCTGCGCAGGGCCGGAGCCGAGGGGGTGTTTCCGCTGGTCCTCGCCGTTCAGAGCTGAGGCGGAGCCGGGGCGGGGGCAACTGTCTCACGAGGCGACGGGAGTGCGCAGTTATATAGCCGCCATATCTACACATTCCCACCAGTGGCGCCAATTGCTCGTTGCCGCGCGCCCCCGCGCCGGTGAGAATTGGAACTGCCCCCGCATGGTCTCCTCGCGCTCCGCAAGGGCCCTGCCGCGGCGCGTCCCCACTCGACTCTGCCCGCACCATGGGCGCGTATGCGAAGGGAGGAACGTGACCTTCGGATTCGCTCCGTCCGCAGCCACTTCGATCAGTGCCCAGGCCGCTTCCGTCAGCCGCCTCGCCAGAATGCTCGAACCCGCCGAGTGGGCCGCCGCCGGAATTCCGCTTCTGCGCAATCCCCGTGAGGTCGTCAGCGGTCTGCACAGCCGTCACACGCCGACCCCGGCGACCGCCGTGGTGGCCGTGCTCGATCCCGAGGAACGGCTGGCCGCCAGCGCGTCGTTCGTGCCGCGCGCCGCGCCGGTGGACGGCTGGGAGTTCCGCAACGCGTTGTTGGCGCACCTGCGCCGGGTCATCCCGCACGATCTGCGTCGGCGTACGCCGGTGCGCACGGCCGTGCTGCTCTACTGCCGCGAAGGCGACGAGCGCTGGACGGAGGAGGACGGCGCGTGGATGTGGGGGCTGCGCGACGCGTGCACGCTGCACGGGCTGCGCTGCGGTGCGTACATCACGCTGACGCGCGGCGGCTGGCAGGTGCTGGGTGAGGGCCGAGGGGGCCGCCGCCCCAGCTCGGACTCGCCACCGGCGAGCCTGGCGGAGACGGCGGCCGACCCGGTCCTCGCACCGCCGCGCGGTGGTGGCGGCGCGGTGGAGGCGCAGCGCCGTACCGCCGCGCGCTGAACGGCCGCCCGCCGAAGACGGAGCGGCCGTCGCGTACATCCCTTCGGGCGGCTCCCCGAAGCGGCCCGGCCACCCTCCTGAGGAGGCGCGGCCGGGTCACCACCGGAAACGTGCCGACGTGGACGCGCCCACCGGGCGCACCGAGTGCCGGACGGCTCAGACGCCCGCGCCGAACACTGCGTTGATCCGCTCGGCGTCACCGCACACCACGAGGAGCGCGGTGGCGCGGCCACGGGCCAGGGGCAGCGCCTTGACGACGGCGTCGTCGTCACCGCCGTTGACGGCGACGACCACGACGGGCCGGGACTGCGCGCGGGCGACGGCGGCGGCGTCCGCGAAGAACACGTCCTCACGGGCGTCGTGCTGGGCCCAGTACGCGCTCTCACCGAAGGACAGCTCGTGGGTGGCCCACGGGTGCTGTTCGCCGGTGGTGAGCACCAGGATGTCGCCCGGCGCCCGGCCCGCGTCCAGCAGCAGGTCGATCGCCCCCTCGGCGGCGTCCAGCGCACCGGCCACCGGAGCCGGGATCACCTGGACCTGGGGGACGGCGGAAGCCTGAGGGGTGGCGGAAGGGGTCGAAGGGGCGGAGTCGGCGGTGCCGGACGCCTTCGGCTGACCGGCGGAGCTGTGCGAGCGCTGCGCCGGCGGCGCGGGCCTCGCGGGACCGGGACCCGGACGTCCGGGCCTCGGTGTCGTCGCGGAGCGCGGCCCGGGGACGGGACGCGGACCGGGTACGGGACGGGGGGTCGAAGCGGTGCGACCGGTGGCCGGCGTGGCGCTGGGACCCTGGGCTCTCTCGTGAATCTGAGGCTCCTGAGGGATGAGAGGCATGACTGGATGTCTATCAAACACCGGTGCGAAAAGCATCGGTGGGTGGGCTCATTCGTGCCCGTGCCCGAGGCCGCGAGGCACCCGGGCGGGGGTTCGCCGGACGGGTCACCGGGTGTCCCGGAGGCCCGCACCGGAAGTCTCGCGTTCCGAAAGGTTCACGTTCCACGGCCGGACGTTCCGGAGCCGGATGCTCCGGACGCCGGATGGTCCGCTGTCGGGTGGTCGGCGGTCAGAAATCGAAGCCGAGTTGGCCCCCGCTTTCCATGGCGTCGGCCTGCGCGGGGACCCGGACCTTCTTGAGGTGCCGCCACCGGGGCAGCGCGTCGAGATAGGACCACGACAGCCGGTGCTGCGCTGTCGGCCCCCGTTCTTCCAGCGCCGCCCGGTGCACCGGTGAGGGGTAACCGGCGTTGGCGCCGAACGCGAACGGTACGTACTCCTCGGACCCCGCGCCCAGTTCGGCCATCATCGCGTCCCTGCGCACCTTGGCGAGCACCGAGGCGGCCGCCACGGAGACACAGGACTGGTCGCCCTTGATGACCGTACGCACCTGCCAGGGTCCTCCGAGATAGTCGTGCTTGCCGTCCAGGATCACCGCGTCGGGCCGTACCGGCAGCGCCTCCAGGGCGCGTACGGCGGCGAGCCTGAGTGCCGCGGTCATCCCGAGGGCGTCGATCTCCTCCGGGGAGGAGTGCCCGAGGGCGTACGACGTGACCCACGCCCCCAGCGCATCGGCCAGCTCCGTACGGCGCTTGGGCGTGATGAGCTTGGAGTCGGTGAGTCCCGCCGGGGGTCTGCGCAGTCCGGTGACGGCCGCACACACCGTGACCGGACCTGCCCACGCTCCGCGTCCGACCTCGTCGACGCCGGCGATGATCCTGGCGTCTGTGGTGGCGCGCAGCGAGCGCTCAACGGTGTGCGTGGGTGGTTCGTACGGCATGGCACCTGCCAGGTTACGCCGCCCGCACGCCGCGCGACAGACCGGGTACCGGCCGTGCCGCGGGGCGGAGCCGGCCAAGGCGTCGCGCACCGTCCGGGTCCGCCCTTGTCCGGGCGGCGCGGCGGCCCGAAGTCCCGTCCGTGGACCGGTTCATGAGGCCACCGGGTTCACCGCTCGGAGCGGTACTCCCCAGGGCAGGAGGCGACACTCCGTACGCCGCGCTCCGCCAGCAGGTCTCGGGCCCTGCTCTCGGACAGGCTGGTCGCGTACCAGGGCTTGTCGGCGCCGTTCCGCAGTTCGACGGCGATCCCGCGCAGGGAGCACGAGCGCAGCGGCTCGGGGAGCCGGTCCAGCGCCGGCACCGCGTCGGCCGACAGTTCGCGGACGTACTCGCTGTCGAGCGTGCCGGTGCGTTCGTACCGCTGTACGTTCCGCTCCGCGACCAGCGCGTCCGGCGAGACCAGGCCGAAGGCGAGGACCCCGGCCCCGACGCTCGCGGCGACGGCACGCGGCAGCCAGCGGCCCCCGATCGCCCCGGCCACCAGCATCAGGACGATCACGAGCCCGAGCCACAGCTCCACCGCCGCCACGGAGACCCGCAGCCGGGTCAGGCCGAACGCGTCGACGTACAGGTCCATCCGGCGCAGCGCGCTGGCGACCACGACGAGGGTCAGCACGCCGAGCGCGCCCAGGACGGTGCGGACCAGGACGGCGTCGCGCGCTCCGCCTCGCGGGGCCCAGCGCCCGGCGACCACCATGACCACCAGGACCAGCACCGTGACCCACAGGAGCTGCCAGAAGCCCTGGCGGGCGTACTGAGCGGGCATCAGGCCCGTCTCCGCCACCACCTTGTCGTAGCCGCCGAGGAGCACCACGAGCTGAACGGCGATGAACGCCGCGAAGAGCAGATTGAGGACGATCAGCGGAAGCGCCCACTCCGTACGGCCTCGGGGCCGCCCCGGGCTTACGGTCACCCGGTCCCAGCGCAGCGGCGACGCGGCGGTGTGCGCGGCGGCCAGGGCGCCGAAGAGTCCGAGCGCGAAGAGGACGCCCTGCCAGGGCCCCTCGGAGACGGAGACGTCGGGGGTGAGCGAGCCGAGGATCTCGGCGAACGCGGCGTCGGCACTCGCGAAGAGCGTGCCGAACACGATCAGCAGGCCGGCGGCGACGACGACAGCGCGCAGGACGGGGGCCACCCGCCCCCGGGTACCGCCCGCGCGCTCACGCAGCCCGCGCAGGGCCCAGACCGTGCCGGGGCCGGCCGCGCCGAACAGTCCGGGCAGACCGAGGAGCGCCCCCGTCCAGGTGCGGCTGCCGCCCAGCGCCAGCGCGCCGAGCGCCGCGGCGGAGACGACCGCGAGAAAGGTGGGCAGACCGGCGTCCCGCAGCGCGGGCACGGTCAGCAGGGCGAGGCCGCCGACCGCCCAGACCAGCGTCCAGGGGCGGGGCAGCCGGCCCGCGGCCTGAGCGGAGAAGAACGCGGCGAGAGCGGCGGGGACGGCCACGAGCAGCAGGTTCACCCCGAGACCGTCGCGCAGCAGCAGGGAGCTGAGCAGCGCGGTCGCCAGGACCGACCAGAGGGTGGCGGTCCTGATCCGGGCGGGCGGCTCGGGCCTGACCTCGGCCAGCCAGGCGGGCGGTTCGGCGCGCCGGGGCTGCCACTGCTGCCACGGCTCCGGGTACGGGCGCGCGGGCGGGGGCTGGGCCCCCCGGTGGGGCGGCTTGACGTGCGTGTACGGCCGTGCGGCGGACGGCGAGGGCACGGCGTCCCGCGGTTCGGCCTCCGCGTCCCGTGGTTCGGCTTCCATGCCGCGCGGTTCGGCCTCCGCGTCCCGCGGTTCGGCTTCCATGCCGCGCGGTTCGGCCCCCGTGCCCCGCGCGGCGGCTTCTCCCGCCGGGTCCGGCTCCGGTTTCCCGGCCGGCCCGGGTGTGGACACTCTCTCTGGTACGGACGGTGAATCTGTCACGGGACCCCCTCCCGACCGGGCCCGTACGCGGCGGAGGAGCGGCGCGCGGAACCCGGTGTCTCGATCGGCGCGCGCCAGTGGAAGATCAACACGGCGGCGTGGCCGAAAGAGTAGGCACACGTCGCGCGGAGGCAGGCCTCCGGGTGGACGGCTGTGGCAGGGCCGTGACAATGAACGGCGCATACTGCCCCGTAAGCCGCACGCCCCGGCGCGTACGCCCGCCCGTACTCCGGCGTACGCGCCCGCATGTCACGGGTCCGACGACAGGCAAGCGGCCCGTCGCCGGGCTGCCGTCAGCGAGCGGCCGTCACCAGGCCGCCGTCAGCGGTCGGCCCGTACCGTCAGCCACCCCGGCAGCGCCTCCGTACGCTCCCGCCACTGCTCCGGCGCCGCCCCGCGCGCCCCCTCGGCGGCGACCACTCCTCCGACGATGGCGCAGTTGGTGTCGACGTCGCCACCGGCCTGGGCCGTCGTCCAGAAGGCCCGCTCGTAGTCGCCGAGGCCGCGCGCCGCCGACCAGAGGGCGAACGGCACGGTGTCGTGGGCGGAAGTGCGGCGCCCGCAGCCGAGCACGGCGGCGACGGTGCCCGGGTCGTCGTAGTCCAGCAGGTCCCTGGCCCGGCGCAGCCCCGCCCCGACCGCGCTGCGCGGCACCAGCGCCACCACCCCGTCGAGCAGCGCCTCCGCCGTGGGCGGTCCGTCCGGGGCGGCGGCGAGGGCGGCCGCCGCGGCCACCGCCATGGCGCCCGCCACGGCCTCGCGGTGCTGGTGGGTGGTGTACGCGGAGATCTCCGCCTGGTGCGTGGCCTGCTCGGGGTCGTCCGCGTACCAGGCGCCGAGCGGCGCGATCCGCATTGCCGCCCCGTTGCCCCAGGAGCCCTGGCCGTCGAAGAGCCCGGCGGCCAGCTCGCGCCAGTCGCCGCCCTCCCTGATCAGCCGGAGCATCCGGTTCACCGCGGGGCCGTAGCCGCGGTCGAAGTCGTGGTGCACGGCGAAGGAACGCGCGAGGGCGTCCTGGTCGACGCGGTGGTGGGCGGCCAGGACGGCCACCACCGACGCGGCCATCTCGGTGTCGTCGGTCCACTGCCAGTCGCCGGTCGGCAGCGCGCGGCGGCCCAGCAGCGGATAGTTGGCGGGTACGAAGAACTGGGAGCCCAGGGCGTCTCCCACGGCCAGCCCCCGGAGGCTGGCCAGGGCGCGTTCGAAGCGCCGGCCGGATACGGAATCAGAGGTCATCGAACAGGCATTTTAGCCGGTACAAGCCCCACCTGTGCGGGTTTATCCGGTGCGGCCGTACGGCTCGGGGACTCGCCACTGTTCGAACGGCCGGTCGAGGGTGTAGCGGCCGTCGGCGCCGATCTTCAGGATCCGGTACTCGGCGTTGCCCGGGTTGGACAGCGACTCGAACTCCGCGACCGACCAGTGGAACCACCGCATGCAGAACAGCCGCATGGTCAGCCCATGCGTCACCAGCAGGACGTTCTCCGGCGAGTCGGGAGTCTCGAAGCTGCGGTGCAGCGACTCCAGGAAGGCCCCGACGCGGTCGTAGACATCGGCCCCCGACTCCCCCTGGGCGAAGCGGTAGAAGAAGTGCCCGTATGCGTCGCGGTAGGCCTTCTGGAGGCGTACGTCCTCTCTGTCCTGCCAGTTTCCCCAGTCCTGCTCGCGCAGCCGGGGCTCCTCGCGTATCCGCACCTGGCCGGGGTCGAGACCGAACGCCTCGAAGGTCTCGTGGGTACGGCGGTAGGGCGAGACGAAGACGCTGACCGGTTCCCGGCCGAACAGCTCGCGCAGCCGTACCCCGGTCTCCTCGGCCTGTCTGCGGCCCTTCTCGGTCAGCCTCAGGGCATGGTCGGGCTCGCGCTCGTACACCGTGTCATCTGCGTTGCCTTCCGACTCGCCGTGCCGGACAAGGACAATGCGCCGCGGTCGTGCCATGACACGACCCTAGATCACACGGTCCAGGAAGGCTCCAGGTCGATGACGTCCCCGGTCAGCGCCGCGACATCGGTGGCCGTCTGGGCACGGAGCGTCAGCCGTTCGACCCGCTCGACGCGGTACTTGCCGTGCTCGGCCGCCGACTGCCACATGGAGAGGACGATGAACTCGTGTCCCGGCGCCTCACCGAAGAGCCCGCGCACCATCCCGGGCGAGCCGGCCATCGCCGGGTTCCACACCTTCTCCTGCATGAGGGCGAAGTGCTCCACCCGTTCCTCGTGCACCCGGGAGTGCGCGACCCGGACCACGTCCGCGTCACTGAAACGCGGCTCGAAGCCGGTCTTCACATCGAAGCGGTAGTCGAAGAGCTTGACCTGGATGTCCTTGTACGTCCCGGACTGCGAGGCGGACAGCCGGTCGTGCGAGCGCGCCATGAACGAGTCGTAGAACGCGCGGCTCTCCCAGAACGTGAAGACATGGACGACGGCCGGCCGCGACCTGCTCCATCCCCCGCCCTGCCCCCTGAATCCCGGCTCACCGAGCAACCCCGCCCATTTCCGCTGCCCGCGTTCAAAACCTCGACGGTCGATCACGGTGCAGCGAATCCACTTGACCAGCACCGCGCCATCGTACGGGGCGGGACGTGGCCTCGGTCACGCTCGGACGGCGCACGGCAGGGTCCCCGCGGCGGCGCCGGACCTGTCGAGTATCGGCCAAGGTGGCGTCAACTGGCCAGATGCGGCGGCGGCTTGTCGGTGGCGCGGTCTAGCCTTGTACACAGGTCCGGAGATCCGCACCGGTTCCGAGGAGGGGAAGACTGGTGAGCAGTTTCAACAGAGGCGTGTCCAAGATCGAGGTCACCCTCAAATGGGATCCCAGCCCCAGGGGCCAGGCCCCACACGACCTGGACCTCGTCGCCGCGACCTACACGTCGGACGCCCCCGACACCCCGGCCTATCTGGTCCACTTCGGCAGCCGTTCCCCGGACGGGACGATCACGCTGGACCGCGAGAGCCGTACGGGCCAGGGCTTCGGCTCCGACGAGGAGATGACGCTGGAGCTGGACCGTCTGGGAGCGGACTACCGCCGCGTGGTGGTGGGCGTCGCCATCCAGCAGCAGAACGGCCGCCGGACGTTCGGGGACATAGCCAACGCCTCGGTCCGTCTGGCGGAGGGGTACACGGAGCTGTCGGCGCACGGCTTCACGGGCGTGGGCGACGCGACGGCGGCGACGTTCGCCGAGTTCACCCGGGACGGGTCGGGCACCTGGCGGTTCGGTCAGGTCCTGCGCGGCTTCGACACGGACCCGCAGTCCTTCGGCGCCCTGATGGGCACCGCCTGAGGGGCGGCGGGCTGCTTCGGCCCACCGCCCCTCGGAGTGTTACGGGACTACCCCTGCCACCGGACCGCCTCGTCGCCGCGGCGACGGTTCGGCCCGTCGCGGCCCGGTCCCCCGCGGCTCAGCTGCAGCCGCTGGTGGAGCCGCACCCCTCGCAGATGTAGCAGGACCCGGCCCGCTGCATCTTCGTACCGCAGGAGAAGCAGAGCGGTGCGTCGGCACTGATACCGAGCTGCATCTCGACCAGTTCGGCCGAGGTGTGCGCCTCCTTGGGGGCCGGGATCACCGTCGCCGCGGGCGCGGCGGGCGCCGGCGGGGCGGTGGCCGGACGGGACGGGGCCGGGGTGGCCAGGCTCTCGCTGTCGAGGACGCCCTCGACGCCGGAGTCGTGGACCGGCTCGTACGAACCGGTGTCCAGGTGTCGCTGGCGCTCCTCGGCCGAGTGGATGCCGAGCGCGGAGCGGGTCTCGAAGGGCAGGAAGTCCAGGGCGAGACGGCGGAAGATGTAGTCGACGATCGACTGCGCCATCCGCACGTCCGGGTCGTCCGTCATCCCGGCCGGCTCGAAGCGCATGTTCGTGAACTTGGAGACGTACGTTTCCAGCGGCACGCCGTACTGCAGACCGACCGAGACGGCGATCGAGAAGGCGTCCATCATGCCCGCGAGCGTCGAGCCCTGCTTCGACATCTTGAGGAAGACCTCACCGAGACCGTCGTCCGGGTAGGAGTTGGCGGTCATGTAGCCCTCGGCGCCGCCCACCGTGAAGGAGGTGGTGAGGCCGGGCCGGCCCTTGGGGAGGCGCTTGCGGACCGGACGGTACTCGATGACCTTCTCGACGGCCTCGCGGATGGTCTCCTCGGCCTTCTCCGCGACCTTCTCCTCCTTCTTCTTGGCGGAGAGCGGCTGGCCGACCTTGCAGTTGTCGCGGTAGATCGCGAGCGCCTTGACGCCCATCTTCCACGCCTCGAAGTAGACCTCCTCGACGTCCTCGACGGTGGCGCTCTCCGGCAGGTTCACCGTCTTGGACAGCGCGCCGCTGATCCACGGCTGGATGGCCGCCATCATGCGGACGTGGCCCATCGCGGAGATGGAGCGCTCGCCCATCGCGCAGTCGAAGACCTCGTAGTGCTCGGGCTTCAGTCCGGGCGCGTCGACCACCACACCGTGCTCGGCGATGTGCTCGACGATCGCCTCGATCTGCTCGGCCTGGTAGCCGAGCCGGCGCAGCGCCTGCGGCACCGTGCCGTTGACGATCTGCATCGAGCCGCCGCCGACCAGCTTCTTGAACTTGACCAGCGCGAGGTCCGGCTCCAGACCCGTGGTGTCGCAGGACATCGCGAGACCGATGGTGCCGGTGGGCGCGATGACCGACGCCTGGGCGTTGCGGAATCCGTTCTTCTCACCGAGGCGCAGCACGTCCTGCCACGCCTCCGTGGCGGCGGCCCAGACCGGGCTGTCCAGGTCGTCGACGCGGACGGCCGCGCCGTTGGCGTCGGAGTGCTGCTTCATGACGCGCTTGTGCGGCTCGGCGTTGCGGGCGAAGCCCTCGTACGGACCGACGACCGCGGCCAGCTCGGCGGAGCGGCGGTAGGACGTGCCCGTCATCAGGGAGGTGATGGCGCCGGCCAAGCCCCGGCCGCCGTCCGAGTCGTACGCGTGGCCCGTGGCCATCAGCAGCGCGCCGAGGTTGGCGTAGCCGATGCCGAGCTGGCGGAAGGCGCGGGTGTTCTCGCCGATCTTCTGCGTCGGGAAGTCCGCGAAGCAGATGGAGATGTCCATCGCGGTGATGACCAGCTCGACGACCTTGGCGAAGCGCTCGGACTCGAAGGACTGGTTGCCCTTGCCGTCGTCCTTGAGGAACTTCATCAGGTTCAGCGAGGCCAGGTTGCACGAGGTGTTGTCCAGGTGCATGTACTCGCTGCACGGGTTCGAGCCGTTGATCCGGCCGGACTCGGGGCAGGTGTGCCAGTGGTTGATCGTGTCGTCGTACTGGATGCCCGGGTCGGCGCAGGCCCATGCGGCCTCGGCCATCTTGCGGAAGAGGGACTTCGCCTCGACCTCTTCGATGACGTCACCGGTCATCCGGGCGCGCAGCCCGAACTTTCCGCCGGCCTCGACGGCCTTCATGAACTCGTCGTTGACCCGGACGGAGTTGTTGGCGTTCTGGTACTGGACGGACGTGATGTCGTCGCCGCCCAGGTCCATGTCGAAGCCCGCGTCGCGCAGGGCGCGGATCTTCTCCTCCTCCTTCACCTTGGTCTCGATGAAGTCCTCGATGTCGGGATGGTCGACATCGAGGATGACCATCTTGGCCGCGCGCCGGGTAGCGCCACCGGACTTGATCGTTCCGGCGGAGGCGTCGGCGCCGCGCATGAAGGAGACGGGACCGGAGGCGTTGCCACCGGAGGAGAGGAGTTCCTTGGAGGAGCGGATCCGGGAGAGGTTCAGGCCCGCGCCCGATCCTCCCTTGAAGATCATCCCCTCTTCCTTGTACCAGTCCAGGATCGAGTCCATGGAGTCGTCGACGGCCAGGATGAAGCAGGCGGAGACCTGCTGCGGCTGGGGCGTGCCGACGTTGAACCACACGGGCGAGTTGAAGCTGAAGACCTGGTGCAGGAGGGCGTACGCCAGCTCGTGCTCGAAGATCTCGGCGTCGGCGGGCGACGAGAAGTACTGGTGCTCCTCACCGGCCTTGCGGTACGTCTTCACGATCCGGTCGATGAGCTGCTTGAGCCCGGTCTCGCGCTGCGGGGTGCCGACGGCCCCGCGGAAGTACTTGCTGGTGACGATGTTGACCGCGTTCAACGACCAGAAGTCGGGGAACTCGACGCCACGCTGCTCGAAATTGACCGAGCCGTCGCGCCAATTGGTCATGACGACGTCACGGCGCTCCCAGGCCACCTCGTCGTACGGATGCACGCCGGGGGTGGTGTGGATCCGCTCGATACGCAGCCCCTTACCGGCCTTGGTCCCCTTGGTGCGGGAACCTCGTGCCTGGCCGCTCGCCGTCTCTGTCATGCCGCCTCCCATATACGTACAAAAACGCCCTGCCGCGCCCTGTTCTTCCCAGGCACGGAGTGTGTGTCTGATGCCTCGGGCACGCGAACAGCGCACCCGTGACGGGTCTTGGTCGCCGCGGAGCGGCCGGGATCGAGCCGGCCGGTCAGTCCGCGGCGGTGGCGGGCACGGGGACCTCAAGGGTCTCGCCGGTGCCGCTTTCCTCCGAGGGAGGCCGCTCGCGCAGTTCCGCGATGGCGGCCTCGAAGTCTTCCAGTGAATCGAACGCCCGGTACACGGACGCGAACCGCAGGTACGCGACGAGGTCGAGTTCCTGCAACGGGCCGAGTATGGCCAGCCCCACGTCGTGGGTGGTCAGCTCGGCGCTGCCGGTGGCGCGCACCGCCTCCTCGACCCGCTGGCCGAGTTTGGCGAGGGCGTCCTCGGTGACCGGCCGCCCCTGGCATGCCTTGCGCACGCCGGAGATGACCTTGGTGCGGCTGAAGGGTTCGGTGACGCCGCTGCGCTTGATCACCATCAGCGACGCGGTCTCCACCGTCGTGAAACGGCGGGAGCAGTCGGGGCACTGGCGGCGGCGTCGGATGGACGTCCCGTCGTCGGTGGTGCGACTGTCGACGACCCGGCTGTCGGGGTGCCTGCAGAAGGGACAGTGCATGGCTCCCAACCCCTCCTTCACAGCACGACTGAATAGCCCCGTCAGGGCCCGGAAAAGGCCCTCGAAGCAACCCCCAGCATAGGCGATGACCTCGGAGCCCGAAGACCCGGGACCACAACTTCTGGGTGGCTGCGACAATCCAACCACTAGATCTGGGGTTTGGCCGCCATCCTAGGCCCAGCGCGTGTCGCGCGTCGGGGCGGGTGCGGCGGGGCCGCGGCGACCGGCCACGAGAGTACGGGAAGGGCGCGGCGCCAGGGATCGCGGGCCGCCGGATGCGAGACTGGAGTGGCCCGGAGGGCATGTTCCCGCGCCCCCGGGGCAGCCGTGCGAACGGCTCACGGGCGGCCCATGGACGGCTCGTCGACGGGTCCCGCACGCCCCAGCGACGGCCCGTCGACGGGGCGCGGCAGATGTCGGCGAGATGGCCGGAAGCGGCCGGCGAAACAGCTCGGGACCGGGCCCGCATCGACCGCCGTGAGCGGGCTCCGCACCCGGCGCGCCACCCGGAAGAACCTGCTCATACACCCAGTCGGCCGCCCAGGGCAGACACTCCGCAATTTTTCACTCGAACGTGTGTTTGGCGCAACCTTTCGAAAGCTACTACCGTTGTCCAGCTAGGGAGAACATTTCGAGAGGGGCCACCGTGACCACCACCGCAGACAGTGCCACCATCACTGCCCAGGACCGCTCCCAGGGCCGACTCGATCCGGTGCATGCCATGAATGTGAATGACACAGCCACGAACCCGGAGGGCGCCAAGCCCACCCGTTCGATGCCCGGCCGACCTCCGGGGATCAGGGCGGACAGCTCGGGCCTCACGGACCGGCAGCGCAGGGTGATCGAAGTCATCCGTGACTCCGTGCAGCGGCGGGGATACCCGCCCTCGATGCGGGAGATCGGCCAGGCCGTGGGGCTCTCCAGCACCTCGTCGGTGGCGCACCAGCTGATGGCCCTGGAGCGCAAGGGCTTCCTGCGCCGCGACCCGCACCGGCCGAGGGCGTACGAGGTCCGGGGGTCGGACCAGCCGAGCACGCAACAGACGGACACGACGGGCAAGCCCGCCGCCTCGTACGTCCCGCTGGTCGGCCGGATCGCCGCCGGCGGGCCGATCCTCGCGGAGGAGTCCGTCGAGGACGTCTTCCCGCTCCCCCGCCAACTGGTGGGCGACGGCGAGCTGTTCGTACTGAAGGTCGTCGGTGACTCGATGATCGAGGCGGCGATCTGCGACGGCGACTGGGTGACGGTCCGCCGCCAGCCCGTCGCGGAGAACGGCGACATCGTGGCCGCGATGCTGGACGGCGAGGCGACGGTCAAGCGTTTCCGCCGCGAGGACGGCCATGTCTGGCTGCTCCCGCACAACGCGGCGTACCAGCCGATCCCCGGTGATGAGGCGACCATCCTCGGCAAGGTGGTCGCCGTCCTGCGCCGTGTCTGAGCCGAGCCTGAGCCGGGCCTGAAAGGCGACCAGCCACACCGGGCTCCACCGGGCTCCACCGGGCACGGTACGTACGGGGAATGCGCGGCCCGCGCCGTTCATACGGTCGGGGTACGTGGCACAGCAGGATCCAGTTGCGGTACACGCCGACCTCACGTGTACCGCAACGTCATGGGGGGGGCTACCGCCCGTCCGCCCGGGCGGCCTCGTCGATCGTCGCCAGCGACCGCCGCACCTGATTGAGGTCCGTGGTGTACCAGAAATCGGGCAGCGAGGCCCGCAGAAAGCTGCCGTAGCGGGCATTGGCCAGCCTCGGGTCGAGGACGGCGACCACACCCCGGTCCCCCGTCGCCCGGACCAGACGGCCGGCGCCCTGGGCCATCAGCAGCGCGGCATGCGTGGCGGCCACGGCCATGAAGCCATTGCCGCCGCCTTCCTCCACGGCCTTCTGCCGCGCGCTCATCAGCGGATCGTCCGGACGCGGGAACGGGATCCGGTCCATCACCACGAGCTGGGAGCTGGGACCCGGCACATCGACGCCCTGCCACAGCGACAGTGTGCCGAAGAGACAGGTCTTCGGATCGGCGGCGAACGCCTTGATCAGCTCGCCCAGCGTCTCCTCGCCCTGGAGCAGGATCGGCGCGTCCAGTCGGCTCCGCAGCTCCTCGGCCGCCGCCTGGGCTCCCCGCATGGACGAGAAGAGCCCCAGCGTCCGTCCGCCCGCGGCCTCCACCAGCTCCGCCAGCTCATCCATCATGTCGCCGCGCGTCCCCTCCCGCCCCGGCGGCGAGAGATGGCGGGCGACATAGAGAATGCCCTGCTTGCGGTAGTCGAAGGGCGAGCCGACGTCGATGCCCTTCCACTGCGGGACATCGTCGCCCTCCGTGCCCTCCGGTGCCAGACCGAGCGACGCGCCCACCCCGTTGAAGTCACCGCCGAGCTTGAGTGTGGCGGAGGTGAGCACCACCGAACGGTCGGTGAACAGCTTCTCCCGCAGCAGCCCCGACACGGAGAGGGGCGCGACCCGCAGGGACGCCCCGAACCGGTCGTGCCGCTCATACCAGACGACGTCCCACTCGGAGCCGTTGGCGATCCGCTCCGCCACGCCGTGCACGGACTCCACGGATGCGAGCGCCTGCTTCCGTACGACGTCCTCGTCCTGCACGGACTTGTCGCGGGTCGCGCCGATCGCCGAGATGACCGTGCGTGCCGCGTCCCGCAGCGCCATCAGCGCGAAGCCGAGATCCTCGGGGATCTCCTCCAGACGGCCGGGCAGGGCCAGCTCCATCAGCCGCTCGAAGGTCTCGGCCGCCGTCTGGAGCGCGTCCGCCGCCTTCTCGTTCACCAGCTTCGCGGAGCGGCGTACGGCGCGGTTGACCTGCCCCGGGGTCAGCTCCCCGGTGGCCACGCCGGTGACCCGGGAGACCAGCTCATGGGCCTCGTCCACGATCAGCACCTCGTGCTGCGGAAGCACCGGGGCGCCCTCGATCGCGTCGATCGCCAGCAGCGCGTGATTGGTCACCACGACATCGGCGAGCTTGGCCCGCTCCCGCGCCAGCTCGGCGAAGCACTCCGCGCCGTACGCGCACTTCGACGCGGACAGGCACTCCCGGGACGAGACGGAGATCTGCGACCAGGCGCGGTCGGAGACACCCGGCGTCAGGTCGTCCCGGTCGCCCGTCTCCGTCTCGTCCGCCCAGTCCCGCATCCGCAGCAGGTCCTGGCCCAGCCTGCTGGTCGGCGCGGCGGCCTCGAACTGATCGAAGAGGCCCTCCTCCTCGTCCTGCGGCACGCCCTCGTGCAGCCGGTGCAGACAGAGGTAGTTGGACCGCCCCTTGAGCATGGCGAACTCGGGGCGGCGGCGCAGCAGCGGATGCAGCGCGTCGACCGTGCGCGGCAGATCGCGCTCCACGAGCTGGCGCTGGAGGGCCAGCGTCGCGGTGGCCACCACGACCCGCTCTCCGTGGGCCAGGGCCGGCACCAGATAGCCCAAGGACTTTCCGGTGCCGGTGCCGGCCTGGACGAGCAGGTGGGAGGGGTCGTCGATGGCTTGGGCGACGGCCTCGGCCATGGTGACCTGGCCTGGCCGTTCCACGCCGCCGACGGAGCTGACGGCGGCGTGGAGGAGCTCGGGGAGTGATGGCTTCGTCATAGCCCGACCACCCTACGGGGCACCACCGACAACGACGCTCAATCGCTCGGCTGTACGACGGCAAGCGGATTGGGCACCGTACCGTGCACCGCGGCGTGCGGACGGTCGGAGCGGTCCCGGTAACCGTCGAGATGCAGCCGGTTACGGTTGAGGCAGAGACGCTCGATACGCGGCGTGAGCAGGTCGAATGTCTCGAAGCGCTCCTTCAGCTCCGGGAACCTGGCCTGGTGGCGCAGGATCTCCGCCCGTACGAGGGACCAGAACACGTCCTCCGGCACGTCCAGTTGGTCGGCGCACAGCGGTGCCAGGTAGCGGAAGACGCCGACGAAGAGCCCTGAATGGATGAACTGCGGGAGAAAGCCGGGCTCTTCCGTGAGAAGAGTGGCCTTCACGTCGTCGGGCATCGCGTCGTGCTCGGGCAGCGGCCGGGCGCTGAGGTTCACGTCGTCGACGAAGTCCTTCATCGCGAGCCGTACGGGCACGTCCTGGTCGTCGAAGACGACGATGGCGTTCTCGCCGTGCGGGGAGAAGACCGTCCCGTAGCGGTAGAGGAAGTGCAGCAGCGCGGGGAGCAGCGCCGCGAAGAGGCGGCGCAGCCACTCCTCGGGGGTGAGCCCGGAGCGCGCGACCAGTTCGGCGGTGAACGCGCGGCCCGCCGGATCCGTATGGATGAGCGAGGCGAGCGTACGGGCGCGTTCGCCCAGGGCCAGTTGGGTCTGGAGGGGCTCGCGCCAGATCGTGCCGAGCAGTTCCTTGTACTGGTAAGGGACTTCGGGGAGGTGGTCGTAGAGAGGGTGCTCGACGGTCACGGAGGCGACTTCGCCGAGGAGGATGACCCGGCACTCGTCGCGGAGGAACGGGTCCGCGTCGCGTACGCCGTGCATCCACGCGGTGACGGCGGGGGCGGCGAGGGTGCGTTCGGTGGGCAGTCCGCGCCAGACGAGGGTGTTGAGGATGGACAGCGGCAGCTTGACCGTGTGCCGGTCGGGCCGCCGGACGTTGAGGAACGTGCGGATCGACTGCTGCGGCAGCCGCAGGTCACCGTCGGTGAGGAGCGGGACGATCGCTCCGCCGGCTATGGCGGGCGCGTAGAGCTGGAGCAGCACCTCGTCCCACTGCCAGGGGTGGACCGGCAGGTAGAGATAGGCGGCGGGGTCGAGGCCTCGGTCCCGGAGCACGGTGTCGAAGCGGTCGCGTACGGCGTCGTCGAGTTCGAACGCGTAGAGCTGTTCCGGGGTGGCGAGCGAGGCGACGCCCCGGTAGGTGGCGAGGGTGGTGCTGACCGCGATCCAGGGAAGGGTGGCCGGGGCGCGGCCCTCGGGCGCCCAGCGGTCCGCGTCGGTGGCGGAGAACCCGACGCGGCCCTTGTTGAGAACGATCCAGGGATGGCCGGTCTGATGCCCTTCCAGCTCCGCGTAGCCGAGGTCGGCGAGTTCCGCGGCGCTCAGGGCGGTGTGGTCGAGCTTGGCGTCGGCGGCGAGGGTGGTGGTGAGTTCCCGCACGAGATGGCCGAGGGTGGTGCCGTCCAGCCCGAGCAGCCGCCGCGCCAGCAACAGGAAGCGCAGGGGGTCGGTGAAGGGCTCTTCGTCGCAGCGTATGGAGCCGGGGTCGACGCGCCAGTGTCCGTACGCGCCGCGCTCGGCCCGGAAGGTGAGCGTCTCGCCGTCGTCGAGGGTGAGGACGTGGTGGCCGGTCCCGGATCCGGGCGCCGGTACGGGCTCGGGATCGATGATGCCCTCGTACGCGAACTCCCCGAGCGTCTTGGCGAGCAGTCGGCCGGCGGCGCGCTCCCACGCGGCCGGGTTCAGCTCGGGCGGGGCGTAGAGCGTGCCCGGGGCGGGCGAGCCGTCTGCGGCCGCCGTACCGGGGGTGGCTATGGAGCCGGTGGGGTCGGATATGGCGAGGGTGGCAGGAGTGGTGGAGGAGGCGGGCGATGCGGGGGAAGCAGGGGAGGTCGGCACGAGAACTCCTCGGGAGGGAACCGATGGGCAGGAGCGGGACGTACGGGGTGAGCGGGGTGGTCCGCGGGAGCGGACCCGAACGGATGTACGGGGCTGGGGGGAACGGCGGGTCATTCACAGAAGGTCGCGCAGGGCACGGTCGCGGACCATGAGGGCGGCGCGTTTGTCGGGCAGGTCGATCTCCGCGGCGAAGCGGAAGCCGGCGCTGAGAAACGCGGAGACGGAGGGGGTGTTGCGCAGATCGGGCTCGGCGACGACACGCGCGCACCGGGGCCGGTGGTCGAGGACCAGATCGGCGACGGCCCGCAGCAGGAGGGTGCCGACCCCGCGGCCACGGTCCGCGCCCCCGCCGAGCAGCAGATGGACCCCGGTGTCGTGGGGGCGCGCGGGGTAGTGGCGTGCGAGGGGGTCGAGGTCGGCGCGGTACAGCTCCCAGTAGCTCATGGGGACCCCGTCGAGCACGCCGAGGAAGGGGATCGTGCGTCCGTCGCCGTCGACCTGGGGCCGCACATGGGCTTCGGTGACGGACTCCGGGCCCGGGAGGTGCCAGAACGCGGCGACTGCCGGATCGTTCATCCACCGGCTGACCAGGGCGAGGTCACGCTCCATCCGGACTGGGACGAGTTGGAGGACCCCGGCGGCGGTGGCGGTGGGACCCCACGCCGCCGGGGTGTCGAGCAGATCACCGGTGGGTGCGTCGTCGGACGGCGGGGGGACGGCCCCGCGCGGGGGTGACCCGGGGCCGGTTCCGGTGTCGGTGCTCGCTTCGGTGGAAGGCACAGTGGCGCTCTCCTCTCAGCAGTACTGACGGGTCCTCATGTTCCATTACGTACGCAGGGGGTTGGCGAGGGTGACGTAGACGGACTGGGTGTCCACCGGGCCGACGAGTTCGTCCAGTCCGTGCAGCCGGGTGAGCAGATTGGCCTTGCAGCGGAGCGTGGCGCTGTCCAGGAGCAGGCCGGGGAGGGACGAGCCGAGGTCGGCCGCGCCGGCCAGGAAGCGCCGCAGGGCCGCGATGAGGACGCGTTCGTCGGCGAGGCCCTGGGAGCCGAACGCGCCGATCAGGCCGAGGACGTTGTTGATGCCGAGGTAGTAGGCGAAGCGTTCGTCGGTGACGGCGTCGGACACGAAGGTGTCGCTGACGGATCCGATGCCCGGGAGCCTGCGCTCCAGCGCGGCGCGGTGGGACTCGCGGAAGTAGTAGCCCTGGTTGTCGCGGTAGCGTCCGCCGACGGGCCAGCCGGCCGGGTCGAGGATGACCAGCGTGTTCTGCTGGTGCGCCTCCAGGGCGATCCCGGCCGTACCGTCCAGCCACAGTACGGGGCGTACGACCTGGTCCAGATAGCGCAGGAACCACTCGGCGGCGACCGCGCCCTCCGGGCGGCCGGTACGGGCCGCGAGCCCGGAGACGATCTCGGCCAGACGCGAGTACGTCCCGGTACGGCCGGGGTACGGGCGCGGCGCGGTCAGCCCCGCGATGCAGACGGCGTCGTCCGCCGGTCCGAACGGGTTGTGGCGCAGCATGACGTCGAGTCCGGTGACGGGTTCGCCGTCCGTGGTGTCCACGGCGAGCCAGGCGGGGTCGCGGACGATGTCGAAGCCGGGGTGCGCGGCCCCCCACTCCTTGCCGAGGCCGCTGCGCAGCAGCCGGTGGACCTCGACGCCGCGGTGGAGTTCCTTGCGGAGGTTCTCCCGGCGGGAGTTGGTGATGCGTACGCCGAGGGAGAGCTTGAGCATGGCGGGCGCGCCGGGGCGGTGCACCGTACGGATGGAGGAGGTGGGGTGCCAGGGGGCTCCCAGGGGCCCGAGGTCGTGCAGCAGGCCGGCGTCGAGGAGCTTGCGTACGGCAGGACGGTGGGCCAGGTCCCGGGCCTGCCACGGGTGCAGGGGCAGCGCGACGGTGCCTTCGGGGAGGGGGTGATCGCCGAGGAGTCGGCCCGTGAGCACGTCTGCGGGGAGCACACGGCCCTGTTCGGTCCAGGCCGAGTCGGTGGCGAGTACGGAGCGGTCGACGGCCATCCAGTGGAGCGGGAAGGAGCCGCGCAGCTCCGGCGAGTAGAGCCGGGCCTCGGCCTCGGAGAGCCCTTCCCTGCTCTTGGGCGTGGGGTGCAGGGGGTGCCCGAGGAGCAGGGACTGCTCGGCGGTGAGGAACAGGTCGGCGTCGGCGGCGGGTTCGGGGTGCGCGCGACGGTCGGCGAGGAAGTCGGCTGTGTGGCCGAGGGAGTTGGCGACCCGGCCCACCAGGTCGGCGCCCTGGTAGCGGCCCGACTCGCGGCCGAGGAGCGCGGCCACGGTGACGGCTTCGGCGGCGGGCGCGTCCCGCGGGCCGCCCTCCAGGAAGGGCATCCCGAAGCGGTGCCAGCCCGTCGCGGACCAGTGGTGCACGGGGACGAGGAGGGCGGTGCCGCTGGCATCGAGCGGGACGCGCAGCACCGTACTGTCGGGGCGGGGCAGTCCGGCCTCCCGGACCCAGCAGCGCAGCAGGTTCTCGGTGGCCGCCGCGTCGGCGGCCTTCCGCGGGTCGGGGTGGTCGAGGTGGTCGGGGTACGTGACGGCCGCGGCGGGGCCCGACGAGGCGGCGGGGCCGAGGAGTTGCCCGTCGGTTCCGCCCGCGGCCTGCCGTGGCACCGTGACCGACTCCGCGGTGGTGGGAGGGCCGTCGGCCTCGGACGCGTCGGGTGAGGGAGTGGTGTTCACGGAGGGCTTCCTTGTGAGGGGTCGGGGTCAGCGGGAGAGACCGGCTTCTTTTCGGCGGGGCCCGGCTGATGCTTCGCGGGACGGTGCCGCTGCTTCGCGGGGCGCGGCGGGTCCGGACGTGGTGGGTCCGGACGTGGCGAGGGCGGCGTCGAGCGAGTCGGCGAAGCGGTCGAGGACCGCGTCGGCCTGTTCGTCGGTGAGGGTGAGCGGTGGGAGCAGCCGTACCACGGACGCCCGGTGCCCGCCGAGTCCGACGATGAGGCCGCGACGGAGACATTCCTGCTGGACGGCGGCCGCGAGTGCGGGGGCCGGCGGGGCAGGATCGCCGGCTGCCGGGGCGACGAGTTCCACACCGATCATGAGACCACGTCCGCGTACGCCGCCGACGCGGGGGTGGTGGACCGCCAACTCCCTTAGCCGTCTCAGCAGGTGCGCGCCGAGCGACGCGGCGCGCTCGGCGAGCCGGTGCTCCCGTACGTACGCGAGCGTGGCCGCTCCCGCCGCCATGGCGAGCTGGTTGCCGCGGCAGGCGTCCGGCCGGCCGTCGGGCAACGGCCCGTCCAGGTCGGGGTGGTGGACGATCACGGCCAGCGGGAGGGAGCCGCCGATCGCCTGGGACAGCACCATGACGTCGGGGGTGATCCCGCTGTGTTCCACGGCCCAGAACGCACCGGTGCGCCCCACGCCCGTCCGGGTCTCGTCGGCGATGAGCGCGATGGAGCGGTCCGCGGTGATCCGGCGCATCGCGCGCAGCCACGCGTCGGGCGCGGCGAGCACCCCGCCCTCGTCCTGGACCGGTTCGAGGAGCATCGCGGCGGGGGCGGGCCGCCCGCCCCGGGCGCCGAACAGGTCCGCGCTCCACGCGTCGTGGTCGGACCCGGTGAAGGTGAGCACCGTGTCGCGGCCGGTGGCGGTACGGGCGAGGGCGAGCGCGTCCTTGACGGCGTCGGCGGCCGTGGGACCGCAGAACCGGACCCGGGCGCCGGCGGCGAGGCCGGCCGGGAGCGTGGCGAGGAGTTCGGCGGTGAAGGCGTCCTTGACGGGCGTGGCCAGATCGGGCACGTGCAGCGGCGCACCGGAGTCCAGGACCTTCCTGATGGCCTCCAGGACGACCGGATGGTTGTGTCCGAGGGCGAGGGTGCCCGCCCCTGACAGGCAGTCCAGATACCGCCGGCCGTCGGCCCCCTCGATCGTCAGCCCCCGGGCGCGTACGGGGACGACGGGCAGGGAGCGCGCATAGGTACGGGCGGACGGTTCGCGCGGGGTCTGGCGCCGCAGGATGCCCGCGTGGGCGACGGTCGGCGCCGCCGGAACTGGTTCGGTGACGGCCACAGCGTTCGGTCCTCCCGTTGGCATCGTTCGGTCCCCCGTCAGTACGGCGCCCGCTTCCCGAATGTTCGACGGCGCGCCGCGGCCCGGCGCCCGTCGTACGTACCAACGACGCGCCGCGCTCAGGATCACGGGCAGTGGGAAGATCCTTGCGCCCGCGATCGAGGGCCCCTGCCCGGCGCCGTCCGGACGGGAACCGCGGACCTGCCCGACGCCGTCCCCAACGGCACCGGCATAGTGGGGGCGCGTCCCGGCGCCGGTCGCCGTCGCCGGGTGCGCCACATGTGTTTCTTTGTTGAGAACTGTCCAGAAGTACACGGGGGGATATCTCCATGCGATCCATACGTCCGACGCTCGCCGCTCGCCGTGGAAGGAACTTGCGGCGCAGAACCTCCCCCGCTCTCGCCGCCGTGTCGATCGCCGCGGCTCTCGCGCTGACGGCGACGGGCTGCGGCCCCGACGAGGACCAGGCCGCCGCGCAGGCGAGCGAGTCCGCCGCGGCCGCCTCCGACGGCAAGATCACGATTCCTGACGATCTCAAGGACCGGCTCAAGGAGCACGGGATCGACATGGACAAGTGGCGGGGCGGCGAGTGGAAGAACTGGGACCGCGAGACCTGGCTGCGCGAGGCCAAGGACTTCGTCAACCCGATCATCGAGGGCCTGTGGGACCCGGACCGGATGCGCGACGCGGAGAAGCCGCCGGAGAAGTCCGTGGACGACCAGGACATCTCCGGGGACGCGGGCGTCACCGACCCGGAGCCGGCGCCGGTGACCGCGCGGGCGGTGAGCGCGCCGTACGGCGAGAACGCGGCGCAGGCGGGCAAGTTGTTCTTCGACGGGCCCGAGGGCTCGATGGTCTGCTCGGCGACCGTGGTCGAGGACCCGGCGAACCCCGGCAAGTCCAACATGGTCTGGACGGCCGGTCACTGCGTGCATTCCGGCAAGAGCGGCGGCTGGTACCGGAACATCGCGTTCGTGCCCTCGTACAACGACAGCGCGCTGTCGACGGCCGAGCTGGAGACCGCGTCCAAGGAGCGGATCGCGCCGCACGGCGTGTGGTGGGCCGACTGGGCACAGACCTCCGCGCAGTGGATCGCCCAGGGCGGTCCGACCGGCGGGCAGGGCGCGTCGTACGACTTCGCGGTCATCCATGTCACCCCGGAGAAGGGCGGTGCGGGCACGTCACTGGAGGAGACGGTCGGCTCGGCGCTGCCCGTCGAGTTCAACGCCCCGGCGACTACGGATATCACCGCCATGACGGCGACCGGCTATCCGGCGGCGCCGCCGTACGACGGCCAGAAGCTCTTCCAGTGCGAGGACAAGCCGGGCCGGCTGTCGCTGACGGCGGAGGATCCGACGATGTACCGCGTGGGCTGCACCATGACCGGTGGTTCGTCGGGCGGCGGCTGGGTCGCGGCCGGCCGGGACGGCAAGCCCGCCCTGGTCTCCAACACCTCCATCGGCCCGGTCACCGCGGGATGGCTGGCGGGGCCGCGCCTCGGCGACGTGGCCAAGAACGTCTTCGACGGCGTCAGCGAGAAGTTCGCCGGACGGTGAGCGGTCGCGGGGGGGGGGGGCGGGGGGGGCCCCCCCCCCGGGGGGGGGGGGGGGGGGGGCCGGGGGGGGGGGGGGGCCCCCCCGCGACACTGACCGCCGAGGAGTTGCTCTCGCTGACGGCGCGCAGCGACTCGGCGCTGGTGTGGGCGCTGGTGCTGCGCCGGCTGCGGGCGGGC
>NZ_JBIWFO010000028.1:0-88663 GCF_044763125.1 Streptomyces sp. NPDC096310 | reverse complement strand
TACGGAGTGCCGACCGGGGGCTGGAAACCGTACAGCGGAACCGTGACCGGTCCGGCCCGGCCTCTCGGGCTGAGGTGTCGCTTGTCGACCATCACGTGTCCGCAGCCTACAGCCCTTTGTGTCGGCTTCGGGGAAAGGATGGGACGTGCCGCCGCGACCGCGCGGCGCGCCCCGCGCGTCCTTCGATGCCGCGGTCCGTCACCACCTCAAGGAAGGCAACGCCCCATGAACGGATCGACCCTGCAGAAGACCGCCGCCGAGTACGCCGAGGAACTTCCCGGAGCCCGGCTGGAGCACCCCTTCGGCCCCGACTGGGAGGTCTTCAAGGTGCGCGGCAAGGTGTTCATGCTGATGACCGAGGTCCCGGGGCGTCCCGTCGTGATCCTCAAGGCGGACCCCGGCGAGGCCCACGCCCTGCGGCAGCAGTACCGCCACATCACCCCCGGCTACCACATGAACAAGAAGCACTGGATCACGCTGGAGGGCGGGGACGGCGTCGACGAGTCGCTCGTCAGGGAGCTCGTCACCGACTCCTACCGGCTCGTCGTCGCCCACCTGCCCAAGGCCGAGCAGCCCGTCGACCCGCACACCTACGGCACCGGCACGCGGGCGGCCCGGTGAGCGCGGCCGGCGACCGGCTCCAGGACACCGCCCGCCAAGCGGCCCTCGCCCACCCCGACGTCAGCCAAGGACGCCCCTTCACCCCCGGACTCGACGTGTACAAGGTCGCGGGCAAGGTGTTCCTGATCGTCACCGACGACCCGGACGAGCAGATCATCACGGTCAAGTGCGAACCCGAACACGCCCGCGCGCACATACGCCGCTACGCCTCGATCACCCCGGGCCGCTACCTCGACAAACGGCACTGGATCTCGCTGGGGCCGGGACCCGGCATCACCGGGCGACTGGTCACCGAGGCGGTCGAGGACTCCTACGACCTGGTCGCCGGGCGACTGCCGCGACGCGACCGCCCCGGTGCCCGATGAGCGCCGCGAGCTTCCCCGCGAGCGGCTGCCCCCTCGTCGTGCGAGGGCTGCGAGCCTGACCGCCTCCCGGGCTCTGAAGGACCTCGGCCTCACCAGGCCGGCATCATCGCCTTGGGATAGCGGGACCCGGCCGAGCCCTGCGGCAGGATCTCCTGGACGCGGGCGAGGTCCTGCGCGGTGAGCGTGACATGCGCCGCCGCGGCGTTCTCGGCGACCCGCTGCGGACTGCGGGTGCCCGGGATGGGCACGATGTCGTCGCCCTGGGCAAGAAGCCAGGCCAGAGCAAGTTGCGTCACCGTGATGCCCTTGGCGTCCGCGAGCGCGGTCAACTGGCGGATGGCGGTCAGGTTCTTCTCGTAGTTGCCGGGCTGCCAGCGGTCGTCCCAGCTGCGCATGTCGTCCTCGGGGTACTCGGCGGCGGGCTTCACCGCACCGGTGAGGAATCCGCGGCCCAGCGGTGAATACGGCACGAAGCCGATGCCCAACTCGCGTACCACGGGGAGCACTTCGGTCTCCACGGCGCGTTCGAACACCGAGTACTCGGTCTGCAGCACGGATACGGGGTGCACCGCGTGGGCGCGCCGGATGATGTCCGGGCCGGCCTCGCTGAGCCCGAAGTACCGCACCTTGCCCGCGGCGATCAGCTCGCCGACCGTGCCTGCCACATCCTCGATGGGTACGTCCGGGTCCACCCGGTGCTGGTAGAGCACGTCGATGTAGTCGGTGCCGAGGTGGCGCAGGCTGTTCTCGGTGACCTCACGGATGTGTTCGGGCCGGCTGTTCAGCGCGAATCCCTCGGCGTTCGGCGGGGCGCTCATGTCGAAGCCGAACTTGGTGGCGAGTACGACGTCGTCGCGGACGCCCTTGACGGCGCGGCCGACCAGCTGCTCGTTGCTGCCCGTGCCCATGCCGTACAACTCGGCGGTGTCGAAGAAGGTGACCCCCAGTTCGTACGCCCGGCGGATGGTGGAGATGCCGCCGGGTTCGTCGCCGGCGCCGTACGCCATGGTCATGCCCATCGTGCCGAGACCGATCGCCCCGACCTGAAGGCCCTGCGTGCCGAGCGTGCGCTTCGGCAGGTTCTTGCTCTTGTTCTGCTGGGTCATGCCGTCAACGCTAGGTGCGCGATCACTGCGAGGTCATGGGCCGCGGGCCGCGTAGGGTTGCCTGATCCTCTCAGGACCCCCATCACTCAGGGACCCTCATCACTCAGGGACCCTCATCACTCAAGGAGCGCTCCATGCTCGACGACCTTGCGGCGGCCGTCACCCGGCACGGCGGCGACGGCCTGTGGTCGGACAGTGCGGTGCCGCGCCTCACGCTGACGACGCTCGACGAGCCCGTCCTGCCGTTCGATGTGCTGTACGAGCCGTTGATCTGCTTCACGGTCACCGGAGCCAAACGCGGTGTCGCGGGTGACCGGAGCTGGACGACCGGTCGCGGCGAGATGTTCCTCAACTCACTCGTCATGCCGGTCACGGCCACGTTCGAGGAGTTGCCGTACCGCTCGGCGGTGCTGCGTCTGGACGGCAGGACGCTCGCGGACCTCCTGCTGGAACTGGACGGAGCGGGCCCGCGTGCGCTGCCGGATCCGAGCAAGGGCCCCTGCGGGCAGATCAGCGCACCGATGACCCCCGAGATCGTCGACGCGGTGACCCGATGGGTACGGCTGCTCGACACCCCGGAGCACATCGGTGCGCTGGCGAGCCGTATCGAGGCCGAGATCCTCTACCGTCTGCTCGTCAGTCCGCTCGGCCCGATCTTGCGTCACCTCACGCTGGCCGACACTGCCGCGGCCCGGGTCCGCTCGGCAGCCAGGTGGATCTGCGCTCACTATGCCGAGCCGCTCACCATCGAAGCGGTCGCTTCAGTGGCCCACATGAGCACCGCGACGCTCTACCGCCACTTCAAGGCCGCCACCGGTATGAGCCCCCTCCGCTTCCAGAAACACCTCCGGCTCCAGGAGGCCCGCCGCCGTCTCCTCGCCGGCAACACCACGGCGGCGCTGGTCGCGGAGGCGGTGGGATACGTGAGCGCCACCCAGTTCAACCGCGAGTACCGACGTGCGTACGGACTGCCGCCCGCTCAGGACGCGGCCCGGCTGCGGGGCGAACTGGTGAACGCCGGGCGGGCCCGGTAGCCCTCCGTGCTGTCTCATGCTCACCCGCTGTCGCGCCCGTTCCTGAACGCTCGTGTACGAAGGCTCGGGCTACTCGTCAACCGGGGATCAGAAACGCGTTCTGACCCGCCGCCCCGCCAGAGCGGCCACTGCGTCGAACGGGTGAGGGCGGAACGTTTCCGCGAGCGCTTTCGGGTGACATCACACATACCTGCCCGCACCCCCGGGCAGCGTCGTGCAGCCTCAAGGCCTCGCACGACATAAGGAGTTTCCCCGCATGCGTCTGCGCACCACTCTGGCCGCCGCCGTCGGCGCCCTCACCCTGCTCGTCGCCCTCCCGGGCCCGGCCTCGGCCGCCGAGGGCACCTTCAGCTACGTCTACACGGACATCGCGGGGGAGCCCCGCCTCGGCGTGCTCGTGGACCCCGAGAGCCGGGAGTGCATCACGATCCCCGAGGCGGCCGGCGAGTACGTACCGCCCGCGCACTCGCCGCGCAACCGCACCACCTCCAGCGCCACGGTCTTCACCGGGCCGGACTGCGACGGCGAGCACTACACGCTCCGCCCCGGCGGCTCCGCGTCCGCGCGGCTCAAGCTGCGCTCCGTGGTCTTCTCCTGACCGGTCTCCTCCCCGGCTGACCTCGGCGTCACCGCCCCGTCCGGCCCGCTGCGCCGGACGGGGCATTTACCTGCCCGGCTCGGTTCCCCGGTGGTGGCGCAGGTCAGGAGATACACCATGGACTACGAAATGCGCGCGGAGTACGAGGAGGGCGCCTCGCCCCATGACCCCGAACCCCGTTTCTTCGTCTGGCACATGACACGCGACAGCGAGACGACCGCCCTCTGCGGGCGCGACCTCGACCCGGCCGCCGCAACCCAGTCCGCCGACCTGTGGGGCACCCCCGCCGGCCAGCCGCTCTGCCACGGCTGCGGCGCCTTCTACCTCCACCAGGTCCCTCACCACATGCTGTGAAGGCACATGCCGTGAGGGAATGAGAGACCGGCCGGGCGGCGTTGCCCAGGGGGCGGAGGGTGCCTCCGTACCGTCAGAGCGCGGCCGCCGTCCCGTACCGGGGAGCGCCGCGAACGCGACCCCGGAGGGAATCAGACACATGCGCGTGGAGATATGGAGCGACATCGCCTGTCCCTGGTGCTACATCGGCAAGGCCCGCTTCGAGAAGGGGCTGGCCGGTTTCGCGCACCGGGACGAGGTCGAGGTCGTCCACCGCTCCTTCGAGCTGGATCCCCGGCTGGCCAAGGGGGAGACCGGGACCGTGATCGACATGCTCGCGGCCAAGACCGGGCGCAGCCATGAGGAGGCCCGCGCGATGGAGGAGAACGTCGCCTCCAACGCCCGCTCCGAAGGGCTCGGTTACCTCGTCGACGGCCGTGACTACGGCAGCACCTTCGACATCCACCGGGTGCTCCATCTCGCCAAGGCCCGGGGCCGCCAGGACGCCCTGCTCGACCTCGTCTACCGGGCCAACTTCGCCGAGGAGCGCTCCGTCTTCGACGAGGACACCCTGGTGGGACTCGCGGTCGAGGCGGGGCTCGGAGACGCCGAGGTGCGCGCGGTGCTCGCCGATCCCGACGCGTACGCCGCCGATGTACGGGCCGACCAGCGCGAGGCCGCGGAGCTGGGCGCGAACGGGGTGCCGTTCTTCGTGCTCGACCGGCGGTACGGCGTCTCCGGGGGCCAGCCGGCCGAACTGTTCACGCAGGCGCTGGAGCAGGCGTGGGACAGCCGTACGCAGGCCGGGGCCGATGCGTGAGCGACGCTGGGGTACACCCTTCAGCAACGCGTGATTGACCGGGGGACGGCGGGCTTGCAGGGTGGAGCGCATGGAGACTCTGGTGAGTGCCGAGTTCGCGCCGGACACGACGTATCTGAACACCTCCACCTGCGGGCTGCTGCCCCGCCGCGCCGTCGCCGCCGTCCGGGCGCTGGCCGAGGCCAACGGAACCGGGCGGGGCGGGGACGGGCCGGGGAGCTTCGAGGCCATGGACGCGGCCCGCGCCTCCTTCGCCCGGCTGGCCGGGGTTCCGGCCGAGCGGGTCGCGGTCGGCGGCGCGGTCTCCGTACATACCGGGCTGATCGCCGCCTCACTCCGGCCGGGCGCCGAAGTCCTGCTGCCCGAGGGGGAGTTCAGCTCGCTCCCGACCCCCTTCGCGGTCCGCGGCGACCTTCGGCCGCGGTATGTCCCGCTGGAGCGGCTGGCCGAGGAGATACGGCCGGAGACCGCGCTCGTGGCCTTCTCCGCCGTCCAGTCGGCGAACGGCCGGCTCGCCGACCTCGCGGCGGTACGGTCCGCCGCCGCGGCGCACGGCGCCCGTACGCTGCTGGACACCAGCCAGTCGGCCGGCTGGCTGCCGCTGGAGGCGGGGGCGTACGACTACACCGTCACCGCCGGCTACAAGTTCCTGTGCTGCCCGCGCGGTACGTCCTTCCTCACCGTCACCGAGGAGGCGCAGGAATCGCTGGCGCCGATCCACGCGAGCTGGGGCGCGGGCGAGGACCGCTGGGGCAGTGTCTACGGTCCCGTGGGGGAGCTGGCGCACTCGGCACGCCGCTTCGACGAGTCGGTGTCCTTCCTCTCGTACTACGGGGCCGAGCGGTCCCTCGCCCTCCTGGAGGAGATCGGCGTCGGCCGGATCCACACCCACGCGACCTCCCTCGCCACCCGCTTCCGCAAGGGGCTGGCCTCCCTCGGCCACGAACCCGTGGACGCCGGGGACTCCGCCGTCGTCTGCGTGCCGGGGCTGGACCACCGCCACCCCGTCCTCCGGCGGGCCCGGGTGGCGGTCGCGGTCCGCGCCGGATCGCTGCGGGCGGCCTTCCATCTCTACAACACCACCGCGGACGTGGACCGGGCGCTGGAAGTTCTCGCGGAACCCCACTAGTGCACGGACGACAGGACGGCGTTCGACGGGACCGTCGCGCCGGCCGCCGTCGCGGCGACGGCGGCCGGCCGGCCCGCCTGATCGAGGAATGAGCGGGGGCGGCCCGTGGTTGATGATCTCGTCGCCCGTACGGCGCCCACCGCGCGGCGGTGTCCCCTCACCTCAGTCCGTGCCCTCCCCAGGAGACTTCATGACCACCGCTTTCGACCCGATCGACCTCTCGGGCACCCCGCTCGCCAACCGCGTCGCGATGGCCCCGATGACCCGCAGCCGCGCCTTCGGCCCCGGCAACTCTCCCACCGCCTCGACGGTGGAGTACTACAGGCAGCGGGCCTCCGCCGGGCTGCTGGTCAGCGAGGCCGTCCAGCCCTCCGTGATCGGCCAGGGTTACCCGGACACCCCGGGCCTGCACAGCCAGGAGCAGATCGCGGCCTGGCGGCAGGTCACCGAAGCCGTCCACGCCGCGGGCGGCCGGATCTTCGCCCAGCTCATGCACGGCGGCCGGATCGGCCACCCGGACCTGCTCCCGGACGGCCTGGTGCCGGTCGGCGTCTCGCCCGTCGCCGCGCCCGGCCAGGTCTATCTGCACGGCGGTCCCAAGGACTACGTCGTTCCGCGCGAACTGACCTCCGAGGAGATACACGCGACCGTCGCCGACTTCGTCTCCGCCGCCCGCAACGCGATCGAGGCGGGCTTCGACGGGGTCGAACTGCACGGCGCCAACGGCTATCTGATCCATCAGTTCCTCGCCCCCAACACCAATCTGCGCACCGACGAGTGGGGCGGTTCCGTCGAGGGCCGTATCCGCTTCGCCGTCGAGGTGACCCGCGCCGTCGCGGCGGAGATCGGAGCGGCGCGCACCGGCATCAGGATTTCGCCCGCCATCGGCCTGCTGGGCACCGAGGAGCCCGACCCGGAGCCGACGTACACCGCGCTCGTACGGGAGCTGGAGCCGCTGGGCCTCGCCTACCTCAGCCTGATCGAGAACACCCGCGCGTTCGCCCAGACCGTACGGAAGCTCTACTCGGGGACGCTGATCCTGACCCCCAGGACCGAGACCGGCACCGGCGCCGAGGAGCTGAAGGTGATCGAGGACGGGACGGCCGACCTGATCACCTTCGGGCGGCTCTTCCTCGCCAACCCCGACCTGCCGGCGCGGCTCAAGGCCGGTGGCCCGTACAACACCCCCGACCCGGCGTCCTTCTTCGGCGGCGACGACCAGGGGTACATCGACTACCCGGCGCTGGAGAACTGACCGCGGCCCGCAAGGGGCCGTAGCCAAGGGGCCGTAGGCAAAGGGTTGTAGCCACGGGGGGCGTAGGCAAGGCGCCGTAGCCCAAAGGGTCGTGGAGAAGCGGGGATACGCGAAGGGCGCGGGGCCGGTCGGCGTACGACCCGGCCCCGCGCCCCTTCCTCCCTGCCCCCGAAACGCGGCGGTGTTCAGCGCACCGGGGTGAAGTCCCGCGCCCCGATGAACTCCGGCCGCCGTACGGGCGCCGCGAACGGCTCGACCGCGGCGTTGTCCACGCTGTTGAAGACGATGAAGACGTTGCTGCGCGGGTACGGCGTGATGTTGTCGCCGGAGCCGTGCATGCAGTTGCAGTCGAACCAGGTCGCGGAGCCGGCCTTGCCCGTGAAGAGCCGGATGCCGTGCTGGTCGGCCAGAGCGGTCAGCGCCTCGTTGGAGGGCGTCCCGGCGCCCTGCATCTTCAGCGACTGACGGTAGTTGTCCTTCGGTGTCTCGCCCGCGCAGCCCAGGAACGTCCGGTGCGACCCCGGCATGATCATCAGACCGCCGTTGGTGTCGAAGTTCTCGGTCAGCGCGATCGAGACGGAGACGGTCCGCATGTTCGGCAGCCCGTCCTCGGCGTGCCAGGTCTCGAAGTCCGAGTGCCAGTAGAAGCCGGAGGCGCCGAAGCCGGGCTTGACGTTGATCCGGGACTGGTGGACGTAGACCTCGGAACCGAGGATCTGCCGTGCCCGGCCCACCACCCGCTCGTCGCGTACGAGCCCCGCGAAGATCTCACTGATGCGGTGGATCTCGAAGACGGACCGTACGTCCTGGGACTTGGGCTCGATGATCGAGCGCTCGTCCGCGCGTACCTCCGGGTCGGTGATCAGCCGTTCCAGTTCGGCGCGGTAGAGCGCCACCTCGTCCGGGCCGATGAGCTGGTCGACGGGGAGGAAACCGTCCCGTTCGAACCCGGCGAGGTCGGTCGGCGAGACCGGACCCGGCGCGTCCGGGGCGGACCACACGACGGGGTCCTGCCGCGGGGTGGTCACCTCGCCGAGGCCGCGCGTCGGGTACAGGTCGGTGGTGTGCACGGGGGTGGTGGTGGTCATGGTCAGCCCTCCTCGGTCAGCAACGGGTAGACACCGTTCTCGTCGTGGTCCTCCCGCCCGGTCACAGGGGGATTGAAGACGCAGACGCAGCGGAAGTCGCTCTTCGGGCGGAGTGTGTGGCGCTCGTGCCCGTCGAGCAGATACATCGTGCCGGGGGAGATCCAGTGGGTCTCACCGGTCTCCTCGTCGGTGAGTTCGGCCTCGCCCTCCACGCACAGGACGGCCTCGATGTGGTTGGCGTACCACATCGACGTCTCCGTACCCGCGTACAGGACGGTCTCGTGCAGCGAGAAGCCGACCTTCTCCTTGGCGAGCACGATGCGCTTGCTCTCCCAGGTGCCGGAGGCCGACCTCACGTGCCGGTCGGTGTTCTCGATGTCCTTGAACGATCGGACGATCACGGTGTGGTGACGCCTTTCTCTCGACAGTCGTGGCTCTCTGTGCGGTTCCGGCGTTGTCGCCGGTCCGTCCGTTCCGGCGGGGCCCGTGGGACCCGCCGGAACGGACAGGGGTCTGTGAGGTGTTGTGTTCAGGGGCGGACGGTCAGCAGGTGTCGACGGTCAGGAGGTGTCGCGGACCGCGCGGGCCACCGTCCGCAGCCCCTCGTCCAGTTCGTCGGCGGTGATGGTGAGCGGCGGGAGCAGCTTCACGACCTCGCTCTGCGGGCCCGACGTCTCCAGCAGCAGCCCCAGCTCGAAGGCGCGGGCGCAGACCGCGGACGCGCGGGTCTTGTCGGCGAACTCGACGCCCCAGACCAGGCCCCGCCCGCGGACATCGGGCACGTCGCCGGTGGACTCGGCGCGGATCGCTGTCAGCGCGCGCTCGATCTGCTCGCCGCGCGCGATGGTCTGCTTCTCCATCTGCCCGTCGGCCCAGTAGGTGTTCAGCGCGGCGGCGGCCGTGACGAAGGCCGGGTTGTTGCCCCGGAAGGTGCCGTTGTGCTCGCCGGGCTCCCAGACGTCCAGCTCGGGGCTGAAGAGGCAGAGCGACATGGGCAGCCCGTACCCGCTGATGGACTTCGACAGCGTGACGATGTCCGGCGTGATGCCCGCCTCCTCGAAGGAGAAGAAGGCGCCGGTACGGCCGCAGCCCATCTGGATGTCGTCGACGATCAGCAGCATGTCCTGGCGGTGGCAGAGGTCGGCCAGCGCGCGCAGCCACTCGGGGCGCGCGACATTGATGCCGCCCTCGCCCTGGATCGTCTCGACGATCACCGCGGCGGGCTTGTTCAGACCGGAGCCCTGGTCCTCCAGCAGCCGCTCGAACCAGAGGAAGTCGGGCGTCTGCCCGTCCAGGTAGTTGTCGAACGGCATCGGCGTGCCGTGCACCAGCGGGATACCGGCCCCGGCGCGCTTGAACGCGTTGCCGGTGACGGCCAGCGACCCCAGCGACATGCCGTGGAAGGCGTTGGTGAAGGAGACGATCGACTCGCGGCCCTTCACCTTGCGGGCCAGCTTGAGGGCCGCCTCGACCGCGTTGGTGCCGGTCGGGCCGGGGAACATCACCTTGTAGGGCAGGTCGCGCGGCCGGAGCACCACATTCTGGAAGGATTCCAGGAAGGCACGTTTCGCGGTCGTCGCCATGTCGAGGCCGTGGGTGATGCCGTCACGCTCGATGTAGTCGATCAGCGCCCGTTTCAGCACCGGGTTGTTGTGCCCGTAGTTGAGTGAGCCGGCACCGGCGAAGAAGTCCAGGTAGCCATGGCCGTCCTCGTCGGTGAGACGGGCGCCCTGCGCGCGGTCGAACACGGCGGGCCAGCCACGGCAGTAGCTGCGCACCTCGGATTCGAGGGTTTCGAAGACGCTCAGTGCGGGCGGGGTGATGGTCATGGGGGTCTCCAGCCGGTGGGGAGGTGGGAAGGAAGCTCAGGGGGCGTGCGCGTCGCGTACGCCGGGGGTGTGTACGGAGGGCCTGCCTGCTCGGGCGCTGTCGTGCGTTCGGCGTGCGCGCGGCGTACGCACGCACGGAGCAGGGGCCGGGCGCGCTCAGGGGGCGAGCGGGCCGATCCGGTACAGCACCTCGGGCTGGTGCACCCCGTCGGGGAACAGCCCGCCGTCGAAGAGGACCTCCCGCTCCAGCTCCGCGCCGTGGCGGGCCGCGTACGCGGTGAACAGACGGTCCGATGCGGTGTTGTCCGGCGTCACGGTGGTCTCTATCGCCGTGATGCCCAGTTCCTTGGCGGCCCGGACGGTCAGCTCGTCGAGCAGGGCGCCGGCGAGCCCGCGTCCGCGGTGGCTCGCGTCGACGGCCACCTGCCAGACGACCAGCGCCTCGGGGCGCTCGGGCCGGACGTACCCCGTGACGAAGGCGATCGGGGCTCCTCCGTCGTCGCGGGCGACGACGGACGTGCCGGCGAAGTCACGACACCAGAGCAGGTAGCTGTACGAGGAGTTGAGGTCCAGGACCTCGGAGTCGCGGGCGATGCGCCAGATCGCGGCCCCGTCCTCCACTCGTGGTGCGTCGATCGTCAGGGGTCGGGTGAATTCGCTTCGGGCGCCTGCAAGGTCTGCTTGTGCGGCGGTCATGGGAATTAAATTTACCGAGCGAATGCGGAAGATGCATCTTCGGCAGGGGTTGGGGGATATACGTTTCTGTGTTATCGCGCGGGCGCGGACGCAGTGGCGAACCTACCGAGGATGGGTGTATTATGTCTGGAAATATTCGGGCAAATGGGCCGTCTTTGTGGGGTCGGTCACATATCCGTAACGCTCGCGAGACCGGTTGGAATCGCTTCTTCGGTGCCCCTGGAACCCAGGTGTTTAGGTCAAAGAAAAGCGGGCAGAAGAATACGGGAAGCTGCGCGCAATAAAGCAGCTTCCCGTATTCGTTAATTCATCGCCTATTTGACATTTTCTTAATTCCCGGACGGGTCCGTGCGATCCGTACGCGTCGCGGACTGCTCCGTACGGGTGGCGGCCCACGCCTCGTCGGCCGCCCGGGCCGCTCCCGCCGGATCCACCGTCACGCAGGCGCCCGCCAGCACGGCCCCCAGCGCCGCGAGCGAGGAGCGCACCGCCTCGGGGGTCGCGTCCGCCCCGTAGTGGTTCACCCGGATCATCTCGCCGGCCAGCGCGCCCCCGCCCGCGACCAGCGGCAGCGAAGGATCGGCGGCCAGCGCCTTCGTGACCAGCTCGGTGGCGTCCACCCCGGCGGGGGTACGGAGCGTCGTGGCCACCGGCGCGGCCTCGGCCGCCACATGGACGAACGGCGCCAGACCGCCCCCGAGCGCCAGCGCGCCCGCCCGGGTGGCGGCAGCGGCGGCGGCGTGCCGCCCGGTCACCGCCGCCAGGCCCGCCGTCTCGATCCGCTCCAGGCACGCCTCCAGCGCCAGCGTCTCCAGCTGGGCGGGGGCGTGCGGCAGCGCGACGCGGCCCGCGTCGATCCAGCGCTCCTTCCAGTCGAGCAGCGAGAGGTACGAGCGCCGGGGAGCCCGCGGATTGGCCGTGAACCGCTCCCAGGCGCGCGGGCTCACCGCGACCGCCGAGACCCCGGCGGGCCCGCCCATCGCCTTCTGCGCGCCGATCACGCACAGGTCCACGCCCCAGGCGTCGGTCAGCAGCGGCTCGGCGGCCACCGAGGCGACGGCGTCGAGCATGAAGAGCGCGCCGTGGGCCCGTACCACCTCGCCGATCGCGGCCACCGGATTGGTGTTGCCGGTCGCCGCCTCCGCGTGCACCAGCGAGACGAAGTCGATCTCCGGGTGGTCGGCGAGCGCCCGCTCGACCTGGGCGGCGGTCACCGCGGTGTGGAACGGCACCGCCAGGTCCACCACCGTCGCGCCGCAGTCCCGCAACCAGTTCCCGAAGGTCTGCCCGTACGGGCCCGTGACCACGTTCAGCGCGGTCGAGCCGGGCCCGGCACCGCCCCGGATGCACCCCTCCAGCGGGAGCAGGGCCTCGCCCTGGGTGAGCACGACGTCGTTCTCGGTGGCGAGAAGGGCGGCCACACGGCGCTCGACGGAGGCGAAGTGCGCGGCGGTCAGCGGGGGCAGGTCCAGCAGAGGATGTGTCACGGCGGTGCTCTCTTCAGGGACGGATCGGGCCTGGCTGTGGGTGGCGCGGGGGAGGGGAATCCCTCGCGGTCGAGGGTACTCAGGGCCTCGTACAGTGCTGCCCATGAGTGATCACACGGTGCTGCGGGTGACGGGACGGGTGCTCGTGGGCCCCGAGGACGTCAGGGACGAGCTGTGGGTGGTGGGCGGCAGGATCACTTTCGACCGGCCCGCCGGCGCCCGTGACGTCCGTACGGTCCACGGTTGGGCGCTGCCCGGGCTCGTCGACGCCCACTGCCACGTCGGGCTCGACCGCCACGGCGCGGTCGACGAGGCGACCAGCGAACAGCAGGCGCGCGCCGACCGCGACGCGGGCGCCCTGCTGCTCAGGGACGCGGGGTCGCCCGCGGACACCCGCTGGATCGACGGCCGCGAGGACCTTCCGAAGATCATCAGAGCGGGCCGCCACATCGCCAGGACCCGCCGCTACATCCGCAACTACGCCCATGAGATCGAACCCGCCGACCTGGTGTCCTACGTCGCCCGGGAGGCCCGGCGCGGCGACGGCTGGGTCAAGCTCGTCGGAGACTGGATCGACCGCGACGCGGGCGACCTGACCGCCTGCTGGCCGCGCGCCGAGGTCGAGGCGGCCATCGCCGAGGCACACCGGCTGGGCGCACGCGTCACGGCCCACTGCTTCGCGGAGGCCGCCCTGCGCGACCTGGTCGAGGCGGGCATCGACTGCGTCGAACACGCCACGGGGCTCACCGAGGACACCGTCCCGCTCTTCGCGGAACGCGGCGTGGCGATCGTCCCGACGCTCGTCAACATCGCGACGTTCCCGGCGCTCGCGGCCGGCGGCCAGGAGAAGTTCCCCCGCTGGTCGGCCCATATGAACCGGCTGCACGAGCGCCGCTACGACACCGTGCGCGCGGCCTACGACGCGGGCATCCCGGTCTTCGTCGGCACCGACGCGGGCGGCGGACTCGCCCACGGCCTGGTCGCCGGCGAGGTCGCGGAACTGACGAAGGCCGGCATCCCACCCCTGGAAGCCCTCTCCGCGGCCACCTGGCGAGCGAGGACCTGGCTGGGCCGCCCGGCCCTGGAGGAGGGCGCTCTGGGCGACCTCGTGGTGTACGACGAGGACCCGAGGGCGGATGTCCGGGTCCTGGCGGCGCCGCGGCGGATCGTGCTCGACGGGCATGTGGTCGGCTGAATATCTGCGCAGGTCAGCGGGTGGCGCGGATCATCACCGTGAGGACCGGCGAGGCCGCTGACGGCTGGCTCTGCCCGATGCCCTCGAATCCCCACGACCGGTAGAGCGCCTGGACCTTCCCATCACCGGCAGCCGGGTTGACCATGAGTGTCACGTATGGCTCCTCGCGCGTGGCGAGGAACGTGTCAAAGATGTGCCGCGCCGTCCCTGTGCCACGCCAAGCAGCACGTACACCGATCTCCTTCAGAGCCACGGCTGGACGCTCGGTGTACTCGTCCGCGGGCATCGGTGTGGTGCGCTGCCAGTACCGGTCACCATGCTCGATCGTGTTTCCGTAGGCGTAGCCGACCGGGTGCCCGTCCGCATACCCGAGGACGGCGATGAACCCCGGCTCGGCCCCGTGCCGGTCCAGACGCTCGCCGAACACGGTCACCGCGTAGTTCGGCAGATGGAGCAACGGGGCACGCACGTCGGCGTACACGTCGATCAGATCGCCCCGGGCGGCTCCGAGGGCGGTGAACGTGCGGAGTTCGATAGCGGGTGCCGTGGTCATGCGGGCGTCCTCCAAGCGTCGCGGGTGTGCTCGGTCCAGATCTGCGCGGTAGAGCTGCCCGGTGCGGTGGCGCGCAGTGCGGCCCCGAACTCCTGAAGCATGCGGGACACACGGGCGTGTTGGGTAGCGGCGTTGGAGGGGACCGACATCGCGGTGACCGTAGCGGCATCGGCGGCACCCTGCGCAAGCTGGGCGTGGGCGAGTCGTGTCGTGGTGATCGCCAGCGACCGGCGCATGTGCGGCCGCAGTGCGGACAGGCAGCGGTGAGCGTGGAACTCGGCCGTCTGGTAGTCGCCGAGTGCGAGAAAAGCCGAGAGGGCGAGCGAATCCAACTCGGCCTGGTCATAGAACGCGAGCATCCATACCGGCCGGAAGTCGGCCGGATCGGCACGCAACATGGCGTCTTGCGCCAGCTCGAACGCGCGGCGGGTGCCGATGCGGTCCTGCGCCGCCCCGCAAATGGCTGATTGCCGGGCCAGGCCGAGGGATGCGAACAGAGGGTCACGGCGCGTCACGTGCAGGTGGCGGGCGACGTCGTTTGCGGCGAGCGCATCGGCAGGACGGCCCAGGTGCCGGTACATGGTCCCCGCGTGACTCCAGATACGGAACTTGATCGCCTGGTCGCCCGACATCTCGGCGAGGGCCTGTGCTTCGCGCATGTGCCCCTTCGCATCGTCGTAGCGGCGGCCGTCGATGGCCGCCCACATCGCCGAGGAGCGGAACGACGCCGCGCACGCGTACAGATTGCTGCGTACGCGCTGAGTCGCGCTGCCCGAGTTCTGAAGATTCAGCGCCTCGTCGGCAAGCGCGGCGGCCCGCTGTTCGATGCCGAGTTGTCCGCCATGGCGGTGGTCGCTGGCGATGACCTCGGCGAAGCGCGTCCGTAGACGGTCGACGTCGCTCATGCCGATACGGCGGGGTGCTGCGGTGCCGGGGGCGGCTGCGGCTGCTGCGGCGGCAGCGATGCCGCCGACGACGGTACGGCGCTTCATACCAGGGTCCTTCTGCGGTGGGGGCGGAGCGAGCGAGGTCCGGCCCCGTGGAATGAACCCCAAGGCGATGGCGGGCAGGCCGGTGACGTCCTCAAGAGCCTTGCGGGTAGCCGATTTGGGCCACTTGACCCGGCCCGCTTTCCAGGACCGGATCGATGAGCCGTCCAGCCCGCCGGCCCGCCCGGTAAGCCGTTCAAGGGCCCCGTTCACAGCGTCAGCCAGGCTGTTGGAGCTATGACCGTGCTCGGCCATCCATAACTCAAGAGCCGTATTACGCGTGGCGTCCATACCTGCACCGTAGCGTCACGATCCTTGCCCGTCAGGTAAATGGGAGGTCAAATCACCCTAGGGAAATCCGCCGAATGACCCTTTGATTACCCTAACTGTCCTGCTGTAAAGGGGAGTTGTCTGGTTACTGGCCGCCCGCAACAACGTGTGAGCGGCTGTTGACGGCCCGCCCGCCCCTGAAGTTTCCAGAAGGGGCGATCCGGGCGCCGAGGCAACGACGAAGGCTCCATCAATGACGAGTCTCAGTACCCAAGTTCAGGCCGCCCCCGTTGGCCACCCCGCCTACAGCCAGACGTTTCCGTGCGAGCCGGAGACGGCCGAGGCCGGACGCAAGCTCGTGCGTGACGCGCTCACGGTATGGCATCTGGACGACTTTGCCGACCGCTCGGAGTTGATCATGTCCGAGCTGATTGCGAACGCCGCCCGGCACACCCCTTGCTCCTCGATCCGCCTGGTGATCGGGCGGCCGAGCGCGAGACAGGTACGCATCGGAGTGGTGGACCGGGCGCCCTCCCTCCTGCCGGTACTCAGCCTGCCCGACGCCGACGACGAGTCCGGTCGAGGCTTGTTCCTCATCGACGCGATCGCCGACCGCTGGGGGTACGACCTCCACGGAAGTGGCAGGCGCGTATGGGGCAAAGAGGTCTGGGCGGAGATCCTTGTCGAGGACGAGCCGTGACCGGCGAGCCTGCGCCCCCGCCCCTGCCGGATCTGGCTCGGCTGAGGCCACGGCAACAGATGGCTGTTGACTGCGCCCGGTGCGCCCGGCATCTGGGAATGTCCGGCCGTGTGCTCGGTGACGTGCGCTACCAGGGCCTGTTGTTCCGGCTGTGGATCTGCGAGGACGGGTGCCGCTCGGGTGCCCGTGGCGAGCAGTGACCGGCCGCCGGCGCCGTACGCGCTTCCACCGGACTTCTGACCACCGCATCCCGCTGACGTGCCGCTGGGAAGTCTGGTGGCTGGTCGCGGATATCGCCGGGCTGCTGGCAGCCATTGCCTCGGCCCTGCTGGCCCAATGACGGCCGCTGGTGTGTTGGCGCCCCGGGCTCCGGGCTCCGTGCGCCACCGGATTCCACCTCTCTCCGGAAGGAGAATTCCCTCTTGTCTGTGGAGCGTTCGCGAGCTGCGCGTCCTGGCAGGCGATGACGCCCCGGTGCCGTACAGCAGCCCCGGCCTGCGCTGGTTTCTCGCCTCCCAGCTCGTGCGAAGTACGACCGACCACATCGTCGTCAACCGGCCGACCTCGAACCGGCTGCCTGGACCAGCGGTCGGCTGCCCGGAGTCACAAGCCGGACCGTCAGAGCGGTTCCAGCACAGAGCACGGCCCCCTGTTCATCAGCCGAACCTATGGCTGCTCGCTGACCTGGAGAGATGATGCTCATCGCCCCGACCTATCGCAGCGTTGAAGGTGCATACCTCACCTTGCTGCAACTGGCATCGAACAACGCCGAGCACCACATCGCCGCCCGTGGAAACGAAGCCCGCGAGGTGATCGGTGTCAGCTTCCGACTGCCTGACCCCCGCCAGAGGCTTCCCTACCTGGCCACGCGGAAGGCCAACCCGGTCTTTCAGTTCGCCGAAGCGCTCTGGTACTTGGCCGGCCGCCGCGACCTGGAGATGATCGGTTACTACGCCCCGTCGATGCGATCCAGCTCCCTCGACGGGATCACCCTCGGCGGGTCCGCCTACGGTTACACCCTCTTCAACCCCGCCGACGGCGACACCGCCTCGCCGTTCGATCGTGTCCTGGAACTGCTCCGCACGGAGACCGACAGCAAACGCGGATACCTTCCTGTCTTCTCCGCCTCCGCGCTGGCCGTCAGCGACAACCCCGACATGGCGTGCTTGGCCGGACTGCACCTGCTCGCCCGCGGCAGACACTTGCACATGGTGTGCAACATGCGGGCCAACGACCTGGACTGTGGCCTGCTGTCCGACGTGTTCAGCTTCACGATGATCCAGGAGTACGCGGCCGTGCAGCTCGGCCTGGAGCTGGGGACGTACACCCACTTCATCGGCTCCGCGCACATCAACGACCGGAACGCCGAGCGCGTCATGAAGGTGCTGGACGAAACGGACACGCGACGCCGTCCGCAGCGTTTCCCGTTCCCGGCGATGTCGGCGGAGACCACCCCTGCCACGATCACACGCGTCCTCGAACATGAGGAACTGCTGCGCACGAACAAGGCCCGATACAGCGCGGACGACATCGCGGCCCTGAATGTGGACGCGTACTGGCAGGAGGCCATCTTGCTGTTCGAGGTCTACCGCCAGATCAAGCACGACCAGACCGAGGCGGTGAGCCGCGACGTGCTCGATGCCTTGCATCCGGGGCTCCGCTGGCTCCTCAAATACAAATGGGTGGCCTGCGCTACACCTGAGGACCAGCGGTGAGCCGGAAGCCGCCGAGCGGCGCTGTCGTAGAAGGCATCGACTTCGACCGCTGGGCCGTCATCCTGTGCAAGCCGGATGCGATCGAACGCGGTCTGGTTGATGCTGTGCTGGAACGGATCGCAGCCGGGGGCGCCACGGTCACGAACCGGCGCGAGGTCACCGTGCAGCCCTGGCAGGCCCACGTGCACTACTGGGACCTGTTGGTCGACGCCGACTGGTTCCTCGACCGGGACATCCCAGCATGCCTGGACGAGGCGTACGCCGGACGACAGGTCACCGTCGCGCTCGCTCACGCCGAGCCGGGCGTGCACGCACGCCTGCGCGAACTGCTGGGTCATTTTGACCCCACACACGCCGCCCCCGGCACGATCCGAGGCGATCTCGGCAACGACAGCCTCAACGCCGCTCTCGCAGAGAAACGCCTCGTCCGCAACCTCGTGCACACCTCCGACGACCCGGCCGCGGCCCGTCGAGACTTCGGCACCTGGTACGGCGCCGGCCGCCGCGACCTCCTCACGGACCTTCCGGTACAGAGCAGCCCCGCCGAAGCCCGACTTCCCAGGAGACCATGATGAGCGCTCCCACCAGCGGCACCCGCCGAGTCCTGCCGATCATGCTCGCCGATCAGATCGGCAGCCTGAAGCCGGAGCTCGCGGACGTGATCGAGTACCGCAAGTCAGGACTCTCGTTGAACTGGATCGTCGGCTGCCCGCTGGACTGCGGGTACTGCGTCCGGCACCTCTTCGACAACTTCGAGATGAAGGTCCCGCGGCGTCTGATGAGCGACGAGGAAGCCGTGCGCCAACTCGTCGGCCACGCCTACTTCCGGCCGCACAAGACGCCGATTCAGCTCCTGAACCGGGCCACCGACCCGATGCTCCCCGTGGTCAAGCCCCACGTGTTCAACGTCCTTCGGCAGCTTGACGACCGCGGCCTGACCAACCATGTCCTGATCATCACCCGATGGCGTGTCGCTCCCGAGGACTGTGCTGTCCTCAACAGCTTCACGAACCTGCGCCTGACCATTCTGGTCACGCACTCGAACATCCAGGACCCCGCCATCGAGCCGGTGGACAGCAACATCGCCGCCGCGAGCCTGCGCACCCTGTACGAGCACGCCGAGCGGTACCGCACCGTCCTGTACTGGCGTCCCATCGTGCCGGGTCTCAACGACTCCGACACGGACATCACACGTGCACGCGAACTGTCCCAGCACGCGCACGCCACGGTGTTCACCGGCCTGTTCTTCCGCAACGAGATCGCCGCGTACTACGAGGCCCATGACCTGCCGATGCCGTACGAGGAAACGGCCCGGCGCAAGATCATGCCCGAGGTTGCCGAGCAACGGGTACTCGACGCCTTCGAGCGGGACGGCTCCTGGGGAGCCCTGTTCCGCAAGACGTCCTGCGGCGTGGCCCACGCCCACGGAGAGGCCGACTACAACGGGCACTACGGCATCCGGGAACTGTGCGACATCTGTCCGCCCGAGCAGGTCGCGAAGTGCCAGGCCGCGTGGCTCAAGCCCGATCTGGCGAACGTTGTCCAAGAGGCACGAGGTCTCGGCGCGACCGGTCCGATCGAGGTCAACGACCGTGCCATTGTCGTAGAGGGACTGGACGAGCCGCCGCGCTACTACCTGCAGCACGGTTTCGGCTTCCAGTGCCACGACCGAGCCAAGCCCCATCACCACCGCCGGCACGGCCGGGCCCCCGTTGGCTGGAAGGCGGAGAACGGAAACACCGGCACATGAACTTCTCCTCCTGGCCCCCGTTGCTCGTCGTCGATGTCGAGGGCAACGGCACCAACCCGCCCGACCTGGTCGAGGTCGCCGCCCTCCCCGTACGGGAAGGGCGCCCGGACACGGACACGGCGAGGGCGTGGCTGACCAGGCCACGCCGCCCCGTCACCCCGTTCGCCGCTCGCGTCCACGGCCTGACCAATCAGCGGCTGGAGAAGGAGCCGGGCTGGGAAGAGATCGCCGACCAGGTCCACACGATCCTGGGCATCTCATGGATCTGCGCCCACAACGCGCACGTGGACTACAGGGTGCTCTCCGCGCACCTCCCCCTATGGCAGCCGGCCGGAGTGCTCGACACGCTGCGGCTGGCCAAGGCCACCTACCCCAGCCTCAGCAAGTACAGCCTCGACACTCTGATCGAACACATCGCGCCGGATCTGAGCGAAGCTCCCGCGCAACGTCACCGCGCCGCCTTCGACGCCTACGCGACCGCACAGCTCCTCATCACCATGGCCGACCGCTACGAGAACTGGGACCAACTCGTAGCCGCCGCCGTACCGCCAGGCCTGCCCGGAGCCCCCGAACCAGAACAGGAGCCCACCCTGTGGTGACCCCACCCCCTCTCATCCGCATCGGCGTGATGGGAAGCCACTCCACCGGCAAGACCCTGCTGATGCGCCGCATCGAGATGGAACTGCGCGGCCGGGGCATTCCCGTGGCCCGCACCGGCAAGCTTGGCCGGCGCGCCGCCCTCGTACCGCTGCCCAAGATGCGGCACCACACCGTCGCTTCCACCATGTGGGTCATTGCCACCGGCATCGCCGACGAGATCGCCGCCGCGGCCCGACTGGAGGAAGGCCCCGTACAGGTCGTGCTCGCCGACCGAGCCTGCTGGGACGCGCTCGCCTACTTCCGAGCCGCCCAGGAATGGCGCCGGCAACCCGCTCCGCGGGCGAAACGCGAGGCGCCGCACCGTCTCGCCTCCGCCCACGGCCACACGTACGACCTTCTCCTGGCCACTGTCCTCTCCCCGGCCCTCCCCGTCGCGCTCAAGCACGACTACGACGCCCGCTACCGCACACTGGTCGACCACCACACCCACGATCTCCTGCGTGAGGAGAACATCCGGTACGTCCGTGTCACCAGCGACCCCGCCAGCCAGGAGCTGGCCATCGAGCACGCCCTCCAGCTCTGCACGACGGAGGCGCCGGTATGACCAGTGCTCCTCCCGCAGGAACCATCACCATCGCGGGCAAGACCGTCTCCCGCCTCGGTTTCGGCACCATGCGCCTGACCGGTCCCGGTACCTGGGGCGACCCCGACGACCGTGACCAGGCCCTGAGCGTGCTGCGTCAGGCACTTCACACCTACGGCATCAGCCACATCGACACCGCAGACGCCTCTGGTCCGCACACCGTCGAGCACCTGATCAACGACGCCCTGCACCTCTATCCCGACGGCCTGCTCATCGCGACCAAGGTCGGGATGACGCGGCCGGCACCGAACGTATGGGCCCCGCACGGACATCCGGTGTGCTTACGGGCCTGCGTCGAGGCGAGCCTGCGCCGCCTCGGCGTTGACCGGCTGGAGCTGTGCTACCTGCACCGCATCGATCCCGAGGTGCCCCTCCCCGACCAACTCGGCGCCCTTCGCGCACTCCAGGAAGAGGGGAAGATCGGGCACATCGGGCTCTCCAAGGTCACTCCCGAGGATGTCAGGCTGGCGCAGAAGCAGGTGTCCATCGCCGCAGTGCAGAACGTTCTCAACATCCACGACCGGTACGACCCTGTCGTGGAGCTGTGCCGCGATCACGGCATCCCCTACGTCCCGTACCGGCCCCTCGACGCCGGAGCGGCGGCACTGGGCAGAGACGTGACCACCCCCGCCTCCTGGCTCCTCGAACGCGGCCCTCATATCGCGCCGATCCCAGGAACGGGCGATCCGCAGCACTTGGCCAGCATCGTGAACGCTGTGGAGGGAGGCGGCTGGACGTGACGGTGACTCTCGCGCCGCCGGCCGCCGCGCCCCAGAGAAAGGCACCGTATGAAAATTGGCGTCCCCCAATTATCGGCGTCAGCGCCTTGGTACCTGTCGGGGCGCACGAACTCGCCCTGGCCTACTGTTCGGGCGGCACCTTGGTGCTGCCGACGGGGACAGTCGAACATGTTCAGAGTCCGGAGGAGGCTGCGAAGGCGGTTCTCACCGGCCTCCCCGGCGGCTTGCCTGTACGGCGCAGAGTCGCCGTGATCCAGGTGCAGATGAGGCGCCGCAAGGTCATCACCCACATCGTCGTGACCGCTCCTCTCGCGCGCCGTGAGGCGAAAACGCTGATCTACCGCGATTCACGTGCTGATGTGCGTCTCCTGTCCACGGTCCAGGCTGTCGAGGCCCTGCCGGAACGTGCTCGCGGCCGTGTTCTCCTCGGCCTCCAGGCCCTCGCCCTCGGAGCGTTGGTCTACGTCTGCGACGGGCAGATCCAGCGCCTCGAACCCGCTCCGTCCCGCCTCGGCACCGACCTTGGCGATCGCATCCACGTCGGCTACCGAACCTCGCACTCGACCGCTGAACCATAGAGCGATGAACGCCCACCCTGTTCGGGGCGGGCGTTCATGCCTGGCCCCGACGAGGTTCCGTGCCAGGTGCCCACGCCCTTTGCGGACGCGCCGTACCCGAGGCTGCGGCATGCGCCCGGCGCGAGCCGCTACGACGCGGTCGGCCGGTCACCGAGGACACCGGTTTGGTCGGCCTGCGGGAGATGATCACCTCCGACCGGGTTCCCGTCCCGGTGAACGACCAGGCCAAAGGCGACATCACCGAGCGCCGCGACCTGGCGGAGGCTCGTCCCACCGTTCTCAACGTGCCGTTCGGAGCTTGGCTGTCAGGGTAGACGGCTACGCTCGCGGGCCATGACCGGTACATCCCAGCGGAGGGCCAGGTGCGACGCCTCCGTCATTGTGGCCCGAGACGCGGACGGCCGGGTCGCCGTCCTGACCGCCGAATTCCCCCGGCACGGCGGTGAGTACACGTTCCTGCCCGGGGGGCGTCGGGAGGGCGACGAGGCACCGGAGGAGTGCGCGCGGCGCGAGCTGCGCGAGGAGGCCGGCGTCACCGCTGACACCTGGCGCCCCCTCGGCTCGTACGCCATCACCCTGGACTCTCCTGCCCGCATCCACCTTTTCCTGGCCGAAGGCCTCACCTGCGGGCCGCAGCAACTCACGCCGAGCGAAGCGGACTTCAAGCTGAGGTGATGGCCGATGGCCGATGCCATCCAGGACGCCGTCCACGGACGCTTCCTGCTCCAGGGCGGCCCCCTGGCGCTGCTGCTGGCCCAGCAGATGGCCACAGCTTGAGAGGAGTGGGACCCTGGTGCCCGGGGCGCGGGCCTCGTGGTCGTGGAGTCCTCTGTACGGGCTGACAAAGCCGGCATCTTCGCCTTGGCCCGCCAGGAGGGCAATGCCCACCCCATATATGGGCGTTCATACTCCCTGCCCATGGCGCGGCGTCAATACCGAGGCGTCGGATTGACCGGGCGTGACGTCGGGACGGCCGCGTCGTTGAAGGATTTAATGTGCCCTCGGTCACCGGTCTCTGGTGACCGACCCCGACCGGCGGCGCGGGCGGCCCGTGAGGAACGCGCGTGCCAGAAGAATCGAATGCGGGACCCGAAAACCCCCCTTTAGGGTGAACTAACTTGATGTGTTCACCGGTTCACTCTCAGTGCGTAAAGATTCCGGTGTCCCGGTCGCCGCTGCCGCTGTCTCGCGTCCCCGAGCAGGCAGGACGGCGACGTCAGATTCTCCTGTGGGGGTTCCACTCTCGTGAACAGCAACACCTTTCGCATGCCCGCACGCCGTTACCGCCGCGTCGCCGTCATGGCCGCCGCCGCGCTGACGGCGGGCCCCGTGCTCCTCGCCGTACCGGCGGGCGCCACCGAGGGGCCGGGCGAGGGCGGTACGGGTACGGGGCGGGCGAGCGCGGTCGTGCTGCGGGCCGGTCTCGATGTGGCCCTGCTCAACAAGACCGTCGACGTGCCGCTGAGGGCCTCGCTCAACGAGGTCCACGCCCCGGGCACCGCCGAGCGGACGGCGCTCTCGGTCGATCTGGAGGGGGTCGACCAGGGCAGGCCCTTCCACGTCCTGAGTGCGGACGTCGCCACGGCGAAGGCGACCGCCGACGCGCACCGGGCCGAGGGGTCCACCCGGCTCGCCCACGCGAAGGTCCATGTCCCCGGACTTCCGCTGCTCTCGCTCGTCGAGATCGAGGAGGTCACCTCCAGAGCGGTCTGCGAGGCCGGCAAGCGGCCGGTCGCCGCGTCGAACCTGCTGGGCCAGGTGACCGTGCTCGGCAAGAAGGTCACGCTCGCGGCGGGCGGCCCGACCCGGGTCGAGGTGCCGGGCGTGGGCGAGGTGACCCTCGATCTGTCGACGACGCACACCACCTCCCGTACGGCCGCCGCGACGGCGCTCGGCCTCAAGGTCTCGGTGAACCCGCTGAAGCTGAACGTCGCCGAGGTCGAGGGCGCGCTCACGCTCGCCGAGGCGACCTGCGCGTCCCCGAAGGCGTCCGCCGCGGAGCCGGAGCCGGAGCGGCCGGAGCCGTCGAAGACCTCCGAGGCGCAGGCCCCGGGCAAGCCGGAGCAGGCCGGCCCGAACCCGCAGAACGCCGCGGAACCGCAGCAGGCCGATCTGGCGGAGACGGGCGGCAGCTCCGCCACGCCCTATCTGGTCACCGGCGCGGCGGCCCTCCTGGCGGCGGGCGCGGGCGCGCTGGCCCTGACGAGGAGGTCGCGCGCCCGGCGCTGACTAACCTCTCCGCGGTGCCGGGAGCGGCCACGGTCGCGCCCGGCACCGCGGGAAACTACCGGTGCAAGTGGTCGCGGGCCCGACCGGCCTTTTTGTCGTCCCCGGCGCGGGCGTATGCCTCGGCGGCCTGGACCCAGGCTGCCTGTGCCTCGGAGGGGCGGTCGGCGGCCTTGTGGACGAGGGCGAGGTTCTCCCAGGCCATGCCCTCGCTGCGCCGGTCGCCCACGGTCCTGAAGAGGTCGAGGGCCCGGATGTGCGCATCGACGGCTTTCGCTTCCTCTCCCGCCTCCCGCCGCACGATGCCGAGGTAGTTCCACGCCATCCCCTCGCTGCGCCGGTCATCGAGGGTCCGGCAGATGTCCAGGGCGTTGCCGTACGCCTCGATGGCCTCGTCCACGTGCCCTTTCTGCCGGAGGGTGGCACCGAGGTAGTTCCACGCCATGCCCTCACTGCGCCGGTCGCCGACCGCCTGACAAATGGCCAAAGCGTTGTGGTACGCGTCGATGGCCTCGTCCACCTGCCCCGTGAAGCGCAGCGCGCCGCCGAGGTAGTTGCATGCGATGCCCTCGTTCCGTGCGTCGCCGAGCCCCTGGAAGATGTCGCGTGCCCGGGTATGCGCCTCGATGGCCGCCCCGCCCTGACGTGCGTGCCGCTGAGCGGCGCCGAGGTTGTTCCATGCGATGCCCTCGTTCGGGGCGTCGCCGATCGCCTGGAAGATGTCGCGTGCCGTGATGTGTGCCTTGATTGCTTCCGAGGCCTGCCCCGCCTGGCGTTGAGCGGCGCCCAGATTGTTCCACGCACGGCCTTCGCCGCGGGCGTCACCGATGCGGTGAGCGGCCTCACGCGCCGCGCAGCTGACGATGGCCAGGTCGTCGAAGTAGTGCCGCCATTCCAGGTATTCGAACAGGTTCAGGGCCAGGCCGATCGCGACGGGCGTGTGCCGGTCGTCCTTGGTCTGCTGGGCCGCAGCCACCAGATTGGGCCGCTCCACGTCCAGCCAGGCCAGCGCCGCCGCCCGATCAGCGAACAGTCCCGGGACGGGCGCGCCCGGCAGTGCCCGCAGCCATGCGTCGGCCATCGCCGTCCGCTCGGCGTAGAAAGCCAGTACCCGCTTGCGCGCCGCAGTGCTTTCAGCTTCCAGGACCGGATCCCCCGCCCCTACCTTGTCCGCGTAGTCCCGCAGTAGTCCGTGCATTCGCCACCGGGCACGGGCATCGTCTCTCCGCTCGACCAAGTGCGCCCTACGCAGCGCCGTCAGCGCGCCCAGGGGCGGCACGGCCACGTCCAGCAGAGCCGCTATGGCCTCGTTGCCGGTCTCGGGCCCGGGCGCCTGCGCCAGCAGCCGCAGCAGCCGGGCCTGATCCTGCGGCAGTCGTCGGTACGACAGGTCGAACGTGGCCCAGACACTGCGTTCACCGTCGTCGAAGTATTCGACGGCCAACTCGGCTGCGAGTTCGGCAGGCGTACCTCCGTCGCAGATCAGCATCCAGGCGACGATCTGCAGAGCCAGTGGCAGATGACCACAGGCCACGGCGAGGTCACGAGTTCCCTCGGGGTCGTCCGTGATTCGGGTGTCGGCGTCGTCGTTGTCGCGCAGGGCCTTGGCGAGGAGGTCGCACGCGTCCTTGGGCGTCAGTTCGTCGAGAGGCATCTGGCGGGCTCCGGGCTGCGGCAGCTTGTCGCGAGAAGTGGCGAGGACACAGTGCCGGGCGTCACGGGGCACCAGGAGCGCTATCTGCCGCGACGACGAGGCGTTGTCCGCCAGGATCAGGACTGGTCCTTTGTCGGCCAGGTGGGAGCGGTACAGTGCGGCGCGTGCATCGGCGGTGCCGGGGATGTGCTCAGGAGCGATGCCCAATGCGCGCAGAAACTGCTGGAGAGCCTGGGCGGCTGTGACGGGTGCTTCGGCGTAACCCTGCAGGTCGATGTGGAGGGTGCCGCCGGGAAACCAACCTCGGTCACAGGCTTCATGCGCGCCTTGGACGGCGAAGGAAGTCTTGCCTATGCCGCCCAGCCCGGACACCACCACGATCTGTGGCGAGTCCCGCTTCACCCCCGACGGATCCAGAGCTGCCAGCAGCTGTCTCATCCCCGCTTCACGCCCGGTGAAGCCGACCGTGCGGGCCGGGAGGGAGGCCAGAGCGGTCGGAGCCGCTGCCCCGTAGGGGTAGTTGTGTGTGATGTCCATCTTCGCGATCGCGTCGCCTTGGACGTTGGCCTGTTGGAAGTCGAAGTGATCACGCGCGTATTGGTCACCGCTGCCGAGCGCCTGGCCGTCTCTTACCTCGGTCGCTGCCGGCCCCCAGGACGCGCTCCACTCCTGCGCCCCGGAACCCCTGTCTTCCGCCCTCATGCCCGTATCCCCGTCCTCAGGCGGATCTCTGCGGCCGGGCGTACAGCACCACATGCACGCCGAGCCCCACGATCGCCAACGCTTCCGCGGCGGACAGTCCCAGCAACAGTCCGCTGGTCCGCCCACTTGCCCAGTACACCGTCAGTCCACCCAGCGGCACCACGCAGAAGGCGCCCAGATCCACCAGGCACTGGATGAATTTGCGTGACGTCCTGCCCGCGTCGCTCCGGTGCGCGGTCTCCCACTCGAACACCCGCAGGTCGTCCCCGGCACGGGCCATCGCCGCCAGACGCGGCCCGAGGTCGGTACGTACGTACGCGCCGATCGCGGAGATCTTCTGGTCATTGACCAGGTAGGTCCATCCCAGGATGGCGCACACCGGCGGCAGCGCGAGCAGCATGACAGGCTTGTCCGTCTGCGACGCGGCTGTGATGACCGCGGCCATCACGGCCAGCGTCACATACAGCAGGTTGTCGCGGAATCCGATCCGGGCTTTCTGCTCGTCCTTGACAGTGCCGTACTCGGCGAGCAGCAACTGGCCCGCCGTGACGCCTTGGTCCATCTGATCCGGTCGTTCCAAAACCACTCGTCCCGCTCTCTCTGCTCCATGGCAGATCGCTGCCGCCGACCTCGGTGACCACCCGATTTTGAGACAGGCAGCATAAAGCGCGCAGATACCTTACGGTCAGAACTCCAGCTCATCTGTGGCGAGTTCGGAACACGGTGAGTGGTCGCGCACGAGCGGGACCGTCCCCGTTCCCTGTCAAGGTTGGTCACATGCCTGTCGCACGCCCCACCGTGGTCGTCCTGACCGCGCTTCCGCTGGAGTACGAAGCGGTACGAGCCCACCTCATCGGCGTCGAGAAGCTGGTGCATCCCACCGGCACCCGCGCGGAGCGGGGCGTTCTGCCCGGAACGGGGTGGCAGGTAGCCCTCGCGGAGATCGGTGAGGGCACTCACAACGCCGCTGCCCTCACCGAACGTGTCCTCACCTGGCTCAGGCCGTCGGCCCTCCTCCTCGTCGGAGTCGCGGGTGGGCTGAAGGACGACATCGCGCTCGGCGATGTCGTCGTGGCGACCAAGGTGTACGCCTACGACGGCGGCAAGCAGTCAGCGGAGGGGTTCCTCGCCCGGCCCGAGGGCTGGCACGTCTCCCACCGGCTTGAACAGGCGGCCCGCGCCGCGCTGCGCTGGCGGCCCGGGGTGCACTTCAAGCCGATCGCCGTCGCGAACATCGTGCTCGCCGATTCGGGCTCCGGGCCGGCGAACCGGCTCCGAACGCATTACAACGACGCCGTCGCGGTCGAAATGGAGAGCTCGGGCGTTCTCCACGCGGCCCACCTCGCCGGCGGTCAGAACGCCCTCGTCATCCGCGGCATCAGCGACAGGCTCGACGACAAGCGCGCGGCCGACGCCTCCGGCTCCCAGCTCCGCGCCGCGGCGAACGCCTCCGCGGCGGCCGTCGCCGTCCTCCATGAACTCGAATTGCCGCCCGCCGGAACGGCGGCGGAGCCTGCCGCACCCCTTGGGCCCCAGTACGGCGGCGACCACATCGACTTCCGGGGAGGCACCTTCCACGGCACCGTCATCGGCAAAGTGGTGAACGGGCCGGGCACGACGGGCTGAGGAGGCGTCAGTGCGAACGGGCGCCCACATGGCGCCCGGCGCGCCCCAGCCCCGGACCGGCCTCCGCCCCGGTACCGGCCGGACCGTGCCCCCTCAGCCCCCGACCGCCGTGAGCGCCTGGTCGAGCGCCTGGAGGAAACGGTTCGTCGTCGGGCGGTCCCGGACCGCCAGGCGGAGCCACCGGGGGCCCAGGCCCGGGAAGGTGTCGCCGCGGCGGGCCGCGAAGCCCAGGGTGCGCAGACGGGCCCGTACCGCGTCCGCGCGGTCCATGGTGATCAGGACGAACGGGCCCTCCGCGGCCTCCACCGTCCGTACCTCCTCGAACTCCGCCAGCCCCGCCAGCAGATGCGCGCGCTCCACCGCGATCCCGCGCGCCGCCCGCTCCGCCTCCGCGAGCGCCGCCGGCTCCATGCACGCCCGCGCCGCCGCCAGCGCCGGGGTCGAGACCGGCCACAGCGGCTGGACACGCTCCAGCGCGGCCACCGTCCCCGGCTCCGCCAGCACGTACCCGATGCGCAGCCCCGCCAGCCCCCAGGTCTTGGTGAGGCTGCGCAGCACCACCAGACCCGGTACGTCCGTACGACCCGCCAGCGACTCCGGTTCGCCCGGCACCGCGTCCATGAACGCCTCGTCCACCACCAGCGTCCGGCCCGGCCTGGCCAGCTTCGCGATCGCCTCGGCGGGGTGCAGGACGGACGTCGGGTTGGTCGGGTTGCCGATCACCACCAGATCGGCGTCCTCGGGCACCTCCGCCGGATCGAGCCGGAAGCCGTCGCCCGCCCGCAGCAGCACCCGCCCCACCGTGTGTCCCGCGTCCCGCAGCGCCGCCTCCGGCTCCGTGAACTGCGGATGGACGACGACCGGGCTGCGCGCCGGCAGGGCCCGCGCGAGCAGCACGAACGCCTCCGCCGCCCCCGCCGTCAGCAGCACGCGCTCCACCGGCAGCCCGTGCCGCGCCGCGACCGCCGCACGCGCCGCCCGCCCGTCGGGGTAGGCGGCGAGCCCGGTCAGCGAGTCGGCGATGCGCGCCCGCAGCCAGTCCGGGGGCGTGCCCGTACGGACATTGACCGCGAGGTCGACCAGGCCGGCGGCGCCGTCCCGGACCTCCGCGTCGCCGTGATGGCGCAGGTCGTAGCGGTCAGCGCGCGTAGACATGGCGGCCACCGCTGGCGTGATCATCGGATATGGCGGCGGCTCGGCAGGACCGTACGGCCGGCGGCCTGGGGCACGATCCCCGCTGGTGGAGTGCCATGCTCACTGTTCACTCTGCTCTCGATGGACGGGACGGTCCCGGACGGCCGGAGGGCCGGGAGGGCACGGACGACACCGACATCATTTCCGCCCGGGCCCGTTCCACTCCGACTGGCCCCTGTACGCCACCGCACAGGTGACCCGCGCCGGACCGGAAACCGGGCGGGACTTCCTCTTCGGTACGAGCAGATCCCCGCCGCCCGCGAGCGCCGCGGCCTCCGCGACCGACGCCGTGCCCACCGCGGCGAGCGCCGCCGCCGACGGATGCGGTACGGCGATCCCCGCCAGCAGCGCCGCCGGATACCCCCGTACCGGCACCCCGAGCCGCGCCGCCGCCCCGGTGATCCCCGCCGCCCCCGCTCTGGCCTCGACCGTGGCCAGTCCGACGACGCGGCACCGTGCCAGCCCCGCCGCCCGCAGCGTCTCCTCGATCAGCCCGAGCACCTCCGCCACCGAGGCGCCGTCGCGCGCGCCGACCCCCACCACCAGCGCCGCCCCCGGTTCCTGATGTGCGCCGACCCGGTCCGATCGGCTATGCAGGGGCGCATGGCGGTCTTCGTCGCGCTCGGCGCGTTCCTCATGACGCTGTTCGGCGGCTGGACGGCGCAGCGCGTCACCGACCGGCGCCATCTCGTGCTGGGACTCGCCGGTGGACTGATGCTCGGCGTGGTCGGCCTCGACCTGCTGCCCGAGGCGCTGCACGCCGCCGGTGAGGAGTTCCTGGGGGTGCCGCGGGCGCTGCTGCTCTTCGTCGGCGGTTTCCTCGTCGCCCATCTGGTCGAACGGCTCCTCGCCGTCCGCCAGGCCGCCCACGGCGGCGACCCGCACGACCCCGCCGGGCCCGGCCACACCCACGGCCACGGCCCCGGCACGGACGGGCGCGTCCCCCAGGTGGGGCTGACCGCCGCCTCGGCCATGGTGGGCCACAGCCTGATGGACGGCGTCGCCCTCGGCGCCGCCTTCCAGGTCGGCGGCGGCATGGGCACCGCCGTGGCGCTCGCCGTCATCGCCCATGACTTCGCCGACGGCTTCAACACGTACACGATCACCAGCCTGTACGGGAACGACCGCCGCCGGGCCGTCGCCATGCTGGTCGCGGACGCCCTCGCGCCGGTCCTCGGCGCCGCGTCCACGCTGCTCTTCACGCTCCCGGAGGAACTGCTCGGCGGCTACCTCGGGTTCTTCGGCGGTGTGCTGCTCTATCTCGCCGCCGCCGAGATCCTGCCCGAGGCGCACCACGACCACCCGGCCCGCTCCACGCTCCTGTGCACCGTCCTGGGCGTGGGCTTCATCTGGCTGGTGGTCGGGGTCGCCGGCTGACCGCCGCGCCGGGACGGCGTTCACCGCCCGTCCCCGGCCACCGCCCGCGCGGCCCGCGCCACGAACCGCCGCGCCATCTCCGGCGTCGCCGCCCAGTGCGTGTGCAGATAGCTCGCGTGCACACCGCCCCTGACATACCCCTCCACCCGGCGCTCCGGATGGACCAGACCCCAGGCGGGCTCCGCCCCGGCCCCCGGCTCCAGCACCGTCCGGTGGAACTCGTGGCCCCGTACCCGGGTCCCGGCCGCAGCCAGCGCGTTGTCGCCGATCGCCACCGCCTCCCGGTAGCCCAGCGTCAGCCGCCCCGACATCCGGGCTTCGGCCGGCAGCACCCCGCACATCGGCTTCCCGTCCAGGGAGCGCGCCAGATAGAGCAGCCCGGCGCACTCTGCGGCCACCGGCGCGCCCGCGTGCCCCAGCTCCGCCACGGCCTTGCGCAGCGGCTCGTTGGCGGACAGCTCCGGGGCGTACACCTCGGGGAAGCCGCCCCCGATCACCAGCCCCCGGGTGTCCGGGGGCAGCGCCTCGTCCCGCAGCGGGTCGAAGGGGACGACCTCGGCGCCGGCCGCCGTCAGCAGCTCGGTGTGTTCCGCGTACGAGAACGTGAACGCCGGCCCGCCGGCCACCGCGATCACCGGCCGCGCGGCCCCCGGCGCCACGACCGGCGCCACCCCCGGCTCCCACGCCTCCGCGGTCAGCTCGGGCGCGCTGCGCGCCAGCGCCAGCAGCGCCTCCAGATCGCATCCGGCCCGCACCCGCCCGGCCAGCTCCGCCATCGCGCCCAGCGCGTCGGCGCGCCGCTCGGCCACCGGCACCAGGCCCAGGTGGCGCGAGGGCGTACCGACCTGGTCCGTACGGCGCAGCACCCCCATCACCGGCACCCCGCAGCCGTCCAGCGCGTCCCGCAGCAGCCGCTCGTGCCGGTCCGTGGCGACCTTGTTGAGGATCACCCCGCCGATCCGCACCTCCGGGTCCCAGGACGCGAAGCCGTGCACCAGTGCCGCCACGGAACGCGACTGCGATGAGGCGTCCACGACCAGCACCACCGGCGCCCGCAGCAGCTTCGACACCTGGGCCGTGGAGGCCAGTTCGCCCTGGTCCGAGGCGCCGTCGTACAGCCCCATCACGCCCTCGACGACCGCCAGGTCGCACCCGGCCGCGCCGTACGCGAACAGCGGCCCGATCAGCCCGGGGCCGCACATGTACGCGTCGAGGTTCCGGCCGGGGCGCGTGAGGCCGCCGGAGGAGCCCGACGAGACCGCCAGGGTGTGGTAGCCGGGATCGATGTAGTCCGGGCCGACCTTGTGCGGGGAGACGGCGAGGCCGCGCTCCGAGAACGCCGCCATCAGGCCCGTCGCGACCGTCGTCTTCCCGCTTCCGGAGGACGGCGCGGCGATGACCAGACGCGGGACGTTCACCACTCGATGCCCCTCTGCCCCTTCTGCCCCGCGTCCATCGGGTGCTTGACCTTCGTCATCTCCGTGACCAGGTCCGCGAAGTCCATCAGCTCCCGCGGCGCGTTGCGGCCGGTGATCACCACATGCTGGGTACCGGGCCGGTTCCGCAGCACCTCGATCACCTCGTCGGTCGACACCCACCCCCAGTGCAGCGGGTAGGCGAACTCGTCCAGCACGTACAGCTTGTGCGTCTCGGCCGCCAGATCGCGCTTGACCTGCTCCCAGCCCTCCCGCGCCGCCTCCTCGTTGGAGAACTGCGCGTCCCGCTGCACCCAGGACCAGCCCTCGCCCATCTTGTGCCAGGAGACCGAGCCGCCCTCGCCGCTCGCCCCGAGCACCTTGAGGGCCTGCTCCTCGCCGACCTTCCACTTCGCGGACTTCACGAACTGGAAGACCCCGATCGGCCACCCCTGCGTCCACGCGCGCAGCGCGAGCCCGAAGGCCGCCGTCGACTTGCCCTTGCCGGTGCCCGTGTGGACGAGCACCAGCGGGCGGTTGCGGCGCTGACGGGTGGTGAGACCGTCGTCCGGTACGTTCTCCGGCTGTCCCTGCGGCATTACGCGGCCCTCCTGGGGTCCCCGGTGACGTAACCCTCGCAGTGTCCGTCACTCCTCTGCTGTACGTCCCTGACCAGGCCGGCGATGCTGTCGGCCCGCAACTCGTCCAGGGTGATCGCCGTCCCCGCCAGCTCACCGGCGAGCGAGGCGGCCAGCCCGAGCCGTACCGGACCCGCCTCGCAGTCCACGACCACCGACGCCGTCCCGTCCGCCGCGTGCAGCCGCGCCGCGCGCGCCGCCAGCGCCACCGGGTCCCGGCCGCCCGTCGCCCGCCCGTCCGTCACCACCAGCAGCAGCGGACGGCGCGCGGGGTCCCGCATCCGCTCCACCCGCAGCACGTCGTGCGCCTTCAGCAGCCCGGCCGCCAGCGGGGTCCGCCCGCCGGTCGGCAGCGACTCCAGCCGGGCCGCCGCCGCGTCCACCGAGGACGTCGGCGGCAGCGCCACCTCCGCGTCCTTCCCCCGGAAGGTGACCAGACCGACCTTGTCGCGCCGCTGGTAGGCGTCGAGCAGCAGCGACAGCACCGCGCCCTTCACGGCGCTCATCCGCCGCCTGGCCGCCATCGAACCGGACGCGTCGACCACGAAGAGCACGAGATTGCCCTCGCGCCCCTCCCTGGTCGCCTGCCGCAGATCGTCCCGGCGCACCACGAGCCCGGGACCGCTGCGCCCGCGCGCCCGCTGGTGCGGCGCCGCCGCCCGCACGGTCGCCGCGAGATGCAGCTTGGTCAGCGCGCCCCTGGGCCGCCGCGACCCGGTCGTCCTGCCCCGCTCGGTACGGGCCCGGGAGCGGCGCCCGGCCGCGCCCTCGCCCAGCCCCGGCACGCTCAGCACCTTCGTACGGAACGGCTCGGCGGACCGTACGGGGGACTGCTCACCGGCCCCGGCGCGCGGCTGCCCGCCCTCGGGCCGGGGCTCCGGCGGGGCGTCCGTCTCCTGGGGCGCGGGCGTGTCGTCGTGCGCCGGCCCGTCCTGCGCGGGCGCCTCCGGTCCCTCAGGGCCGCCGCACGGCGGCTGTCCGCCCCCGCCTCCCGGCCCGCCGGGGTCGTCAGGGCCGTCGGGGTCCGGGTCCTCGTCGCCCTGGAACTCGTCGCTCCGGAACTCCTCCAGCGTGTCGTCGAGCTTCTCCTCGTCGAGCCCCGGCGCGTCGAAGGGGTTACGGCGCCTGCGGTGCGGCAGCGCCAGCAGCGCCGCCTGCCGCACATCGTCGGCGGTGACGTCCGTGCGCCCGGCCCACGCCGCCAGCGCCGTCGCCGTCCGTGCCATCACGATGTCCGCGCGCATCCCGTCCACCTCGAACGCGGCGCAGGTCGCGGCTATCTGGCGCAGCGCCGTGTCCCCGAGACGCACGCTCGGCAGCAGCGCGCGCGCCGCGACGATCCGCTCCCGCAGCGCGGTCTCCTCGCCGGCCCAGCGCGCCGCGAACCCGGCCGGGTCGTCGTCGTACGCGAGCCGCCGCCGCACCACCTCCACCCGCAGATCGGGCTCGCGCGACGCCGCGACCTCCACGGTCAGCCCGAAGCGGTCCAGCAACTGCGGCCGCAGCTCGCCCTCCTCCGGGTTCATCGTCCCGACGAGCAGGAAGCGCGCGGCGTGCCGTACGGAGACACCCTCGCGCTCGACGTACGAGGCGCCCATGGCCGCCGCGTCCAGCAGCAGGTCCACGAGATGGTCGTGGAGCAGATTGACCTCGTCCACGTACAGCACCCCGCGGTGCGCGTCCGCGAGCAGCCCCGGCTCGAACGCCTTCACGCCCTCCGACAGCGCCCGCTCGATGTCCAGCGCCCCCACGAGCCGGTCCTCCGACGCGCCCACCGGCAGCTCGACCATCCGGGCGGCCCGCGCCTCGCCGGCCGCGCCCCCGTGCGGCCCGTCCGGGCACCGCGGATCCGGCGCCGCCGGGTCGCAACTGAACCGGCACCCGGTCACCACCGGCACCTCGGGCAGCAGGGCGGCCAGCGCCCGTACGGCCGTCGACTTCGCCGTGCCCTTCTCACCCCGTACGAGAACGCCGCCGACCGCGGGACTGACCGCGTTCAGCAGCAGGCCGAGCCGCAGATCGTCCATCCCCACCACGGCGGTGAACGGGAAAGGGGTGCTCATAGGCTGATCGCTCCTTCGAATGACTCATCGATGACCGGACGGCGTTCCTCGGTGCTCACAGCGGTGCTCACGGCCGTGCTCACAGCGGTGCTCACGGCGCCCCCGGAGGGATGAACGGCAGCCCGGCCGGGGCGCCCTCCTCGATCAGGCGCAGCAGCGCGGCCGTGTCCGCGTGCTCCTCGACGAGGTCGGCGAGCAGGTCGAGCTGTTCCTCGCGCAGCGCGTCGAAGCTGGTGTCCGGCGCGGGCACGAACCGCCGGCCCGCCGTCCGCGCCACCTCCGCCAGGAACCGCCGCCGGAACGCGTCGCTCTCCAGCGCCCCGTGCCAGTGCGTGCCCTGGACGGCGCCGGCCCGGCAGCCGTCCAGCGCCCGCCCCCGCGGGTCCGTGACAAAGGCGTCCCCGCCGCGTACGTCCGCGACGCCGTGGTGGATCTCGTACCCCTCGACCGGCTCGCCGAGGGCCACCCCGGTCGGCCGCGCGAGAGTCTTCTCCCGCTCGAACCTGACCCGTACGGGCAGCAGTCCGAGCCCGGCCACCTCACCCGCCCGGGACTCCACCTTGTCGTCGATCCGCTCGCCGAGGATCTGGTAGCCGCCGCAGATCCCCAGCACGGGACGGCCCTCGGCGGCCCGCAGGGCCAGCGCGTCGGCCAGCCCCCGCTCCCGCAGCCACGCCAGCGCCCGGACCGTGCCGCGCGTACCCGGCACGATCACCAGATCCGCGTCGGCCAGCTCCTCGGGACGGTCCACGAACCGCACCACGACACCGGGCTCCGCCGCCAGCGCGTCCACATCGGTGAAGTTCGACATCAGCGGCAGGGCGCAGACCGCCACCCGCAGCACGTCCGCGCCGTACGGGGGAGCCACCACCGACTCACGGGCGCCACCGCGCGGCGAGACCCGCAGGCCGTCCTCCTCGTCGATCCCCAGACCGTGCCGGAAGGGCAGCACGCCGAGCGTCGCCCGCCCGGTCAGCCCGCGCAGCATGTCGAGCCCCGGCTCCAGCAGCGAGACATCGCCCCGGAACTTGTTGACGAGATACCCGGCGACCAGCGCCTGGTCCTCCGGGCTCAGCAGCGCGGTCGTCCCGAAGAAGGAGGCGAAGACCCCGCCCCGGTCGATGTCCCCGACCACGACCACCGGCAGCCGCGCGGCCCGCGCGATCCCCATGTTCACGATGTCGGTACGGCGCAGATTGATCTCGGCCGGGCTGCCCGCGCCCTCACAGATCACGGCGTCGTACGTGGACCGCAGCTCCTGGAGGCACGCCAGCACGGGTTCGAGCAGCGCTTCCTGCCGGCCGCCGTGGTAGCCGCGGGCGCTCAGCTCCCCGACCGGCTTGCCCATCAGCACCACCTGGCTGCTGCGGTCGCTGCCCGGCTTCAGCAGCACGGGGTTCATCAGCGCGGTCGGCTCCACCCGCGCGGCCCGCGCCTGCATCGCCTGGGCGCGCCCGATCTCCGCGCCCTCGCGCGTCACGAACGAGTTCAGCGACATGTTCTGGCCCTTGAACGGCGCGACCTTCACACCCCGGCGCGCCAGCCAGCGGCAGATCCCCGCCGTGACGACGCTCTTGCCCGCGTCGGAGGTCGTACCGGCGATCAGCAGCCCTCCGCCGAGCCCCGTGCCCCCGCTGTTCCGGCTCATCCGCGCCTCCTGGTGGTGAGGGCCGCGCGCACCGCGCCGTACCCGAGGCGGCCCGTGACACAGGCCGCGAGAGCGAGCACGTTGACCCGGCGGGCCAGCCGCACGGCGCGCTCGATGTCCTGGACCCCGACCGGGCGCCCCGTGCCGTTCAGGACGGGGCGGTGCTCCACGCGCCCGCCGTACGCGAGCGTTCCGCCGAGCCGTACCCCCAGCGCCCCGGCGAACGAGGCCTCCACCGGCCCCGCGTTGGGGCTCGGATGGCGGTGCGCGTCCTGCCGTACGGCCCGCAGCGCACCGCGCCTGTCCTCTCCGGCGGCGACGGCCAGCGCGGCGGTCAGCCGGGCCCCCGGCCACCCCACGACATCGTCGAGCCGGGCCGACGCCCAGCCGAACCGGCGGTAACGCTCGCTCTTGTGACCCACCATCGCGTCCAGTGTGTTCACGGCCCGGAACCCGGCGAGCCCCGGCGCCCCGGCGACCGCGCCCCACACCAGGGCGCCCACGACGGCGTCGGAGGTGTTCTCGGCGACGGACTCCACGACGGCGCGCGCGATCTGCGCCTCGTCCAGGGAGTACGGGTCACGCCCGCACAGATGCGGCAGGCGCCGCCGGGCGGCTTCGAGGTCCCCGGCGGCCAGCGCGGCGCCGACGGCCCGCGCCTCGCGGCCCAGCGAGGCGCCCCCGACCACGGCCCAGGTGGCGGTGGCGGTCAGCGCCACGGAGGCGGCGGGGCTGCGGCGTACCGCGGTGGCGGCCAGTGCCGCGGCCCCGGCGGCGCCTCCGGCGCACAGCGCGGTGTGCAGCGCACCCCAGCCGCGGTGGTCGCGCCACAGCGCGCGTTCGACGGCCCCGGCGGCCCGCCCGAAGGCGGCCACCGGATGTCCCCGGCGCGGATCGCCGAACAGCCGGTCGCCCAGCAGGCCGAGGGTGGCGCCGTACGCGAAGACCCGCTCGGCGGCAGGGGCGGCTGAACCGCCGCGCGCGGCAAAACCGCAGCCAGGCATGGCGAAGTGTCCTCACTCAGGGTCCGCGCCCCGGTTCGACGTTCGGAGTACGACGGCGAGAGTTCCTGGCTCCTGGAGGCGAGGCTCACAGTGACAGTGGCGGGACCGCGCCGGATTCGCACCGGCTTCCTCTGCTGCCGTCGTCAATGGCCCCGGAAGTCCACCACGCTCCGCAACACCCGTCAACTCATCCTTGACCTGCGGCGGGACAGTGTGCGGAGCCCCACATCGGGCCGGTCGGCCGATGCGGGGCTCCTGGGGGCGTGCTCGTGGGCTCAGGCCACGATGAGACTGATCCCGTACGCGACGGCCCCGGCGCAGAGCGCGAAGCACAGGCAGGCGCCGGCGCGGGCCGCGAGCGGCGCGGGGCCGGTGGCGGGGGTGGAGGCGGCGGCCGAGGTGCCGGCCGGTCCTGGCGCGGCCGTGGAGCCGCGCTTGGCGAGGCCCACGATGCCCAGGGTGAACAGGCCCACGAGGCCGACGGTCGCCACGAGGCTGACGCCGAAGACGGAGCCGAGTGCTGCCCAGTCGATGTTCATACGGTCGCTTCCTTACACCGTGGCGGGGCGGGCCGGCTCACCGGTCTGGCCCGGGGTGGTGGCCGCGGGGGCCGGGATGGTGGTCGAGAGGTCCTGGTCGGCGGCGCCCGCCGGCGGAGGCGGGGTGACGGCCGCCATGGCGGTGGTGACCACTCCGGCCGGCTCGGCGGCGAGGCCGGTGCCCGCGGCGGGCTCGGCGGTGACGTTGGTGTGGTCGACCGGGCGGCGGCGCGAGGCGAGCCAGATCCCGGCGGAGCCCGCGACCAGCAGCACCGCGACGACGGCGATGCCCCAGGTGCCCTGGCCGGTCAGGAACTCGGCGCCGGCGGCGACCAGTCCCGCGGCCGGCAGCGTCAGCCCCCAGGCGACGAACATCCGGGTGGCGGTGGACCAGCGCACCACGCCGCCCTTGCGGCCGAGCCCCGCGCCCATCACGGCGCCGGAGCAGGACTGCGTGGTGGAGAGCGAGAAGCCCAGGTGCGAGGAGGCCAGGATGACGGTGGCTGCGCTGGTCTGGGCGGCGAAGCCCTGCTGCGGCTGGAGGTCGGTGAGGCCGGTGCCCATGGTGCGGATGATGCGCCAGCCGCCGAGGTACGTGCCGAGCGCGATCGCGATGCCCGCGGAGACGATCACCCACAGGGGCGGGTTGGAGCCGGGGGCGAGGACACCACCGGTGACCAGGGCGAGCGTGATGACGCCCATGGTCTTCTGCGCGTCGTTGGTGCCGTGGGCGAGCGAGACGAGCCCGGCGGAGGCGATCTGCCCGGCCCGGTAGCCCTTGGCGGTGGCCTTGTCGTCCGTACCGCGGCCGATCCGGTACGTCAGCCTCGTCGCCAGCAGGGCGGCGAGCCCGGCGACCACGGGGGCGGCGAGCGCGGGGATCAGGACCTTGGTGATGACGACCCCGCCGTTGACGCCGGAGGCGCCGACGGACATCAGGGTGGCGCCGATCAGGCCGCCGAAGAGCGCGTGGGAGGAGCTGGACGGGAGTCCGAGCAGCCAGGTGAGGAGATTCCACAGGATGGCGCCGACGAGCGCCGCGAAGATCACTTCTGTTCTGATGCCCCGCTCGTTGATGAGCCCGCCGGAGATCGTCTTGGCGACCTCCACGGACAGGAACGCGCCGACGAGATTCAGGACCGCGGACATGCCCACCGCGACCTTGGGCTTCAGAGCGCCGGTCGAGATGGTCGTCGCCATCGCGTTGGCGGTGTCGTGGAAACCGTTCGTGAAATCGAACACGAGAGCTGTCACGATCACGATCGCGAGCAGCAGCGTGATGTGTTCCATTGACCCAGGACCCAGGCAATCGTTCGACGTCGGTGGCCTCGGTGAACGTAAGGAGTCAGAGTGAACGGAAGATGAACTGGGCGGGTCCACGGAGTGACCCACTCCGTGGAGGTGCCGGCGGCGCCTGGCAGGATCGGCGTATGACGGATGAGCGGACCGGCGAACACGGTGAACCGGCGGGCGGGCACAGGGAATCGGCGACCGGACAGGGCGCCCTGGAGCGGGCCTGGGCGGAGCTGGTCGACACCGCGCGCAGAACGGCCGCGGAGGGGCTGGTCGTCGGCACCTCCGGCAATGTCTCGGTCCGGGTCGGCGACCTGGTCCTCGTCACCCCGAGCGGGGTGCCGTACGACCGGCTCGCACCCGGCGACGCGATCGCCGTCGATCTCGCGGGGCGGCAGGTCCTCGGCACCCTCACCCCCACCAGCGAACTGCCGCTGCATCTGGCCGTCTACCGCGACACCTCCGCGACGGCCGTGGTCCACACCCATGCCGTGCACGCCACCGCGGTCTCCACCCTCGTCCCCGAACTCCCCTTGATCCACTACATGGCGGCGGCCCTCGGCGGCCCGGTCCGTGTCGCCCCGTACGCGCTGTACGGCTCGGAGGAGCTGGCCCGCGGGATGTGCGAGGCCCTGGTGGACCGGACGGCCTGCCTGCTGCGGAACCACGGCACGGTGGCGTACGGCGACACCCTCGCCCAGGCGTACGACCGCACCGCCCAGCTCGAATGGATGTGCCACCTGTGGCTCACGGCCAGCGCGGTGCCGGGACACCGGCCCTCGCTGCTCTCGGAGGAGCAGGTCCGGGAGGTGGGGGAGAAGCTCCGGGGCTACGGCCAGCGGGAGTGACCCCCAGCCCCTGCCCCCGGGGCCTCCGCCCCCGACGGCCCCCGCCCGCTGGCCGGGTCCGGCACGGGTGGTGACACTGGGAGCGTGCGCCCGGCAACAGCGACGGCAGCGGCCGTCACCACAGTGCTCGGGGTCGGCGCGGCTGCGGTCGCGGCCGGCCGGTACGCCAGCGATGCCGCGCTCAAGGCACCGCCGGGGCGGCCCCTGCCCAGCGACCCCAAGATCACCGTGCACGCCATGGCCGCCGGACAGGTCACCCTGACCCGCTCGCTCGCCTCCCTGCGCCCCGGAACGTACGGGATCGAGGGCACGGGCGTGCACGCCGTCGTGGGCCCGGTCCTGGACGGCGTCCCGCACCCGGCCGACACCGTGGTGCGCCGCCTGGAACGGGTCACCCACGGCGCCCTCGTGCCGGGGCGGCGCGTCCGGCTCACCCCTCAGGTGCACAGCGGCGACCCCGGGACCGCCCTGGGCCTCGCCCACCAGAACGTGTGGATCCCGGGCGAACTCGGCTCCCTGCCGGCGTGGTTCGTGCCGGGTCCGCGCGACACCTGGGTGATCACCGTGCACGGCCTCGGCACCACCCGCGAGCACCCCCTGAACGTCATGGAGTTCCTCGCGGCCCAGCGTCTGCCCGTCCTCGACATCGCCTACCGGGGCGACCCGGGTGCGCCCCGCTCCCCGGACGGCCTGGGTCACCTCGGCGACTCCGAGTGGCGCGACCTCGACGCGGCGATCCGCCACGCCCTCCGCCTGGGCGCCGAGCGCGTGGTCCTGCACGGCTGGTCCACCGGCGCCTCGATGGCGCTGCACGCCGCCGCGAACTCCGCCCTCAGCGAGCGCATCGCCGGCCTCGTGCTCGACTCGCCGGTGCTGGACTGGGAGGCCACCCTGCGGGCACTGGCCACCGCCCGCCGGATCCCCGGGCCCCTGCTGCCGCTCGCCGTACGGGCCGCCCAGGGCCGGACGGGGCTGCACGGCGACCGGCTGCTGGAAGCCGCCGACCCGCGCAATCTGCATGTCCCGACGCTGATCTTCCATGGCCCCGACGACACGATGGCGTCCTGGAACCCCTCGCGCGAACTCGCCGCCCACCGGCCCGAACTGGTCGCCCTCCACACCGTCCCGCACGCCCCGCACGCGGCCATGTGGAACGCGGACCCCGACGGGTACGAGGAAACACTCCGCCGCTTCCTCACCCCGCTCATGTAGCACCGGCGCCCCGGGCCCGCGCCCGGCTCCGGGCGGTGCGGCGCGGACGAGGTGCGGACGCGGGTCCTGCGGTACGGCGCGGACGCGGGTGCCGCCGGTCCGCCCCGGCGCGCCTCCGCTTGGACTCCTTGCGCTGCCTTCGCGCCCCCGCGCGCACCGCACCGCCCGCCGGCGCGCCCCGGACCGCCGCCCTCCCCACCTCCCCGAACAGTCGTACGGCGCCCCCTGCGCACCGGTGAGACCGCTACGCACGAGGGGCCACTTCCGCCGTTCCGGTACCGCCGAAAGGGGTTCCGTTTGGGCTTTCGGGCAGTCACCGGGAAGACTGCCCCCGTGACGTCCCGAAAGCCTGATGAGCAATTGGCGCGCAACTCCACACTCCGACTCGTCCGCGGGCGGCCGTTGACCACGGCCCGACGGGCCGTGACCGAGGGGCGCAGCCGGCCGGCCCCCCGGCCGCCGCAGGGCACTCCGCCCCAGGCAGAGCTGGCCCGGCAGGCGAGGGCCGTGCTCGCCGACGCGGTACGGGTGGCCCGCTGGGCCGCCGTCGACCGGGACCCCGGCGCGGGCCCACTCACCGAGGCGGCGCGCGAACGGGCCGCGACAGCGCTGGAGTTGACCCCGGAGCAGGTCAGCGCGGCCTGGGACCGGGCCCGGCTGGCCGGTCTCGTCGAACTGCACGACGGCACCGTGCGCCCCGGCTGGCGGCTCCAGGCCTGGGACCGCGACGACAGCGCCGTCCAGCGCGGCTGGGTCGCCCTCTTCGACGCCTGGTCGCTCGTCCACCCCGGCCCCGCCGACATCGCCCCCGCGACGGTCGCGGAGGTCATCGAGGCCGTCCCCCAGGTGCTCTCCCTCCTCCAGCTCTCGGCCGGGCCGGTGCTCGTACCGACCCTGCTCGACCTGCTCCAGCAGCGCGTCGCGGAGCTGCACGAGGGACGCTGCGAGGTCCCCTACGGCCCGCAGCCCGCCCCGGCCCCCACCACCACCGAGCCGCAGGCCCCCGACCCGGTCGACGAGGCCCTGCTGCCCCCGCTGCTGGACTGGGCCCTGGACGGCCTCGCCGCCGTCGGCGCCCTCACCAGAGGAGAGGGCCAGGCCACCCTGACCCCGCTCGGCAACTGGGCGGTCTGGGTCAAGCTCGAACAGATCTGCGTCGCCGCCCAGAGCCCCGCGGGCAACATCGAGCAGTCCGCCGAGCACATGCTGCGCGGCTGCGCCCGGCTCACCCCGGGCCCGGCCCGCGCCGAGTACCGGGCCTGGCTCGCCGCCCGTACCGTCGGCAGTGCCGTCACCGAACTCCTCACCGTCGCCCGGGGCGAGGACGCCCTGCTGCGCGGGCTCGCCTTCGAGGCGCTGCGCGTGGTCGGCGCCCCGGCGGAGGCCGACGTGCGGGCCGCCGCCCATGACACCTCCCTGCGGCCCTACGCGCTGCTCTGGCTGGCGGAGTACGAGGGTGCCGACCCCGATGACGCCTCCGAGGTGCTGACCCGGGAGGAGTCGACCTGGCTGTGGGTCGACACGGCGGCGGCCGTCGCGGACCACGGCGAGAGCGATCTGCTGGTCAGGCACCTCGAATCGGCGGTCCAGGGCAATGTGCCCGCGCTGCTCGCCGAGGTCAGGGCCCTGGGCCATCCCCGTACCGTCCAGGTGTTGGTCGCCCTGGCCGCCGCACACCCCGACCCCGCCCTGGCCAAGGCCGTCCGCAGGGCCGCCTTCCAGGTGCACACCGGAGGATCCTGACGCGCCCGGCGCCCCCACGGCCGGGGGCGCCACCCCCGGCCGCCCGGGAGCGTGCCAGGGCCGTGACGGACCCCTTGGCGCGGGATCGCCACCCCGACCCGGGCCCGTCAGCCCGGAACCGCCGGTGCGTACGTCCCGAAGCTCCATATGTTGCCCTCGGAGTCCCGCGCCATGTAGTCCCGCGCGCCGTACTCCTGGTCCGTGGGCGGCAGCAGGATCTCCACGCCGTGCGCCGCCGCCCGCGCGTGGTGCGCGTCGGGGTCCTCCACGGCCACGTAGACCCCCACCGGGCCGCCGTCCGCCATGGCCCGCGCGAAGACGCCCTTCCTGCCCCGGGAGCCCAGCATCACCATCCCGTTGCCGTACGCCAGCTCGGCGTGGAGCACCGTGCCGTCCTCGCTCGCGTACACACTGACCTCCGTGAAGCCGAAGGCCTCCTTGAGCGTGCCGATCGCGGCCTTCGCGTCCTGGTAGAGGAGCGTCGGACAGATGCTCGGTCCACCGGTCATGCTGATCACCCCTTCACTCACGCCGTCACGTCTTCCGGTTCCGATCCTTCCGGTTCCGGTCCTTCTGTGATCCAGGTCTCAGTCTCGCATCGACCACTGACAGCCGTCCTCCGTGCCAGGTCGCGGGTCCGGGAGCCCGTCCCGGCAAAGCAGTTGCGCCGCCCCGCTAGACTGAGCCGTATGGCATTTCTCCTTGTGCATTAGCCGGCGTCGAAGAATCCCTCCGCCTGCCCTCTTCCGCCGTCCATACCGCCCTGGAGTCTTTCCGTGATCACCGCAACCGGCGTAGAGCTGCGCGCCGGCGCCCGCGTCCTCATCGAGTCCGCCTCGTTCCGTATCGCCAAGGGCGACCGCATCGGCCTCGTCGGCCGCAACGGAGCAGGCAAGACGACCCTCACCAAGTGCCTCGCGGGCGAGGGCATCCCCGCCGCAGGCACCATCACCCGCTCCGGTGAGGTCGGCTACCTTCCGCAGGACCCGCGCACCGGCGACCTCGACGTCCTCGCCCGCGACCGCGTCCTCTCCGCCCGCGACCTCGACTCCGTACTGAAGAAGATGCGCGAGAACGAGGACCGGATGGCGAACGGGAAGGGCGCCACCCGCGAGAAGGCGATGAAGCGGTACGAGCGCCTGGAGACCGAGTTCCTCACCAAGGGCGGTTACGCCGCCGAGGCCGAGGCCGCCACGATCGCCGCCGCGCTCGGCCTGCCCGACCGGGTGCTCGGCCAGCCCCTCCATACGCTCTCCGGCGGTCAGCGCCGCCGCGTCGAGCTGGCCCGCATCCTCTTCTCCGACGCCGACACCCTGCTCCTCGACGAGCCCACCAACCACCTCGACGCGGACTCCATCGTCTGGCTGCGCGACTACCTCAAGACCTACCGCGGCGGCTTCATCGTGATCTCCCACGATGAAGACCTGGTCGAGACGGTCGTCAACAAGGTCTTCTACCTGGACGCCAACCGCGCGCAGATCGACGTCTACAACATGGGCTGGAAGCTCTACCAGCAGCAGCGCGATTCGGACGAGAAGCGCCGCAAGCGTGAGCGAGCCAACGCGGAGAAGAAGGCCGCGACCCTGAACTCGCAGGCCGACAAGATGCGCGCCAAGGCCACCAAGACCGTCGCCGCGCAGAACATGGCCCGCCGTGCCGAGCGGCTGCTCTCCGGACTGGAGCAGGTACGCCAGGCCGACAAGGTCGCCAAGCTGCGCTTCCCCGAGCCCGCCCCCTGCGGCAAGACACCGCTCACCGCCGAGGGCCTGTCCAAGTCGTACGGCTCGCTGGAGATCTTCACGGACGTGGATCTCGCCATCGACAAGGGCTCCCGGGTCGTCATCCTCGGCCTCAACGGCGCCGGCAAGACCACCCTGCTCCGTCTGCTGGCGGGGGTGGAGACGCCGGACACCGGGCAGGTCACCCCCGGCCACGGTCTCAAGCTCGGCTACTACGCCCAGGAGCACGAGACCCTGGACCCGGAGCGCTCCGTCCTGGAGAACATGCGCTCCTCGGCCCCCGACCTCGATCTGGTCGACGTCCGCAAGACGCTCGGGTCCTTCCTCTTCTCCGGTGACGATGTCGACAAGCCCGCCGGGGTGCTCTCCGGCGGCGAGAAGACCCGGCTGGCGCTCGCCACCCTGGTCGTCTCCTCCGCCAATGTGCTGCTGCTGGACGAGCCGACGAACAACCTCGACCCGGCCAGCCGTGAGGAGATCCTGGGGGCGCTGCGGACGTACAAGGGCGCGGTCATCCTCGTCACCCACGACGAGGGCGCCGTCCACGCGCTGGAACCGGAGCGGATCATTCTGCTGCCGGACGGTGTCGAGGACCTGTGGGGCGCGGACTACGCGGACCTGGTCGCGCTCGCCTGACGCGTGCCCGGCGCTCCGGGTGCCCTGGCGCGTCCCGCGCCGCCCCGCCGACGAGGTGATCGTCCAGCGTGATCCACTTCCTCTGGATCATTCGGCTCAGCAGTGATCCATCATCTGAGTGACCGCGTCTCGTACTCTCGGCGTGGTTCCCGGCGGATCGCCTCCTCACGTACATCATCCGCACCCATGCCAGGGGTACGGCCCTGACCTGGCACTTCTCGCCCGGCTCGGCGCGGGCTCGGATCGGGGCGGCTCTGGAATCGGGCATTCCGTTCGTGCTGGAAGGTTGAAGTACGCCGAAGCTTGTCGTACGGACCTTGCTGAATGGGTGGCCAGGACGCCCGTGAGGGGTGATCATGAGAAGTCCAGAGCGCACTTCCCATGAGGAGGCACGGGTGGCCGAGACTCTGAAGAAGGGCAGCCGGGTAACCGGCGCCGCGCGTGACAAGCTCGCGGCAGACCTGAAGAAGAAATACGACAGTGGTGCGAGTATCCGGGCACTGGCCGAGGAAACGGGCCGTTCCTATGGATTCGTCCACCGGATGCTCAGTGAGTCCGGAGTCACGCTGCGGGGACGCGGCGGGGCCACGCGAGGCAAGAAGGCCGCATCGGCCTGACGACCGAGCGCGGCTCCTCCCGGTCAGCGGTTCGGAGAGTGGCCACCCTGGGCGATCGCGCGATCGCCCAGGTGGTTACTGTGCAGTCACTTAAGGCGCTCATGCGTTGAGTCCGACTGCCCGAACCGGAGGCACCCCATGACTTCGCTCGCACCAGTACTCGACAAGGACGGCGTACGGCTCACCGTCGAGGACGCGGTTGCCACGGTGACACTGACCCTTCCGGCCAAGCGCAACGCCCAGTCTCCCGCTCTGTGGCGGGCGTTGACAGAAGCCGGAAGGTCACTGCCGGGCAGCGTGCGGGTCGTGGTGGTGCGCGGAGAGGGTAAATCCTTCTCCGCGGGGCTGGACCGACAGGCGTTCGCCCCCGAGGGGTTCGACGGTGAGCCGTCGTTCACCGATCTCGCCCGCAGCTCCGACGCGGAGCTGGACGCGGCCATCGCCGCGTATCAGGACGGCTTCGTCTGGCTGCGCCGCAGCGACCTCGTGTCGATCGCGGCCGTCCAGGGACACGCGATCGGGGCGGGCTTCCAGCTCGCCCTCGCCTGCGATCTGCGGGTCGTCGCGTCGGACGCGCAGTTCGCCATGCGGGAGACCAGCCTGGGCCTCGTCCCCGACCTCACCGGCACCCATCCGCTGGTGGGGCTCGTCGGCTACGGCCGTGCGCTGGAGATCTGTGCCACGGGCCGCTTCGTCCACGCCGAGGAGGCGGGACACATAGGACTGGCCAACCTGGTGGTGCCGCCGGGCGAACTCGACGCCGCGGCCCAGGACCTGGCGGCGGCGCTGCTCGCCGCGCCCCGGGCCGCGCTGACCGAGACCAAGGCCCTGCTCCAGGGTGCGCCGGAGCGCTCCTTCGAGGCCCAGCGCACCGCCGAGCGCGCGGCCCAGGCGCGCCGGCTGCGCGATCTGGCCGGCCTGGGGGACTGACGGGCGTACGGCCGCCGACGGGCGCAGGATCCTGAAGGGCGCGCACAGGCGCACCGGAGTGCTGGGCCGTACCGGCGTACGGTACGGCCCCGCGCCGATCAGCTCCGCGCCGTACGCCGTGCGTTCCCGCGTCCCGCCCGGCCCGACCGGCTCGCCGGCACCTCCACCGCCGTCACCACCACCGTCACCGTCCGCGGTGTCTTGTCGAGCCGGGCGAGCCGCGCGCGCACCGCCCGCGCCACCTTCAGCGGGTGCTGCCCGGCCGCCGTCGCCAGCTCCACCCGTACCCGCTCCCCACCGCCGCCGTCGGCCGCCGCCGTCCCGACCACCGCGGCGCCCAGCGTCCTGGTCAGATACGCGACCCCGGGCACGGCCGCCGCCGCGGACCCCACCGCGTCCTGCGGCTCCGCGGCGTCTCGCCCGACCGGCCCAGCGGGCGCCGGGGATTCCGCCGCCGTGTCCAGCAGCGCCGTCACCCGCAGATCGACCTCGGCCACCCGCAGCCCCAGCCCGTCCACCGCACACGCGTACAGCACCCCGCGCAGCCGCTCCGCCAGCGCGGGCAGCGGCTCGCCCGGCACCGCCGAGAACTCCCCGTCGATCCGCAGCGGTCCCGGCGGCTGTGCGCCGGGCGGCGGCGGTACCGCCGGGTCCGCCGCCCCGTCCGGGTCGGCCAGGGCGATCCGTACCTCGCCGAGCACGGCGCCCGGCACGGAGACCGCGGCCCGCCGCAGCTCCGCCGTCGCGGCCCGCTCGGCCAGCCATGTTCCGTCGGCCGCGTCGCCCAGCGCGAGCAGTCTGCCCAGGTCGAGCCGTTGCCGTACGGCCGCCGTCCATCCCTCGGTCCCGTGCCCAGTCGTCATTCCTCCACCCTGCCGCATCCACGGCGCGGAACGACGAAAGCGCACCTAATGTGGGCAAAGGAGTCAGATCACCGCGCGGAAAGGGATGAGTGGCGATGTCAGACACCGCACCCCGCAGTCGGGCCGACGAGAAGGGGGGAGCCTCCCCCGTCACCAAGCGCGGCGGCGGACCCCCGGCCTCGCGTGGCCGTACGACCATCGCCGATGGCGTCGTGGAGAAGATCGCCGGTCTCGCCGCCCGGGACGTCCTCGGTGTGCACGCCATGGGCAGCGGGGCCGCCCGTACCTTCGGCGCCGTACGGGACAGGGTCCCCGGCGGCGGCAAGTCCGTCAGTCGCGGGGTGAAGGCCGAGGTCGGCGAGGTGCAGACCGCGCTCGACCTGGAGATCGTCGTCGACTACGGCGTGTCGATCACCGCGGTCGCCGCCGCGGTCAGGGAGAACGTGGTGGCGGCGGTCGAGCGGATGACGGGTCTCGAAGTCGTCGAGGTCAACATCGCGGTCAGCGATGTGAAGCTCCCCGACGAGGAGGACGACGAAGAGCAGGAATCGCGGCTCCAGTAACGGTCGGCGAGGACGTCGCCGTACGGAATCGCCGGGGGCCTGGCCCGAGCAGCGGAAGAGGAGTGCACGATGAGTATGGCGGCGGTCGGCCTGGTGGCCGGAATGGTGCTCGGATTCGCCGGATACTTCGGTGGTTTCGGAGCTTTTGTGGTGGTGGCCGTGCTGGGTGCGGTCGGTTTCGTGGCGGGGAAGTTCGTCGACGGCGATCTGGAGCCCGGCGATTTCTTCCGCCCTCGCGACCGTGACGGCCGGCGGCGGTGACGGCGGATGGCCGGTGACCGGGTGGCGGCGGCCGGACGAGGAGCGACCACGATCGCCGACCGGGTCGTCGCGAAGATCGCCGCACAGGCGGCCAGGGAAGCGCTCGACGGCGTACCGCAGGGCGGCGCTCCGCCCCATGCCTTTGTGACGGTGCGCCACGACAGCGCGCGGGTACGGGTCGGTGTCGAGCTGGAGTACCCCTCCGACCTCGGCGCCCAGTGCGGCGCGGTGCGACGGCAGGTGGTCCACCGGGTGAGAACGCTGGTGGGGATGGAGGTGCCCGAGGTGGACGTGCGGGTCGAGCGACTGCACTCCGACCGGTCGCGTATCGCGGCACAGGGGAGGATCCGATGAGCGAGGAGCCCGCGCCCGAGGGACAGCGCGGCATGCACCGGGACGCGGACGGGGGTGGCGTGCTGGAACGGGACGACGCGGCCACGAGCGCCGGCCACGGGCGCCGGCCCACTCTCGACGACGCCGGGGGTGACGACGGCGGCGGTGTGGCGCGCGCCCGGCGCTTCTGGTCCATCCGCCGCGTTCCCGCCGGGCTGACCGCGCTGATCCTGCTCGGCGCCACCGGGCTGCTGCTGTACGACATCGCCGCCGTACGCGCCGGCCACCGGGCCATGTACTGGCGCCGCGCGCTCGCGGACCAACTGGCCCGCCGGCCGCTGGAGGAGGTGTGGATCCTGGTGGCCGCCGCCGTCGCGATCGCCCTCGGCCTGTGGCTGCTCGCCCTCGCCCTCACTCCGGGACTGCGCAGGCTGCTGCCCATGCGGCGGGAGTCCGTGCCGGTACGCGCCGGGCTCGACCGCCAGGCCGCCGAACTGGCGCTGCGCGACCGGGCCATGGAGGTCTCCGGTGTCCGGTCGGCGCGCGTACGGCTGCGGCGCTCCCGCGTGAAGGTGAACGCCGCAGCGCACTTCCGGGCACTCGACGAGGTACGGGCCGACCTGCACCGGGCGCTGGACGGCGGCATCGCCGAACTGGGCCTCGCCCGGCGGCCGACCCTGACGGTACGGGTCCACCGGCCCGCGAAGAAGGGGTGACGGGATGGTCCGCCTGGTCAACCGGGTACTGCTCGCTCTCATCGGCCTGATCCTGCTCTGCGCGGGCGGCATGGTCCTCGCGGCCGGTACGGGGCTGCCGGTGCCGTCCTGGTGGCCGTACGCCGGTCCGCGCGGCGTCCTGCTGAGCCGCGCGGACAGGATGCGCTACCGGGGTGACGACTGGTGGTGGCCTGCGGTTATTGCCGTCCTCGCGGTCCTCGTCGTCCTGACCCTGTGGTGGCTGCTGGCCCAACTGCGCCGCGCCCGGCTGCCGGAGGTCCTGATCCGCGACGGTGACGGCGAGGGCGCGGTGCTGCGCGGCCGGGCGCTGGAGAACGTCGTCGCGGACGACGCGGAGTCCCTGGACGGCGTGGCCCGCGCGGCCGTCCGCCTCACGGGCCGTCGCACAAGCCCGTCGGCCCGCGTCCACCTCCTCCTGGAACCGCACGCGGGGCCCGGCGAGACGCTGCGCCGCCTGTCGGACGGGTCCCTGGCGCACGCGCGGAGTTCGGCGGGGCTGGCGTCGCTGCCGGCGGAGGTACGGCTGGGGGCGGTGAAACACCGGGCGGAGCGGGTGAGCTGAGGGGCGGGGCGAGTCCTGCCGTATCCCGGTTACGGGAGGGGGATCCCCGATCATTCGGGGATCCCCCTCGGCAGCGACGCCGTCGGTCAGCCGCTCAGGAGAGCTGCCCGTCGTAGTCGGGGAGCTTGAAGGTGCGTTCGGCGTGGCCACCGGTCAGGTCGGTGGTGTTGTTGCCGATGTTGGCGATGATCGTGTAGCCGTTCTTCTCGATCTTCACGCGCTGGGCTGTCTTGAACGCGCTCACCTCGGTGAAGAGGTCGCCGATCGACCGGCCGTAGAGACCGTCGACCGTGTAGCCGACCGACGTCAGGTTGTACTGCGTGACCGACTGGATGAGGTCAGGACGGGCCGATACGAAGAAGATCTTGACGCCCCGGTCGTGCGCGAAGTCTGCCAGGGCGAGGGTGCGCCGGATCGCCGGGGTCGGGAAGGCCGACGAGTAGTCGGTCTCCAGCGACGTGTTGTCGATGTCCAGGACGAGGGCGGGCCTCTGGCCGGCGGGCACCGAGGCGAGGCGTCCGGCGACGTAGGAGTCGGCCTGGTCCATGACGGCGGCTATGTCTGCCTGCCAGGTCGCGTAGTCGGGCTTCGCTGCCGCGGCAGTGGCCGCAGCGGCCTGGGCGGACGCAGCGGCGGAAGGGGCCGCCAGGGCGGGGAGAGCGGTGCCCGCCGCGAGTGCCGTGGTGAGGACCGCGGTCGTGGTGAGGCTTCTGAGCAGGCCGAGTGCCGCCATATCGGTCTCCTGGGGTGAGGGGTGGGGCCGATGGGTCGCGCACATCGTGGCAGCCATGGGTTACCGATGGGTAGAGCCTGGTCGGCCAATAGCCGAACTCGCCCTGAGCCAGGCCCTGTTGCCCTTGCCCCCTGCCCCGCCCCTTGTCCCTTGCCCCGCCCCTCCCCGCAGGCGTCCGCTGGCGCCGGGAGGGGCGCTAGAAGCCGTGGCGTGCCCCGCCGTCCACCGGGAGCATCACGCCCGTCAGATACGACGCGGCGGGCGACAGCAGGAACGCCGCCGTCCTGCCGAACTCCTCCGGCGTCCCGTACCGCCGCAGCGGAATGCGCGACTCCTGCGCCGCCCGCGCGGCCTCCGCGTCGCCGGACAGTGCGTCCAGCTCGCGGACCCGGTCCGTGTCGATCCGGGACGGCAGCAGGCCCAGCACCCGGATACCGCGCGGCCCGACCTCGTTCGCCAGGGACTTCGCGAACCCCGCGAGACCGGGGCGCAGCCCGTTGGAGATGGTCAGGCCCGGGATGGGCTCATGGACCGAGCCCGAGAGCACGAAGCCGACGACCCCGCCCTCGGACAGTTCGGCCGCCGCCGTGCGGGCCAGCCGTACCGCGCCCAGGAAGACCGACTCGAACGCCGTACGCCAGTGCTCGTCCGTGTTGCCGGCGGCCGACCCCGGCGCCGGGCCGCCGACGCTGATCAGGATGCCGTCGAAGCGGCCGAACCGTTCCTTCGCGGTGGCGATCAGCTGCTCCGCCACGGCCGGGTCCGCGTTGTCCGCGGCCACTCCGTACGCGCCGGGCCCTATCTCGGCCGCGGCGGCGGCGATGCCCTTCTCGTCGCGCCCGGAGACGACGACCTTCGCGCCGTCCGCCGCGAGCGCTTCGGCGGCGGCCCGGCCCAGCCCTCGCGAGCCACCGGTGACGACATAGACGCGGTCCTTCAGTCCAAGATCCATGGCCCTATCCTGCCGTGCCGGCCCCCGCCCTGTCGTCTCCCGCGTCCCCCGGCCCGTGCCCGGCCCCCGCTTCGCCCTCGGCGGTACGCTCCTCGGGCTCCCTCCCCGCCGTCACCCCGGCGAGCGTCAGCGCCGTCACCACCAGGCCGATGTGGCTGAACGCCTGCGGGTAGTTGCCGAGCTGGCGCCGCGTCACCGGGTCGTACTCCTCCGCGAGCAGCCCGACATCGTTGCGCAGCGCGAGCAGCCGCTCGAACAGTTCCTCGGCCTCCTCCGTACGCCCCGTGAGGTGGAGCGCGTCGGCCAGCCAGAAGGAGCACACCAGAAACGTTCCCTCGGCCCCGGGCAGCCCGTCCACCGCGAACCCGGTCCCGCTGTAGCGGCGCAGGAGGCCGCCCTGCCCCAGCTCGGCCCGTACCGCGTCGACCGTGCCGATCACCCGCGGGTCGTCCGGCGGCAGAAAGCCGACACGCGGGATGAGCAGCGTCGCCGCGTCCAGCTCCGCCGAGCCGTACGACTGGGTGAAGGTGTTGCGCTCGGGGTCGTACCCCTTCTCGCACACCTCCCGGTGCACCTCGTCCCGCATCGCCCGCCACCGCCGTACGTCGCCGTGGAGCGAGGGCTCCTCCTCCAGCGTCCGTACGGCACGGTCGGCGGCGACCCACGCCATCACCTTGGAGTGCACGAAGTGCCGGCGCGGGCCCCGTACCTCCCACAGCCCCTCGTCCGGCTCACGCCATTTCGACTCCAGGAAGCCCAGCAGGCTGAGCTGGAGGTTCCAGGCGTGCGGCTTCGGGGCGAGCCCCGCCGTACGTGCCAGGTTCAGTGAGTCGATGACCTCCCCGTACACGTCGAGCTGGAGCTGGTCGACCGCGCCGTTGCCGGTACGGACCGGGAGGGACCCCGCGTACCCGGGCAGCCACGGCAGCTCGCTCTCCGGGAGCCGGCGCTCACCGCCGAGCCCGTACATGATCTGAAGATCGGCCGGGTCGCCGGCCACCGCGCGCAGCAGCCAGTCCCGCCAGGCCGCCGCCTCCTCCAGATAGCCGGCCGAGACCAGCGCCCCCAGCACCAGGGTGGAATCGCGCAGCCAGCAGTAGCGGTAGTCCCAGTTGCGTACGCCGCCCATCTCCTCCGGCAGGGACGTGGTGAGCGCGGCGACGATGCCGCCCGTAGGGCCGTACGTGAGCGCCTTGAGCGTGATGAGCGAGCGCAGGACGGCCGCACGGTGCGGGCCCTGGTAGCGGCAGCGGGCCGACCAGTCCTCCCAGTCCTCCAGGCTGTGCGCCAGCGCGTCGAACGGATCGACGCGCTCGGGGCGCGGTTCGTGGGAGGGATGCCAGGTGAGGACGAACGCCACCTGCTCGCCCGGCTTGACCGTGAACGACGAACAGGTGCTGAAGTGCTGCCCCCAGGTCTTCACCGGGGGCTCGCTGCGCAGCCAGACCGAGTCGGGGCCCGCGACCGCGACCCGGTGACCGTCGGCGCGCCGCATCCACGGCACCACGGAGCCGTAGTCGAAGCGCAGCCGGAGGGTGGCCCTCATCTCCACCTCGCCGCTGACACCCTCGACGATCCGCACCACGTCGGGGGCCCGCTCGCGCTGCGGCATGAAGTCGATGACCTTGACCGTGCCGGTCCTGGTCTCCCACACCGATTCCAGCACCAGCGAGTCACCCAGATAGCCGCGCCGGGTGCAGGTCCCGGCCCCCGCGGGGGCGAGCCGCCAGTGACCGTTCTCCTCGGAGCCGAGCAGCGCGGCGAAGCAGGCCGCCGAGTCGAAGCGAGGAAGGCACAGCCAGTCGATGGAGCCGTTCCTGCCGACCAGGGCGGCGGTCTGGAGATCGCCGATGAGTGCGTAATCCTCGATGCGTTGGGTCACGCCAGGGCTTTTTCCCGTACGGCGGCAGGGCTAAGCAGCGGGATGGGGCAGGGGGATGACGCGGCGGGGCGGCAGGTCAGGCGTGGGCCGGCTCCGGTTCGGGCTCGGAGTCGGCGTCCGCGGCGCTCTTCGCGGCGGCGGCGAGGCGGTCGCGCCTCTCGTTGCGTACGAGAATCCCCCAGCCGACCGGTACGGCGGCCACGAACAGCCACCACTGCACGGCATACGCCATGTGCGGGCCGATCGAGCTGTCGTCCGGGCTCTGGATCGGCTGCGGGCTGCCGTCCGCCGGCGCGGGGGAGGTCAGCTCGACGTAGCCGCCGAGGACCGTACGGCCCAGGGACTCCTGCTGCTGGCGGCTGTTGATCAGCATGACCTGGCGGGGCGGCAGATCCCCCACGTCCCGGATGCCGGTGACCGCCGAGGTCTCGTCGGCCTTCAGCCGGCCCGCGATGGTGACCTCGCCCTTCGGCGGGGCGGGGATGGCCGGGAAGGTGTGCTGGTCGCCGTTTGCCGGGATCCAGCCGCGGTTGACCACGACCACCCGGCCGTCCTTCATGACCAGCGGGGTCAGGACGTGGTAGCCGACGCGGTCGTCGTTGGAGGTCCTGCGCCGTACGACGACCTCGTGCGCGGGGTCGAACGTGCCGGTGGCCGTGACACCACGCCAGTAGTCGGAGCGCGGGACGGTGTGCCCCGGGGAGGTCAGCTCCGTGACCGGAACGGGCTTCGCCGCGAGATTGGCCGAGATCAGCGAGTTCTGGGCCACCTTGTGCTCGTGGCGGTGCAACTGCCAGAAGCCCAGCTCGATCATCGCGGGGATGAGCGCGAGGGCAAGGAGGGTGAGGATCACCCATTGCCGGGACAACAGGAAGCGGTACACCCCATCGACGGTACCCGGCGGGTCCCGGCGGGCCGACCCGGGGGTCGGGATGGGACGCCTCGGGCGCCGGTGGTGTGTGCCTCAGACATGGTCGACGATGCCCGCCCTGCCGTCGGCGCGGGCGCAGTGCCCGCCGCAGAACCAGTGCCCGTCCACCTCGACGCCCTGCCCGATGATCTGCACCCGGCAGTGCTCGCAGATCGGCGCCATCCGGTGGATGGCGCACGCGAAACAGTCGAAGACATGCACCACGCCCTGCGCGTGCACCTCGAAGGACATGCCGTAATCGTTTCCGCAGACCTCACAACGTGCCATGCGCCACAGAGTGGAGCGCCGGGGGCCGGGGCGCGAGCGGGAAGGTGGCGCGTCGCGCGTCAATTCACCCGTCTGGTCATCCGCCCGGTCATCGGTCCGGTCACCCGCTCGGTCATCCGTCCGCGGGGAACAGCCCGGGGGCCGACTCCTGCGCGGGTACGGGACGGCCGGGCGGTACGGAGTGCTCCGCCGGTACGGCGCCACGGGACGCACCGGACCCGCGCGGGGCGCCCGCCGGACCGCCGGCGGGAGTCACATCCCGCAGGAGCTGCGTGAAGGCCGCCTCGTCGACCACCGGGGTGCCGAACGACGCCGCCTTGACCGTCTTCGACGTCGAGGAGTCCGGATCGTTCGTCACCAGCAGACTGGTCAGCCGGGACACACTCGTCGCCACATGCAGCCCCGCCTCCACCGCCCGGTCCTCCAGCAGCTCCCGGTCGACCGACGTGTCACCCGAGAACGCCACCCGCATCCCCTGCCGCAGCGTCCCGCCCGGCTCGTACCGCCCCGGATTGGGATACGGACAGGCGGGCCGCTTGCGCGACGGCCGCCAGCTCCCCTGCCGGGACGACGGCTGATATCCCACCCGGGGGCGTGACGGGGCGTCCGACCACTCGGTCAGCGGCCGGCACTCCAGCAGCGGCAGCCGTACGCCGCTCGTGGCCGCCGCGTGCAGACTCGGCCGGAACGCCTCGGCCAGCACCCGCGCGTCGTCCAGCGCGTGGTGCGCGTGCTGCTGTACGACACCGAAGTGCGCGGCCAGCGACTCCAGCTTGTGGTTGGGCAGCGGCAGGCTCAGCTCCTTGGAGAGCGCGATGGTGCACAGCCGCTGCCGGGTGGGCGCGGTGCGCCCCGCGCGCGCGTACTCCCGGGCGATCATCGACCAGTCGAAGATCGCGTTGTGCGCCACGAGCACCCGCCCGTCCAGCCGCTCGGCCAGCTCCTCCGCGACCTCGGGGAAGAGCGGCGCGCTCTCCAGCACCTCACTCGTCAGACCGTGGATCCACACCGGCCCCGGATCGCGCTCCGGGTTGACGAGGGTGTACCAGTGGTCCTCGACATTGCCGAGGGCGTCCAGGCGGTAGACGGCGGCGGAGATTATCCGGTCGTCGCGGGCGAGACCGGTGGTCTCGACGTCAACGACCGCGTACCCCTGTGGATAGGCGGTCGGCCATGCCGCTGAAGGCGTCTGCGTCTGGTCGTCAAGCATGGTCACAGAGAATACGGGCCGCGACCGACAGTGCTGTTGCCCGGTCAGCCGTCGCCCCGTCAAGGCGCTTGAGGGGCGGGTCGATCCACCGGCGGCGCGGGGTCGGGGTGAGACCTTGGCCGGGTGACCGACACCACCACGCATGACGAGCCCCACGGCGACGCCCTGGGCACCCGCCTCAACTGGCTGCGCGCGGCCGTCCTCGGCGCGAACGACGGCATCGTCTCCACGGCGGGGATCGTCGTCGGGGTGGCGGGCGCCACGAGCGCGCACGGCACCCTGCTCACGGCGGGTCTGGCCGGGCTGCTGGCGGGATCGATGTCGATGGCGGCGGGGGAGTACGTCTCGGTCTCCACGCAGCGCGACTCGGAGAAGGCGGCGCTGGAGGTCGAGAAGCGGGAACTGCGCGAGCAGCCGCGGGCCGAACTCGACGAACTGACCGGCATGCTGGCGGACCGTGGACTCTCGCGGGAGGTGGCGCGGGAGGCCGCGGAACAGCTCACCCGCCGCGACGCGCTGCGCGCCCACGCGAGCGTGGAACTGGGTATCGACCCCGATGCCCTCACCAACCCCTGGCACGCGGCGGGCGCCAGCTTCCTCGCCTTCACGGCGGGCGCCCTGCTCCCCCTCCTGGCGATGGTCCTCCCGCCCGCGTCGCTGCGGCTCTGGATCACGGTCCTGTCGGTCCTGGCGGCCCTGTCCCTGACGGGCTGGGGCAGCGCCCGCCTGGGCTCGGCGGCGGTGGGTCCCGCGCTGCTGCGGAACGTGGCCGGGGGAGCGCTGGCGATGGGGGTGACGTACGGGGCGGGGGCGTTGCTGGGGGCGGCGGGCGTGTAGACCCGTAGGAAGTGAATGAGCTGATTTCCGCCGCCTGCCCGGCTCGGTTTCGCTACCCTCCATACCTCGGCATTCAGTAGCAGACGGGGGTCCTATGGCCGATCAAGTAAGAATCAATGAAGGCGTGTTGTGGGTGGAGGGTGAGGCGTATCCGCTGCGCAACATCTCGCACGTCGGACTGAGAAAACTGACCGTCGACCAGGCCGCCGCGTGGAAGAAGTTCATCCTCCGGACCATCGGCTGGTTGATCCTGGGTGGCACTTTCGCGGCTGTGGTAGGCACCGTGGGAACCATCATCTTCCTCGTCGTCGAGGCGCTTCTGGTCTGGAAGCTGGTCTCCGTCCTGCAGAAGCCCACGGTGTACGGGCTGGTCCTGAACACCGCCGGCACCCAGCGTGACGCCATCTGGTCCACGGAGCAGGAGGAGATCCACCGGCTGATCCACGAGGTCACCAAGGCGATCGGCAACCCCGACATCGCGCAGACGATCATCAACGTGGCACACGCGGTGCAGGGCGATCTCATCCAGCAGTACGGCAAGGGCAGCATCGGCAAGGCCGTTCACAGCGGCAGCGGGAAAATCGGGGGATCATGAGCGGCGACTGGATTCAGCAGTACGGCGACGGCAGCATCGGCAAGGCCGAGCACACCGGTTCCGGTGACATCGTGGCCGGCGGCAAGACGGTCGGCGCGACCGCGCAAGGGCCCGCGGTGGAGGCCCTGTTGAAGGAGGTCGAGAAGCTGCGTCGGCACCTGGACGAGAAGGACCGGGCAGAGGTGGACGCGGCGGCCAAGTCGATCGCCGAGGAGACGTCTCCGGAGCGTCGGCGCGGCCTGGTGCAGCGCATCTCCGGCATCGCGGCGCTGGTCGGCGAGGTGGGCGTGCCGGTGATCACAGCGGCGAAGGCGCTGCTGGCGGGCTGAGGCCGCCGATCTGCGGCGACGCGGTTGTGGAAAAGCAATGGGCGTGTTCCGGGTCTGCCCGGGACACGCCTTCGCCGTGTTCGGGGGCCGGCCGTGGCACGGCTCCGGGGCGGCTCGTTTGCATCCGTCCCCACGGGCGGGCTTACGGTGGATGGTCGGCCATCGGATGGTCGTACCAATCAATGCCCCAGGAAGAGGTAACCCCCCACATGCGCGCCACCGTCATCCACGCACCCGGCGACATCCGTGTCGAGGAGGTGCCGGACGCCGTGATCCAGCAGCCCACCGACGCGGTGGTACGGGTCCTGCGCTCCTGCATCTGCGGCAGCGACCTGTGGCCCTACCGGGGCGAGGGGCCCACCGGGCCCTCGCAGCGGATAGGCCACGAATTCCTCGGCGTGATCGAGGAGACCGGCTCCGACGTGGGCGGATTCGCGTCCGGCGACCTTGTCGTCGCGCCCTTCGCCTGGTCCGACGGCGTCTGTGAGTTCTGCCACGACGGCGTCCAGACCTCCTGCCCCGAGGGCGGGATCTGGGGCCAGGCCGGCTCCGACGGCGGACAGGGCGAGGCGGTCCGGGTGCCCCACGCCGACGGCACGCTCGTCAAGCTCCCCTCGGACGCCGCCTCCGACGACCGGCTGCTGACCGCGCTGCTCGCGCTCTCCGACGTGATGGGCACCGGTCACCACGCCGCCGTCGGCGCCGGGGTACGGCCCGGCTCCACGGTCGCCGTCGTCGGGGACGGCGCGGTCGGGCTCTGCGGTGTGCTGGCCGCCAAGCGGCTCGGCGCCGAGCGGATCATCGCGCTCGGGCGCCACCGGACCCGTACGGACATCGCCAGGAGCTTCGGCGCCACCGATGTCGTCGCCGAGCGCGGCGACGCGGCGGTGGCGGCCGTACGGGAGCTGACCGGCGGGCAGGGAGCGCACTCCGTGATCGAGGCGGTCGGCACCGAGCAGTCCATGCTCACCTCCGTGAGGATCACCCGTGACGGCGGCACGATCGGCTACGTCGGTGTGCCGCACGGCAGCGCCACCGGTCTCGACCTCGGCCATATGTTCTCGCGGAACATCGCCCTGCGCGGCGGCGTCGCGCCCGCCCGCGCCTACCTGCCCGAGCTGCTTCCCGACGTACTGAACGGCACGATCGACCCGTCGCCCGTCTTCGACCTGCGGGTGGGGCTGGACGAGGTCGCCGCCGGCTACAAGGCGATGGACGCGCGCACCGCGCTCAAGGTTCTCATCGCCGTCTGAGGCCCCTTGGGCCGTACGGATCGGGCCGTACGGATCGGGCCGTACGGATCGGGCCGTACGGATCGGGTCGTACGGACACGAAGCGCGGGCCCGCCAGACAGGCGGGCCCGCGCTTCGTACGCCCTGCCGGCGTTACTTGCTGACGGCGGCCAGGGCGTCGACCAGACCCGCCCCGTAGAAGCTGTTGTAGCGCTTGCCGCCCTCGCAGACGGCGTCGACCTGTCCGTCACCGTCGATGTCGTACGCCTCCGGGCAGGCGATGTCGTCCGCCTGCACCTTCAGCAGCGCCTTGATGGCCCACGCGGGCGCGTGCGGATGCGTCGACTTCAGCAGCGCCGCCACACCCGCGGCGTGCGGGGAGGCCATCGACGTACCGGCCATGTATCCCCACGTGCCGCCCGGCAGCGGGCCGAGAATCAGACCGCTGGTCGCCGGAGGGGCGGGCGTCTGGTAGCGGGTGGAGTCGCCGCCCGGGGCCGCGACGTCGATGACCCCCAGACCGTGGTTGGAGAACGAGGACTTCACGTTCTTGGCGCCGGTGGACGCGACCGTCACTACACCGGGCAACTGGGTCGGTATGTCGAAGCACTTGGAGGGGTCGATGACCCGCTCACCCGGCGTCGAGTCGTTCGGGCTGCTCGGGTCGGTGATCGAGTCGGCGGCGAGGTCGTAGTTCTCGTTGCCCGCCGCGGCCACGTTGACCGTGCCCTTGTTCTCCGCGTACCGGGTGGCCCGGGTGATCGCGTCGACCAGGGCCTTCTGGTCCGGGTCGCTCGTGCAGTTGAAGTACCACGGGTCGGTGTAGTAGCTGTTGTTCGTCACGTCCACACCGTGGTCGGCGGCCCAGACGAAGCCGCACACGACGGCCTCGGTGTAGAAGTACCCGGCCGGGGTGGACGCCTTGATGCCGGCCACCTTCACGCCCGGCGCGACCCCGGTGATCCCCACACCGTTCTTCGCCCCGGCGATCTCGCCCGCCACATGCGTGCCGTGCGGGCTCTCCCCGGCGGTCGGCCGCCAGGCGCCGTCCGCCTTGTCAGGCTTGCCGCTCACGCAGTTGACCGAGGCGGCGCGGTCGAAGTTCGGCGCGATGTCCGGGTGCGTGTCGTCGACACCCGTGTCGATGACCGCGACAGTGACGTTCCTGCTGCCGAGCGTCTTCTCGTGCGCCTGGTCCGCCTTGATGGCGGGCAGGTCCCACTGCAACGGCTCCAGCGGGTCCTGGGCCAGGGCCTTCCCGGACGCCCCGGACGCCCCCCTGGGCTGTTTGTTGGCGCGTTCGGCCTTCGCGGTGGCCGCCGCGATCTCCTCGGCCGTCACCTCCTGGGGTGCCCCGAGGTCCGTCGTGGACTGCGAGGGCAGCGGTGCCGTACGGGTCGCACCGGCCGAGTCGACGCCCCTGACCTCGCGGACAGTCCTGGCGAAGTCGGGGTTCCGCGAGGTGACGACGATGACGCCGATCCGGTCGTAGGACGTCACCACCGTTCCGCCGGCCTTGCCGATCGCCTTCTCGACCGACGCGATCACCGAGCGCCCGCCGCGGGTGTTCACCACGTACGAGAGCTTCGGTCCGTCCGTCACCACCGGGGCGGACGGACCGCCCGCCGCGGCCGTGTCGGCGGCCGTGGCCGTACCGGCCGGCAGGAAGCCGAGCGAGACGGTGAGGGCCAGACCTACGGGCAGCGCGAGGACGCGCCGCCGTCTGGATCCCAGATGTGCCATGGGTTCTCCACATCATCCGTGAGAGCCGTCCCGGCGCGGGCTACGCCTGGACGGGTACATGACCAGTGAAGTTATCTCCGACCAGCCGTGGTCATCAATCACTTCCCGAATCCTTTCCGTAAGAAAAAGGCCGGTGTTGAACCGCTTCGCCACGCCTCCCGTGCCGTTGTCAGGGGGACCAGTACCTACGCGTTCCCTGTGAGGTTCCCCGCCCCATGACCCACCCCACCGCACCCGCGTCACGAGGAGAGTCCGTGGCTTCCGACACACCGCCGCCGCCCGAGGGCGGTACGGACACCAGCACCGCCCCGTCCACACCCGAGGCGGCCCCGACCACCGGGGCCACGCCCGCGCAGCCCACGACGGCCCAGTTCGTCGCCGTGCAGGAGAGCGAGGAGTTCGGCGAACTGCGCCGCACCTACCGCTCCTTCGCCTTCCCGCTGACCGTCGCGTTCATCGCCTGGTACCTGCTGTACGTCCTGCTGTCCAACTACGCCGGCGACTTCATGGGCACCAAGCTCTTCGGCAACATCAATGTCGCGCTGGTCCTCGGCCTCGCACAGTTCGTCACCACCTTCCTCATCGCCTGGATCTACTCGCGGCACGCGGCGCGCAAGCTCGACCCCCAGGCCGAGGCCATCAAGTCCCGCATGGAGGCGGACGCATGAGCCACCCGGTCACTCTCCTCAGCCAGTCGGCCCCGGTACAGCTCGCCGCAGCGGGGGACGCCAGCGAGCACCGGCCGCTGATCATCACGCTCTTCGGGCTCTTCGTCGTGGCGACCCTGATCATCACCGTCTGGGCCGGCCGCCAGACCAAGGACGCCTCGGACTTCTACGCGGGCGGCCGGCAGTTCACCGGCTTCCAGAACGGTCTCGCGGTCTCCGGCGACTACATGTCCGCCGCCTCGTTCCTCGGCATCGCCGGGGCCATCGCGCTCTTCGGATACGACGGCTTCCTCTACTCCATCGGCTTCCTGGTCGCCTGGCTGGTCGCGCTGCTGCTCGTCGCCGAACCGCTGCGCAACTCCGGCCGGTACACCATGGGTGACGTCCTCGCGTACCGCATGCGCCAGCGCCCGGTCCGTACCGCCGCCGGCACCTCCACCATCGTCGTCTCGATCTTCTACCTGCTGGCGCAGATGGCCGGCGCGGGCGTACTGGTCTCCCTGCTGCTCGGTATCACCAGCGACGCCGGGAAGATCGCCATCGTCGCGCTGGTCGGTCTGCTGATGATCGTGTACGTCACGATCGGCGGCATGAAGGGCACCACCTGGGTGCAGATGGTCAAGGCCGTCCTGCTCATCGCGGGCACCCTGCTGATCACGTTGCTGATCCTGTGGAAGTTCCACTTCAACCTCTCCGACCTGCTGGGCACGGCGGCGAGCAACAGCGGCAAGGGCGCGGCCTTCCTGGAGCCCGGACTCAAGTACGGGGCGACGGCCACCTCGAAGCTGGACTTCATCTCGCTCGGGATCGCGCTGGTCCTCGGTACGGCGGGACTGCCGCACATCCTGATCCGCTTCTACACCGTGCCGACCGCGCAGGCGGCCCGGAAGTCCGTCATCTGGGCCATCGGCATCATCGGCGCCTTCTACCTGATGACGATCGTCCTCGGCTTCGGCGCCGCCGCGCTCCTCAAGCCCGGCGACATCATCGCCTCCAACAAGGCGGGCAACACGGCGGCTCCCCTGGCGGCCCTGGAGATCGGCGGCGGAGCCGGGTCGACGGGCGGCGCGATCCTGCTGGCCGTGATCTCGGCGGTCGCCTTCGCCACCATCCTCGCGGTCGTCGCCGGGCTGACGCTGGCCTCGTCCTCGTCGTTCGCGCACGACATCTACGCCAACGTGATCCGCAAGGGCGAGGCGACCGAGAAGGAGGAGGTCCGCGCCGCCCGCTGGGCGACCGTGGCCATCGGTGTCGTCTCCATCGGCCTCGGCGCCATGGCCCGCGACCTCAACGTGGCCGGACTGGTCGCGCTCGCCTTCGCCGTCGCCGCCTCGGCCAACCTGCCGACCATCCTCTACAGCCTGTTCTGGAAGAGGTTCACCACCCAGGGCGCCCTCTGGTCGATCTACGGCGGTCTGTCCTCGTCCGTCCTGCTGGTGCTCTTCTCACCGGTCGTCTCGTCCAAGCCCACGTCGATGTTCCCGGACGTCGACTTCCACTTCTTCCCGCTGGAGAACCCCGGCCTGATCTCGATCCCGCTGGGCTTCCTGCTCGGCTGGCTGGGCACCGTACTGTCCAAGGACGAGCCGGACACCGGCAAGTACGCCGAGCTGGAGGTCAAGTCCCTCACCGGTACGGGGGCGCACTGACCCGAGCCGGTGGCGCGGGCGCTGACGCCGAGCCGCCGTACGAGCCTGAGAGGCCGCGTCGTGGAGTCCCGCGACGCGGCCTCGCGGCGTACCCGCCCGGTGGCCCCGGGCGCTCGACGCCGTACACCGGGACCGGCGTTGTCGTAGGTCTGACGTAGGCTCGAAGGAGCCGGATCCGATCACCGGGGAGCCATACCGACCATCAGGAACCACCGGGAGGGGCCATAGTGCTCATCGACACCTACGGCCGGGTCGCCACAGATCTTCGTGTGTCGCTCACGGACCGGTGCAATCTGAGATGCACCTACTGCATGCCGGAGGAAGGGCTCCAGTGGCTCACCAAGACCGACCTGCTGACCGACGACGAGATCGTCCGGCTGATCGGGATGGCCGTGACGCGCCTGGGCATCGAGGAGATCCGCTTCACCGGCGGTGAGCCGCTGCTCAGGCCCGGTCTCGTCGGGATCGTGGAGCGGTGCGCGGCGCTGGAGCCGCGCCCCAGGATGTCCCTGACCACCAACGGCATCGGGCTGGGGCGCACGGCCGCCGCGCTGAAGGCCGCCGGTCTCGACCGGGTCAATGTGTCGCTCGACACCCTGCGGCCCGACGTCTTCACATCCCTCACCCGCCGCAACCGGCACAAGGACGTCCTCGACGGGCTGCGGGCGGCCCACGACGCGGGGCTGACCCCCGTCAAGGTCAATACGGTCCTGATGCCCGGGGTCAACGAGGACGAGGCCCCCGAGCTGCTGGCCTGGGCCGTGGAGCACGGCTACGAGCTGCGGTTCATCGAGCAGATGCCCCTCGACGCGCAGCACGGCTGGAAGCGCGACAGCATGGTCACGGCCGGTGACATCCTGGCCTCGCTGCGCACCCGGTTCACCCTGACCGAGGAGGAGCCGAGCGTACGGGGCTCGGCGCCCGCCGAACGCTGGCTCGTGGACGGCGGCCCGCACCGCGTCGGGGTGATCGCTTCCGTCACCCGCCCGTTCTGCCGCGCCTGCGACCGCACCCGGCTCACGGCCGACGGGCAGGTGCGTACATGCCTGTTCGCCCGGGAGGAGACGGACCTGCGGGCGGCCCTGCGCTCGGGCGCCCCCGACGAGGAGATAGCCACGCTCTGGAAGCTGGCGATGTGGGGAAAGAAGGCCGGTTCCGGTCTGGACGATCCCGCGTTTCTCCAGCCGGACCGCCCGATGTCAGCCATCGGAGGCTGAATCGTGCTCCTCGCGATCCCCCCACTCCTTGAGGGTCACGACCTCCTTGAGGAACCCGCGCACCCCCAGGAACGACGACAGATGCTCGCGGTGCGCGTCGCACGCCAACCAGGTCTTGCGTCGCTCCGGGGTGTGCAGCTTCGGGTTGTTCCAGGCGAGGACCCAGACGGCGGCGTCCCGGCAGCCCTTCGCGGAGCAGACCGGGGGTGCCTGGTCGTCGGGGGAGTCAGGAGCGGGAAAGAGGGGGAAGTTCACCCACCCACCCTAGGACGAGTCCGCGGAGCCTTGTCGCGGTGACCGGCCACTCCGGCCGCGGTGGCCGGCCCGGTCGCGACGGTCTCCGGCCGCGGTGACGGTCTCCGGCCATGAAGACCCCGGAAAAGGCGACGCCGAGCAGCCACGGGGGGAGCTGCCCGGCGTCGGTCCGTCGCTCCGACGGGGGATGCGGAGCGCCTGCAAAGTATGTCACGCGTAACGGGGTGCCGGGCACCGGAACTTCACGATTGATCTGAGCTTTTCTTGAGGCTTCGGCCGCCCTGTGCGGACGCGGAGAATCCGCTCCCGCCTGCGTCCGGCCCCTCGCGTCACGCCGGTTCGCGTGCCTGCGACGGCCCCTCGCCGTACTCCCGGCCGGCGCCCGTGGCACCCGCCTGGGCCGTGCCCGGCGCGGGCGACGCGGCGATCATCGGGGGCAGCATCGGCGCCGCCACGAAAGTGGAGGGCAGCGCGGGGGAGTTCTCCCGGCCCGCGTTGGCGATGACCACCGCCACATAGGGCAGCAGCACCCCCAGGGCGAGCGTCACGATCGCGATCGGCCGCTGTACGTTCCACAGGGCAACCGTCGCGACCACGGCGAGCGTCCGCACGCTCATCGAGATCACATACCGGCGCTGCCGGCCGCGTACGTCATCGGCCAGTCCCGTACGGGCCCCGGTGATCCGGAAGACCTCGGCACCGCTCTGCTTCCGCATCACGTTCCACCACCCGATTTCGTGCCGCCGGACTCTTTACGGACTTCCCCGGACCGGACACCCTCACGGTACGCCGACCGTGCGGCGGCCACGAGAGGGGGTCACCCGCAGGCGTGACCGGTGTTCCTCACCCGCCCCGTCGACGCGTCTCGTCGCGCCCCGTACAGCCGCGTCCGACATGCGCCGTATGGCCGACCGACACAGACTGGCCCTCATGCGCACATCGCGCCGCGTGAGGAGGCGACCATGGGTTGGTTGTGGGTCATCATCGTGGGCCTGGTGCTCGGCCTGATCGCCAAAGCGATCATCCCGGGCAAGCAGAACATCCCCCTGTGGCTGACGATCCTGTGCGGCATCCTGGGCAGCGTGCTCGGCAACGCCGTCGCCGGCTGGCTCGGTGTCGCGAACACCAAGGGCGTCGACTGGACCCGGCATGTGCTCCAGCTCATCGGGGCCGTCATCGTGGTCGCGCTGGTCGCCAAGGTCTGGCACGCGATCCGCGGCAACAGAGGCGCGGCGGGCACCCGCGAGCGCATCTGACGGGCACCCGCACGCGTATCCGACGGACAGCGCCGCAGCCGACTGGCGGCACCGCGTCCGACGGACAGCGCCGCGGCCGGGCGCGCGGACCACCGTCCGCACACCCGGCCGCGGCCCGGGCACCCTCGGATTCAGCCGGCCGTGACCTCGATCGCGGCCAGGTTCTTCTTCCCGCGGCGCAGCACCAGCCAGCGGCCGTGCAGCAGCTCCGTACGATCCGGAACCGCCTCACCGTCCACGACCTTGACGTTGTTCACGTACGCCCCGCCCTCCTTGACGGTCCGCCGCGCCGCCGACTTGCTCGGCGCCAGACCCACCGCGGCGAGCAGATCCACCACCGACGCCGGCTCCGTGACCTCGGCACGCGGCACCTCGGAGAGCGCCGCGCCCAGCGTCGCCTCGTCCAGCCCCGTCAGCTCGCCCTGGCCGAACAGCGCCCGGGACGCCGAGATGACCGCCGCGCACTGCTCGGCGCCGTGCACCAGCGTCGTCAGCTCCTCCGCCAGCGCCCGCTGCGCGGCGCGCGCCTGCGGACGGCTCGCCGTGGCCTCCTCCAGCTCCTCCAGCTCCTCGCGGCTCCGGAAGCTGAGGATGCGGCTGTACGCGGAGATGTCGCGGTCGTCCACGTTCAGCCAGAACTGGTAGAACGCGTACGGCGTGGTCATCGCCGGGTCGAGCCAGACCGCCCCGCCCTCCGTCTTGCCGAACTTGGTGCCGTCCGCCTTCGTCATCAGCGGCGTCGCCAGCGCGTGCACCTCGGCGCCCGGCTCCAAGCGGTGGATCAGGTCCAGACCGGCGGTGAGGTTGCCCCACTGGTCGCTGCCGCCCTGCTGGAGGACGCAGCCGTACCGCCGGTACAGCTCCAGGAAGTCCATGGACTGGAGGAGCTGGTAGCTGAACTCGGTGTAGCTGATGCCCTCGTCGGACTCCAGCCGGCGGGCGATCGAGTCCTTCGTCAGCATCCTGTTGACACGGAAGTGCTTCCCGATGTCCCGCAGGAACTCGATCGCGGACAGCCCCGCGGTCCAGTCCAGGTTGTTGACCATGGTCGCCGCGTTCGGCCCCTCGAAGGAGAGGAACGGCTCGATCTGCGACCGCAGCCGCTCCACCCAGCCGGCCACCGTCTCCGGATCGTTCAGCGTCCGCTCGGCGGTCGGCCGCGGGTCACCGATCTGCCCGGTGGCCCCGCCCACCAGCGCCAGCGGCCGGTGCCCGGCCCGCTGGAGCCTGCGCACGGTCAGCACCTGCACCAGATGGCCCACGTGCAGGCTGGGCGCGGTGGGGTCGAAACCGCAATAGAACGTGACGGGACCGTCCGCGAGCGCCTTGCGCAAGGCGTCCTCGTCGGTGGACTGGGCGAAGAGCCCGCGCCACTTCAGGTCGTCGACGATGTCCGTCACGGTCGTTTCGCTCCTCGGATGGTGCACGCGTGGATGGTGCGGCGTCGAATCGGTCGAATCATCAGTCTATGGCGGTCACACACCCTGGCTGACCGAGCTCATGTTGAAATCGGGGACGCGCAGGGCGGGCATCGCGGCCCGGGTGAACCAGTCGCCCCACTCCCGCGGCAGTGTCTTCTCCGTACGGCCGGCCTCCGTGGCCCGCGACAGCAGATCGACGGGCGACTCGTTGAACCGGAAGTTGTTCACCTCGCCGACCACCTCACCGTCCTCGACCAGATAGACGCCGTCCCTGGTCAGCCCCGTGAGCAGCAGCGTCGCCGGATCGACCTCACGGATGTACCAGAGGCAGGTCAGCAGCAGCCCGCGCGAGGTGCCCGCGACCATCTCGTCCAGCGAGCGCTCGCCGCCCGCGTCCAGGATCAGATTGCCGATCCCTGGCGCGACCGGGAGCCCGGTCAGACCGGCGCTGTGCCGGGTGGTGACCAGCCGGTCCAGGGTGCCGCCGCGCACCCACTCCGTCGGGGCGAGCGGCAGCCCGTTGTCGAAGACGGAGGCGTCGTCGCCGGAGGCGTGCGCGATCACGAACGGCGCGGACTCCAGGCCCGGCGCGTACGGGTCGCTGCGCAGCGTGAGCGGCAGCTCCGACAGCTTCTCCCCGACGCGGGTACCGCCGCCCGGCAGCGAGAAGACCGTACGGCCCTCCGCCGCGTCCCGGGCCGTGGACGACCACAACTGGTAGATCAGCAGATCGGCCACGGCGGTCGGCGGCAGCAGCGTCTCGTACCGCCCCGCGGGCAGCTCCACCTTCCGCTCGGCCCAGGCCAGGCGACGGGCCAGCTCGGCGTCGAGGGCGGCCGGGTCCACATCCCGGAAGTCACGCGTGGCCCGCCCCGCCCAGGCGGAGCGCGAGCGGTCGGGCGACTTCGCGTTCAGCTCCAGCGTGCCGCTCGGCTGGTCGTGGCGCAGCCGTACGCCCGTCGACGTACCGAGATACGTCGAGGTCAGCTCGTGGTTCGCGAACCCGTACAGCTCACGGCCGCCGGCCCGGGCCCGTGCGAAGGACTCGCCGAGCGCCGGCGCGAACTCCGCGAAGACGGCGGAGGTCGTCTCGGCGGGCGCCTCCGTGAAGTCCCCTGACACCTGGCCCCCACCGACCAGGGGCTGCGCGTCCTCGGCGGGCCCGGCACCCCGCGCGGCGGCCTCGGCGGCCCGTACCAGCGGCTCCAGGTCGTCGGCGGTGACGGCGGAGCGCGACACGACCCCGGAGGCGGTGCCCTGCGCGCCGTCCACGGTCGCGATGACGGTGAGCGTACGGCCCCGGGTGACGCCGTTGGTCGTCAGCGCGTTGCCCGCCCAGCGCAGGTTGGCGGAGGACTGCTCATCGGCGATGACCACGCAGCCGTCGGCGGTGGACAGTTCGAGGGCGCGCTCGACGATCTCGTGCGGCTTGCCGACACGGTTCGTGGGGGACGTCGGGGAAGTCATCGTCCGGCCTCCTGCGTGGTGTTGAGGATGTTGACGCCGCGGAAGAGCGCCGACGGGCAGCCGTGGGAGACCGCCGCCACCTGGCCCGGCTGCGCCTTGCCGCAGTTGAAGGCGCCGCCCAGGACATACGTCTGCGGTCCGCCGACCGCCTCCATCGAGCCCCAGAAGTCCGTGGTCGTCGCCTGGTAGGCGACATCGCGGAGCTGGCCGGCCAGCTTGCCGTTCTCGATCCGGAAGAACCGCTGGCCCGTGAACTGGAAGTTGTAGCGCTGCATGTCGATCGACCACGACCGGTCGCCGACCACATAGATCCCGCGCTCCACCCCGCCGATCAGATCCTCCGTGGCGAGCCCGCCCGGATCCGGCCGCAACGACACGTTCGCCATGCGCTGCACGGGGACGTGCCCCGGCGAATCGGCGTACGCGCAGCCGTTCGACCGGCCGAGACCGGTGAGCTTCGCGATCCGCCGGTCGAGCTGGTAGCCGACGAGCGTGCCCTCCCTGACCAGGTCCCACGACTGCGCCTCGACGCCCTCGTCGTCGTACCCGATCGTGGCGAGCCCGTGCTCGGCCGTGCGGTCACCCGTCACATTCATCACCGAGGAGCCGTACGCCAACGTCCCGAGCTGGTCGAACGTGGCGAAGGACGTCCCCGCGTACGCCGCCTCGTACCCCAGCGCCCGGTCCAGCTCGGTGGCGTGCCCGATCGACTCGTGGATCGTCAGCCACAGGTTGGACGGGTCGACGACCAGGTCGTACGTACCGGCCTCGACGCTCGGCGCCCGCATCTTCTCCGCGAGCAGCCCGGGGATGCGCTCCAGCTCCGTGTCCCAGTCCCAGCCGGTCCCGGTCAGATACTCCCAGCCCCGGCCGACCGGCGGCGCGATCGTCCGCATCGAGTCGAACTCGCCGCTCTTGCCGTCGACCGCGACCGCCGTGAGCTGCGGATGCAGCCGCACCCGCTGCTGGGTGGTGACGGTGCCCGCCGTGTCCGCGTAGAACTTGTTCTCGTGGACGGTGAGCAGCGAGGCGTCCACATGCGCCACGCCCTCCGCCCGCAGCAGCCGCCCGCTCCACTCGGCGAGCAGCGCCGCCTTCTCCTCGTCCGGCACGTCGAACGGATCGATCTCGTACGCCGACACCCAGGTCTTCTCGGCGTGCACCGGCTCCTCGGCCAGCTCCACCCGCTCGTCGGACCCGGCGGCGGCGATCACCTTCGCGGACAGCTTGGCCATCTCCACGGCCTGCCCGGCGACCCGCGCCGCCGCGTCCATGCTCAGATCCACCCCGGACGCGAACCCCCAGGCCCCGCCGTGCACCACCCGGACCGCGTACCCGAGATCGGTGGTGTCGGAGGACCCGGCGGGCTTCCCGTCCCGCAACCGCCAGGCCGCGCCGCGCACCCGCTCGAACCGGAAATCCGCGTGCTGCGCACCGAGCGCCCGCGCCCGCGCGAGCGCGGCGTCGGCGAGCGCCCGCAGCGGCAGCGCCAGGAAGGACTGATCTACCTCGTGGGGCACGTGCTGCCTCTCCTTCTCGCACTCTGGTATCTGGTGATACGGAGTGAACCATGCCGCGCGGGGCCCGGGTCTGGCCACTCGATTCCGATGCGCGGAAGCGTGAGGTTCGGCTCGATCGCCGGAGCTGACGGCGTAACATGCGGCGGCCGTCACGCCGCCGCGCTCAGAGCTCCCCGGTGATCACGCCGCTGCGGAACGCGGCCCACTCGGTGGCGGTGAAGCGCAGGGGTTCGCGCTGGGGGTTCTTGGAGTCACGTATGGCTCTGCCGCCGCCCGGGATCTCGGCGACCTCGACGCAGTTGTTCTCCGCTCCGCTGGCAGAGGACTTGCGCCAGGAGACCACCGAGAGATCGTGTCCATACAGCGGCGCCTTGGGTCTGTTCACTGCTGGTGGCCTTCTTCCATCTGCGCGATGCGGGCGATCGAGTCCTCCGTCGACAGCGCTGTCGCGCGGATCCGCTCGAAAGCCTTGGCGAAGGGGGTCGCCTCGTCACCTTCAACGTAGGTCTCACCGCTGAGATTTTCCAGCAGAACCACATCGGGTGTGGGGCCAGGGAAGCTGACCATGCTGAAGCCGCCCACAACCCCTGGGTGAGTGGTCGAGTCCAGCGGCATCAACTGCACGGTCACGTTGGGTAGTTCGCTGGCGTCGAGCAGGCGGCGAAGCTGGTCACGCATAGCGGTCGGACGCATGGCGAAACGCTGATGAAGCGTTGCCTCATGGATGATCGCCCAGAGCTCCAGTGGCTGCCCGGGCCTGGTGAGTACGGACTGCCGCGCCAGTCGTACTTCGGCGAGTGCGGAGACCTCCTCCGCCGTGCGGAAGGTCGTGATCCCCGCGATGTTCTCGCGCGCGTAGGCGGCACTCTGCAACAGGCCGGGGATCACCAACGGCGACCACTCACAGATGTGTGAGGCATCGGATTCCAGCGAGATGTAGTCCGCGTAGGCGGGAGACACGATGCCGCTATAGGTCTGCCACCACCCTTTCTTGCCCGCGTCCTTGGCGAGGTTGTCCAGCGCGGTGAGCACCTCGGGGTCGGTCTCGCCGTAGACCTTGAGCAACGCGGCGACATCGACGGGGCGGATGGACTGGCTGGCGCTCTCGATCTTCGACAGCTTGGGGCCCTTCCACCCCATGGCCTTGGCGGCCGTTTCGAGCGTTAGCCCCGCGTCGTTGCGCAGCCGCTTGAGTGCTGTGCCAAGGCGCCGACGCCGGATCGTGGGGACCAGTGGAGAGTTGGGCATGCCCGAAGTGTGCATCGGGCATGGCGGCTCAACCGCCAACTTGGAGCCCACATCACCCGATCGGGTAGAAAATTTGCCGTCCGCCAAGAAAATGGTGCACCCTCGGTCCGTGGTCGCTCAGTGCATGCGGGCGACCGCAGGGTGTTACCTCGCTCGGTGCCATGACGCGCCGCCTACGGCTGGAGGCTCCAGGAACCTCAACCCGCCCCCCACCTTCCCGTCCGCGCCCACTCCCCACCCCGGCGCCACTCTCGGCCACTACCTCACCCCCAACCCCACCGGTTTCTCCCTCCACATGTCCGCCTCCCCGCGCAACCTCCGCGCCGTACGCGGGCTCACCGAGGCGACCCTCCGCAACGCGGGCGTCAGCCCGGACGGCGTGGACTGCGCGCAGCTCGTCCTCGCCGAGCTCTACAGCAACGCCGTCAACGCCTGCGGCGACTACGTACCGCTCGTCGCAGAGGTGGAGGCGGGCGCGGCCGGCGTCTGGGTCCGGCTGCACGACCCGGACCAGAGCCGGATGCCCTGGCATTCCGGCGTGGCCATGAGCGACCCCGAAGCCGAGTCGGGGCGCGGGTTGCGGATCGTGGATGTGCTCGCGCCCGGCTGGGACGTGCTGCGGACTCCTGTCGGCAAGCAGATCCGCTGCCTGCTTCCGCTCGACTGACGGTGGGGGCAACCGTGACGCGACCCGCCCGGTGTCGTTAAGGGAAACGTACTTCCGGGAAATGTGCTTCCTTGAACGGGAGCCCGCTGAACAGGGGAGAGGCCCGTGAAGCAGGGACGGCGCCGGCTCGCGAAACCGGACGACATGTTCGACCGGGACTGGGAGTGGAGCGAGCTGACGGCCTTCGCGTCCGACCCCGGGCCCGAGGCGACCATGGCCGTCGTGTCCGGTCGGCGCAGGCAGGGCAAGTCGTTCCTGCTCGACGCGCTCGCCCGGGCCGGTGACGGCTTCTACTTCTGCGCGTACGAGGCGACGGAGGCCGAGTCGCTGCGCCGCTTCGGTGACGAGCTGGCCCAGTACACGCGAAGCGCCGCCCCGCTGAGGTTCGACGGCTGGGAGGCGGCCGTCGACGCCCTGTTGGCGCTCGGGCGGGAAGGGCCCCTTCCGGTGGTGATCGATGAGTTCCCCTATCTCGCGCGCCATTCGCCCTCGCTGCCCTCCGTACTTCAGGTGGCGTACGGGCCGCGCCGCCCGGAGCGCCGGGAGTCCAGGACCCGGCTGCTGCTGTGCGGCAGCTCGCTCGCCTTTATGGGCGGGCTGCTCAGCGGCACGTCGCCGTTGCGTGGCCGGGCGAGCCTGGAACTGGTCGTGCACCCGCTTGACTTCCGCAAGGCGGCGGAGTTCTGGGGCATCGACGATTCCCGGCTCGCGGTGCTCGTCCACTCCGTGGTCGGCGGCACTCCTGCCTACCGCCGTGAGTTCGTACGGGACGACACCCCGTCCGGCATCGAGGACTTCGACGCGTGGATCTGCCGCACCGTGCTCTCGCCGAGCTCGCCCCTCTACCGGGAGGCGCGCTATCTGCTGGCCGACGAATCCGATCTGCGGGACCGGGCGATCTATCACTCCGTGCTGTCGGCGATCGCCTCGGGGAACTGTACGTCCGGCCGTATCGCGAGCTTCCTCGCCCGGCCCACCGGCGACATCACGCACCCGTTGACCGTGCTCCAGGACTGCGGTCTGGTGCGTCGGCAGACGGACGCCTTCCGCAAGAACCGGAGCATCTACCAAGTCGCCGAACCACTGATCCACTTCGACCACGCCATCGTCCGTCCGAAGATCCCGTTGCTCGACCGGGGCATGGCCGAGACCGCCTGGCGGAGCGGCGGGCAGCGCTTCTTCCCCGGTGTGGTCGGGCCCCACTTCGAGCAACTGTGCCGGGACTGGGTCGCCCACTTCGCCGCACCCGAGACCTTCGGAGGCATGCCCATCGACGTCTCCTACGGCACGGTCTCCGACCCGGCGAAGCGCACCTCGTACGAAGTCGATGTGGTCGCCCACGGGGCGGTCGGCCAGGACAACGGAGTGCTGCTGTCCGTCGGTGAGTGCAAGTGGGACCAGAGAATGGGGATCGGGCATCTCGAACGGCTGTGGATGATTCTGCGGCTGCTGGCCGAGCGGGGCACCGATGTGACGCAAGCCCGGCCCGTCTGCTTCAGCGCTGCCGGGTTCACCCCCGAACTGCGCGCGGCGGAGCGGCGTGGCGAGGTCGTTCTGGTGGGGCTGGAGCGGTTGTACGGCGGTGAGTGAAACCGATCGGCGAATCCAGGGCCGGGGATCGGGACCGTAGCAGTCGTGTCACCCGCACGAGGGCACTCCGACCCATCGTGCGGTGCGTGCCGATTGACATCGCTACGGTGGAAGGCATGTCCCGTAAGAGTCGTTCCACCACGCGAAAGCGTGTCCCCGCGCCCCGCCCGGTCCGCCGTTTCTACACCGCCGCCGAGGCCGCCGCCGAGATGGAGGCGGACGCCGAGCGGTATCCGGAACGGCGCGAAGAGCTGCTGCACGATGCCGCCGGTGAGTGGAGCGAGGCCGGGGAGTACGGCCGGGCGGTCGCCCTGTACGAGCGGCTGCTCGCGGAGGGCCCTGCGGCTCCCGAGCTGACCGAGGCGTTCCGCATCAGTGCGTTGTGGGACGCCGGGCGGGAGACGGAGGCGCGGGCGGCGGCCGCTCTGCTGCGCCGGAGCCGTATCGAGGACGCGGGAGCCTGGAACGTCGTGGCCGAGTTGTTCGAGGCCAAGGGTGAGTACCGGGTCGCCGCCGAGTGGTTCACGGCGGGTATCACCCAGGCGCTCGGGGCGACGACCCCGCTGGCCTCGGCGGCCGACCTGGTGACCGGTGAGGACGACGTGGACATGCTGGTGACCGGGCGCCACCGGGTGCGCCGGAGGCTCGGGGAGCCGCACGACGACGGCGACGAACTGGCCCATGAGCTGCACCAGGGGCGGGGCGGTTTCTTCGGCGAGTTGCGTTCGCTCGACGAACTCCACGACCCCCGGCGGATGGACGCCACCTGGAAGAACGATCCCGAGATGATGCGGGAGGAGATGCTGTTGCTTGAGGAAGCGGCGGCTCGGGCCGACGCGCGCGATGCGGCCGCTGCCCGGCCGCGGACGGTGATGACGTGCGTGCTCTTCTGGCCCGAGGTGGAGTTCGGACGACTGCTCGACACCTGGCCGGCGGTGGCCGACGAATACGGAACCGAGCACGCCGGGCATCTTCGGCAGGTCGAGCGGACCCTGCGGGGCCTCTCCGACCAGGGAGACGTCCGGCTCGCCGTCGGACAGGGCTCCCTGGCGGATCTTGACGAGTACGCGCGTGGCCAGAACTCGTCGCCGGCCGCCCCTGCCACCCGGTCCGCGTACGCCGCCGAACTGGCCAGGATCGGGCACGCCGACGCCTGGCCGCCGCCGCGCAACGGTCTCTGCTGGTGCCGGTCCGGACGCAAATACAAGAAGTGCTGCGGCAACCCGGCGCTCTCCTGATATCTCCCCCCGGCCTGATACATCCCTGTCCTGACAACGCCCCTGTCCCGGTCCTCGGCCGTCCCGATCCTCCACTGCCCCGGTCCCGGCCGATACCGGACGCGGCGTCCCCCGTTTCTGTAGGGACCCGACAGGGAGGACCCCGAGGCGCTGTCAGGGGGCGAGTCCCCGTGGGCCGGGTGGGACCTATAGGTTTCACAGGTACCAGACCCCTTGAGGAAAGGCTGATCCGTTGAGCCGCTCGGTTCTCGTCACCGGAGGAAACCGGGGCATCGGCCTCGCCATCGCCCGTGCCTTCGCCGACAACGGCGACAAGGTCGCCATCACCTACCGCTCCGGCGAGCCGCCGCAGGCGCTCACCGAGCTGGGCTGCCTGGCGGTCCGCTGCGACATCACCGACAGCGAGCAGGTGGAGCAGGCATACAAGGAGATCGAGGAGAAGCACGGTCCCGTGGAGGTGCTGGTCGCCAACGCCGGTATCACCAAGGACCAGTTGCTCATGCGGATGTCCGAGGAGGACTTCGCGTCCGTCCTCGACACCAACCTCACCGGCACCTTCCGCGTCGTCAAGCGCGCCAACCGCGCGATGCTGCGCGCCAAGAAGGGCCGGGTCGTACTGATCTCGTCCGTGGTCGGGCTGCTCGGCTCGGCGGGGCAGGCGAACTACGCCGCGTCCAAGGCCGGTCTGGTCGGGTTCGCCCGCTCCCTCGCCCGTGAGCTGGGTTCGCGGAACATCACCTTCAACGTCGTCGCGCCCGGCTTCGTCGACACCGACATGACGAAGGTACTCACCGACGAGCAGCGCGCGGGCATCGTCTCGCAGGTGCCGCTCGGCCGCTATGCGCAGCCGGAGGAGATCGCCGCGACGGTGCGGTTCCTCGCCTCCGACGACGCCTCGTACATCACTGGAGCCGTCATTCCCGTTGACGGCGGATTGGGCATGGGTCACTGATCACATGAGTGGAATCCTCGCCGGCAAGCGCATTCTCGTGACGGGCGTCCTCACGGAGTCCTCCATCGCCTTCCAGGCCGCCAAGGTGGCCCAGGAGGAGGGCGCGGACGTCATCCTCACCGGCTTCGGCAGGCTCACGCTCGTCGAGCGCATCGCCAAGCGGCTGCCCAAGCCCGCCCCGGTCATCGAGCTGGACGTCACGAACCAGGAGCACCTGGACGGGCTGGCCGACAAGATCCGTGAGCACCAGGGCGAGGGCGCCTCCCTCGACGGCATCGTGCACTCGATCGCCTTCGGGCCGCAGGGCGCCTTCAACTTCCTGGAGGGGAGCTGGGAGGACGTCTCCACGGCGGTGCACGTCTCGGCGTACTCCTTGAAGTCGCTCACCATGGCCTGCCTGCCGCTGATGGGGCGTGGCGGCTCGGTCGTCGGCCTCACCTTCGACGCGCAGTTCGCCTGGCCCAAGTACGACTGGATGGGCGTCGCCAAGGCGGCCCTGGAGTCCACCAACCGCTACCTCGCCCGTGATCTGGGTGCGCGGAACATCCGCTGCAACCTGATCTCGGCCGGTCCTCTCAAGTCGATGGCGGCCAAGTCGATCCCGGGCTTCGAGACCTTCGCGGACGTCTGGAACGAGCGCGCCGCGATCAGCTGGGACCTCTCGGACCCGGAGCCGGCCGGCCGTGGCGTCGTCGGTCTGCTGTCGGACTTCTTCCCGAAGACGACCGGCGAGATCGTCCACGTCGACGGCGGCGTGCACATGATGGGCGCCTGACGCGCATCTGGTGACGGTGTCGAGGAAGCCGCGTGTCCCGGCCGGGCGCGCGGCTTCCGTGTTTCCGTTCTCCCGTTTCCCCGCGGCTCTTCCCCGAGTCGAAAAGAGCGGCTCTTCCCCGCACACTGGGCGGGACGGCTCATGACGGAGCCGCCCCTACGGCTCTGCCCGGCCGGGGGAGGAGGAGTCCGTATGCGTCCGCAGCGCCGCCGTACGGCCGTTCTCGTGGCGGTCGCGCTGACGGCCTCGGCGTTCGCGGTCGCCGCCGACCGCCCCGGCCGGGACCGCCCTGCCCCCGACCGGTTCCACGCCACCTGCCGTACGGACATCCAGGGCTCCCGCGCCGTCGCGTACTGCCACAACCCGTATCCCGAGACGGACCGGGTCCGGCTGCACGTGGACTGCGCGCGCTGGTGGGACATCGACGCCGTGGGCGGGCCCGTGGACATCGGTGCCGCCGGATACGTCCGGCTCGCCGACCGGTGCTGGAAGGAGATCAGATCGGTGCGGGTCAGCCACGAACGCCCGTGACCAGGCAGTGCCGGGTGTAGCTCGCCGCCTCGGCCGCCGCCGTCTCCGTGTCGCCCGCCCGGATCGCCGCCACCAGCCGCGCGTGGTCCATGTGGTTCTCGGGGCGCAGCTCCCGGCCCACGTCCTCCCGTAGCCAGTCGCGCAGCAGATGGCCCAGGTCCGCGTAGAGCGCGGTCATCACGTCGTTGTGCGACGCGGCGACGACGGCGAGATGGAGCGTCGCGTCCGCCGCCACGAACCGGTCCGCGTCCCCGGCGGCCCATGCCTCCTCGCGTCGGGCGAGGAGCGTGTCGAGACGGCGCAGATCGTGTTCCGTACGGCGCTGGGCGGCCAGCCGCGCGGCCGAGGACTCCAGCGTGGTGCGCAGCTCGGCGATGTGCAGCGGGTCGGCCCCGGCGAATCTGCGGTGCATCACGCCGGCCAGCTCGCTGGTCGCGACGACGTACGTCCCCGAGCCCTGCCGGATGCTGAGCAGCCCGTTGTGGGCGAGCGCCCGGACCGCCTCGCGGACGGTGTTACGGGCCACGCCGAGCTGTTCGACCAGCTCGGGCTCGGTCGGGATGCGTGAGCCCACCGGCCACGCGCCCGACGTGATCTGGTTCCGCAGCTCGGTGATCACCTGATCGGAGAGCGCGGAGCGCCGGGGAGAGGTCAGTGCCATGGTGCTCCTGGTCTCGGAGAAGGACAGTGTCCCGCGGACGGAGAACAAAACATCCCATCATTCTATGATGGCCCCATGTCCGACGAGCCGCACACCTCTCTCCACCCGCGGACCGGGCGCATACCGGCGTCCGCGCCCGCCGCCCTTTCCGTCCCCGCCGTCCCCTCCGTCCCCTCCGTCCCCGCCGTCCCCTCCGTGTCGTCCGCGACGTCCGGGTCGTCTTCGAAGTGGCGCACCCGGCTTCTGGTCGCCGGACTCGTCCTCGCCGCCCTCAACCTCCGCCCCGCCATCACCAGCCTCGGCGCCCTCCTCGAAGAGGTACGGGACGGGCTGCACATGAGCGGCACCCTCGCGGGCGTCCTCACCTCCGTACCGCCGCTCTGCTTCGCCGTCTTCGGCTTCGCCGCGCCCCGGCTGGCGCGCCGCTTCGGGCCCGGTGCCGTCGTCCTCGCCGGGATGGTGGCGATCACCGCCGGAGTGGCGCTCCGCCCCTTCGCCGGCGGTACGGCGGGCTTCCTCGCCGCCAGCGCCTTCGCGCTCATGGGGATCGCGGTCAGCAATGTGCTGATGCCGGTGATCGTCAAGCGCCACTTCCCCGACCGGGTCGGCACCATGACCGGCCTGTACTCCATGGGCCTGGCGCTCGGCACCGCCGCGGCGGCAGCCGTGACCGTCCCGATGACCCAGGCGCTGGGCGGCAGTTGGCGTACGGGGCTGGGCGTGTGGGCGGTGCTCGCCGCTGTCGCCGTACTGCCGTGGGCCGGCCTGGCGCGCGACCGTTCCACGGCCGCCTCCGGCTCCCCGGCGGCCGGCTCGGGTACGGGGGCGGGGGCGGCGCCGGGCGGCAGTGCGGCCCCCGGTCTCCGGCTCGGGCGCAGCCGTACGGCGTGGGCCCTCGCCTGCTTCTTCGGCCTCCAGGCCACCGGCGCGTACATCACCATGGGCTGGATGCCGCAGATCTTCCGCGACGCCGGGGTCCCGGCGGGCACGGCGGGGCTGCTGCTCGCCGTGACCATGGTAATGGGGGTGCCGCTGGCCTTCGTGATCCCCCGGGTGGCCACCCGTATGAGCAACCAGGGGCCGATCGTCGTCGCCCTGGGGTTCTGCGGGCTGACCGCCTACACCGGGCTCTATCTCGCACCGGCCGGGGGAGCGTGGGTCTGGGCCGTGCTGCTGGGCGTCTCCAACTGCGCGTTCCCGCTGGCCCTCACCATGATCGGCCTGAGGTCGCGGACCGGCGCCGGGGTCGTACGGCTCTCCGCCTTCGCCCAGAGCACCGGCTACCTGATCTCGATCCCGGGCCCGATGCTGGTGGGAGTGGTGTACGAGTACTCCGGCGGCTGGGGGCTGCCGATCGGGCTGATGGCGGCGTTCCTCGTGCCGCAGATGGTGATGGGTGTCGTCGCGGGGCGGGACCGGACGATCGAGGACGAGACGCGGATGCGAGACTGACCGTATGCCAGTCCTTGACCCGAACCCTCAGAACGGCCAGCGGAAACTGCTGCTCGTCTTCGGCACGATCATCGGCATCATGGTGATCATCAGCATCATCGCGACCATCGCCAGCCCCTGACCGTCCGCCGTCGTGACATCCCGGGGTGGGGCTGGCACCCCCATCCCCTAGGGGGCCTGGGTCAGGGTCAAGTGGGTGGGTCACCGGATGGGAACCGGGCCTCGCGATCCGTAGCGTTGAGGCATCACGGATCACCGACCGATTCGATCACCGACCGATTCGCAGACCTCCGGAGGCGGCCATGCCGGCCCGTACCCACTCCCGGCCCTACTCCCCGGCTTCCTCCGGCGGCGTCGACATCCGGCTGCCGTGGTGGTCCGTCGCCCTGCCCTCCATAGCCTTCGTGGTCCTGTTCGTGCTGATGGCGGATCCCGGCCAGGCGCACGCCGCGACCGCCGACCCCACGGTCGGCCGGATCCTGGAACACCTGCATCTGACCCTGGCCCGGTAGTACCGGTCAGCGCCGACGGCGCCGTTCACCCGTGCCGGGTGAGCACGTCAACACCCTGCGCCCGCTGGCTCATTTCATGCGAAGCTGGAAAGCATGAGCGTCGAAACACCCCGCAGGATCGTCCTCCTCCGGCACGCCAAGGCCGACTGGCCCGATGTGGCGGACCACGAAAGGCCGCTCGCGGACCGGGGCCGTGCGGATGCCCCCGTCGCGGGCCGTGAGCTGGCCGCGACGGGTATCGCCTTCGATCTGGCTCTCTGCTCGACCGCGGCGAGAACGCGAGAGACCTGGAAACTGGCGGTGGCGGAGCTGCCGCAGCGCCCCAGGACCGTCTACGAGGACCGGCTGTACGAAGCCGGCCTCGGCGAACTGATCGCCGTCGTCAACGAGGTCCCCGACGATGTGCGCGACCTTCTTCTCATCGGCCACAACCCCGTGACGCACGCCCTCGCCGACGCCCTCGCGGGTGCGTCGGAGGGTGACACGCTCGCCCGGATGAACCGCAGCGGCTTCCCCACCGCGGCCTTCGCCGTCCTCACGTTCGACGGGAGCTGGAAGTCGGTGGAGCACGGCGTGGCGACGCTCACCGCGTTCTGGACGCCCCGCGGCTGACCCGCGGGGCTCGCGCCCCCGGGCGGCGGCGTGCGGCTCCGTCCGTACGGACGGGGAAGGCCCCGGCGGGGGATCCGGTGCGTTCACCGGCTCCCCGCCGGGGCCTTCCTTCCCTCCGGTCCCGCCGCCCCTTGCCGTATGTCTCCGCCGGGGGCTTCTCCGCTGAGGCTCAGCCCGCGCGGCCGTCCCGCGGGCCCGGCTCGGCCGGCTCTTCGAGGCCGTCCTCACCGTCCGCGATCTCGACCTCTTCCCGCGTGATGCCCAGCAGATAGAGCACGGTGTCCAGGAACGGTACGTTCACCGCCGTGTGGGCGGCCTTGCGTACCACCGGTTTGGCGTTGAAGGCCACACCGAGCCCGGCCGCGTTCAGCATGTCGAGGTCGTTCGCGCCGTCACCGATGGCGACCGTCTGTGCCAGGGGCACCCCGGCCTCGGCCGCGAACCGGCGCAGCAGCCGGGCCTTGCCCGCCCGGTCGACGATCTCGCCCACGACCCGTCCCGTGAGCTTTCCGTCCACGATCTCCAGGGTGTTGGCGGCGGCGAAGTCCAGCCCGAGCTGTACCTGGAGGGCGTCGGTGACCTGTGTGAATCCGCCGGACACCACGCCGACCTGGTAGCCGAGCCGCTTGAGCGTACGGACCAGGGTGCGGGCGCCGGGGGTGAGCCGTATCTCGGCCCGCACCTTCTCCACCACCGACGCGTCGAGCCCGGCGAGCAGGGCGACCCGGGCGTGCAGGGACTGCTCGAAGTCCAGCTCACCGAGCATGGCCCGGGCGGTCACCTCGGCGACCTCGTCCTCGCAGCCGGCGTGCGCCGCGAACATCTCGATGACCTCGTCCTGGATCAAGGTCGAGTCCACATCCATGACCACCAGCCGCTGGGCCCGGCGGTGCAGTCCGGCCGAGATGACGGCGACATCCACCCCGATCTCGGCCGCCTCGGTGGCGAGGGCGGTGCGCAGCGGTTCGGTCTCCACACCGGACACGGCGAACTCGACCGCCGTGACCGGGTACTTCGCGAGCCGGAAGATCCGGTCGATATTGCCGCCGGTCGCGGTGATGCTGGCGGCTATGGCCGCCGTCGACTCGGCGGTCAGCGGATTTCCGAGGACGGTGACATGCGAACGGCCACTTCCGCGCGGCCGGTTGTCGCCCGTGCCGGAGATGATCTCGGCCTGGAGTTTGAGGGATTCGGTCCAACTGTGCACGGTGGCCCGCAGCTCGCCCTCGCCGGCACCGCCCGGGGCCGGAGCGGTGACGAGTGCGCACAGGACGATACGGCCACGGGTGACGACCTGCTCGATGTCGATCACGTCGACGGAGAAGGCGGCGAGAGTGTCGAAGAGCCCGGCGGTGATCCCCGGGCGGTCTTTCCCGAAGATCTTGACGAGGAGGGTCGGGACGTCGGAGTTCAAACGGGGCTGAGGTGCGCTCATGGTGGTTCCACCGTATCGGGCGGGGCGCGGAAACCGGCCAGCCGTCCCGCGTACCGGACAGCGATCATGTGGTGATGGAGGGGATGACCTGCGCATACAGTGTGCCGACGGGGTAAGGATCACCATCCGGCGTGCCGTACGGACCCTCGGGCGCACCGGAGGTAACCGACGTACCGGATTCCATGACTCCGGTACCGCCGTATCGGCCGGTTCTCGAATGGCAAGAAAACGACGGTTGAATCGCGTCTTCGCGCTGTAGGGCATGGCCGCGGACGCCCTTTCCGACGGGCGCCGAGAAAGCGCGCACGGCGACGGATACCCGGACCACCCCGCTGTTTTGTCGGTGTTGTTGCTCTCCATGGCCCTTTGTTCCCCACCGACAGCCCCTCCGTGGGGGGCTGTTACACGCTTGTGCCGATATGGCACACGGCCTGACTTTCAAAGACGGGAGTGAGCCTGAAATAGTTCCTCACGATGTTCGCCATCCCTGGACTCCCTGCGATGGGGGAAACTCGGGGGACAACTAGTGGGGCATGGAGTGCCGGAACTCGTACTGGAATTGAACGGAAGGACCTGGACGCTCGATCCGTCCAGGTCGTACACCCTCGGCCGCGATCCACAGGGCGACCTCGTGATCGACGACGCCCGGGTCTCGTGGCGTCACGCCACCGTGAAGTGGGGAGGCCGTGGCTGGGTCATTGAGGATCACGGCAGCACCAACGGCACCTATGTAGAGGGCCGGCGCATTCAGCAGATGGAGATAGCCGTCGGCTCCGCCGTCCATCTCGGCAACGCCACCGACGGCCCGCGCGTGACGCTCACCGGAGCGGGCGCGCACAGCGCGCAGGGCGCGGCGCCTCAGCAGGCGGGGGCCCAGCAGGCGGGGCCCCACCAGGCACCGGCCCAGCAGGGCTGGCAGCAGCCCCAGCAGCAGGCCGCCCCGCCGCAGCAGGGCTGGCAGCAGGCACAGGTCCAGGCCCAGGCGGCCCCCGTACCCCAGCAGGCCCAGGCTCAGGCTCAGGCCCCCGCACCGCACTATGTGCAGCAGGCGCCTCAGTCACCGAGGCCACAGCAGCCACAGGGTGGTGGCGCGGGCGGCGCGGCGGGGGCCCCGTCCGCGTACGGGGACCGCAGCCCGACCACCTTCCACCAGTTCTCCCTCGGCCGTGTGATGCGCATCGGCCGTGCGCTGGAGAACGAACTGGTCGTCTCCGACCTCCAGGTCTCGCGTCACCACGCCGAGTTCACGGCGACCCCCGACGGCCGCTTCGAGATCCACGACCTCGGATCCCACAACGGCACCTACGTCAACGGTCAGCCGATCGCCAAGTCCGGCACCGTGCTCCTCGGCCCCAACGACATCGTCGGTGTCGGTCACTCCACCTTCCGGCTGGTCGGGGACCGGCTCGAAGAGTTCGTCGACACCGGTGAGGTCTCCTTCTCGGCCCGCCATCTCACGGTGACCGTCGACGGCGGCAAGCAGATCCTCAAGGACGTCTCCTTCGGCGTCCCCGAGAAGTCGCTGATCGCGGTCATCGGTCCCTCGGGATCCGGCAAGTCCACCCTGCTCAAGGCGCTCACCGGCTACCGCCCCGCCGACCAGGGCGATGTCCTCTACGACAACCGGAACCTGTACAAGCAGTTCGCCGAGCTGCGCCAGCGCATCGGTCTCGTTCCGCAGGACGACATCCTGCACAAGGAGCTGACCGTCAAGAAGGCGCTCAAGTACGCGGCCAAGCTCCGCTTCCCCGGTGACACCGCCGAGGCCGAGCGCGAGGCCCGTATCGGCGAGGTGCTGGGCGAGCTGAAGCTCGACATCCACAAGGACAAGAAGATCACCTCGCTCTCCGGCGGTCAGCGCAAGCGCGTGTCCGTCGCCCTGGAGCTGCTCACCAAGCCCTCGCTGATCTTCCTGGACGAGCCGACCTCCGGCCTCGACCCGGGCATGGACCGCGATGTCATGCAGCTTCTGCGCGGCCTCGCCGACGACGGCCGTACGGTCCTGGTGGTCACCCACTCGGTGGCCGAGCTGAGCATCTGCGACAAGCTGCTCGTGATGGCGCCAGGCGGCTCCGTCGCGTACTTCGGCCCGCCGGAGGAAGCGCTCAACTTCTTCGGCTACAGCACCTGGGCCGATGTCTTCTCGGCCTTCGAGAACTACCGCGACTACGACTGGGCGGGCCGCTGGCGCGGCTCCCAGCACTACCAGATGTACGCCGCGGACATCGACTCCGTCGCCGCCCAGTCGGTCCGCACGCCGCCGCAGCAGTTGCGCCCGCCGAAGGCCCAGAGCTGGGGCTCCCAGCTCTGGACCCTGATACGCCGCTACTCCTCGGTGATCGCCTCCGACAAGGGCTTCATGGGGCTGATGCTGATCCTGCCCGCGGTGCTCGGTGTGGTCAGCGTCGTGATCCCGGCCAAGTTCGGCCTCGGACCGCCCGAGGCCCCGGCCCGGTTCAACAGCGCCGCGGGCACGATCATGCTCATCCTCACCGTCGGCATGTGCTTCTCGGGCGCGGCCAACTCCGTACGTGAACTGATCAAGGAGAGGGTGATCTACGAACGGGAACGGGCCACCGGCCTCTCCCGTTCCGCCTATCTGATGTCCAAGGTGATCACACTCGGTGTGATCACCGCCTTCCAGGGCGTCATCATCTGCGGTATCGGCTTCGCGCCCCGCGTGCTGCCCGAAGAGGGCCTGATCATGCCGCCGGCCGTCGAGATCTGCCTGGTCGTGATCGCCCTCGGCTTCACCTCGATGATGTTCGGCCTGGTCATCTCCTCGCTGGTGAAGACCTCCGAGAAGACGATGCCGCTCCTCGTCATGTTCGCGATCGTCCAGGTCGTGTTCACGGGCGTCCTCTTCCAGCTCTACGACTCGCCGGGGCTGGAACAGCTCGCCTGGCTGATGCCGTCCCGCTGGGCCATCGCCGGCGCGGGCACGACCCTGGACCTCGCGCACCTGATGGCGCCGTGGGACATCAACGACCCGACGAACCTGGACCCGCTGTGGGAGCACGCGGCGGGCCAGTGGGTCCTGAACATCTCGGTCCTGCTGCTGATCGGGGTCGTCTGCGGCTTCGCGGTCGCGCGGCTGCTGCGCCGTCACGAGCCCGAGGTCATGCGCAAGTGACCGTACGGTGATGCACCGGAACGCGCCGGAGGGCGGCATCCCCGTGGTGGGGGTGCCGCCCTCCGGCGTTCACTGCCCGGATCGCTCCGTGCGTGTCCGTGCGGATCAGTACGCGCTGTTGACGTTGTCCATCGAGCCGTACTTGTCCGCGGCGTAGTTGCACGCGGCCACGATGTTCGAGACCGGGTCGTAGATGTTATTCGGCGTGCCCTTGACGTGGTACGTCTTGAAGGTCGGCGGGATCACCTGGAGCAGACCCTTCGAGGGGATGCCGTTCTGGGCGTTGATGTCCCAGTTGTTGATCGCGTTCGGGTTACCGCTCGACTCACGGATGACGTTGCGGTGGATCCCGTTGTAGCTGCCCGGGATGCCGTGCTTCTTCATGATGGCCAGCGACTCACGGATCCAGCCGTCCAGGTTGTTCGGGTAGACCGGCTTGCGCACGGTCGAGCGGCTGGCGGACGTGGTCTTGGCGCGCTTCTTCGCCTCGGCCTTCGCCTTTGCCTCGGCCTTGGCCTTCGCGGCGGCCTTGGCCTTGGCCTCGGAGTCGGCCTTGGAGACGCTGGTGCTCTTGACCTGGGCCGCGCCGTCGAGCGCGTTCGCGTGCTGCTTGGCGACGATCGCGTGCACGGTCGATGCCTGGGTGTTGTCCGTCGCCGACTTCCACGCCACGTGCGTGGCGGCGGAGGTCTTGGCCTGGGCCTCGGGCTTGGCCTCGGCGGCGCCGTGGCCCCCGGGGACGAGGGTGAACGTCAGAGCCGCGGCTCCGGCGGCTGCGACGCCGGCGATCGATGCCCGATGGGTCTTGTTCAGACGGCTGAGGCCAGGGGTGCGTGACGAGAACATAGAGACGTACCTCTTCGAATAGCGGGAGTCGCGGAGGCCGGACGGCCAGCCATCTCGGCGGCGACGTCGGCAATTGTTAGCGGCCGCAAAATGCCCTGGCAAAGGTGTGATGTACGACCCCGGATAGTGCGAAGGGGCGCCGGGAAGGCGCCCCAATGTCCCGTTATGCCGTGCTCACGCGGCCCTTATCCGTCGACTAATCCCGCTCGTAAGTGATGTGGGTCCTATGCCGGGGCTCACATCGGGCCCCCTGCGACCTGACCGCGTGTTGCTCCCGCAATCCGGAGCGTGAGCGATTTCCGGGCAACAGGAGATGGACGTCCCCGAACTCGTGCCAGAGGTAGCCGCGGCGCAGCGCCGCCTCGTAGCCCCTGGTCAGAGCGGTCGGCCCGGCGATCGCCTCCAGCATCAGCAGATGCGAGGCCGCGGGCTCGTGCAGCCCGGTCAGCAGCCCGTCGACCACCCGCACCCCGCGCCGGGGCGTCACCACCAGGTCCGTCCAGCCGGAGGCCGCCCGCACCACCCCGTCCGGCCCCGCCGCCGACTCCAGGGCGCGCACCGCCGTCGTACCGACCGCGACGACCGCGCCGCCGCCCGCCACCGCGGCGTTCACCAGCCGCGCCGTCGGTTCCGGCACCGCGAAGCGCTCCGGGTACGGCGGCTCGTGCGCCTCCGCCGACGCCACCCCCGTGTGCAGGACCAGCGGCGCGAACCGCACACCCCGGCTCACCAGCTCGTCCTAGCCCCGCGGTGAAGGGCCGCCCCGCGCTCGGCATCTCCGCCGAGCCGCCGCCGCCGGGGGAGGGGAGCGCGAAAACCGTCTGGTACGCGGAGAGCGGCTGGTCCCGCTCCGTGTACCCGTACCGGATGTGGCGGCCGTGGCGGCCCAGCAGCCCCGGCACATCGGCGCCCGGGGTCCGCGCCCACCAGAGCCTGGCCCCCGCCGGGTCCAGCGGCTCCTCCAGGACGAGCTGCGCCCCGCCCGGCAGCCGTACGACCGTCCCCGCCCGGCCGCCCGGGCGGGGCAGTGTCACCCCCGTCCCGGCCTCCGTCGCAGCCGGGCCGCGCGGGGTCCGCAGCTCGACCGCCCACCGGCCGTCGTCACCCCGCGTCGAGAAGTGCGCGACAACCCGTTCGCCGCCCGGCTCCGGGCCGATCCGCCCGTCGACCGCCGCGGGCAGCGTCGCCGACGTGTTGACCACCAGGACGTCCCCGGCCCGCAGCAGCCCCGGCAGCTCCCGGAAGACGTGGTGGCTCACCCGGGTCCCCCGGGACACCAGCAGCCGTACGTCGTCCCGGCCCGCCCCGCGCTGCTCCGCCGGCACCCGCGCCGACAGCTCCTCGGGCATGTCCGGCAGCCTCATGCCGTCCCCTCCAGCAGCGCGGGCGCCGCGTACCGGCCGCTCACCGGCCGCCGCTCCAGCAGCCGCAGGAAGCCGGGCACCACCACCTCGGGCGCCGGACGCGGGTCCGGGTCGTCCGGCACGGCCGCCGCGTACAGATCCGTCGCCATGTCCCCCGGATCGACCGCCCACACCCGCAGCCCCGGCTCCTCGACCGCCAGCACGGCCGCGAGGTGGTCCAGCGCCGCCTTGGACGCCCCGTACCCGCCCCAGGTCTCGTACGCCTCCGCCGCCGCGTCCGAACTGACCGCGATCACCGCCCCCGCCGCGCTCTCCCGCAGCAGCGGCAGCGCCTCCTGCACCAGCCCGAGCGCCGCCACCACATTGGTCTCCAGCGCCGCCCGCAGCCCTGCCAGAGTGAGCGCGTCCAGCCGTACCAGCGGCTCCGCGCCCAGCGCGCTGGCATTGCTCACCACCAGGTCCAGCGAGCCGAGCCCCGCCGCCGCGGCCACCAGCTCCGCGCGGTGCGCGGCGTCCGTCACATCCCCGGCGAGCGCCACCACCCGCGTCCCGTGCGCCCCGGCCGCCCGGGCCGTCCCCTCCAGTACGCGCGCGGTCCTGGCGTCCAGCACCAGATCCCAGCCGCGCCGGGCCAGCCCCTCGGCCAGCGCGCGCCCCAGCCCCTTCGACGCCCCCGTGACGACCGCTACCGGCATGACATCCGCTCCTTCGCGTCGGCGATCCCGGCCACCGGCCACCTACGACTCCCGACCTGGGATCTGCGGCCTGTGACGCGTCCACCGTAGGAACGCCGGCGCCCCAGCCGCCTCGTACGCGGGTCCGAACCCGCACGGGCATTTCGGTCTGGTCCGCGGCGCCCGGGTCCTAGGCCCAATACCGGTGCTTTAGGACTTCATCCGTGGGGTTGGGGCCGTTTTGGTGGGTTGGACGAGGGTGACGGCGGGGATGGCTGGGCGAGGTGGGTTG
>NZ_JBIWFO010000027.1:0-92055 GCF_044763125.1 Streptomyces sp. NPDC096310 | reverse complement strand
GCCGCCCGGGTGCCGTTCGCGTGGCTGACGGCCGACGAGGCATACGGGCAGGTCAAGGGGTTGCGCTACTGGCTGGAACAGCGTGGGGTGTTCCATGTGCTGGCCACCCGCCGGACCGAGACCGTCGTGACCGCCTCCCGCATGGACCATGTCGTGGAGGAACTGATGGCGGGCCTGCCCCGGCAGGCATGGAAACGCCGCTCGTGCGGGTCAGGCGCTCACGGCGAGCGGGTCTACGACTGGGCCCGGGCGCCGATCCGGCCCTGGCGCGAGGAGGGCGTCGAGCACTGGGTCCTGGCCCGTCGCAGCATCACCGATCCCACCAAGATCGCCTATTACGTGTGCTTCGCGCCCGAAGGCACCACCTTGAACACGCTGCTGGTGGTGGCCGGCCGCCGGTGGACGATCGAGGAATGCTTCCAGACCGCGAAGAACGAATGCGGCCTGGACCAGTACGAAGTCCGCCGCTACGTGGGTTGGTACCGGCACATCACCCTCGCCATGCGCGCGCACGCCTTCCTCGCCGTCCTGGCCAGCCAGGAAAGGGAAAAGGGGGCACTGAGCGGGACACACCCGACCTCGTGGACCTCACACCGGCCGAGATTCGACGTCTGCTGGCAGTTGGACCCCGCCGCCGTCCTCCGGACCGCGACCACGCAATGACGTGGTCCCGTTGGCGTCGCCGCCACCAAGCACGCGCCCGCCGTTGCCACTACAAGCGGCGCGGCCACACGTTCGTGGGACGGCCCGGCAAAGCCCGCCCCACCCCCATTCCAGACCGCTACACTCTCCACGCCCAAGCCGTTGACCAGCGCTGATGAAGAAGTCCGGCTGGAGTACTAGAAGAGCCCGACCTTCTTCGGTGAATACGAGATGAGGAGGTTCTTCGTCTGCTGATAGTGATCCAGCATCATCCGGTGGTTCTCCCGGCCGATCCCGGACTGCTTGTAGCCCCCGAACGCGGCGTGCGCCGGGTACGCGTGGTAGCAGTTCGTCCAGACGCGGCCCGCCTGGATCGCGCGGCCCGCGCGGTACGCCGTGTTCATGTCCCGGGTCCAGACGCCCGCGCCGAGTCCGTACAGGGTGTCGTTGGCCGTTTTGATCGCGTCGTCGAAGTCGCTGAACGACGTCACCGCGAGGACGGGGCCGAAGATCTCCTCCTGGAAGATCCGCATGCGGTTGTGGCCCTCGAAGATTGTGGGCTGGACGTAGTAGCCGCCGGCCAGTTCGCCGTCGTACTCGATCCGTTCACCGCCCGTCAGGACCTTCGCGCCCTCCTGGCGGCCGATGTCCAGGTACGAGAGGATCTTCTCCAGTTGGTCGTTGGAGGCCTGGGCGCCGATCATCGTGTCCGTGTCGAGGGGGTGGCCAGGCACGATCGCCTCCGTACGGGCGATGCCCGCCGCCAGGAAGTCGCTGTAGTGCCCGTCCTGGATCAAGGCCCGTGACGGGCAGGTGCACACCTCGCCCTGGTTGAGGGCGAACATCGTGAAGCCTTCGAGGGCCTTGTCGCGGAAGTCGTCGTCGGCGGCCCAGATGTCGTCGAAGAAGAGGTTCGGGCTCTTGCCGCCGAGCTCCAGGGTGACCGGCTTGATGTTCTCCGAGGCGTACTGTATGATCAGCCGCCCTGTCGTGGTCTCGCCGGTGAACGCGACCTTCGCCACGCGCGGGCTGGACGCCAGTGGCTTGCCCGCCTCGGCGCCGAAGCCGTTGACGATGTTGACGACACCCGGCGGCAGCAGGTCGGCGATCAGGCTCATCCAGAGGTGGAGCGAGGCCGGGGTCTGCTCGGCGGGTTTGATCACCACGGCGTTCCCGGCGGCCAGGGCCGGCGCCAGCTTCCAGGTGGCCATCAGGATCGGGAAGTTCCACGGGATGATCTGCGCCACGACGCCGAGCGGTTCGTGGAAGTGGTATGCGACGGTGTCGTCGTCCAGCTCGCTGAGCGTGCCCTCCTGGCCGCGCAGCGCCCCCGCGAAGTAGCGGAAGTGGTCGATGGCGAGTGGGATGTCGGCGGCGAGGGTCTCCCGTACCGGCTTGCCGTTCTCCCAGCTCTCCGCGACCGCCAGCTCCTCCAGACGCGCCTCCATCCGGTCGGCGATCCGGTTCAGCACACCGGCCCGGTCCGCCGCCGAGGTCCTCGCCCAGCCGGGGGCCGCGCCGTGCGCCGCGTCCAGTGCGCGTTCGACGTCCTCGGCGGTGCCCCGGGCGATCTCGGTGAACGGGCGGCCGTTGACCGGGCTGGGGTTCTCGAAGTACCGGCCCCGGGCCGGCGGGACGTAGGCGCCGCCGATCCAGTGGTCGTAGCGGGACTCGTACGAGACGATGGCGCCCTCGCTGCCGGGCGCTGCGTAACGGGTCATCTCTGGGGCCTCCCGGATCTCCGGCGCCGCCCGCCGTTGGACGACGCCGCTGGTGCACGCTACGGAGTCGTACGTTGCAAACAGGTTGCCGCAGGCGTGGTCAGCCGGAGGAGGTTTGGCCGCTCTTGATCAGATCTGCGCATTTCTCGCCGATCATCATCGTGGTGATACACGGATTGACGGCCGGCAGGAACGGCATCACGGACGCGTCCGCCACCCGCAGCCCGCTCACCCCCTTGACCCGCAGCGACGGGTCCAGCGGCGAGTCCGGGTCGCCGGGCGGCCCCATCCGTACCGTGCCCGCCGGGTGGTAGACGGTGTTGTGGGTGTCGCGGATGTACGCGAACAGCTCCTCGTCGGTGCGCGCGCCCGGCCCCGGCGCCAGTTCGGCGCCGGTCCAGTCGGCCATCGGTGGCTGGGCGGTGATCTCCCGGGCCAGACGGAGCCCATGGGTCATCACCCGCACGTCGTGCTCGTGCGTGAAGTAGCGCGGGTCGACCTCGGGTTTGTCCCGGAAGTCGCGGGTACGGAGGCGGACCGTGCCCCGGGAGCGCGCCCGTGTCACGTTCGGCGTGAGACAGAAGGCGTTCTCCGAGGTCGGGTAGCCGCGCCGGAAGGTGTTCATGTCGAACGGCACGGAGCCGTAGTGGAACATCAGATCCGGCCGGTCGAGCCCCGGTTCGGTGTCCGCGAAGATGCCGATCTCCCACCACTGGGTGGACGAGGCGACCATGGGCTGCTTCGCCTCCCACATGATCACGCCCTCGGGGTGGTCCTGGAGGTGCGAGCCGACGCCGGGGGAGTCCACCCGTACGTCCACGCCGGTGTCGCGCAGATGCCCGGCCGGACCGATGCCCGACAGCATCAGCAGCTTCGGCGAGTCGATTGCCCCGCAGCACACGATCACCTCTCGCCGCGCGTACACCGCCCCGGTGTGGACGGTGTCGGGCTCCAGATACTCGACCCCCGTGCAGCGCCGGGACTCGTCGAACGTGAGTCGCCCGGCGGTGAGTCCGGTCCTGATCTCCAGGTTCGGCCGTCCTCCGATCAGGGGGTGCAGATACGAGACGGACGCGGAGGAACGGGTACCGTCCTCCCGCGCGTTGATCTGGAACCAGTGCGCGCCGCGTACCACCGTGGTGCCGGTGTTGAACGGGGTGACGGGGATGCCCGCCGCCGCGCACGCCTCCAGCAGCGCGCTGCCGCACGGGTCGTTCGGCGGGACGGTACGGATGGTGACCGGGCCCGAGCGGCCGTGGTGGTCGCCGGGCGCGTCGTTGGTCTCCAGCCGCCGGTAGAGGGGGAAGCACTCCGCCGCGCTCCATCCCGTACAGCCCAGGGCGCCCCACTCGTCGAGGTCCTCGGCGGGCGCCCAGAACGCGATGCACGAGTTGTGCGAGGAGCAGCCGCCGAGCACCTTGGCACGGGCGTGCCGCAGGAAGCTGTTGCCGTTCTCCTGCGGTTCGACCGGATAGTCCCAGTCGTAGCCGGACTCCAGCAGCGCCATCCACCGGTCGAGCCGCAGGACGCTGTCGTCGCCGACGTCGGAAGGGCCCGCCTCCACGACGCAGACGGTGACGCCGGGGTCCTCCGTCAGCCGGGCGGCGACGACGGCTCCCGCCGTACCACCGCCGACCACCACGTAGTCGAACGAGTGCGCAGGGTTCTCCGGGGACATCGCCGCTCCAGGCTCGGACGGGGGACGGGTGTGTTCAGGTGGACCGGTGTGCTTCGAGTACGCCGGTGTGCTTGCGCAGGACGAACCAGTAGGTGGCGAAGCCGCCGATCGCGACGATGCCGACGAAGAGGAACGCGCCCCATTGCAGATACCAGTGGTGCGGGCCGGTCGCGTTGTACACCTCGGGCCGCGGCCAGGCCAGATTGAGCGACATGGCGGTGCCCCACAGCACGGCGAGGACATTGACCGGCAGCCCGAACCCGCCGAGCGAGAAGTGGCCTTCGGACGCCTTCCACCTGCCGCGCAGCCGCTGGATCAGCATGGGGACGGTGACCATCAGATAGGCCACGTAGATCATGATGATCGCGATGCTGGTGATCACAGAGAAGATCTGCGGCTGGTTGATGTTGATGACCAGGATGACGACGGCGACGATCCCGATGAAGACCGCGGGCACCACCGGCGTCCCGAACCGCGGGCTGACCCGCGCGATCCACGAGGACGCGGGCAGACAGTTGTCCCGGGCCATCGCGAACGCCAGCCGGATCCCGGCGGCATGCACCGCCAGCGCGCACACCGTGATCGCGACGACCACGCACCACAGCACGATCTGCCCGACGGTGGGACCGAGCGTGGAGAGCACCACGTACTGGAGCCCGTCCACGGACAGGCTCGGTGACTGCAGATCCGGCACGGCCAGCAGCGCGAACAGCAGGATCAGCCCGCCGATGAGGAACGACGCGATCAGCGCCCGCAGGATCGCCCGCGGCGCGTTGCGGCTGGGGTTGAGCGACTCCTCGCCCAGCGACGACGCCGTGTCGAATCCGTACATCACGTACGCGGAGGCGAGCGAGGCGGTCAGGAAGGCGCCGAAGTAACCGAGCGACTCGCCCGCGCCGTAGCCGTCTGTCCGCACGATCGCGCTGGGGCCGCGGGTGATGTGGGCCGCCAGCAGCCCGATCAGTACGATCGCGGCGATCAGCTCGATCATCACCCCGGCCGAGTTGATCTGGGCCATCAGTTTGACGCCGAAGGCGTTGACGAGCGTGGTGAAGACGATCAGGACCGTGCCGAGCAGCACCGCGTTCGCCGCCGCGTCGGTCGGCCCCGTACCGTTCCCGACGACCTGGAACACGCTGGAGATCTGCGGCAGCGTGATCTGGTACGCGAGGGCCACCGCGGCGAGCGAGACCATCGTGGCCGTCACCATCATCCACCCGCCCAGCCAGCCGAGATGCGGCCCGCCGAGCTTCTTCGACCAGTTGTAGATCGAACCGGCCACCGGGTAGCGCGCGGCCAGTTCGCAGAAGCACAGGGCCACCATGAGCTGGCCGAGGAAGACCATCGGCCACGACCACCAGTAGCCGGGACCGGCGAACTTGACCCCGAAGTAGAAGAGCTGGAACGTGCCCGTCAGGATCGAGATGTAGCTGATCCCGGCCGCGAAGGTGTGGAAGTTGCCCAGCGTGCGCTTCAGTTCCGGCTTGTAGCCGAACGCCTTGAGCGAGTCGTCGTCGTCCTGGCTCTGGGGCCGGGCGGCCGTATGGTTCGCCGGCGCGGAATCCGTCGAATCCGTCGAATCCGTCGGATCCGTCGAATCTTTCGGGTCCGGCGGGTCCGGGGGGCCTGGCGGGTCCGGCGGGTCCTGCCCCGGACCGCTGCTCATTCGAACCACCCCAGCGGTTTCGGCGAGAGATTGCGCCACACGTGCTTGGCCTCCTGGTACTCGGCCAGCCCGGCGGGGCCCAGCTCACGGCCGAACCCGGACTGCTTCATGCCGCCCCACTCCGCCTGCGGGACGTACGGCTGGAAGTCGTTGATCCATACGGTGCCGGCGCGCAGCCGCGCCGCGACCCGGTGCGCCCGGCCCACGTCCTGCGACCAGACCGCCCCGGCCAGCCCGTAGATCGTGTCGTTGGCGAGGGCGACCGCCTCCTCCTCGTCGCGGAACCGTTCCACGGTGAGGACCGGGCCGAACGACTCGTCGCGTACGACCGACATCTCCGGCGTGCACTCGTCCAGCACGGTCGGCAGGTAGTAGAAGCCGTCGCGCAGCGCCGGGTCGTCGGGGCGCGCGCCGCCGCACCGCAGCACCGCGCCCTCGGCGAGCCCGGCCTCCACATACGCCTCGACCTTGGCACGGTGCGCGGCGGAGATCAGCGGTCCGGTACGGGCGTACTCGTCGAAGGGGCCGCCGAGCGGGATCGCCCGCGCGCGCTCCACCATGTCCGCCACGAACGTGTCGTGCAGCTCTTCCTGGACCAGCAGCCGCGCCCCTGCCGAGCAGACCTGGCCCGAATGGAGGAAGATCGCCGTCAGCGCGTAGTCGACGGCCGCCTCGTAGGCGGCGTCGGCGAAGACGATGTTCGGGTTCTTGCCGCCCAGCTCCAGGGCGACCTTCTTCACGGTCGGCGCGGCGGCGGCCATGATGTGCCGTCCGGTCACCAGCCCGCCGGTGAACGACACCATGTCGACCCGGGGGTCCGTGCTGAGCGGCCCGCCCGCGGTCGGCCCGGCGCCCAGGACCAGGTTCGCGACCCCGTCGGGCAGCCCGGCCTCGGTCAGCAGCCGCATCAGCAGGATGGCGGTGTGCGGGGTCAGTTCGCTGGGCTTGAGGACGAAGGTGTTGCCGGCACCGAGTGCGGGGGCGACCTTCCAGGAGGTCTGGAGCAGCGGATAGTTCCACGGTGTGATCAGCGCGCACACCCCGACCGGCTCGTGCACCACCCGGCTGTCCACGGCCGGATCACCGGTGTCGACGATCCGGTCCGTGCCGCCCGCGGCGGTCAGATTTCCGAAGTAGCGGAAGCAGTTGGCGATGTCGTCCATGTCGTACGCGCTCTCCACCAGCCGCTTCCCGGTGTCCAGGGACTCGGCTCGGGCGAGCACCGCCTTGTCGCGTTCCAGCAGGTCGGCGACGCGCAGCAGCAGTCCGCCGCGCTGGGCGGCCGGGGTCCTGGGCCAGGGTCCGCTGTCGAAGGCGTCACGGGCCGCCGCGATGGCGGCGGTGGTGTCCGGCGGCCCCGCCTCGTCGACCGTGGCGACCAGGGTGCCGTCGGCGGGGCAGCGGATCTCGCGTACCTGCCCGCCGACGGCGGCGGTCCAGGTGCCGCCGATGAACAGCTCCGGCATGCGGGCTCCTCCGGTTTCCGATGGAGCGCCCGGGGCGGTCCGGCGGGTCCGGCCGGCCACACGCCAGGGCGCGCTCTCCACCGACAGTAAGGAGATATGCCCGGTTTCGCCTGCGGGGGAGGCTGCCCGGCGGCCGGATGTCCCGTCAGGCCCGCTGCCACGCGTCGAGTTCCCGGACGCGCGCCAGCGCGGCGGGACGCCGCACTTCGGGGAGTACGGCGGCGAGCGCCCGCCACACGGCCAGATCGTCCTCGCCCCAGGGGCTGTACGCCCAGTCCGCCAGCAGCCCCGGGTCGCCGCGGGCGATCAGCGACGCGCGCACCTGGCCGGCCAGCCGCTCCCGCAGCCGTACGACCGCGGGCGCCCGGGAGGCAGGCAGCAGCGGCCCGGTGTACGCGCTCATCGCCGCGGTCACCGCGCCCGAGGCGATCCGCCGGGCCACCGTGCCGAAGTCCGCGTCGACCCGTGCCGCCAGCCGGTACGGGCGGGAGCGCAGCAGCCCGGGGCCGAGCAGCGCGCGCAGCCGGGAGAGTTCGGCGCGCAGCGTGACCGGGGTGACCGACTCGTCCTCGTACAGCTCCACCAGCATCTCGTCCCCGGCGACGCCTTCCGGGCGGTGGGCGAGGAGCGTCAGGATCTCGCTGTGCCGCCGGCTGAGCCGGAGCTTGTCGCCGCCCGTCACGAGCAGCGCCTCGTCCCGGCCCAGCGAGGAGAGCCGTACGGAGTCGGCGGCGGGCGGCGGCGCCACCAGCGCGAGATGCGACTCGGCGGCCCGCGCGACCGCGCCGACGAACGCCAGACTGTGCGGATGGGCCAGCCGGTCGCCGCCGGTGATGTCGACCGCGCCCAGCAGCCGTCCGCTGTACGGGTCGTGGACGGGCGCCGCCGCGCAGGTCCACGGGTGCACGGGCCGCTGGAAGTGCTCGGCGGAGAAGACCTGCACGGGACGGTCGACGGCGAGCGCGGTGCCCGGCGCGTTCGTCCCGGTCACCGCCTCCGCCCAGCGAGCCCCGGGAACGAAGTTCATCCGGCCCGCGAGCCGCCGTGTCGCCGGGTGGCCCTCGACCCAGAGCAGCCGGCCGTGTGTGTCGCACACCGCCGTCAGATGCTCGCCGTCCACGGCGTACGCGTCCGTCAGCTCGCGGATGAGCGGCATCACCCGGGCCAGCGGATGACCGTCCCGGTGCGCGGCCAGTTCGTCGTCGGTCAGCTCGACGGCGGCAGTGCCCTCCGGGCTGACCCGGGCCCGCGCCGACCGCCGCCAGGAGGCCGCCACCACGGACCGTACGGGCCGCTCCACCCGGCCGGCGGTCGCGAACGACTCGTACGCCCGGCCCAGCGCGCCCCGGCGCTCGGCCGGGTCGGCGCCCGCTTCGAGAGCCACCCAGGTGTCGGTCAACGCGCCCTCCCCGGTCGGATCCCACCGGACCCGACCCATCGTCGCCCGGCCGCCCCGGCGGGGCAACCGTCGCGCACCGGCAACGCGGCCCGCACCCGCCCGGATCAGCCGCCGGTCGCCCCGGACCGCCCCGGCGCGGCGTCCCGCGGTCCGAGGACATCCGCGAGCGCCGCGGCCGGATCGTGGTCCGCCGGACCCGCCGGGACCCAGCGGGCCCCCTCCTTGCGGTACGGCCACCAGCGCCCGTCCCGTCCGTACCGGAGCTGGGCCCCCGCACCCGGCACGGTCCAGCGGCCCCGGCCGGCGGCGCGCAGCCCCGGCCGGTCCCCGCCCTCCCACGCCGCATCGAGCGCCGCCCCGGCCCGGGCGAGCGCCTCGGGCTCCGGGACCCACTCCTCCTCCAGTACGGCGAGGGCCGCGGCGCCGCCGTACCGCCACGCCCGCACGGCGAGATCCAGCTCCGCCCGACGCCGGCCCGTGCCGGCGGCCAGCCGCGCCGCGAACCGCTCGCCCCCGCCCGCGGCGGCCAGCCGTACCCCGTCCTGGCGCGCGGTCAGCTCCTCCTCCGGCGGCGCCTCGTGATGGTCCGGCGCCAGCGCCTCGGTGAGCAGCCGCAGGGCGCGCGCCGCCGCGTCGGCGGCCAGGAACTCCAGCGCGTCGGGGTCGATCCCCTCGGGCGGCGCCGCCTCCGTGTCGAGCGACGGCGGCTGCCCCGGCTCGGCCGGCGGCGCCGGGGGAGCGGGCGGCGGCGGTACGAGGCCGCCCGCCGCGAAGGCCGCCACGGCGGACACCCCGTCGGGCGCGCCGCTCTTCGCGCCGCCGTCCTCCGTACGGTCCGGCCCGGTGTCCTGCCGGGTCCTGGCGGCTCGCGCGACACTGCGGACCTGAAGCTCGTCGAGCAGAGCGCGCTCGCTCCTGCCGCGCATCAGCAGCAGCACGAACGGGTCCTGGTCCAGCAGCCTGGCCACCTGGTGGCAGAGCGCCACGGAGTGCGGACAGTGGTCCCACGCCTCACAGCCGCACTCCGGCTCCAGATCGCCGATGCCGGGCAGCAGCTCGATCCCGACGTCCGCCGCGTCCTCCAGCAGATGCGGCGGCATCTCCCGGTCCAGCAGCGCCGCGATATGGCCGGCCCGGTCCACCGCCATGTCCAGGAAGCGGTCCCACTCCTCCTCGCCCAACCGCTGCAGCAGGACATCGCTGCGCTGCGCGGTGCCGTCCCGGTCCCTGACGACCGCGGTGATCCGGCCCGGCCGTACGGAGACCGCGCCGACCGCTCCCTCGCGGGCCATCCTCCGTCCCCTCCTGAGCTGTTCGCCGTCGAGCGCGGTGTCCTCCAGCGCCTTCAGCCAGGCCCGGCCCCACCAGGTCCCGGCGAAGCCGCGGCCAGGGGCCGGGGGCAGCGCGGCGAAGGTCCGTACGGTGTCGTGCTCGTGGCCGTCGCGCCCGTGGTCGTCCATACCGCTGTTCTCCGTGCCGTTCGTCATCGGGCGCCCCCGCGCAGCTCCACCAGGTCCGCCAGCTCGGCGTCGGTCAGTTCCGTCAGCGCGGCCTCGCCGGAGCCCAGCACCGCGTCGGCCAGCCGCTGCTTGCGGGCGAGCATGTCCGCGATACGGTCCTCGATCGTGCCCTCGGTGATCATCCGGTGGACCTGTACGGGCCGGTGCTGCCCGATGCGGTACGCGCGGTCCGTCGCCTGCGCCTCGACGGCCGGGTTCCACCAGCGGTCGAAGTGCACCACATGCTCGGCGCGGGTCAGGTTGAGCCCCGTACCCGCCGCCTTCAGCGACAGCAGGAACACCGGGACCTCGCCGTCCTGGAAGCGGTCCACCATCGCCTCGCGCTCCGGGACCGGCGTACCGCCGTGAAGGAACTGGGTCGGCACACCGCGCGCCGCGAGATGCGCCTCCAGCAGCCGCGCCATCCGCACGTACTGGGTGAAGACCAGGACGCTCGCGCCCTCCGCCAGAATCGTGTCGAGCAGTTCGTCCAGCAGCTCCAGCTTCCCCGAGCGGCCCCCGAGGCGCGGCTCCTCCTCCTTCAGATACTGCGCCGGGTGGTTGCAGATCTGTTTGAGCGAGGTCAGCAGGGCGACGATCAGCCCGCGCCGCTCCATGCCGTCCGCCGCCGCGATCGCGGCCAGCGTCTCCCGCACCACCGCCTCGTACAGCCCGGCCTGTTCGGCGGTGAGGGAGACCGCCCGGTCGGTCTCGGTCTTGGGCGGCAGCTCGGGCGCGATGCCCGGGTCGGACTTGCGGCGGCGCAGCAGGAACGGGCGGACCAGTGCCGCCAGCCGTTCGGCCGCCGCCGGGTCGTCGCCGCTCTCGACGGAGCGCGCGTAGCGGGTACGGAAGGTGCCGAGGCGGCCGAGCAGCCCGGGAGTCGTCCAGTCGAGGATCGCCCACAGCTCGGAGAGGTTGTTCTCCACGGGGGTGCCCGAGAGCGCCACCCTGGCCCGGCCGCCGAGGACGCGGAGCTGCTTGGCGGTGGCCGAGTACGGGTTCTTGACGTGCTGCGCCTCGTCGGCGACGACCAGACCCCAGTCCGTCCCGGCGAGCCGTTCCGCGTCCAGCCGCATCGTGCCGTACGTCGTGAGGACGAACTCCCCGTCGGCCAGGCCGTCCAGGGCGCGGGTGGCGCCGTGGAAGCGGCGTACGGGCGTGCCGGGCGCGAACCGTTCGACCTCGCGCTGCCAGTTGCCCATCAGCGAGGCCGGACAGACCACCAGGGTGGGCCCGGCGGCCGACGGGTCGGTCTGCCGGTGCAGATGGAGGGCGATGAGGGTGATGGTCTTGCCGAGGCCCATGTCGTCGGCGAGACAGCCGCCGAGACCGAGCGAGGTCATCCGGTGCAGCCAGTCGAGCCCGCGCACCTGGTAGTCGCGCAGGGTCGCGGCGAGCGCGGCGGGCTGCCCGATCGCGGGCTCCACGCCGGCGGGGTCCGCGATCCGGTCGCGGAGCGCCGCGAGCCATCCCGCCGCCTGTACCTCGACCCGGCGGCCCGCGACCTCCGTGGAGCCGGTCAGTACGGCTTCGAGCGCGTCGACCGGGGTGAGCTTGCGGTCCTGGCTCTCCCGGGCCCGCCGGATCTCCGCCGGGTCGATGAGCACCCACTGGTCACGCAGCCGTACGAGGGGGCGGCTCGCCTCGGCGAGCCGGTCCAGCTCCGCCCGGCCGATCCGCTGGTCGCCCAGGGCGAAGTGCCAGTCGAAGGCGAGCAGGGCGTCGGCGGAGAGGAAGGAGGACAGCTCGCCGTCGTCCCTCCGCCGCTGTTCCGGCCCGTCGCCGGGTTCGGTGGTGTCGTCGTACGGGCCGATCACGGCGCGGGCCGTGAGGTTACGGGCCAGCTCCCTGGGCCAGTGCACCTGGACGCCGGTCGCGGCGAGCGCCCCGGACGCCTCGCCCAGCAGTTCGGTGACCTCCTCGTCGGCGAGGTCCACGGCGTCGGGCGCGGCCGCGGAGAGCAGCGGGGTGAGCGGCGGCCAGGCGCGGGCGGCGCGGCGCAGGGCGAGCAGGGCGTCCATCCGGGCGCGCGGGGCGAAGCCCGTACCGGCGGCGCCGGACCACACATCGGCGGCATCGGCGACGACCGCGGGGTCGCTGACGCTGTGCATCTGGAGCACGGCGCGGAAGACGGCGCCGGCGGCCATGTCGCGCCCGGCGGGCGAGGGTTCGGCGGAGTCGGCGAGGGCGCCGAGTCCGGCGGCGGGCAGACCGGACAGCTCGACGCGGAGCGAGAGCCGCACCCCCGCATCGTGCCCGGCGGCCACATCGGCGGCCCAGCCGCGCAGTTCGGGAAACCGGCGCGGCGGCGTCGCCACGGTGGCGGCGAAGGCAGGACCCCCGGCGGCCACCGAAGCGGCCGGGGTCCGCGGCAGCGTGTCGGCGACGGCGTCCAGGAAGCTCCTCAACAGCCCCTCCCGCGCCGGCAGAAGAAGATCCTCGGGGGCCGGCGCGGTGGTACGGGCGGCGCCGGCGGCCTGGGCGGGGAGGGGAACGGCGTGCGCGGTCGGCGGCATCGAGGCCGCGAGCGTCCGTACGTGCTCCACGTCCTCCGTGGTGAGTGGACCGGCCCGCCAGCCGTCGTGATCCGTACCGGTGAGGCCGGGCAGCAGCAGCCCGCGGGCGACGAGTCGCAGCGCGAACAGGGCGGCCGTGCCCCAGAACGCCGCCGACGGCGAGGCGTCGGGCGCGGCGCGGCCGCGGGTCAGGCGGGGAATCGCGTCGGCGACGGGCACCAGGAGCGCCCTGACCGTGAGAAGGTGGCCGTCGGTGTCGACGACGGCCAGTTCCTCCAGGGAGCCCGGAGCGGACGGCGGCGCCGTGCCGTCGGCGTGCCAGTAGGCGACCCGGCCGGCGCGGGCCGGGTCCGAGGGAAGAAAGACGGTGGAACAGCGGGCGAGTTCGGCGGTCCGGGAGAGCGTTGCCACGGGAAGCCTGTGCACAGCGAAGACGCATTCCTCAAATTTGACTACTGCGGGTCGGAGCGGCCGAGGGTACCGCACGCACGTCATCACGTGGAGTCGCCCCGGCTATGAGCTGGATCACCGCGCCGACCGGACAGGTGTAGCTGGCAACACCCCCACCCCCCGTAAACCCCCTGCCCCTTCCGGGGGATGACGCCATGGTTCGCGCAGGTCGCGCCGCCGTACGGTGCAGGAGGCCGAGCGGGCCGCGGGCGAAACCCTTCGCCGCCGGACCACGCCCCGGCGTCCCTGTGCCCACCTGCCTCATGTCCACCCCCACCGCCCGGCCCGCCTCGTCCGTACGCACGTCCACCGCACCCCTCGTCCGTACGCACGTCCATGGCTCATCTCCCGTACTCATCTCGGCCGACAGACCGGAGACCGACATGCCCCGAACCACCGCAGCCCCCCTCGCGGAGCCCATACCCGCCCCCGCGCCCCGCGCGGCCGGCAGCGACTTCGCCCCCCTCCTGCGGACGGTCAGGGAACAAGGGCTCCTGGAACGCCGCATCGCCTGGTACGCCCGGGGCATCACCGTCAATCTCCTCCTCCTGGCCGCGACCGTCGCCGCGCTGGTCCTCGTCGGCCCCTCCTGGTGGGCGCTTCTCCTGGCACCGCCGCTGGCCCTCCTCTCCGGGCGGTTGGCGTTCGTCGCCCACGACGCCGGGCACTCCCAGATCACCACCCACCGGGGGAGGAGCAGGCTGATCCAGCTCGTGCACGCCAACCTGCTTCTCGGCATGAGCCAGGAATGGTGGAACGACAAGCACAACCGGCACCATGCCAACCCCAACCACATCGACAAGGACCCGGACGTCGCCGCCGACATCCTCGTCTTCACCCAGCACCAGACCGAGGGACGCTCGGGGCTGCGCGGCTGGCTCACCCGCCACCAGGCCTGGCTGTTCTTCCCGCTGACCACGCTGGAGGGCATCGCCCTCAAGGTCTACGGAGTCCAGGCCGTCCTCGCGCGCGGGACGGACCGCATGCCGGCCCGGCGCCGGGTGACGGAGGGCCTGCTGCTCCTGACCCATGCCGTCGGCTACGTCACGTTGCTGCTGACCACGCTCACCGTCGGGCAGGCCATCACCTTCGCGGTGATCCACCAGATGCTCCACGGGCTGCACCTCGGCATGGCCTTCGCGCCCAACCACAAGGGCATGGAGATGCCAGACCCGGAGAACTGCGCGGACTGGGGCCACCTGCGCCGCCAGGTCCTCACCTCACGCAACGTCCGCGGCGGCCTGGTCACCGACTGGTTCCTGGGCGGGCTGAACTACCAGATCGAGCACCACCTCTTCCCCAGCATGCCCCGCCCCCACCTGCGGCTCGCGCAGCCGCTGGTCCGCGCGCACTGCCGGACGCTGGGGATCCCGTACACCGAGACCGGACTGATCGACTCCTACCGCCAGGCCCTCGGCCACCTGCACGAGGTCGGCGAACCGCTGCGCGCGGGAGCATAGTGGAACTGGCGGACGACCGTGTGCGTTCAGTGAGCAGGAAGCGGCCACGCCGCGAAGGAGGCGTCGAGATGTCGACAAGCGCGAAGATCGCCATTGGGGGAGTGGCCGTTGGCCTTCTGCTGATGCCGTTGATCGGATTCTGGTTCTCGCTGCTGGTGGTGATAGGCGTGCCGACGGCCGCCTATCTGATGCTGGACCCGTCGCAGCGCCGCAGGCTGCGCAGGATCAGCCGCAAGGAGCTGGGCCGCTGAGCGGCGGACCGTGACGGGCACGTCGGGCCCCGGAGCCGCGGCGAATGCGGCGGCCCGGGGTCCGCGTACGCGCGGGCGGGCCCCGCGCCCGCGTCATGGCGCGGCCCGTGCCCCGTCGTCCCCCGGACCCGCGCTCGCGTCACCGTGCGGCCGTTTCCGGTTCCGGCCGCGCAGCGTTTAGGGTCCTCGGTTGTGGAGATCAGCCCCATAGCCTTCGACCACCCCGACGCCGTCAAGCTCAGCGACGAGGCGCAGGCGGAGTACCTGAGACGCTTCGGTCACGACGACCTGACGCTGCTGCGTCCGTCCTACTTCGATCCGCCGCTCGGGCTGTTTCTCCTCGCCTACCAGGACGGGGCGCCCGTCGCCTCCGGTGGCTGGCGCGCCCAGGACGCGCTGGCCGAGGGGTACGAGCGCGGGGACGCGGAAGTGAAGCGGATGTTCGTCGCCCCCGAGGCGCGCGGGCGCGGGCTGGCCCGCCGGATACTGGCCGCGCTGGAAGCGGACGCGCGGCGCGCGGGCCGGATCCGGATGGTCCTGGAGACCGGCGACCTGCTGCCCGAGGCGGTGGGGCTCTACCAGTCCAGCGGCTATGTGCCGACCACGGGCTTCGGCTTCTACCGCGTCCATCCGGACAGCCGGTTCTTCCGCAAGCCGCTGTGACACGCGCCCCTGACGCGCGCTGGTGGGACACGGTGGTGGGACCCGGACCGATGCCGTCGTGCCCGCCTCAGGCCGGATGTACGGCGATCCCGTCGAGCGCCGTGAGCAGCCCGGGCAGTTCGGTGCCGCGCCCGACGGGCAGCACCTCACCCGGCTCCTCGTCCAGCAGAACGAACGCCATGTCGTCGGTCCTGGCCACGAAGGACCAGCCGGGACCGTCGGCGCGCAGCGTCCGTGCCTCGTCCGGGGCGAAGCCGGACCGTACCCGGCCGAGCGGCGGCGGCGCCGTATCGGCGTCCACATAGGCGCGCAGCCCGGCCAGCGCGCGCACCACCCCCGGATGCGAGGGCGCGGGCGTGCCGCCGTCCTCTGAGGTATCGGAGGCGGCGGGGCCGGGGGCGCCCGGCGTCTCGGCGGCCGCATCCCCGGCGCCTTCGAACCGCTCACGCCACAACGCCCATTGGAGCGCGACCTCGTCCGCCCCGAGGCGCCGCTGCGCCGGGCCCCACGTCGCGGTGTCGGGCGGGGAGAGGGGCAGCCGTACGGTGCTCTCCCCGGCTCCGGAGTCCTCGGTGGCCTCATGGTCTGCGGCGTCGGCCGGTCGCGGGTCGTGCGGGGCGGGGACACCCGGCGCCGCCACGGACAGGGCCAGGGGCCAGCCGGGCAGCGCGGAGACGACGGAACGTTCGTCCGGCGACAGGTCGTACTCCATTCCGCAGTCCCAGGACGCGATCGCTACGGCGACCAGGGAGACATCGTCGATCACGACCGTCCAGCGGGCACCCGCGCCGTCCTGGCCCATCACCAGGCCGTATCCGCCCGGGTACGGCTCCAGCCCGAGAGCGGCGCACGCCTGCGCGTAGTCGTCGCCGAGCACGGCGGGGAACCGCGCGGGCGTGAGCAGCGCGGCGGTCAGTACGTACAGCGCGTCATCGTCCACGGAGTCGTCCGTCGCGGCCATGACACCTCCTCGTCCCACCAGCGGCCTGTCGGCGCACCCTAGCCAGTCGGTGCCCCGGGCGTCGAGAGCGGGGAGGGCGAGGGAGGGCGGGCTTCTCACGCGGCCGGCAGGCCCAGCAGGCTGCGGGCCACGGTCCGCGGCGACTCGTCCCGCTCACGGGCCAGCGCGATCACCGCCCGGCAGGCCAGTTCGTTGACGCCGAAGGAAAGCGCCTCGGGAGAGACCCAGCCCGCCGCCTCGTCGATCCGCTGCTGATCGTCCTCCGCGCACGCGGAGACATAGGTCGCGGCGGCCTCGAACAGATTGTGCTGCCGCGGCCGGGGATGGTTCACGGCCGATGCGGGGGCACCGTCCGACACAAGGATCCTGCGCAGTCTGCTGAACACCGGGTCCACCTTCCCTGCTTCCTGGCACGGTGCGGCCCGTACGGTCGAGCGGGGCCGCCACCTCCAACGTACGGTCGGCGGCGCCCCGGCAGAAGGGCCCTTCGGCGTCTTCGGGAGCCGGCACGCAGGCAACCGGGGCCCCTGTACGGGCCCGCGGGGCCGCCCGGGCCTCAGCCGGCCCGTACCGCCAGCGCCAGGAAGCGCGTGTCCTCGTCCGTGTACGACTCCATGCGCCAGCCGGCCCCGGCCAGCAGGGGGCGCAGCCGGGGCTCGGCGCGCAGATCGTCCTCGGTGATCCGGCGCCCCTGCCGGGCGGCGAGCGCGGCCCGGCCGAGGGGGTGGAACAGCGCGAGCCGTCCGCCGGGCCGTACGACCCTGGCCAGCTCGCGCAGATTCTCCTGCGGCCGGGGCAGGTGCGCGATCAGGCCCGCGCCGAACACCGCGTCCAGCGCCCGTGAGCGCACCGGCAGCCGGCTCACGTCGGCGAGCAGGAGCCGCCCGGTGCGGTGCCGCCCGGCCTGTACGGCCGCCACCAGCATCTCCGGCGTCAGATCGGCGCCCAGCACCGAGCCCCGCTCGCCCACGGCGTCCCGCAGGGACGGCAGCGCCCGCCCCGTACCGCATCCGGCGTCCAGGACCGCGTCGCCGGGGCGCAGTCCGAGTTCGGCGACGGCGGCGGCGTAGGCGGGGCCGTCGCCGGGGAACCGGGTGTCCCACCCCGCCGCCCGCGCGCCGAAGAATTCCCGTACCTGTGTGTGGTCATGGGCCATGCCGTCATGATCCCTCAAAGCCGGGCCGTCCGGCACGCGGGCGGCGACAACTCAGTCCGCCACGCCCGTGTACGCCGAGACCTTCTCGATCCGTACGCGCACCAGCAGTTCGCCCGGTACGCCGTTGCGTCGGCCGTACTCCTCGGCGCGCTCCTCGCCCATGTACCGGGCGGCGATGCGCGTCGCCCAGTGGAGCAGCCGCTCGGGGTCCTCGTCGATCTCGGCACGGCCCTGGATCACCACGAAGCCGAACGGCGGCCGTTCGTCGTCCACGCAGAGCGCCAGCCGCGCGTCACGCAGCAGATTGCGGCCCTTCACGGTCTCCTCGCCCGTGTTGAAGACCAGATCGTCCCCGTCCAGAACGAACCAGATCGGTGCGATGTGCGGGGATCCGTCGGCCCGTACGGTGGACAGCTTGCCGGTGCGCGTTCCCTCGGAGACGAAGGCGTGCCATTCGTCCTTGCTCATGTTTGTCGCCATGCCCGCATTTTCGCGTGTGGCGTGATGCGGCGCGATGTGACGCACCGACACCCTCTGGTCCCGGCTGTGGCTTGCCCGGACGCGGCCGGTGCGGAAGGCTACGGGCGTTGTGGGACATGGGGAACATCAGAACGGGGAGGGACGGCAATGCCACTCGAAAAGGGACTTGACTGGTTGCTGGACGACCTGACCGAACGGGTCGAGCACATCAAGCACGCGCTGGTGCTCTCGAACGACGGTCTGGTCACGGGCGCCAGTTCGGGGCTCGCGCGCGAGGACGCGGAACACCTCGCGGCGGTCTCCTCGGGGCTGCACAGCCTCGCGCGCGGGTCGGGCCGCCACTTCCGGGCGGGCAAGGCTCGGCAGACCATGGTCGAGTTCGACGAGGCGCTGCTCTTCGTCACCGCGGCGGGCGACGGCAGTTGCCTGTGTGTGCTGACCGCGGCCGAGGCCGATGTGGGCCAGGTCGCCTACGAGATGACCCTGCTCGTCAACCGGGTCGGTGAGCACTTGGGTGTCGCGGCGAGACAGCCCGACCACACCACGTTGAGCGGCCTCTGACCAGGGTTTTTCGCTCGGCTGTCGAAGTTGTCCACAGGCTGGGCGGGAAACCCCGTGAACGCGCTACGGTCGTCACCGAGAGTAGTTGGCACTCACGGGGAGGACGACCATGTCCATCAGCGAGGCACGGACCGGTGCGCGGATCGACGTACCGACCGACGTACGGGCCGATGAGCGGATCGGTGCGCGAACCGATGCGCGGATCGATGTACGGAGCGGGGCGCGGGCCCAGGTCAGGACCGGGGGCGGGGGCGGGGGCGGGGTCAAGGCCGGGGCCGGGGGCGAGACCGGGGCTCGGGCAGGGGAGGACGCCTCGGGTGGGCTCGGTCCGAGCCGGGCCGCGCGGGAACTGCACCTGAAGCGCGGCGAGTTCGAGCTCGCCACGCAGCTCGGGCACATCCGCACCGAGGTGGGGACGGCCGGCGGGCGACGCCGGGTGAGCCGGCGGGAGATCGAGCGGCTGCGGGCGGCGGAGGGGTTCCCGGACGGGCTGCGCCAGCGGGTGCGGACGGTGGGCACGGCGGAGGGATCGGCGCTGATGTCCGTCAGTCCGGGCCGCTTCACCCGGCTGGCGAGGGCGGGGCTCGTCGCGCCGGTGACCTTCTACCTGAACCGCTACCGCACGGTGGTCTGGCTGTATCTCGCCGACGAGCTGCGGGCGTGCGCCGCGGGGGAGCCGAGGCTGCGCCTCGGGCGGCTGCCGCGAGGGCTCTGCGCCGGGGTCGACGAGAGCGACGACCGCCGCCCGCGCAACTGGCGGGGTCGGCGTATCGGCCATCTTCTGCATGAGAGCGAGGACCCCTGGGAACGGGTGGCCGTCGTGGGGTGTGTGCTCGACGCGGCCCATCTCGCCGAGCTGGTGCGTGATCCGTACGAACGCGCCTATCTGAACCGGCTGGCGCCCGCTCTCTTCCGCCCGTACCCGGAGTCCGAGGCGGCACGCTCCACGGTGGGGCGGCTGCTGCTGGCGGATCACCCGGACGAGATCGCCTGGCATCGCGCCAGTCTGGAGACGTTCCTGGCGGAGGCGCGGCGGGCGCGCCCGGCGCCGCGGGCCGAGGAGCCCACCACGCGTGCGGAGGGGGCCGGCCCGCCGCTCGGCGGTCCGCTCGGTGGCCTGCTGACCCGGCTGCGGGCCAGGCGGGAGCGGGGGCCAGGGCCGGTGGGCGCCGTGCCGCCTCACGAACGGGGGTGACGGCTCGCCGTGGGCCGGCCGTCCGGGGTGGTGACGACGGTACGTTCCGCGGAGAAGGCGCCCCAGGTGCCGTCGGGCAGCTTCGCGCGGAGCTTCACCCGAAAGGACACACCCGGCGTCCTGCTCACGTACACGCTGTAGGTCGCCCGCTCCCGGGGTGCCTCGGCGCCCCAGACCAGGGTCGTCGCGAACTTCCCGTTCAGATGGATCTCATAGGCGGGCACCTCGGCGCCGGTGCGCGGCGGGAGCCAGGACAGGTCGACGTGGTACGCCCCGTCGTCGGCGCGTGCCGTGGCCCGCAGGTCGGCCGGGGCGGTGTCGGGGTCGTCCGCCGGGCCGTGCGGGGTGGTGAGTGCGACGGTGCGGCTCGTGGGCGAGGTGTTGTCCGCCGCGTCCCGGGCGACCACCGTGAAGCGGTAGGGGGTTCCCGGCCGCAACCGGGTGACCTGGGCCGAGGTCGCGTCCGCGCCGACGCTGTGGATCCGTGAGCCGCCCTGGTGGATGTCGTACGAGACGATGCCCTGCCCGTCCGGGGCCCGGTCCCAGGTGATCCGGGCGGCGCGCGCCCCGTCGCTGCGGCCCCGCACCCCGGTGGGAGCGGCGGGCGGATCCCGGTCCTCGGCGACGGTCGCCGGCGTGGCCACGGACACGGTCGCGCTGTGCGGCGAGACAGTGCCGTCGGCGCCCTTGGCGCGGACGGTGAAGGTGTAGCGGCTCGACGGGGTGAGGCCGTCGACATCGGTCATGGTCGTGTCGCCCGGGACGTTCTTGACCTTCGTACCGCTCCGGTAGACGTCGTACCCGCGGACGCCGTCCTCGGCCGGGGCCGGGTGCCACATGACGTGGGCGGAGGTGGCGCTGCCGGCCTGGACGGTGACCCTCGCGGGGGCCGAAGGCGCCGCCCGCTCGTCGTTCGCACCGCACGCGCCCGTCGCGAGGAGCGCCGCGCAGAGGGGGCCGAGCGTGGCGCCGGTACGGAACCTGGTCATGGCCGTGTCCTTCACCCGGGGGTAATGGTCTAGACATATATGACACAGGTGACGGGTTCACATCAAGAGGAAGGAGGTGTCGGACGGGCCGAACGTAACGAGGCGAGCGGGGAAGTGGCGGGTAAAAGGTGCCCGGAGGGAGGAAACGTGCGAGGGCGGGAGAGTGGTTCCGGGGCGCCGCCCTTCCCCGGCGGGGGCGGGGCGGGCGGCGGGTGCCGGTACTGCTGGGGGAGATCAGCCGGTGCGGTGGACGAGCTGGGTGCCCAGTTCGTACCGTGCGCCGACGATCGCCAGCTTGCCCTCGGCCACCTTGGCCGCGAGGTCGGGCTCCGCGGCGAGGCGGGCGCGGACCATCTCCACATTCGCGCTCACGGTGGAGTCGACACGGGCGGTGCCGTGCTGGGTGTGGTCGATCGCGGGCCGGATCTGGTCGGCCAGATACTGGATGTGGGCCGGGAGCTGTGCGCCCGTCTCCTCGGCCTCGACCGCCGCGGCGACGGCGCCGCAGGACTGGTGACCGAGGACCAGGATCAGCGGTATGCCCAGTTCGAGCACTCCGTAGCTGATGCTGCCGAGAACGGCCTCGTCCAGCACCTCACCGGCCGAGCGTACGGTCATCAGGTCGCCGAGCCCCTGGTCGAAGACGAGCTCCGGAGGGACCCGGGAGTCGATGCAGCCGAGGATGAGGGCGAAGGGGTGCTGGCCGGTGACGAGGGCCTTGCGTACGGCCTCCGTCTCGTCGGGGTGCCGCTGCCGGAACGTCCGCCAGCGCCGGTTGCCCTCGGCGAGCTCGGCCAGGGCCTCGTCGGCGGTGGCGGGCCGTGGCCGGGCGGGCCGGGCGGACGGTGCCGCGCCGGCGGTGGTGGCGGTCAGCGCCACGCCGGTGGTGGCGGCCGTCCCCGCGAGTGCCGCACGGAGCAGGGTGCGGCGGGGTGTGCCGGTGGGGGCCGATGGTCTCTGTATGTGCTTGGTCAATATCACCGCCGGAGACTAACCGTGACAACCTTGGCCATTGCTTTTCACAGGTGAAGAGTTGACGCATTCTTGAACCAAGAACATGGCGTATGCAGGGGGTTGGGCCTTTGGACCCGCTGCGTTCACCGCTCGGTCGGGTGGCCGCGGAGCGCTCGCGCGACGGGCTGTGGTTGCATGGTCCGGGTGAATCGACAGACTATGCCAGCGGCCGATGACATTCCGATGTGTGATGTCCGGCGACGCGACGTGGGTGATCTCGACGATTGCGTGACTGTGCTCGCAGAGGTGCACAAGGCCGACGCCTATCCGGTGAACTGGCCCGTGACGCCCGCTGATTGGCTGGCGCCACCCGAGCAGCTCGCCGCCTGGGTGGCCGAACTCGACGGACGGATCGTCGGCCACCTCGCACTCTCCCCGCCCGTCGAGGGTGACGCGGCTCCCGCGCTCTGGGGTGAGCGGACTGGCGCGGCTCCGGACGAAATCGCCGTGGTGACCCGGCTGTTCGTCGCGCCGGACGCCCGCGGTCACGGCATCGGAGCGCTCCTGATGTCCCAGGCCTTACGGGAGGCCAGAACGCGAGGGCTGCATCTCGTCCTGGACGTGGTGGCCGCCGACACGGGCTCCGTGGCGTTCTACGAACACCTGGGCTGGACTCTGCTGGACACCGCCGAGCAGCGCTGGAGCCAGGAGCAGACGGTCACGGTCCACTGCTACGCGGCCCCGGCCAGGTAGGTCCACCGGACAGGCGTCCGGTCACCCCCTGGTCCGCGCCCGCGGAACGCGGCGCGTCCGGCCGGTGGAAGCCGCCTCGTCCGGCCCCCCCGCACGCCGCCTCGTCCGGCCCCCCCGCACGCCGGTGCGTCCGGCGGCCCCCGGAGCGACACCGCGTCCGCGCTCCGGGGCGGCGCCCCGGACGAGCCGCCGGCGGCCGGGCTACTCCCCGTTCTCCAGGCGGCGCGTGGAACTGCGGACCACCAGTTCGGGCTGGAGCACGACCGAACGGTGCGTATGGTGCCCCGCGTCCGGCCCCGTCTCGTCCATCAGCATCTCCGCGGCCGTCCGCCCCATCGCGTCCGCGGGCTGCCGCACGGACGTCAGCGGGACGACCGCGGCCGCGGCGAACTCGATGTCGTCGTAACCGACGATCGACACATCGCCGGGCACATCCACCCCGGCCCCGTACATCGCCTGGAGGACCCCCAGCGCCAGCAGGTCGTTGGCGCAGAACACGGCCGTCGGACGCTCGGCGAGGCCCAGCAGCCGCGCCCCCGCGTCGATGCCCGAGGCGACGTCCAGCCTCGCCGACTCCACATGCCGCAGCGCCTCCTCCGGCAGCCCGGCCTCGCGCAGGGCGCCCAGCGCACCCGTACGGCGGTCCCGGCACTGGGGAAGTGACATCGGGCCGCTGATGTACGTCACGGAACGGTGCCCGGCGGCCAGCAGATGCCGCACGGCCAGCGCGCCGCCCGCCACGTCGTCCACCGAGACGGAACAGCCCTCGGAGGCGGGCACGGCACGGTCTACATGGACGAACGGAATGTCCCGGCGCGCGAACTCCCGTACGTTCCGGCCCGTCGCGTCGGCCGGGGTGAGCAGCACCCCGCGCACCCGCTGCTCGGTGAAGAGCGACAGGTACTCCGCCTCCTCGGCCGGACTGCCCGCGCTGTTGCAGAGCATCACCCCGAGCCCGGTCTCACGGGCCGCGCGCTCGGCGCCCTTGGCCACGGCCACGAAGAACGGGTTCGCCATGTCCAGCACGAGGATCGCCAGAATCCGGCTGGTCCCCACCCGGAGCTGCCTGGCCGTCTCGCTGCGGACGAAGCCGATCTGGTCTATGACCGCGCGTACCCGCACCCGGGTGGGTTCGGACACCTTCTCGGGACGGTTGAGCACGTTCGAGACGGTGCCGACCGAGACACCGGCCAGCCGGGCCACGTCCTTGATGCCGACCGTCTGCGCCACGCGTCCTGCCCGTTCTGTCACATCTCGCTGGTACCCCTGACCGGGTGGACCATCATATCGGGGGAGACGCACCCGGACACGTGTCGTGTACACCCGAATCGCCCGGCGCACCGTTCGGCGCGCCGTGGGCGGGGTGCGCGGGTCAGTGCCGGGCCCCCGCGTCCGCGATCAGAGCCGCGGCCCGGTCCCATGCCGCCCGGCCGGCCCGGTCGGCGGCCGGTTCGTACCGGCGCGGCTCCAGTGTGGCCCGTACCAGCGCGCGCAGATCGGCGAGAGTGCCCTCGACGGCGCCCGCCGCACGGGCCTGGACCAGTACGTTGCCGAGCGCCGCGGCCTCCGCCGGACCCGCGACCACGGGCAGGCCGCAGGCGTCCGCGGTGAGTTGGCACAGCAGCGCGTTGTGCGCGCCGCCGCCCACGACGTGCACCGTGTCCACGGAGCGGCCGGACAGCCGCTGCGCGTCCTCGATCGCACGCCGGTGCGCCAGCGCCAGCGAGTCCAGGACGCACCGGGCCGTCTCCGCGGGCCCCAGAGGCACCCGTACGCCGATGCTCCGGCACGCGTCCGCGATACGGCGCGGCATCTCCCCGGGCGCCAGGAACGCCGGGTCGTCCGCGTCGACGAACGACCGCAGCCCCGGCACCTCCGCGGCCTCGGCCAGCAGCCGGTCCAGCGGCTGGGGGGCGGACTCGGCCTCCCAGGTACGCAGGCACTCCTGGAGCAGCCAGAGCCCCATGATGTTGCGCAGATAGCGGACGGTGCCGTCCACGCCCAGCTCGTTGGTGAAGTTGGCCCGCCGGCTCTCCTCCGTCAGGACGGGGGCGTCCAGCTCCAGACCGGCCAGCGACCAGGTGCCGGTGGCGACATAGGCGAACCGGTCGCCGGACGCGGGCACCGCGGCGACGGCCGAGGCGGTGTCGTGCGAGCCGACGGCCGTCACCGGCACCGGACCGCGCAGGCCCGTCCCGGCGAGCACGTCGGGGAGCAGCGATCCGGCCGGCGTGCCCGGCGTCCGCAGGGCGGGGAAGAGCGAGAGGTCGATCCCGAGCGGCTCGGCGACCGACCGGGCCCAGTCGCGGGTCCGCGGGTCGACGAGCTGGGTGGTGGACGCGTTGGTCAGCTCCGTACCGGCCTCGCCGGTGAGCCAGTACGCGATGAGGTCGGGGATCAGCAGCAGCCGGTCCGCGGCGGCGAGCGCCGCGGAGCCCCGCGCCGCGGTGAGCTGGTACAGCGTGTTGAACGGCAGGTACTGCAGGCCCGTCGCCCCGTACAGCGCGGCGGGCGGCAGCACCGCGGCGACCTTCTCCGCCTCGCCCTCCGTACGGCTGTCGCGGTAGTGCACCGGGTTGCCGAGCAGCGCCCCGGACGCGTCGAGCAGCCCGTAGTCGACGGCCCAGGTGTCGATGCCGACGCTCGCGGGCGCCCGCCCGGCCCCCGTACCCGCGGCCCGCAGACCGTCCAGCACCCCGCCGTACAGGGACAGGATGTCCCAGTGCAGGGTGCCGGAGACCCGTACCGGACGGTTGGGGAACCGATGGACCTCCTCAAGGCGCAGGGTGCCGGCGCCCCGGCCGGAGACATGGCCGACCATGACGCGGCCACTGGACGCGCCGAGGTCGACGGCGGCGAAGGGAAGCGGTTCGGTGGGTGACACGGCGGACCTCGGGGATGACACGGCCGGCCCCGGCGGACGCCTGGGAACGGCGGACGCCGGGAACGGCGGACGGAAGGGAAGAAGGGACGGACGGGACGGCGCTGCCCGGCGGGGGATCCGGCGCCCGCGCCCGGCCGCGGGGAGTGCGCGGCGGACGACCGGCGACGGGGGAGCGCGGGCCGGGACCTGCCGTCAGGAACGGCCCCTGCCCGCGCGCCCCCTGGCGCCCCTCCCGGATCCGACCGAAAGGCCTCAGCGCAGGAACGCCGCCGCGACGCCCGCGTCCACCGGGACGTGCAGCCCGGTGGTGTGGCTCAGCTCGCCGCCCGTCAGGACGAAGACCGCCGCCGCCACATGCTCCGGCAGCACCTCGCGCTTGAGGATGGTCCGCTGCGCGTAGAACTCGCCCAGCTTCTCCTCCTCCACCCCGTACACCGCCGCGCGCTCCGCGCCCCAGCCGCCCGCGAAGATCCCGGAGCCCCGGACCACCCCGTCGGGGTTGACGCCGTTGACCCGGATCCCGGCCCCGCCCAGCTCGGCCGCGAGCAGCCGTACCTGGTGGGCCTGGTCGGCCTTGGTCGCCGAGTACGCGATGTTGTTCGGGCCAGCGAACACCGCGTTCTTCGAGGCGATGTAGACGATGTCCCCGCCGAACCCCTGGTCGGTCATGACCCGGGCCGCCTCCCGCGAGACGAGGAACGAGCCGCGGGCCATGATGTCGTGCTGGAGGTCCCAGTCCCTGGCCGTCGTCTCCAGCAGTGGCTTGGAGATCGAGATGCCGGCGTTGTTGACGACCAGGTCCACCCCGCCGAAGGCGAGCGCGGCCGCGTCGAACGCCGCCCGGATCTGCTCCTCGTCCGTCACGTCGACGGTCACCGCGACGGCCCGGTCCGTACCGCCCAGCTCCTCGGCGACGGTGGCCGCGCCCTCCGCGTTGAGATCCGCGACCACCACACACGCGCCCTCGGCGGCCAGCCGGTGCGCGACGGCCCGGCCGATCCCCGAGCCCGCCCCCGTCACCAGCGCCACCCGGGTCGCCAGCGCCTTCGGGGCCGGCATCCGGCGCAGCTTGGCCTCCTCCAGCTCCCAGTACTCGATACGGAACTTCTCGGACTCCTCGATGGGCGCGTATGTGGAGACGGCCTCGGCGCCGCGCATCACGTTGACGGCGTTCACGTAGAACTCACCGGCGACCCGCGCGGTCTGCTTGTCCTTGCCGAAGGAGAACATCCCCACGCCGGGCACCAGCACGATCGCCGGGTCCGCGCCGCGCATCGCCGGCGAGTCCGGCGTGGCGTGCCGCTCGTAGTACGCCCGGTACTCCGCCCGGTAGGCGGTGTGCAGCGCGGTCAGCCGCTCCCGCGTCTCCTCCAGCGGCGCCCCGGCGGGCAGGTCCAGGACCAGCGGCCGGACCTTGGTGCGCAGGAAGTGGTCCGGGCAGGAGGTGCCCAGCGCCGCCAGCCGCGGATGCTCCTCGCGCGCCAGGAAGTCGAGGACCGGCTCCGCGTCCGTGTAGTGGCCGACCTGGGGCCGGTCCGTGGAGGCGAGCCCCCGGATCAGCGGGGCGAGCGCGGCGGCCTTCGCCCGCCGCTCGGCCTCGGGCAGCGGCGCGTACCCCTCCCGTACGGGACCGAAGGGCTCGGGTGCGCCACGCTCCGTCAGGAACGCCTCGGCCGTGCGGATGATGTGCAGCGAGTTGCGCTCGCACTCCTCGGAGCTGTCGCCCCACGCGGTGATGCCGTGCCCGCCCAGCACACAGCCGATCGCCGCCGGGTTGGCCTCCTTGACCGCGGCGATGTCCAGACCGAGCTGGAAGCCGGGACGCCGCCAGGGCACCCAGACCACGGTGTCGCCGAAGCACTCCGCCGTCAGCTTCTCGCCGTCGGCCGCGCAGGCCAGCGCGATCCCCGAATCGGGGTGCAGATGGTCCACATGGGCGGCGTCGACCAGCCCGTGCATCGCCGTGTCGATGGACGGCGCCGCCCCGCCCTTGCCGTGCAGGCAGTAGTCGAACGCGGCGACCATCTCGTCCTCGCGCTCCACCCCCGGATACACCCCGGACAGCGCGCGCAGCCGGTCCACCCGCAGCGCGGCGAGACCACCGGCCGTGAGGGTGCCCAGATCGCCGCCCGACCCCTTGACCCACATCAGCTCGACGTCGTCGCCGGTCACGGGGTCGATGGTGGATCCCTTGGCGGAGGTGTTGCCACCGGCGTAGTTGGTGTTGCGCGGATCGGCGCCGAGCCGGTGCGAACGCTCCAGCAGTTCGGCCGCCGCCGGATGGATGGGAGGCTGGTCGGTCATCATGTCCCTCTGTGAGGTGCGGCCTTCGGGGGCGGAAGGCTCGGGCGGGCGGTGGTACGGGGGTACGAGACGGGCGGACGGACGGCCGGGCAGGTGGACGGCGCCGCTCGGCCGACGGCTCAGAGCCTGTCGGCTGACCTCTGACCGGGCGGCCGAGGTCACCCGGCAGGCTCTCAGGCGCCCCAGCCCGCCTGGGTCCCGCCGATCCGTTCGGCGACGATCTTCTCGCCGTAGCCGGAGGCGCGGTACGCGGCGACGGGATCGGCGTCCGCGCCCAGTTCGGTGCGGGCCTCGGCCACCAGCGGGCGCACATCCGTGTTGTAGGCGTCCATGATCACCGCGTTGGCGCCCAGCACATCGCCCGAGCGCTGGGCCTCGTCCAGCGCGTCCGCGTCCACCAGCAGCGCCTTGGCCGTGGCCTCCTGGACATTCATCACCGAGCGGATGATCGCGGGGATCTTCTCCTCGATGTTGTGGCACTGGTCGAGCATGAACGCGGTGTCCGCCGTGAACCCGCCGCCCCTGATCACCTCGTACATGATCCGGAAGAGCTGGAAGGGGTCGGCGGCCCCGGCCATCAGGTCGTCGTCCGCGTAGAAGCGGGAGTTGAAGTCGAACCCGCCGAGCTTCCTCTCACGCAGCAGCACCGCCACGATGAACTCGATGTTGGTGCCCGGCGCGTGGTGCCCGGTGTCCACGACGACCTGGGCCTTCTCGCCCAGCTTGAGGCAGTGCGCGTACGCCGTTCCCCAGTCCGGCACGTCCGTGGCGTAGAAGGCGGGCTCGAACAGCTTGTACTCCAGCAGCATCCGCCGGCCCTCGCCGAGCCGCTCGTACACCGCGGACAGCGCTTCGGCGAGCCGTCCCTGCCGGGCCGCGATGTCGTCCTGGCCCGGGTAGTTGATGCCGTCGGAGAACCACAGCTTCAGATCGCGCGAATCGGTGGCCTCCATGATGTCCACGCACTCCAGCAGATGCCCCAGCGCCTTGCGGCGCACGGCGGCGTCCGGATGGGTGACCGAGCCGAGCTTGTAGTCGTCGTCCTGGAACACGTTCGAGTTGATCGCCCCGATACGCAGCCCCAGCTCGCGCGCGTGGGCGGCGAGCGCGCCGTAGTCGTCCACGCGGTCCCAGGGGATGTGCAGCGCCACCGACGGCGCGACCCCCGTGTGGGCGTGCACCCGCGCGGCGTCCGCCAGCTTCTCCTGCGGCGTGCGCGGCACGCCCTGCTGCGCGAAGACCTTGAACCGTGTACCGGAGTTCCCGAACGCCCACGACGGCGTCTCGACTGCCTGCGACTTCAGCGCCGCCTTCACAGCGGACACGGCGGATCGACCCGTCATCTCTCAGCGCTCCCGTGGTGCGGACTCGCGAGGCGAGTCGATGTCACGATCCTTTATGAATCGTTTCATCGCGTGAAGTTAGGGGAGTCCCTCATCCGTGTCAACCCTCCGCGCGTCACCTTTGAACGCCTTGAAGCGTGCCCCGTCGGACTCGCCCGAAAATCTCGGGCACACCCCATTGACGTCGCCGACCCGTGCCGTTTAGCTTCCGTGCAACCTCATTGAAACCTTTCAGGGCGGGTGGCACAACGCGTCCCCCTCGCTGAGGAGCCCCTATGAACGAGTCCGCCACGGACCCCGGCACGGAACCCGCACCGGACCCGGCACCGGCCCCCGCCCCCGTTCTGGCCCTGAGGGACGTCAGCAAGTCCTTCGGCGCCGTACGCGCCCTGCGGGACGTCTCCCTCCAACTCCTGCCCGGCGAGGCGCACGCCCTCGCCGGTGAGAACGGCGCGGGCAAGTCCACGCTGATCAAAACACTCGCCGGGGTGCACCGGCCGGACGCCGGGGACGTACTCCTCGACGGCGAACCCGTCGTCTTCCACGGCCCCGCCGACGCCAGGGACGCGGGCATCGCCGTCATCTACCAGGAGCCCACGCTCTTCCCCGACCTGTCGATCGCCGAGAACATCTTCATGGGCCGCCAGCCGCGCCGGGCCCTCGGCCGGATCGACCACCGGGCCGTACGGGAGACCACCGCCGCCCTGATGAAACGGCTCGGCGTGGAACTCGACCCCGACCGGCCCGCCCGCGGGCTCTCCATCGCCGACCAGCAGATCGTGGAGATCGCCAAGGCGCTCTCCTTCGACGCGCGCGTCCTGATCATGGACGAGCCCACCGCGGCGCTCACCGGCGGCGAGACCGCCCGGCTCTTCTCCGTCGTACGGACGCTGCGCGCCGAGGGCGCCGCCGTCCTGTTCATCTCCCACCGCCTGGAGGAGATCTTCGCCCTCTGCCAGCGCGTCACGACCCTGCGCGACGGCCGCTGGATCTCCTCGCAGCCGCTGGCCGGGCTCACCGAGGACGACCTTGTCCGCTCCATGGTCGGCCGCGAACTGGGCGAGCTGTACCCCAAACAGCGGGCGACCGTCGGCGAGATCGCGCTGTCGGTACGGAGACTGACCCGGGAGGGCGTCTTCCGGGACATCTCCTTCGACGTACGGCGGGGCGAGATCGTCGCCCTGGCCGGGCTGGTGGGCGCGGGCCGCAGCGAGGTGGCGCAGGCCGTCTTCGGCGTCGACCGGGCCGACGCGGGCGAGGTCCAGGCCGGTGGGCGGAGCCTGCCCGCCGGATCACCGACCGCCGCCATGGCCGCCGGGCTCGCCCTGGTCCCCGAGGACCGCCGGCTGCGCGGCCTCGTGATGGACATGTCCATCGAACGGAACATCGGCCTCACCGGGCTCGGCCGGCTCGGCAGGGGCGGAATGGTCCGCCAGGTCCTGGAGCGCGGCCGGGCCGCCGACTGGGCCGTACGCCTCCAGCTCAAGTACAACCGCCTCGCCGACCCCGTCGGCGTGCTCTCCGGCGGCAACCAGCAGAAGGTCGTCCTCGCCAAATGGCTGGCGACCGAACCCTCCGTGCTCATCGTCGACGAACCCACCCGGGGCATCGACGTCGGCACGAAGGCCGAGGTGCACCGGCTGCTCTCCGCGCTCGCCGCGGACGGACTCGCCGTCCTGATGATCTCCTCCGACCTGCCCGAAGTGCTGGGCATGGCCGACCGGGTGCTCGTCATGCACGAAGGACGGCTCACCGCGGAGATACCGCGGGCCGAGGCCGACGAGGAGACGGTGATGGCGGCGGCGACCGGTCTGGGCGAAAGGACGGCGGCATGACCACCCTGACCGACCGGCCCACCCCGGACACCACCAAGGACGCGTCCTCGGCACGCTCACTCGTCGACACCGTGTTCCGGGCCAGGGAGATCAGCATCGCCGGAGCGCTGGCGCTGCTCATCCTCGGCACCTGGATCTCCAACCCGCGCTTCCTCGACGACCAGGGCGTCAAGGACCTCCTCCTCAACGCCTCCATCCTGGTCCTGCTCGCCGTCGGCCAGTCCGTGGTCGTCGTGACCCGCAACATCGACCTGTCGGTCGGCTCGGTCGTCGGGCTCTCCGCCTTCGCCTGCGGCAAGTTCGTCGCCGGCACCGACCACGGCGTCCTCACCGTCCTGCTGCTGGGCATCGCCCTCGGCGTCGCCTGCGGGCTGGTCAGCGGAGCCCTCGTCAGCTTCGGCCGGGTCCCCGCGCTGGTGGTCACCCTGGGCATGCTCTACATCATCCAGGGGCTCGACTACTGGTGGGCGCAGGGCGACCAGATCAGCGCGAACGACGTCCCCGACCCGATCCTGGGCCTCGGCAGCGGCAGCGTCCTCGGCATCCCGTACCTCCCGCTCATCGCCCTCGCCCTGCTCGCCGCCACCGCGTACTTCCTGCGCGGCTACCGCTCCGGACGCGAGCTGTACGCGATCGGCTCCAACCCCGAGGCCGCCCGGCTCGCCGGTGTCCCGATCCGCCGCCGGATCCTCGGCGCGTACGCCTTCTCCGGCGCCGTCGCCGGGTTCGCCGGCGCCCTGTGGCTCGCCCGCTTCGGCACCGTCGTCGCGGACAACGCCCACGGCTGGGAACTCACCGTCGTCAGCGCCGTCGTCGTCGGTGGCGTCGCCATCACCGGCGGCACCGGCACGGTCTGGGGCGCGGCGCTCGGCGCCCTGCTCCTCACCACCATCGGCAGCGCGCTGATCGTCCTGAAGGTCGATGCCTTCTGGCAGGGCGCCATCACCGGCGCGCTGCTCCTCGCGGCCATCAGCGTCGACCGGATCGTCTCCCTGCGCATGACCGCAGCACTGAGGAAGAGGAGCGCCCGACATGGGAATGGCGCCTGACACACAGGCAGCGCCGCGGCCCCCGGTGCGGACGCCCGAAGAGCGCCCCACCACGACGGGGGAGCGTGTACGGGCCGTGGGGCTGCGCTGGGACACGGCGGTCGGCGCCCTGCTGGTCGCGGTATTCGCCGTCGGCCTCGGCACCACCGAGGGGTTCGCCTCCGGCGAGAACCTGGCCTTCGCGTTCAACGACATCGCCGAGGTCGCCCTCATCGCCCTGCCCATGACCCTGCTGGTGGTGGCCGGACAGGTCGATCTCTCCGTCGCCTCCATGCTGGGCCTCGGCTCCGCGCTGACCGGCGCCCTGTGGAACGCGGGCTGGGCCTTCGAGACGATCGTCCCCGTCGTCCTGTTCGTCGGCGTCGCCGGAGGTCTCCTCAACGGCTGGCTCGTCACCCGGGTGGGGCTGCCCTCGCTCGCGGTCACCATCGGCACGCTCGCGCTCTACCGCGGCCTCGCCTCCGTGGCACTGGGCAGCGACGCGGTCACCGACTTCCCCGCCACGTACGCGGACTGGGCCGTGGACACCACCACCGTCCCCGGCACCTTCCTCACCTACCCCGTGCTCCTCTTCCTCGTGCTGGCCGTGGTCACCGCCGTGGTGCTGCACGCCACCGCCTTCGGCCGGTCGCTGTTCGCGATCGGCGCCCAGGAGGAGGCCGCCTACTTCGCCGGTATCCGGGTCAAGCGCTTCAAGCTGATCCTCTTCGTGCTCACCGGGGCGGTCTCCGCGTTCGCCGGTGTCGTCTTCACCCTGCGGTACGGCAGCGCCCGCGCCGACAACGGCCTCGGCTTCGAGATGCTCGTCATCGCCTCCGTCCTGCTGGGCGGTGTCGACTTCGACGGCGGCAAGGGCACGCTCTTCGGCGCGGTCGCCGGCGTACTGCTCATCGGGGTCCTGAAGAACCTGCTCACGCTGAACGACGTACCCAACGAGGTCCAGGTCATCGTGACCGGGCTGCTGCTCGTCGCCTCCGTCCTCACCCCCCGGGTCATCGCCGCCGCCGTCGAACGAAGGCACCGGCGCGCCACCGCCCCCGGTTCCTGACCCCCGCCCCGTCTCCCCGAGCCCGCCGAGCCTCCCGAAAGGTCCCGCCCGCCATGCTGATCCGTCACCCCGCCCGACGCCGTGCGGCCGCCACCGCCGCCACCGCCTGTGCCCTCGCCGTAGCCCTGACGTCCTGCTCCGGCACCACCAAGGACAGTGCGGAGAAGGACACCGCGACCGCCGCCTCCGGCGCCAAGGCCGACCCGGACGCGCCCCTGAAGAAGGGCCTCAAGCTCGCGTTCCTGCCCAAGCAGATCAACAACCCCTACGAGAAGATCGTCGACGAGGCCGGGATCGCGGCGGCCGGGGAGTACGGCGCCACCGGCAAGGAGGTCGGCCCCTCCGACGCCAACGCCTCCTCCCAGGTCTCGTACATCAACACCCTCATCCAGCAGCGCCAGGACGCCATCCTCATCGCGGCCAACGACCCCAACGCCGTGTGCGGCCCGCTCAAGCAGGCCATGAAGAAGGACATCAAGGTCGTCGCGTACGACTCCGACACCGCCAAGGACTGCCGCCAGCTCTTCATCAACCAGGCCAGCTCCGAGGAGATCGGCCGCAGCCTCGTCCAGCACCTGGGCGAACAGATCGGGTACCAGGGCAAGATCGCGATTCTCTCGGCCACCCAGAACGCCACGAACCAGAACACCTGGATCGAGTTCATGAAGGACGAGCTGAAGCTGCCCAAGTACAAGAACATGCAGCTCGTGAAGGTCGCGTACGGGGACGACGCCGACCAGAAGTCCTTCCAGCAGACCCAGGGGCTCCTCTCGGCCTACCCCGACCTCAAGGGCATCATCTCGCCCACCACCGTCGGGATAGCCGCTGCCGCCCGCTATCTCAGCGACTCCTCGTACAAGGGCAAGGTCGTCCTCAACGGGCTCGGCACACCCAACCAGATGCGCAAGTACGTCAAGGACGGCACCGTCGAGCAGTTCTCCCTGTGGAACCCGGAGGAGCTGGGCTACCTGGGCTCCTACGCCGCGGCCTCCCTTGCCTCCGGGCAGATCACCGGCGCCGAGGGCGAGAAGTTCAAGGCGGGCAAACTCGGCGAGTACACGATCGGCAAGGACGGCGAGGTCATCCTCGGGGAGCCGACCGTCTTCGACAAGAAGAACATCGACACGTTCGACTTCTGACCGATCGGAACGGTGACGTCCGTGCAACGCGTCTGCTTCCTGCTGAAGGTCCGCCAGGACCGCATCGCCGAATATCGCGAACGCCACGCCGAGGTCTGGCCCGACATGCTCGGGGCCCTGACGGATTGCGGCTGGCACAACTACTCGCTCTTCCTGCGCGACGACGGCCTGCTCGTCGGCTATCTGGAGACCGAGGACTTCGCGGCGGCCCAGGCCGCCATGGCCGCCACCGATGTCAACACCCGGTGGCAGAACGAGATGGCCGACTTCTTCGAGGCGCTGGACGGCGCCAAGCCGGACGAGGCCATGCGCCCCCTCACCGAGGTCTTCCACCTCGCCTGACCCGCCCCTGACCCCCGTCCGGCAGCTCGCCAGCCCGGCACCACGGCACCCGCCCGGTCCACGACCCGCAGGACGAAGGAGAGATCCGCGCATGAGGCCCCTGACCGCCGCACTGCCCGCCCTCGCACTCCTCGCCACCGCGGCGCTCCCCGGGGCGCCCACCGCGGCTGACCCCGCGCCGGCGGTCACCCGGGTCGCCGACACCCAGCTCGACGGCCAGGCCGTCTACTTCGTCTCGTACGACGGCCTGGTCAACAACAACTCCTTCCAGAAGAACGGTCTGCTGACCTACCGGGGGCACCAGTACGCCGCCTGGTACACGGCCGACCGCACCGCCGTCGTCGGCCGCCGCGCCCTGGGCGCCACCTCCTGGCAGACGGTACGGCTGCCGCACCGGCTCACCGTCGACGACTCCCACAACGTCATCTCCATGGGCCTCTCCCGTGCCGACGGCCGGCTGCACCTGAACATGGACTCGCACAGCAGCGGCTTCTTCTACGTCAAGTCGGCGGCCGGGCTCCTCGACGACCCCGCCGGACACGCCTGGAACAGCGGCCAGTTCGGCGCCGTACAGACGACCCTCGACGGGCTCGCGCTCACCTCCCAGTTCACCTATCCACAGTTCGTCGCCACCCCCGAGGGGCGCCTCCAGCTCAGCTACCGCGCCGGTGTCTCCGGCAACGGGCGCAACGCGCTCGCCGAGTACGACGGCTCGAAGTGGACCGCCCTCGGCGAATGGGCCGGATCCACCGGTACGTACACCAGCGAGCACGGCTCCAGCACCGCCCGCAACATGTACCTCCACGGCATCGACTACGGCGCCGACGGCCGGCTGCACGCCTTCTTCACGTGGCGCGAGCAGAACGGCGCCGTCATGTGCGCCGGCGGCGGTATCACCAACCACGACACCGGCTACGTGTACAGCGCGGACCGCGGCCGTACCTGGCGCACCGCGGCCGGCGGTGTCGCCGGTACCACCGGCGGCTTTGACCAGGTGACCGTCGGGGACACGGGGACGGTCGTCGACCCGATCAACCCCGACCACTCGCTGATGAACCAGGAGAGCCAGGCCGTCGACTCGGCCGGACTGCCGCACGCCGTCATCAGCTACGTCCCCGGCCGCTTCGGCCAGTGCACCACGAACTACGTGGCCGACCGCACCGCGAACGGCCGCGCCTTCCACCTCTTCAAGAACGAGGCGGGCACCTGGAAGAAGACCGAGATACCGGTCGCGCTCGGCTCCAGCCAGCGCACCCGGCTCGTTCTCGACCGGTACGACAACGCCTACGCCGTCCTGCCGTACGGCCGGATCGTCGCCGCGTCCAAGGCATCGGGGTACACCGACTGGAAGACCCTGTTCGACGGTGCCGGACTGAACGCCTTCGGTGAGGTCGTCGTCGACGACACGCGCATTGCCCAGGACGGTGTCCTGTCGTTCATGTACCAGCAGAAGTCGAGCGGCACCACCCCGTCCGCCCTGCGCGTCGTCGACTTCCGGCTGCCGTCCTGACAACGCCGTCCCGCCCAGAGAGGTACAGAGGAGCCGCCATGACCGCACGTACCCCCACCCGTACACCCGCCGTCGCCCGCAAGCCCAGGATCGGACTGGTCGCCGGGGGCCTGGGCGCCTACTGGCCCCAGTTCCCCGATCTCCTCCCGCAGCTCCGGAGGTCGGCGGCGCGCGTGGCCGAACGCATGCGGGAGTTCGACGCCGAGGTCGTCGACGTCGGATTCATCTCCGACGCCCGGGAAGGGGCCGAGGCCGCCGAGAAGCTGCGCGCCGCCGACTGTGATCTGATCGTCGGCTTCCTCACCACCTACATGACGGCCACGATGCTCGTCCCCGTCGCGCAGCGCAGCGGCGCGCCCGTGCTGCTGATCAACCTCCAGCCCTCCCCGGCCATGGACCACGCCTCCTTCGACACCGGCAAGTGGCTGGCCTACTGCGGCGCCTGTCCGCTGCCCGAGATGGCCAACGCCTTCGAGCGCGTCGGTGTGCCCTTCCGCTCGGTCTCGGGCCATCTGGAGGACGAGCGGGCCTGGCGGCGCATCGGCCGCTGGATCCGTGCCGCCGGGGTAGGTGCCGTGCTGCGCGGCGGCCGGCACGGACTGATGGGCCATCTCTACCCGGGGATGTACGACGTGTCGACCGACCTCACCATGGTCCCGGGACAGCTCGGCGGCCATGTCGAAGTCGTCGAATTCGACGATCTGCGGGTGCGGGTCGAACAGGTCGGCGACGACGCGCTCGCCGCGAAGCTGGAGGAGACCCGGGAGGTCTTCGAACTCGCCGACTCCGTGGTCGAGGAGGACCTGCGCTGGGCGGCCAGGGTCTCCGTCGGTCTCGACCGGCTCGTCGCCGACTTCGACCTGGACTCCCTCGCCTACTACCACCGCGGTCTGGACGCCGAGATCCACGAGCGGCTCGGCGCCGGCATGATTCTCGGCTCCTCGCTGCTGACCGCGCGCGGGATCCCGGCCTGCGGCGAGTACGAGCTGCGTACGTCGCTGGCCATGCTGGTCACCGACCGGCTCGGCGCGGGCGGCTCCTTCACCGAACTCCAGGCCCTCGACTTCGACGCCGGGGTGGTCGAGATGGGCCACGACGGTCCGGGACACCTCGCCATCAGTGCCCGCCGGCCCCTGCTGCGCGGACTCGGCGTCTACCACGGCAAGCGCGGCTGGGGCGTCTCCGTCGAGTTCGACGTACGGCACGGCCCCGTCACCCTGGTCGGAATCGGCCAGACCCGGGACGGCCGCTACCGGCTGATCGCCGCCGAGGGCGAGGTGGTCGACGGACCGCACCTGGAGATCGGCAACACCACCTCCCGGGTCGACTTCGGCTGCGACCCGGGCGAGTGGACCGACGCGTGGAGCGCCAGCGGCGTCGGCCACCACTGGGCCCTGGCCACCGGCCGGCTCCTGCCGGAACTGCGCGCGCTCTCCGGTCTGTCAGGCCTGGAGCTCGTGGAAGTCTCCGTCTGATGCGTCGTCCGGTGGGGATCAAGGACGTGGCGGGGGAGGCCGGTGTCTCGGTGGGCACCGTCTCGAATGTGATCAACCGCCCCGAGTCCGTCACCGAGGAGACCCGCCGGCGCGTCCTGTCCGCCATCGAACGGCTCGGCTACGTACGCAGCGAGTCCGCGCGCCAACTGCGCGCGGGCCGCAGCCGTATTCTGGCCATGCTCGTCCTCGACATGGCCAACCCCTTCTTCGTGGACGTGGCCTCCGGCGCGGAGCGCTCCGCGCGCGCCGCCGGGCTCGGTGTGATGCTCTGCAACAGCGCGGAGTCCCCGGCCGAGGAGGCCACGTATCTCACGCTCTTCTCCGAACAGCAGGTACGCGGCGTCCTGGTCACCCCGGCCGACCTGAGCGGCCGCAACCTCGACGCGTTCCGCCGCCACCACATTCCGTTCGTCCTCGTCGACCGCGTCGTGCCCAGCGCGGACGGCTGCTCGGTCTCCGTGGACGACGTCAGCGGCGGCGCCCTGGCCGTCCGCCATCTGCTGCGCGGCGGCTCCCGGCACATCGTCTACATCAGCGGCCCGATGCACCTCGCGCAGTGCCGCAACCGCCGCGAGGGGGCGCTGCTGGCCCTCGCGGAGGCGGGACTGCCGCCCGGTGCGCTGCGCCATGTGGAGGCCGCGCGCCTCGATGTCACCGAGGGCCGCGACGCCGGAGCGCGGCTGCTGGGCATGGACCCCCGCCCCGACGCGGTGTTCTGCGCCAACGACCTGCTCGCGCTCGGTGTGCTCCAGATCCTTTACCACGCGGGCGTGCGGGTGCCCGAGGACATCGCGCTCGTCGGATACGACGACATCGAGTTCGCCTCGGCCGCCGCGGTCCCCCTGACCTCGGTGCGCCAGCCCGCCGTCCAGCTCGGCGGCACCGCGGCCGATCTGCTCATCGAGGAGACCGGGGACGCCGCCGCGGCGCACACGCACCGGCGCATCGTGCTCCAGCCCGAACTGGTCGTCCGCGCCTCCACACTGGCGCGTTCACGCCACTGACGGCCGGGAAGTGACGCCACGTCGCCCCCGACTTGGTCTAGACCTTGACAGGTGCACGCGATTCCGGTTGGTTCTTGCTCACCCCCCATGGCGAGCGCCTGACCCGGTCGCTCGCGCGAAGGAGTGAGTCGTTTGAGACAGCGCGCACTTGCATTCCTCACGGCGATGGCAGCGGCCCTCGCCCTGGTGATCTTCCTGCCGGCCTCCTCGGCGTCCGCCGCGGCCTGCGCCTCCGGCTGGTCGGCGTCCGCCGTCTACACCGGCGGCGCCACCGCCTCGTACAACGGTCGCAACTGGTCGGCCAAGTGGTGGACGCAGGGCGAGGCCCCCGGTACCAGCGACGTCTGGGCCGACCTGGGCGGCTGCGACGGATCGAGCCCCGGCGGCGGCTCCGGCACGAGCTGCGACTACCCCGCGTGGGCCGCGGGACGGTCGTACGTCACCGGTGACATCGTCCGGTACACCGACGGCAAGCTCTACCGGGCCGAGCACGACAACCCGGGCTACGACCCGGTCATCTCCACCTGGTACTGGGAGCCCTACACCTGCACCGGCGGGCCGAGCGACCCGCCGCCCTCGGGCTCGTTCGTGGTCAGCGAGAGCCAGTTCAACCAGATGTTCCCGAGCCGGAACTCCTTCTACACCTACAGCGGCCTGACCGCGGCGCTCAGTGCCTACCCGGCGTTCGCGAACACCGGCAGCGACACGGTCAAGCGGCAGGAGGCCGCCGCCTTCCTCGCCAATGTGAGCCACGAGACCGGCGGTCTCGTCCACATCGTCGAGCAGAACACGGCCAACTACCCGCACTACTGCGACGCGAACCAGCCCTACGGCTGCCCCGCCGGGCAGGCCGCCTACTACGGGCGCGGACCGATCCAGTTGAGCTGGAACTTCAACTACAAGGCGGCGGGCGACGCGCTCGGCATCGACCTGCTCCGCAACCCGAACCTGGTGCAGACCGACGCGGCCGTGGCCTGGAAGACGGCCCTCTGGTACTGGAACACCCAGACGGGCCCGGGCACGATGACCCCGCACAACGCCATGGTCAACGGCCGAGGCTTCGGTGAGACCATCCGCTCCATCAACGGCAGCATCGAGTGCAACGGGGGCAACCCCGGGCAGGTGCAGAGCCGCATCAACAGCTACCAGAGCTTCACCCAGATCCTGGGGACCACCCCCGGATCCAACCTGAGCTGCTGACGGCATCACCCCAGGTACGCGACCGGGCCGGTGCGACGGGACCTCCCCGTCCGCACCGGCCCCTTCGCGTACCAGGACGCCGCGCCGTACGTGCGCTACGTAGCCCTCAGCCGGTCCGCCGGACGGCCGCGCACTGTCTCCCCTCGCACCGTTTCCCCGCGCGCCAGCTCCGCGTTGAACTGCGCGCCCGCCAGCAGCGAGAGATTGGTGACCCAGAGCCACACCAGGAAGACAATGATCCCGGCGAGCGAGCCGTAGAGCCGGTTGTACGTGCCCGCGTGCGCCGTGTAGACGGCGAACGCCGCCGAGGTCAGGAGCCAGAGCGCCACCGCGAGGATTCCCCCGGGCAGCGCGCGCCGCAGCCGGCGCGTTCCGGGCGGTCCGGTCCGGAACACCATCAGCACCAGCACCGCCGCGATCGCCAGCAACAGCGGCCACTTCAGCGCGTTCCACACCCACAGCACCGCCGTGCCCATCCCCAGCATCCGCCCCACCGCCGCGGCGGCCTCGCCGGTCAGCACCAGCGTGATCGCGCTGGTCACCAGGAGCGCCAGCAGCGCGCAGGCGGTGAGCGCGATCCGTGGCGCGGTACGCCACGGCGGCCGGTGGTCGACCGCGCCGTGCATGGCGTGCAGCCCCCGGCGGAACACCCCGAGATAGCTGGAGGACGACCAGAGCGCGCCGACCGTGCCGAACGCCGCCAGCAGCCAGGCCGCGGAGCGCTGGCGCGCCATCTCCTCCAGCGAACTGTGCACCAGGGCCCGCGACTGCCCCGGCACGATGGCCGCGACCTGGTTGGCCAGCTTCCCGCTGGCGTCGGGCCCGGCCAGCCCGATGGAGCAGACAGTGACCAGCAGCGCCGGAAAGATCGCCAGAACGGCGTAGTAGGTGAGCGCGGCGGCCCGGTCCGTGGCGTCGTCGTGCCACAGCGCGAGAGGCGTACGCCTCAGCGCGCCGGCCAGACGCCTGACCCGGCCGGCGCCCGGCGGTGCGGGATCCGGGCCGTCGCCGGACGGCGACGATGCCCTGGGCCCGGGTTCCTCGGCGGACAACTCTGCCTCCTGCGTGCTCGAACGTGGTACCCGGCCGGCGACCGGCCGCAGGTCACAGCCTGCCTCATCACTCCAGCGGGCATCCGGTACGGGTGACGGCGACGGTGACGGTCGTCGGTATCGGAGGAACCGTATCGACTCCCTCTCGTTGTCCCGTTCAGGGCAACGAGAGGGAGGTTTCATGCCAGGCGGATTCCCGGCGAGGCCCGGAGGGCGACGGACACCACGCGGAGCGCACCGCACCCGGCGCCACTTCCTGCGCGCGCTGTTCACCCTCGGTACGGTCGCGGGGACCTCGGCGGCGCTCGTCCCCGTCGTCCGGGCGGGGCGGGGCACGCCGCCGCACCTGCCGCCGCCGGACGACGCCGGAGCCACGGCCGACGGCGTCCTGGAGGAGCGCTACCGGGGACGGCACATCCGGGTCGCCCCCGGGGCCACCGGCGCTGCCACCGCGATCGCCACGGGAGCGGCCGTATCCGCCGGGCCCGTGCCCGACATCCGGATCGACGGACGGCCGCTCCGGATGATGCGCCGGGCCGACGGCAGCTATCTCAGCGTCGTCAACCACTACGAGTCCTTCCCGACCCCGCTCGCAGCGGCCCGCGCGGCGGTCGACGACCTCGGCGGAGCCCAACTGGCGCCCGCCGGGCCGGTCCACGGACCGCACCACGGCCCGGACCCTCACATCTGACGGCGGGAGCCCCTCACCGGTGTACACCAGGAAGAACCAGCGCGCGCTCACCGGCGCCGAGAAGAAGCGCTTCGTCGGCGCCGTACTCGCACTCAAACGGCGCGGCGAGTACGACGAGTTCGTCCGCGTCCACGCCCGGTACTACGTCTCCGACACGGAGGACGGTGTCCGCACGGGACACATGGCCCCTACGTTCTTCCCCTGGCACCGGCACTTCCTGCTGGAGTTCGAGCGGGCCCTCCAGCGGGTCGACCCGCACGTGAGCGTCCCGTACTGGGACTGGACGGCCGACCGGACCCCCGCCGCCGCGCTGTGGGGCGAGGACTTCCTCGGCGGCACCGGCCGCTCGGGCGACCAGCAGGTCATGACCGGGCCCTTCGCCTACCAGAACGGTGACTGGTCGATCAAAGGCAAGGTGACGGAGGGGAAGTACCTCACCCGCGACCTGGGCCGCCCGTCGGACCCGGTCGCCCTGCCGACCGGGGACGAGCTGGCCTGGGCGATGAACGAGACGGTGTACGACGCGCCGCCCTGGGACTCGACCGTCAGGACCGGTTTCCGCAACCGTCTGGAGGGGTGGATGTCCGGTCACCGCGAGCGCAACCACAACCGTGTCCACCGCTGGGTCGGCGGGCACATGCTCGGCGCGGACTCCCCGAACGACCCGGTGTTCTGGCTCCACCACGCCTTCGTCGACCTGCTCTGGGACCGCTGGCAGCGCAAGCACCCCTCGGCGGCCTATCTGCCGAGGACCGCGCTGGGCCAGGGGGACCCGCAGCGGGGCCGGGTGCTGAGCCTGGAGGAGCCCATGCCGCCCTGGAAGGTCACGCCGTCCTCGCTCCTGGACCACCGCTCCCACTACCGCTACGACACCTGAACCGTCCGGCGCGCTCGACCGCCCGGTACGTGCGACGGCCTCCCGCGTGCACACGCGGGAGGCCGTCCCTCACTCCAGGCACGCCGTCCGGGGACCGCGCGCCGCCGAACCGGTCTCAGCCGCCGTAGCCGCGGTGGTGCTCGCCCGACAGGTTGGCGCACTTGTTGCCGAACGCCGGGTTGAGCAGACCGACCACGTCGATGGTGTTGCCGCACACGTTGACCGGGAGGTGCACGGGCACCTGGACCACGTTGCCGGACAGGACACCGGGTGAGCCGATGGCCGCTGCCTCGGCGCCGGCGTCGGCAGCGGCCATACCGGCGCCACCGGCCAGGACGGCGCCCGTGCCGACGAGAACGGCGGTTGCCTTCGCGATACGCGACATCAAGTTTCTCCTTGAACGTTTCGAACACAGCCGCGGGATGCGCGGCCTTCACGCACTTCAACGCCCCGACTCACCCTGGGTAACGGACCAGCGGCCATTCGATGTCGGTGGTCCGGATCATCACCTGGTCAGCGCAGTGCCCCGCACGGAGAAGGCAGCGGGACCGGCCCTCCCGGCCGGAGCGCGGGGGCCGCGGCGTGTTCCGGCCGCGCGGGCCGCCCCGTCCGGCGGTTCGCGCCTCCGGGGAGTGGCCGGGACCGATCGGTGAGATGGTTGCTCCATGGCCGATCGGGGCACACCTCCGGCTGCCGTACCGCTGCCGGACGACTGGCCGGCCCGCCCGGCCCGGAGCCTGGCCCTCAACCGCATGGGCAGCTTCGACTGGGACCTCGACAGCGGGCTGCTCCACCTCGACCCGGCCGCCCTCGCCGTGCTCGACCTGCTCCCCGGGGAGTACGGCGGCGACCCCGCGACGCTGCTGCGGCGGATCCCGCACGCCGACGCCGCCCGGCTCAAATCCCTCGCCGCCCGGGCCCTCAAGGCCGGCACCGCCCGGCACAGCGCGTACTTCCGGGTCCGGCTGCGCGACGGATCCTCCCGCTGGGCCCACGCCCAGGCCCATCTCGGCCACGACGCCGCCGGACGGCCCCGCCGGCTCATCGGTGTCGTACGGAGCGCCGAGCACGAGCTGGCCCAGGCCGCCGCCCGGAGCGATCTGACCGAGGCGCGCCGCCGGCTGACCGGGGTGGTGACCCGGACCACCGCCCTGCTGGCCCGCGCGTCGAGCGTCGAGGACGTCCTCGACGTGCTCCATGACCCGCAGGCGCTGGGCCATCTCACCGCGGTCAGCGTGATGCTCGGCGTGGTCGAGGGCGGCCGGATCCGGCTGGTCGCCGAGGGGCGCGCGGGATCGTACGTACCGGAACTGCGCTACACCCGGGTCGACGACGCCTTCCCGATGAGCGAGGTGGTACGGACCCGGCGGCCCCGGTTCATCGGCTCACGCGAGGAGTTCAGAACCTCCTACCCGCTGCTCTGGCCGTACATCGCGTCCCTCTCCGTCTCCTCCGGCGCCTATCTGCCGCTGATCGCCCAGGCCGCCCCGATCGGGGTGCTCGGGCTGCTCTCCCCGCTGCCCGGCGCCTTCAGCGACGAGGAGCGCACGCTGCTGCTCGCCCTCGGCAGCTCCATCGCGCAGAGCCTGCAGCGCGCCATGCTCTACGAGCAGGGGCACGATCTCGCCGAAGGGCTCCAGCAGGCGATGCTGCCCCGTAGCATCCCCGACGTCCCCGGCGCGTCGACCGCCGTACGGTACCGCTCGGCGCGGCTCGGCCGGAGCGTCGGCGGGGACTGGTACGACGTACTGCCGCTGCCCGGTGGCCGGGTGGGGCTGACCATCGGTGACGTCCAGGGCCACGACACGGACGCGGCCGTGGTGATGGGCCAGTTGCGGATGGCGCTGTGGGCGTACACCGCCGAAGGCCACCCGCCCCCGACCGCGCTGGCCCGGGCCTCGGCGCTGCTGCGCGAACTGGGCACCGAACGCTTCGCGACCTGTACGTATGTGGAGGCGGACCTGGTAGGAGGAGGGCTGCGGATCGTGCGCGCCGGCCATCTCGACCCGCTGCTGCGGCACGCCGACGGGCGGTGCGAGTGGATCGAGACGGCCGGCGGGCTGCCGCTCGGCCTCTCCGCGGAGTTCGCCGGACACGGCGGCATCGGCTACCCGGTGACCCACGGGGTGCTCGGTCCCGGCGAGACCCTGCTCCTGTGCACCGACGGGTTGGTGGAACGGCCCGGCACCGATCTGGGCGACAGCCTCGAAGCGCTCCGGGAGGCCGTACGGACGGGCCCCGCGGAGCTGCCCGCACTGGCCGATCTGCTCTTCGGCACGGTAGGGGAGCCCGGGGGCGGCGACGACATGGCCCTGCTGCTTCTGCGCCGGGACGCCACGGGACCCGGTGGTCCTCCTTCCCCGGGCGTGACGTGACGTGACCTGAGGGGCCCGCGCGGCGTTGACCCGTTCGCCTTCGCCCTTGTCACCGCGTGTTCTCCACATCGTTCCCGCGAACCCCTGGTTCATTGGCGTGTGCACGGCAATCCTGGGCGTGTCAGCGAAGCAGCGCTCAGCCATGTCCACTCACCGTCATCCAGGAGAAGTTGTGGGCCCAGGCATCGCCGGGCGGACCGCCGTGCTGGTCGCGGCCGTGACCGCCCTGACCGTCGGGGCGAGCGCCCCGTCCGCCGCCGACTCCACCCCCGACCCGCGCCCCCGTACCGCCGCGGAGATCCTGCGGCCCGCCGCACCGCCGCCCGCCAGTGCCGGATCCGCCGCCACGGCGCGCTCCGTGGCCGACGGCGACGGCATCGAGACGGCCCGCACCGCCCGGCCCGTCGCCCCCGGGGTCCGGCTGTCCTCCTACGACCGGCTCGAATCCGACAAGTGGCTGCGGGTCGACACCCTCTCCGTCGATCTCGGCAGTGGCGGCGCGCGGGCCGACTACCTCTCCACCGGGAAGGTCTCCGACCGCCGTACGGTCTCCGAACTCGCCGCCCGGCACGACCCGGGGCCCGGCCGCCGCACCGTCGCCGCGATCAACGCGGACTTCTTCGACATCAACGAGACCGGGGCGCCGCAGGGCCCCGGCATCGCGGACGGGAAGGTCGTGCACTCCCCGGCGCCCGGCACCCACCAGGCGGTCGGTATCGGACCCGGCGGCGCGGGACGCGTGCTGCGGCTCTACTTCGACGGCACCGTCACCCTTCCCTCGGGGCCCCGCGCGCTGGAGGCGTACAACGCGGCGAACGTGCCCGCGGGCGGCATCGGCGCCTACACGGCCGCCTGGGGCGAGGCCGACCGGACGCTCACCGTGGACCGGGCGGCCCCGGTCGCCGAGGCCGCCGTACGGGACGGGCGCGTCGTCTCCGTCACCGACCGGCCAGGCACCGGGCCCGTCGCCGCCGGTACGACCGTCCTGGTCGGCAGGGAGGCGGGCGCCGAGGCACTGGCCGCGCTGCGCCCCGGCGACCCGGTCACCCTGGAGTACCGGCCGCGCACCGACGACGGCGGGCCCGTGCCGCGTACCGCCGTCGGCGGCCGGGAACTCCTCGTCACCGACGGCAGGGCGGTGAGCCACGAGGGCGAGGGCAACAACACCGCGGCGCCCCGCACCGCCGTCGGCTTCTCCCGCGACGGCACCACGATGCAGGTGATCACCGTCGACGGCAGGCAGGCCGACAGCGGCGGCGTCACCCTCACCGAACTGGGCCTGATGATGGCGCGGGCCGGCGCGTACAGCGCGCTCAACCTCGACGGCGGCGGCTCCTCCACCCTCGTCGCCCGCGCACCCGGCGGCGACGCGCTGCGCGTGGAGAACAGCCCCTCCGACGGCAGCGAGCGCACCGTCCCCAACGGCCTCGCTCTCACCGCCCCCGACGGCAGCGGAAAGCTGACCGGCTTCTGGGTCGAGCCCCGCACGCCCCCGGGCGCCGCCCCTACCGTCGACCCCGTCGAGGGCGGCCACCCCGAACGGGTCTTCCCCGGGCTGACCCGCCGTCTGACGGCCGCCGGGTACGACGAGACCTACGGCCCCGCGGCCGGCGCCGCGCACTGGCGGAGCCTGCGGCCCGCCGTGGGCCGGGTCGACCGCGACGGCGTCTTCACCGCGCGGTCCGGCGGCACCGCACCGGTACGGGCCGAACGCGGCCGCGCCCACGGCTCCACCGAACTGACGGTGCTCGCCCCGCTCGACCGGATCCGGCCGACCACCCCGCGTATCGGTCTCGCGGACGCCACGGCCACCGGCACCTTCGGCATCGTCGGGCTCGACGCGCACGGCACCAGCGCGCCCGTCGAACCCCGCGACGTGACACTCCGCTACGACCGCGCCCTCTTCTCCGTCACCGACGACGGCCGGGGCTCCTTCACCGTCGCCGCGCTGAAGGACGGCGGCGCGGGCCGGATCACCGCCACGGCCGGCGGGGTCACCACCGCGCTCGCCGTCGGCGTCGGACTGGAGGAACAGCAGGTCTCCGGCTTCGACGACGCCGCGTCCTGGACCTTCAGCCAGGCACGGGCGGACGGCTCCGTCGCGGCCACCCCGGACGGCCGCACCGGCACCGGGCTCGCCCTCCGCTACGACTTCACCCGCTCCACCGCGACCCGCGCGGCCTACGCCACCCCGCCGCTCCCGCTCCCGGTGGCCGGTCAGCCGCAGTCCTTCAAGCTCTGGATCAAGGGTGACGGGAAGGGCGCCTGGCCCACCCTGCACCTCAAGGACGCGGCCGGCTCCGACCAGTTGCTGCGCGGCCCGTACCTCACCTGGACCGGCTGGCGGCAGGTGACCTTCGACGTACCGGCCGGGGCCGCGACCCCGCTCGCCGTGCACCGCTTCTACCTCGCGGAGACAGCGGCGGCCGAGCAGTACACCGGGGAGGTCGTCATCGACGAGCTGACGGCGCAGGTGCCGCCCGCCGTCGACCTGCCCGCCGCGCCCCGCGCCGCCGACCCGCTGATCGCCACGGCCGCGAGGACCGCGGGGCGCGACTGGCGGTTCGCCGTGATGTCCGACGCGCAGTTCGTCGCCCGTGACCCGGACAGCGCGATCGTGGCCCAGGCCCGCCGTACCCTGCGCGAGATAAGGGCGGCGAAACCGGACTTCCTCGTCGTCAACGGCGATCTGGTGGACGAGGGTTCGCCCGCCGACCTCGACTTCGCCCGGAAGGTCCTCACCGAAGAACTGGGCGACGCGCTGCCCTGGTACTACGTCCCCGGCAACCACGAGGTGATGGGCGGCTCCCTCGGGGAGTTCGTGGCGCGGTTCGGGCCCGCCCAGCGGGTCTTCGACCACCGGGGCACCCGCTTCCTCACCCTCGACACCTCCAGCCTGACCCTGCGCGGCGGCGGCCTCGCCCAGATCAGGGCGGTACGGGAGCAGCTCGACGCGGCGGCGCGGGACGACCGGATCGGCTCGGTGACGGTGATCGAGCACGTACCGCCACGCGACCCGACCGTCCAGCAGGCCAGCCGGCTCGGCGACCGCAAGGAGGCCGCGCTCCTCGAACAGTGGCTCGCGGAGTTCCGCCGTACGACGGGCAAGGGCGCCGCGTTCATCGGCGGCCACGTCGGGGTCTTCGACGCCTCACGCGTGGACGGCGTGCCGTATCTGATCAACGGCAACTCCGGCAAGGCGCCCGCAGCCCCGCCGGGCGAGGGCGGCTTCACCGGCTGGTCGCTCGTCGGGGTGGACCAGGTCTCCAGGAGCGCGTGGACGGCCGCCCGGCTGAAGCCGTGGACGGGCGGCCCCGACTGGATCTCCGTGGCGACCCGCGCGCACACCGACGCGCTGATCCTCGACGCCCCGGCCACGCTGACACCCGGTCGCGGCGCGACCGTGACGGCGACGGTCGCCCAGGGCGCCCGGAGCGTCCCCGTCGGCTTTCCGCTCAGCGCCGACTGGACCGGCTCCCTCAACCTCCGTATCGGTGACCGTGCCGGCGCCCGGCCGCGCCACGCCGCGGTCCTCGACCCGGCCACCGGCACCCTCACCGCGCTACGGCCGGGAACGGTCACCCTCGCGGTGACCGTCAGCGGGGTGACCACCCGGGCGCGGATCCGGATCACGGCCGCCGGGCGGGGCACGGTGGGAGCGGCGACTTTGGGATGAACAGTGGCCACGGCGCGGGCGACTTTCGTCCCGAAGCCCGCGCCCGATGGCCAATAGCCGCCCCGACGTGCGGTTTCTAGCCTGGGCGGGTGAAGACGTTTCTCGGATTCCTCTGCTTTGTCCTGCTGTCCCAAGGGGTGGGCGGTCTGCTGTACGAACTCACCGACGGGTGGTTCCGGCTCTGGTCCTTCGTGTCCAGGGTGAGCTTTTTCGACGGTTACGAGATCTATGTGAGCGTCGTCCTGGTCGTCGCCGGCGCCGCCATGGGCGCGGCGGCCGGGGCGGTCACCAGGAAGGGCGGTGCCTGACAGCCGTGTCCGGGCGCGTCCCCGGGGGACGCGCGTCTCCTCACCGGGCTGAAGGGGCTCCGTCCACGATGGTCGAACGCCCGAGGTAGGTGACGGGAGCGGGGTCAGGCACCGCGATCACATGGAAGCCGAGCCGGTCGTAGAAGGCGCGGGCCGGGGTGTTGGCGGTGGCCATCGACAGATGGACGGCCTCGACACCGCGGTGACGCAGGGCGCCGAGAAAGGCGTGCATCAGCGCCCGGCCGTGCCCCTGGCGCTGGGCCTCGGGCAGCAGATCGATGTGCAGGTGCGCGGGATACCCGGCCAGTTCGGGCAGGACCATCCGCTCCGGCCGGTGCAGCAGGGCGGTCATCTCCTCGCCCGGGGTACGGGCCGGCCCCGTCGGCATCGGATAACGGCCCGTCAGCGGCGGCAGCCAGACCTCACGGAACGCCGTGACGAAGGCGGCGGTGTCGGCGGTGCCGAGCACATAGCCGACCGCCCGGCCCGTCCCGTCGTCGACCACGAAGGTCAGCTCCGGTTCCAGTACGGCGTAGGGCGCGGCGAAGATGCTCGGCAGCAGTTCGAGGTCGGGGTACAGGTGACGGGAGTCCCGGCCCCTGTCCCCGGTGCGTACGCAGATGTCGTACAGCGCGGGCAGATCCTCGGGACGGTAGGGGCGTACGGCGGGAGCAAGGGAAGACATGGCCGCATGCTGCCCGCAGCGGCGCCGCTCTCACAAGGGGCAACGGCGCCCGCCGGGCCGGATTCCCCGCCGCCGTCCCCCGTCTGCCGCCACGGAGCCCACGGCGCCCACGGTCAGGGTGATTCCGGGTTTTCTCCGGGGCGGGCCGGGCCCACGGCGGGCAACTTCTCCACCCGTGCGGCCGTCCTGTCCCGCACAGCCCGAAGGAGGAGGACCATGCCCCGCACACAAGCCTTACGCCGCGCCCTCGCCGCCCTGGTCACGGCGGGCGCCCTCGGCGCCGCCGCCGTGACCGGCCCCGCCGCCCCGCCCGCGGGCGGGGCCGTTCGGACGGAACGCGACAGCGGCGCGCGGGTGATCGAGGAGCGGGCGGCGGGGGAGCGGCTGGTCGATCTGACCGTCCGCTCCCCGGCCCTGGCGGGGGACGGCGCCGTACGGCTGCTCACCCCCGACGGCTGGGAGGAGCGCCGCCCAGGTGACCGGTGGCCGGTGCTGTACCTGCTGGCCGGCGGCGACGGGGACCATCTCACCTGGACCGAGGAGTACGGGATCCAGGACCTGCCCGAGCTGCGCCACACCCTGGTCGTGATGCCCGCCATGCCGCTGTTCGGCTTCTACAGCGACTGGTGGCGGCGGGCCGAGGACGGCCCGCGCGCCGTGGAGACCTTCCATCTGCGCGAGGTACGGCCCCTGCTGGAGCGCCGGTACGGGGCGGGGACGCGCCGGGCGGTGGCCGGGGAGTCCCAGGGCGGCTTCGGGGCGCTCGCGTACACCGCGAGGAACCCCGGGATGTTCCGCGGCGCCGCGAGCTACAGCGGATTCGTCCACCCGTCGGCGCATCCGCGCGCGGTCCGGGCGGCGATGACCTACCTGGGGCTGGACTGGCGCCGCCTCTGGGGCGATCCGGTGGCCCAGCGGGGCGTCTGGGAGGCGCACGACCCGTACCATCTCGCCCCGTGGCTGGGCCGCACCCCGGTGTTCGTCTCCAGCGGGGACGGCCGGGCCGGCGCGCTCGACCCCGATGACGTGCGGCCCGACCCCGAGATCCCCGGCCTGGAGGATCCGGCGCGCCCCTTCCCCGAGGATGTCATCTCGCCTACCGAGGCCCTGATGGGCGAGGAGAGCCGGGCGGTGGCGGAGCGCCTGCGCCGTCAGGGCACGCCGCTGACCACGCACTTCTACCGGGGCACGCATGACCCGGTCTACTGGGAGCGTGAACTGCGCCGGTCACTGCCGATGCTGCTGCGGTCCCTGGGGCCACAGCCGGGCTGACGGCGCGGCGGACCGGCCGGTCGGGCGCCGGGCCATGGCGCCGGCGCGGACGGCGGCCGGTTCAGCCGCCGAAGGCGGCGAGGTGGTCCCGGGCCCAGAGACGGTAGGGCCGGGCCGGTCGCCCGAGCAGTGTCCGCACCGCCGGCTCCACCCGCGCCCTGGCGCCCCAACCCCGCCGGTCGGCGCCCGCCAGGAGCGCGTCGGCCACCGGGCGCGGCCAGCGGGCGAGCAGGCCCTCGTACGCCTGGTCCCGGGTCAGCTCCACCAGCCGCAGCGGGCGCCGCAGCAGCCCGGAGACCACGGCGACCTGCTCGGCCGCGCTGATCGCGGCCGGGCCGGTGAGCGGATGGGCGCGGCCCGGGAGCACGGCGCCGGTGAGGGCCAGCGCGGCGACCTCGGCGATGTCACGCGGATCGACGGTGGCATGGGGCGCCGTGCCGCGGAAGGCGCACACCACCCCCTCGTCGCGGACCGAACGGGCCCAGCCCAGGGTGTTGGACATGAACGCCCGGGGCCGCAGAAAGGTCCACGCGAGCCCCGAGGCGCGGAGCAGATCCTCGGCGCCGCGCTGCCAGCGGGTGATCAGGTCGTCGGCGTCGGGCTCGGCCACCGCCGACGCCGACAGCTTCACCACATGGGAGACGCCGGCGCGGCGGGCCGCGGTGACGAAGTGCTCGTCGTGGGCGGGCGCGAGCGGGTCCGCCGTGACCAGGAACGCCGCCCGCACCCCGGTCAGCGCGGCGGCCAGCGAGGCGGGATCCGCGAAGTCACCGCCCACGACCTCGGTGCCCGGCCCGGCGAGCGCGGCGGCCCGGCGGGGGTCCCGGGAGAGCAGCCGTACCGGCTCCGCGGTGGTGAGACGTTCCGCCACGAGCCGCCCGACGGTGCCGGTGACCCCGGTCAGCAGGATCACCGGCCCGCCACCGGGCATCCCGCGCCCGCGACACGCCGGGCGCCGTGCGAACTCCGGGCCGTACGCCGCCGTCCGCCGGGCGCCGGGACGGGGGGAGCGAGCCCCCTCGGGCGACCGTCACCACCAGCCGGAATCCGGTACGCACACCACCAGAACGCCATGGGGACCATCCCTCCCGCGTCCGGCCTCCGGTGATGTCCGTGCGGCTCCACTACCCCCTGAACGGGCGATCCCGCCGACGCCTTCCCTACGTTCCGTAGTCGCGCGTGGAATCCTGACGGCTCTTCGGTTCCCCCGCCGATCCGTCCCCGGCCGACGGCCCTGCGGTTCTGCCACCTGTTTTCCCCAGGTTGCGGGGCGGTGGCCCAGCCCCGAATGTGGGCCCCAGTTCACAGCGAACACGAATGAAGGAGAGCGCGTCGTGGCGACTCTGTGCAAACCCGCGGTCTCGGTCCCCGAACATGTGATCACCATGGAGGACACGCTCGCCCTCGCGCGCTCGCTCCACGCGGACCACCCGCAACTGCCGCTCGCGCTGCGGCTGATCGAGAACACCGGGGTCAGAAAGCGCCATATCGTCCAGCCCATCGAGGAAACACTGCGCCATCCCGGCTTCGAGGACCGCAACATGCTGTACGAGGCCGAGGCCAAGCGCCGGGTCCCCGAGGTGGTCCGGCGCGCCCTCGACCACGCCGAGCTGCGCCCCGCTGACATCGACATGATCGTCTACGTCTCGTGCACCGGCTTCATGATGCCGTCACTGACCGCCTGGCTGATCAACACGATGGACTTCCCCGGCCACACCCGGCAGCTCCCGATCGCCCAGCTCGGCTGCGCGGCGGGCGGCGCCGCCATCAACCGGGCACACGACTTCTGCCGGGCCTACCCCGGCAGCAATGTGCTGATCGTCGCCTGCGAGTTCTGCTCGCTCTGCTACCAGCCGACGGACCTCGGTGTCGGTTCGCTGCTCTCCAACGGTCTGTTCGGCGACGCGGTCGCCGCCGCCGTCGTACGGGGCGAGGGCGGCACCGGCATCAGGATGGAGCGCAACGGCTCCCACCTCGTGCCCGACACCACCGACTGGATCGCCTACAGCGTCCGCGCCACCGGATTCCACTTCCTGCTGGACAAACGCGTGCCCACCACCATGGAACCGCTGGCCCCCGCGCTCCGTACGATGGCCGACCAGCACGGCTGGGACGCCACCGGGCTCGACTTCTACATCATCCACGCCGGCGGCCCGCGCATCCTGGACGACCTCAGCCGCTTCCTCGAAGTGGCGCCGGAGGCCTTCCGGTTCAGCCGGGGCACCCTCACCGAGTACGGCAACATCGCCAGCGCCGTCGTCCTCGACGCTGTACGCCGCCTCTTCGACGAGGGCGTGGTGACCGACGGGGCACGCGGCATCGTCGCCGGGTTCGGGCCCGGGATCACCGCCGAGATGGCGCTCGGGCGGTGGACGGGGGCCGGCTCCTCCGCCGAGCTGGAAGCGCCCCACGGAGTGCTGGAGACGGCGGGCCGCGGCGCCCTCTCCTGACCGGCGCCAGGTCCCGGCCGGCGCCCGGATCCGCCCGGTGACGACGCGCCGGCGGCCGTCCGCCGCGCCCGGGGCCGGGCCCGCCGCACCACGGCGGGCCCGCCGCCCGTACGCACCACCCATCGTCCTGGAGGAGACATGACCCATGTGACGCCGGCCGAGGGGCTGATCGTCCCGCCGGGCGGGGGCACCACCATCCTCACCGAGGCGCAGCAGGTGACCTTCAAGGTCACCGGAGGACACTCACAGGTGTCCTCCAGCTTCGAGGTCGTCGTCCCGCCGGGGTTCGACGTCGGCGCCCACCGGCACGCCCACAGCGAGGAACTGTTCTACATCCTCGACGGTGAACTCGATGTCCTCGCCTTCGAACCGAGGGTGCTCGGCGAGGACTGGCGCCACTGGGAGTCCGCGTCCGGGCTGACGTCCGTACGCGCCACCCCGGGTACCGTCGTCGTCGTACCGCCCGGCTGCCCGCACGCCTTCGCCAACCGGAGCGGGGAGCCCGCCAAGATGTTCTTCCAGGCGTCCCCGCCCTCCGACCACGAACGGTACTTCGAGGAACTTCTCGACATCCTCAAGGAGGGCGGCACCCCCGATCCCGCGGCCATCGCCGATCTGCGCAAGCGGTACGACATCGAGCAGCTCACCCCGCTGCGCCACGACGCCTGACCCGATGGACCGCGCACCGGCCGCCCGGCGCCCGCCCGAGGAGCCGCCCCGGGACCGGCGGGGGAGCGTGCGGCCCTGGCAGGCGGTCCTCGGGGTGCTGCTCGTCGTCGTCGCGCTGACGGCCGGCTGGCCGCTGATCGACGGGGCCCTGGGCGACCGCGAGCGCGTCGCGGCGGGGACCGCCCTGGTGCTGGGCCCCGACGACGAGATCGCCGTGCTGCGGGTGACGGGGCACGGCTGGACGCTCAGCAAGTCCTCCAGCGACCCGGACATGGCGTACGCGCTCTCCCGCGACGGCGTCGACCTCGCGGCCCGGTACGTCCCCCTCACCGGGGCGGGCGACCCCGGCGCCCTCTGGGGCGGCCTGCGCAAGGTCCAGTCCGTCGCCGACAGCGGCAGCCGGCTGGGCGCCGGACGCCGGCTCACCGGCGCCCGGGGAGCCATCGGACGGTCGGGGAGCCTGACCGGCGGCGGCCGGGTGGGATCCGCCACCGTCTGGCTGCCGCCCGGCCTGGGCTACGCCGTCGAGATCATCGTGCTGGCACGGCCCGGCGCCGCGCCCGGCGCGGTGGCCGACGCCACCGCCATGGCCCGCGGCCTCACCTTCCCCCAGGGGGCGCCGTGACCGCACCCGTCACCTCGCCTCGGGCGGCCTCCCGGCTCCGGTCCCTGATCACCTCCGTACGCGGATCGTGGAGACGCCGGCCGGCCCGCTGGGCCTTCGGCGCCCTCTGCCTGCTCGGACTCCTGCTGCTCCTGCACGACTTCGCCCCGGTCGTCCGGGTCTTCCCCGGCTCCGCGCTGCTGGCCCTCGTCCTGCTGGCGCTCACCGTGAGCGTCGGAACGGCCGTCCTCGGACGGGTCCGCCCGTTCCGGCCACCGCCGCCCGGCTGGGCCTGGAGCGGGGTCCTGTGGGGCGCCACCGCGGCGGCCGGCTGCGCCGTCGTCGCCAACACCGGTCTTCAGGGCATCTGGTACAAGTCGGCGGGGATCGCCTTCGGCTCCCGGTGGGGCGCCGCGCTCACCGCGCCGCTCAACGAGGAACTCCTCAAACTCTGCGGTGTCGTCCTGATCGCCCTCGCGGCCCGGCCGCTGGTCCGCGGTCCGCTGGACGGGTTCTTCCTCGGCGCCTTCACCGGTCTCGGCTTCCAGGCCATGGAGAACTGGACGTACGCCATGAACGCCATCCTGCTCGGCGGGGGAGTGCGCGGGAGCGCCGACGTCAGCCAGTCCTTCGTCACCCGGGTCGTGGTGACGGGGCTCGGCTCGCACTGGACGATGACCGCCGTCGCCGGAACCGGCGTCGGCATCCTGCTCGCCCACGACGACCGCCCCCCGCGTCGCAGGATCGCCCCGGCGGTGGCCTGTGTCCTCGTCGCGATGTTCATGCACTGGCTGTTCGACGCACCCCTGCTGGACTCCGCGGCGGGTCTCGTCACCAAAGTGGCGGTCAACTTCTTCCTCGCCCTCGGTTTCTTCCTCGTCCTGCGCCACCGGGCCCGGCGACGGGCCCGCGCCTTCCTGCTCTCACCGGGGACCCCGCTCTCGGTCGACCTGCTCACCCGGGGCTCCCGGCGCCGCGTCCTGCGCACGCTCCCGCCCGCGCGCCGCCCCGCCGCGGAGCAGCGCGCCGCGGCCCACCTCGCGGTGGTCGAGGAACAGGCGGTGCTGTGGCGCCCGTAGACACGCGACGTCGCCCCCTCCCCGGTGTGACGAGTACGACGAGACGATCGGCCCCGGGGCGTACGGAGCCGAACTCCGCCCGGCCCGGGGCCGGTTGCCCCGTTCCCCGGCGCCGGTGATCAGACTGTGGTCACGCCCCCGGGCGGACACGTATCGCGGCTACTGTGTGCGGACCGTACGCGTCCACGTACCGAGCGACTTCAGGAAGGACCCCCTCCATGGCGGCAGAGATCGCGGACCGTCCCCACCACGCCCGGCAGGGCTCTCGCGCCCTGCCGGCCGGCGACGGGCCCTCGTACTCCTTCGAGTTCTTCCCGCCGAAGACCGCGGCGGGCGAACGCACGCTGTGGAACGCGATCCGCCGGATCGAGGCGCTCGCGCCGTCCTTCGTCTCCGTGACCTACGGAGCCGGCGGCTCGTCGCGCGACCGGACGATCGAGGTCACCAAGCGCATCGCCGCCGAGACGACGCTGCGCCCGGTCGCCCACCTCACCGCCGTCGGCCACTCGGTGGCCGAGCTGCGCCACATCGTCGGCCAGTACGCCGACGCCGGGATCCGCGACGTCCTGGCCCTGCGCGGCGACCCGCCCGGTGATCCGCGCGGTTCCTGGGTGCCCCACCCGGAGGGCTTCGCCCACGCCGATGAACTCGTCACCCTGATCAGGGAGCTGGGGGACTTCACGGTCGGCGTGGCCGCCTTCCCCGAGCGCCATCCGCGCTCCGCCGACTGGGAGAGCGACATCCGTCACTTCGTCGCCAAGTGCCGGGCGGGCGCCGACTACGCCATCACCCAGATGTTCTTCCACGTCGAGGACTATCTGCGGCTGCGCGAGAGGGTCACGGCGGCCGGCTGCACCACGCCGATCATCCCGGAGATCATGCCCGCCACGGACGTACGGCAGATCCGCCGCTTCGCGGAACTCAGCGACGCGCGTTTTCCCGACGAGCTGGCCGGGCGGCTGGAGGCGGCCAAGGACCGGCCCGAGGAGGGCCACCGTATCGGCGTCGAGTACGCCACGGTGATGGCCGAGCGGCTGCTCGCCGAGGGCGCCCCCGGCCTGCACTACATCACCCTCAACCGCTCGACGGCCACCGCGGAGATCCACCAGAACCTGGGGGTCGGCGTACGGCGCGACCGCGCCCTGGCCGCCACGCCCCTCTGAGAGGCCGCGCGAACAGGCGGGGCGGCCTCTCGGACAAAGGGGAAGGGGCGGGGGCCGGACGGGAAAGCTCCCCGCCCGGCCCCCGCCCCCGCACCTGGCAGCGGAGTCCCGGAGCTAGCTCACCGGGGCGGCCGGGGTCTTCTCGGCGCCCTCCCCGCCCTGCTTGCCGGCCTCGGCCTCCTCGGCGAGCCGCTCCATGCCGCTCGTCGTCTTGAGCGGCTTCTCCTTGATGAAGACCACCGCGACCAGCGCCAGCGCGGCGAACGGGGTGGCGACGAGGAAGAGTTCCGCCGTCGCGACCCCGTAGGCGTGCTCCACGATCGCCCGCATCGGAGCGGGCAGGGTCGTCATGTCCGGTACGGCGCTCTCGCCCGAGCCGCCGGCCGCGGCCTGGCCGCTCCCGCCCAGGCTCTTGGTGATCTCGGCCGTCACCCGGTTGGCCAGGACGGCGCCCAGCACGCTCGTTCCGATCGTGCCGCCCATGCTGCGGAAGAACGACAGCACGGACGTGGCGGCGCCCAGCTCCGAGGCCGGTACGTCGTTCTGCGCCGCCAGGACCAGGTTCTGCATCAGCAGACCGACGCCGATGCCCAGGACGGCCATGTACAGGCTGAGCACTCCGAAGCCGGTGTCGGCGTCGATGGTGGCCAGCAGCCCCAGACCGGCCGTCATGATCACGGCGCCCGCGACCAGATAGACCTTCCACTTGCCGGTGGCGCTGATGATCTGACCGGCGACGGTGGACGACACCAGCAGCCCCAGGATCATCGGCAGGCCCATCAGACCGGCGACGGTCGGGGTCTTGCCGAGGGATATCTGGAAGTACTGGGAGAGGAACACCGTGCCGCCGAACATGGCGACACCGACCAGCAGGCTGGCCACCGTGGTCAGGGCGACGGTGCGGTTGCGGAAGATGTCCAGCGGGATGACCGGCTCGGGCACCCGCGCCTCCACGAGGACCGCGGCCACCAGCAGCACCACACCCGTACCGGTGAGCGCGAACGTCTGCCAGGACATCCAGTCGAAGCTGTTGCCCGCGAGGGAGGTCCAGATGAGCAGCGCGCTGACGCCCGCGACGATCAGGAACGCGCCGAGGTAGTCGATCTTCACCTCACGGCGGACCGTGGGGAGTCGCAGCGTGCGCTGGAGCAGCAGGATCGCGACGAGCGCGAACGGCACCCCGATGAAGAAGCACCAGCGCCAGCCGAGCCACGAGGTGTCCACCATGACACCGCCGACCAGCGGCCCGGCGACCGTACCCACGGCGAAGACCGCGCCGAAGATGCCCGCGTACTTGCCGAGGCGGCGCGGCGGGATGACCGCGGCCATCACGATCTGGGCGAGCGCGGTCAGACCGCCCGCGCCGATGCCCTGGACGACCCGGCTGAAGATGAGCAGACCGACGCCCTGCGAGAAGCCGGCCAGCAGCGAGCCGACGACGAACAGCGAGAGCGAGAGCTGGAGCAGCAGCTTCTTGTTGTAGAGGTCGGAGAGCTTGCCCCACAGGGGCACGGTCGCCGTCATCGCGAGCAGTTCCGAGGTGACGACCCACGTGTAGGAGGACTGGCTGCCGTGCAGGTCGGCGATGATACGGGGCAGTGCGTTCGCCACCACCGTGCCGGCCAGGATCGCGACGAACATCCCGGCCATCAGACCGGACATGGCCTGGAGTATCTGGCGGTTGGTCATGGAGGTCGGCGCCTGTTCCGGCGCCTCTGTAGCACTCAAGGTGTCCTTCTTCGTATTCATTCGGTTCGAGGCATGCGTGTCAGGGGGATCAGCCGTCGGCCCGCGGCTCGGTCAGCCCGTCCGCGAGATGGCCGAAGACCCGTCGGAAGGTGTCCGGGAAGGAGTCCGAGTCCCCCTGGGCGCACCAGTGTTCGATGGCGACCCGTACGGCCGTGGTGGCGACCGCGGCGAGCAGCCGGGGGTAGAGGCCGAGGTGCGAGGTGTCCGGGCCCTTGCCGCAGGAATCCGGCGGGCCCGGCGCCTTCCCGGCGTGCGGCTCCGGCTCCGGAGGGGGCGGCGCGCCGAGCCGTTCGGCGATCGTCCGGGCCAGTTGGAACTCCTCGGCGACATGGGCGCCCATGCCGCGCAGCAGCAGTTGGGGCGAGCGCTGCAGCACCGCGCTCCGCAGGGCCCAGATCTCCTGGCTCTCCTCGACATGGGTCAGTTCGGTGGCCAGCGCCTCGCGCACCGCTTCGAAGGCGGTCAGCCCGGGCGGCGCCTCGCGCACCGCGCGCCGTACGCGCTCGCCTATAGTGCGGTCGATCATGACGAACGCGTCGTCATGACTGTCGAAGTAGTTGAAGAACGTACGCGGCGAGACCCCGGCGGCTTCGCTGATCGCCTCGACGGTGACGTTCTCCGCGCCGTGCACGGCCGCCAGCCGCACCGCGGCCTCCGACAGCGCCGTCCGGGTGGCCTGCTTCTTGCGCTCGCGGAGCCCGAGCGCCGTACCTTCACTCTGCACATCGTGCAGGGTATGCAAAAATGCACGGACCGCAAAATTATTTGCCCGCCCCGGACGCCGTAGCATGATCCGCATGGAGCGGCGCGTGTGGGACAGGACAGGGCGGGTCGTCTCCGCCGTAGGACTCGGCACCTGGCAGCTCGGCGCGGACTGGGGCGAGGTGGCCGAATCGGACGCCTTCGCCGTTCTGGACGCGGCCGTCGAGTCGGGTGTCACCTTCTTCGACACGGCGGACGTGTACGGCGACGGGCGCAGCGAGCGGCTCATCGGCCGCTACCTCAAGGACCGGCCCGACGCCGGGGTGTTCGTCGCGACCAAGATGGGGCGGCGCGCCGAGCAGCGTCCTGAGCACTACACCCTGGCGAACTTCCGCGACTGGAACGACCGTTCGCGTGCGAACCTCGGGGTCGACACGCTGGACTACGTACAGCTCCACTGCCCGCCCACGCCCGTGTACGCGTCGGACGAGGTCTTCGACGCGCTCGACACCCTGGTCGAGGAGGGGCGGATCGGGGCGTACGGCGTGAGCGTCGAGACCTGCGCCGAGGCGCTCACCGCCCTCGCGCGCCCCGGTGTCGCGGGCGTGCAGATCATCCTCAACCCGTTCAGGCCCAAGCCGCTGGAGGAGGTCGTACCGGCCGCCCGCGCGGCGGGTGCGGCGATCATCGCGCGGGTGCCGCTCGCCTCGGGGCTGCTCTCCGGCCGGTACACGAAGGACACGGTCTTCGCCGCCGACGACCACCGCGCGTACAACCGGCACGGCGAGGCGTTCGACCAGGGCGAGACGTTCTCGGGCGTGGACTACGCCACGGGGCTGGCCGCCGCGGCCGAGTTCGCCGGGCTGGCGCCCGAAGGCGTGACGCCCGCGCAGGCCGCGCTGCGCTGGATCACCCAGCAGCCCGGGGTCACCAGCGTGATCCCCGGCGCCCGCTCCGTCGCACAGGTCCGGGCCAACGCGGCGGCCGGTGCGCTGGAGCCGCTGCCGGACACCACCCTGGACGCGGTGAGGGAGCTGTACGACCGCCGGCTGCGTGCCTCGGTCCACGGGCGCTGGTAGGGGCGAAAGGGTGATTGTGGGCCGAACGCGGTCCGATCGCGCGGCACAGACGCAAGAGTTGGTCGTTTCTGTGGCTGTATCGCGTCGCGCCCTGTAGCGTCTTGATCAAGCTGTCGTGGTTCCGAAGTACCGCTCGCCCGTGACGTGCCGTCACGGGCGTTTGTGCTGTTCAGCGTCTCTAAGGACCAAGGCGATCACCTCCGGTTCCCGTATCGTGCGGGAACCATGCGTCCCTTGAATTGGAGACTCATCATGGCCAGTGGAACAGTGAAGTGGTTCAACTCGGAAAAGGGCTTCGGCTTCATCGCCCAGGACGGCGGCGGTCCGGACGTGTTCGCGCACTACTCGAACATCGCGACCTCCGGCTTCCGTGAGCTGCAGGAGGGCCAGAAGGTCACCTTCGACGTCACGCAGGGCCAGAAGGGCCCGCAGGCGGAGAACATCCTCCCCTCCTGAACCGGGGCACCAGGGCGCCGGTCCGGTGGATTGACCTCCACCGGGCCGGCGCCCGCCGCGTGGTACGGGCCACCGGCCGGGGCGCGGTCAGGCGGAGGTCTCCCGCGCGCGGGGCGCCGCGGTGTCCCCGTTCCCGGGCAGGGTCAGGTTCCAGGCGGTGACCACCGGGCGGTCGTGCTCGGTGCCCAGCCGGGAGACGGTGCCGGTCGCGAGGTGGAACAGGGCACCGGCCGCGGGCGCCAGCCCGAGATAGCGCGCGGTCAGCACACGCAGGAAGTGGGCGTGCGCCACGAGCGCGACATCCGCGCCGTCCCCCGAGTCGAGTGCGGTGAGCGCCTCGGTGAGGACCCGGTCGGCGCGGTGCCCCACCTCGCCGGGGCCCTCGCCGGGCTGACCGGCGGGACCGGGCACGACACCGTCGGTCCACAGGTCCCAGTCGGGGCGCGTGCGGTGGATCTCGACGGTCGCGACGCCCTCGTACCCTCCGTAGTTCCACTCCCGCAGATCCGGCTCCACCCGGTACGGGGCGAGACCGGCGAGCTCGGCGGTGCGCCGTGCGCGGGCCATGGGGCTGACGAGCGTGAGGCCGATCCGGCGTTCGCGCAGCAGCGGCGCCAGGGAGCGGGCCTCGTCCTCGCCGTGCCCGGTCATCGGCAGATCGGTGTAGCTGGTGTGCTGTCCGGACAGGGACCAGGCGGTCTCCCCGTGCCGTACCAGGATCAACTCGCCCATGGAGGACGCCCACCTTCCTGTTCGCCGCGCTCGTGCCGGTGCGACCGCGCGGATCCGAAAGGAAGAACCCGGCGGGCCGTGATCACATTCCGTCCGGCCCAGTGTCTCGTGTTCCCGCCCCGGCGACCCGGTGGGAATGGAGCGGGCGGCTGTCGCGTTACACCCGATGTGCCGCTTGATGGACATGACATCCAGTTCCGCGTCCGGCGTGACCGTCCAGGACCATCGAGGAAGGAATCCCGCATGAAGCCTCGTATCCACCCCGTCTCCCGCCAGGTCGTCTTCCGGGACCGCGCCGGGGGAGTGGCCTTCCTGACGCGCTCCACCGCGGACTCGCGGCGACGGGTCGAGTGGGAGGACGGGAACACCTACCCCGTCATCGACGTGGAGATCTCCTCCGCGAGCCATCCCTTCTACACGGGCGCCGGCCGCGTGGTGGACACCGCGGGCCGGGTGGAGCGCTTCGAGCGCCGCTACGGCGGGCACGGGGCCGCGCCGCGCCGCTGACCGTATCGCTTGGCGAGGAGCCAGACGCGCGAAGCGTCGGTGAGGAGCCGGGCGGGAGACCTGAACAAGGTCTTCCGCCCGGCTCCTCGTCTGTCAGACGGCGGCGCCCCGGGAGGCGACGGCCCGGACGAGAGGGGCCAGTTCCGGGTTCTTCGCCGCCTCGTCCAGGGCCTCGCGCAGCGCGGTGTCGTTGGTGGGCCGCGCCTCGGCGAGCAGTCGCAGCCCCGCCTCGCTCACATTGGTGTAGATGCCGCGCCGGTCCGTCGGGCAGAGGTAGCGCGTGAGCAGTCCCCGGTCCTCCAGTCGGGTGACCAGCCGGGTGGTCGCGCTCTGGCTGAGCACCACGGCCTCGGCGACCTGCTTCATCTGGAGATGACCGCCCTCGCCGTCGTGCTGGCGGCTGAGGGCGTCCAGCAGCGAGTACTCACGGACGCTGAGATCGTGCCCCCTCTGGAGCGCGCGCTCGATATGCGCCTCGATCCTGCCGTGCAGCAGGGAGAGCGCGCACCAGCCCTGGGCGAGCCCGGTGAGCGCGGTGTCCGTGGCGGTCATGGCTTCCTCCTGCGTACGGGGCGTGAGGCTCCCAGGATAGGACACATCCGCAATAGACCGCGTTTGCAGGTAATCGGCGTCTGCAACTATTGTGCACGCCTGTAAGGTGCCCATGCAATCGTGCGTTCCTCGGTCGGAGATCCGGGCCGGAAAGGTGACATTCGTGCCACTCGCGCTTCTCGCGCTGGCCGTCGGGGCCTTCGGGATCGGAACCACCGAGTTCGTGATCATGGGGCTGCTCGTCATCGCCGCCGGACACGGCTACACCGCCCCGAACGCGGTGGGCGCCGCGCTGGCCGCCTCCGCGCTCGTCCTCGCCGTCGTCTCCGCCGCGCTGGAGCGCCGTACGCCGACTGCCGGACGCCCATGGCGCGCGGTGCCCACGGCGTCGGTACGTTGAGGGGTGATCTGCCCCCTTTGTTCGCCTTCTCGCAGCACACGACCCCACCGGTCCGACCGGACCGACCGGACCGGACCGGAAGAAGAGGAAACACCATGACCTCCGTCCCCCACGTCGTCCTCAACAACGGCGTCAGGATCCCGCAGCTCGGCTTCGGTGTCTTCCAGGTCGACGACGCGCGGACCACCGACGCGGTCCGCACCGCGCTGGAGACGGGTTACCGCAGCATCGACACGGCCGCCGCGTACGGCAACGAGCCGGGCGTCGGCCGCGCGCTCGCCTCCTCGGGGGTGCCGCGCGACGAACTGTTCGTCACCACCAAGCTCTGGAACGACGACCAGGGGTACGACGCGGCCCTCACCGCCTTCGACCGGAGCCTGGCCAGGCTCGGCCTCGACCAGGTGGATCTCTACCTCATCCACTGGCCCACTCCCGGACGCGACCGTTACGTCGACACCTGGCGCGCGCTGGAGAAGCTGCTGGCGGACGGCAGGACCCGCGCCATCGGCGTGTCCAACTTCCAGCCCGCCCACCTCCAGCGACTGCTGGACGAGACCGGGATCGTCCCCGCCGTGAACCAGATCGAACTGCACCCCGGCCTCCAACAGGCCGCGCTGCGCGACTTCCACGCCCAGCACGACATCGCGACCGAGGCGTGGAGCCCGCTCGCGCAGGGCGCGCTGCTCGACGACGCGACGATCACGCGGATCGCCGGGCGCCACGGCAGGACGCCCGCCCAGGTGGTGCTGCGCTGGCATCTCCAGCTCGGGAACATCGTGATCCCCAAGTCCGCGACCCCCGCGCGGATCCGGGAGAACTTCGACATCCTCGGCTTCGAACTCTCCGCCGACGACCTCGAAGCACTGACCGCGCTCGACCGGGGCCTGCGCACGGGCCCGGACCCCGACAGCTTCAACTGAGCCGGGCAGGGGCCCGGTCGCGCGGGCGCATGTCGCACGCGCGACCGGCCCGCCCGGGACCGCGCGCGGGCGGCGGTCTCAGGCGCCGTCCTCCGGATTCCAGTCCAGCAGGCGCACCTTCGCCACCGTCCGCACATGGCGCCGCATCGCGGCCGCGGCCGCCTTGCCCCGCCGGTCCTCGATCGCGTCGAGGATCGCGCGGTGCTGCGCCAGAGACCGCGCGGGGCGGCCGGGCTGCCGCAGGGACTCGTGGCGGCTCTCCGTGATCTGCTCGGAGATGGAACGCATGAACTCCGCGAGCAGGGTGCTGTGCGCGGCGGCGGTCACCGCGGCGTGGAAGAGACGGTCGCCCTCGACGCCGTGACCGCCCGCCGCGATCTCCTCCTCCATGTGCCGCAACGCGTCGTGCAGCGCGGCCAGATCCGGCGCGGTGTGCCGCTCGGCGGCGAGTTCCGCGAGCTTGGTCTCCAGCGCCTCGCGGGCCTCCAGCACATCGGGGAGCCGCCGTCGGCGCTCCACCAGCCGCTCCACCGGCTCCGGGTCGAGACTGTCCTTGCGCAGATATGTGCCGCCGCCGTGCCGCACCTCGACCAGCCCCTGGACCTCCAGGACCACGATCGCCTGCTTGACGGAGGCGCGGCTGACACCGAGCCGCTGCGCCAACTCCCGTTCGGGCGGCAGCCGGTCGCCCGAGCCCAGCCGTCCCTCGGCGACATAGCTGCGCAGCCGGTCGAGGACCTGCTCGTACAGGCGTGGCCGGGCCATCGGCCGCAGGGCCTGGGCCGCGTTCTCACGCGGTGTCGCAGCGGACTCTCCCTCGTCGGACATCCGCCACCCCCCTCCCTGCCCCGTTTCCTCCGGGTCCCTGACGCGTCAGCCTAGCACCGGGCGGCCAAGTGGCTGAGCCAATTCCCGTCCGATCCCTTGACGCCCGTCCCGCTCGACGGCCAATGTGGTCCAGCCACTTGGCCAGTGGTCCAGTCAGCCGCTCGACCCCCTCGGCCGCCCGCCGACCGGTCGTCGGCCCATTCCTCTCCGTATCGAGGGACCCAGGGACGGGAGCCCGCGCCATGTCCGCCGAACTGATCTCGATTCTTGTGCTGGTGGTGGTCTTCGTGATCGCCACCACCCGGTCCATCAACATGGGCGCGCTCGCCTTCGCGGCCGCGTTCGGCGTCGGGGAACTCGTCGCCGGGCTCGACGCGAAGGGCATCTTCGCCGGTTTTCCCGGCGACCTCTTCGTGGTGCTCGTCGGCGTCACATACCTCTTCGCGATCGCCCGCGCCAACGGCACCACGGACTGGCTCGTCCATGCCGCGATCCGGCTGGTACGCGGCAGGATCGCGCTGATCCCGTGGGTGATGTTCGCGATCACCGCGCTGCTGACCGCGATCGGAGCCGTCTCCCCGGCGGCCGTCGCGATCGTCGCGCCCATCGCGCTGAGCTTCGCCGCCCGTTACGGCATCAGCCCGCTGCTGATGGGCGCCATGGTCGTGCACGGGGCCCAGGGCGGCGGATTCTCGCCGATCAGCATCTACGGGACGATCGTCAACGGCATCGTCGAACGCGAGAAGCTCCAGGGCAGCCCGCTCACCCTCTTCCTCGCCTCGCTCGCCGTCAACCTCGTCATCGCCGGGATCGTCTTCGTCTGCTGCGGCGGGCTCGGGCTGCGCGGCACCCAGCCCGGGCCCGGCCGGGACGGCACAGCGGGCAAGGACGGCAACGAGGCCGCGGAGGAGGGGAGTTCACGGCTCAACCCCGCCCGTACGGCGACCCTCGCCGCCCTGGTCGTACTCGTCGTCGCCGTTCTCGCCCTCGACCTCGACGCCGGGCTCTGCGCCATCACCCTCGCCGTCCTGCTCAGCGCCTGCTGGCCCGAGACCAGCCGCAAGGCGGTCGGCGAGATCGCCTGGCCGACCGTGCTGCTGATCTGCGGTGTCCTCACCTACGTCGGTGTCATGGAGGAGATGGGCACGATCGACTACGCGGGCAACGCCGTCGGCGGTATCGGCGTCCCGCTCCTCGCCGCCGTACTGCTCTGCTACATCGGTGCGATCGTCTCCGCGTTCGCCTCCTCCGTCGGCATCATGGGCGCGCTCATCCCGCTCGCCGTGCCCTTCCTCGCCCAGGGCGAGATCGGCGCGATCGGCATGATCACGGCGCTCGCGATCTCCGCGACCGTCGTCGACGTCAGCCCCTTCTCCACCAACGGCGCCCTGGTGCTGGCCGCCGCGCCCGACGTCGACCGTGAGCGTTTCTTCCGGCAGCTCATGGTGTACGGAGGGATCGTGGTGGCGGCGGTACCCGCCGCTGTCTGGCTGCTCCTGGTGGTACCAGGCTTCGGATGACCGGTCAGACCCGTCCACAGCAAGGAGAACGACGCGTGTCCCCTCTCTTCCCGGCCCTGGCCGCCCGCTCCCGGCGCCCCGCGCTCCGGTTCGGCGACCGTACGCTCACCCATGCCGAACTGGCCGGCGCGGCCGGCTCCCTGGCCCGCCGGCTCTCGGGCGAGCGGCGGGTCGCGGTCTGGGCCACCCCCACCCTCGGCACGGCGGTGGGGGTGGTGGCGGGGCTGCTGGCCGGGGTCCCGGTCGTCCCCGTCAACCCCAGGAGCGGCGAGAAGGAACTCGCCCATATCGTCGCGGACAGCGCCCCCTCGCTCGTCATCGCGGAGCCCGGCGTCGCGCTGCCGCCCGCGCTCGCCGCACTGGAGCGCGTCGACGTCACGGCGGACGCCCCGCCGACCGGGGCCGCGCCGGAGGCCGGGACCGGGGAGACGGGCGGGTCCTTCCCCGAACCCTCGCCCGAGGCCCCCGCGCTGATCGTCTACACCTCGGGCACCACCGGACCGCCCAAGGGCGCCGTCCTGCCCCGCCGCGCCCTCACCACCAACCTCGACGCACTGGAGGACGCCTGGCAGTGGACCGCCGACGACGTGCTGGTCCACGCGCTGCCCCTGTTCCATGTCCACGGGCTGATCCTCGGCATCCTGGGCCCGCTGCGCCGGGGCGGGTCCGTCACCCACCTCGGACGGTTCGACACCGCGGGCGTCACCCGGGAGCTGTCCTCGGGCGCCACCATGCTGTTCGGGGTGCCCACGATGTACCACCGGATCGCCGAGGCGCTCGCCGACGACCCCGCGCTCGCCGAGGCGCTGGCCGGTGCGCGGCTGCTGGTGTCGGGCTCGGCGGCGCTGCCGGTCCACGACCACCGGCGGATCGCCGCGGCGACCGGCCGCCGGGTCGTCGAGCGGTACGGCATGACCGAGACCCTGATGAACACGAGCGTCCGCGCGGACGGCGAACCGCGCGCCGGAACGGTCGGCGTCCCGCTGCGCGGCGTCGAACTGCGGCTGGTCGACGAGGCGGGCGCCGCCATCGGGACATACGACGGCGAGAGCGTCGGCGAGATCCAGGTCCGCGGCCCGAACCTCTTCACGGAGTACCTGAACCGCCCCGACGCGACCGAAGCGGCCTTCACCGACGGCTGGTTCCGCACCGGCGACATGGCGATCAGGGACCCCGACGGCTATGTCCGGATCGTCGGCCGCAAGGCCACCGACCTGATCAAGAGCGGCGGTTACAAGATCGGCGCGGGCGAGATCGAGAACGTCCTGCTGGAGCATCCCGGGGTAAGGGAGGCCGCCGTCACCGGTGAGCCCGACCCGGACCTCGGTGAGCGGATCGTCGCCTGGATCGTGCCCGCGCGGCCCGAAGCACCGCCGACGGAGAAGGAGTTGGCCGATCATGTGGCCGGGCAGCTCGCCGCGCACAAGCGCCCGCGCACCGTGCGCTATCTGGACGCGCTGCCCCGCAACGACATGGGGAAGATCATGAAGCGGGCGCTCCATGGCTGAGCGGCGCGGCGCACGGGCGGCGATCGCGGCGGTCCTCGGACCGGACGCCGGAGCCTTCACCGAACTCTCCTCGCCCGAGGGCCCGTCCGTGCCGGACGGACCGCTCGGCTGGGAGGGGTACGACGCCGCGCGGGCCCGCGCGGCGGAGCGTACCGGCGAGCGGGAGTCCGTCGTCTGCGGCACCGGCCGGATCGGCGCCACCGAAGCCGTCGTCATCTCCTTCGAGTTCGGCTTCCTCGGCGGATCCCTCGGCGAGCGCACCGGCGACCGGCTGGAGGCCGCGTACCGCCACGCGCGCGAGCGGCGGCTGCCGGTCGTCTCGCTGATCGCGACCGGCGGCAGCCGCATGCAGGAGGGCATGCGGGCGCTGCTCCAGCTCCAGCGCGTGGCCCGGCACGCCGCGCTGACCCGGACGGCCGGGCTCGCCCAGCTCGCGGTGGTGCGCGACCCGACGACCGGCGGCGGCTGGGCCACCCTGGGGGCGGGCGCCGATGTCGTCCTCGCCCTGCCCGGCGCGCAGATCGGCTTCGCGGGATCACGGGTACGCCCGGCGGACGCCGATCCGTACGCGTACACCGCCGAGGCGCAGCTCGCCGCCGGCCAGATCGACGCGGTGGTGGGCGAGGAGGGGCTGGGCGCGTTGGTCGGACGGTGGCTGGCCCTGCTCACCGGCGGCGGAGCGCAGGTGGCCGGGTCAGGGGCGGGCGCCGCGCCGCCGCCCGACGCGCTCGGCGGCGCCCGTCCCGCCGCCACCGGATGGGACGCGGTCCTCGCCGCCCGGTCGCCCGAACGGCCGCGCGCCGCCGCCTACCTGGACGCGTACTTCGACCACCGGGAGGAGATCGGCGGCGACCGCTGCGGGGGTAAGGACCCGGGGATGCTCTGCGGGTTCGGCCGCCGCGAGGGACGCACCGTCGCCTTCGCCGCGCAGTGCGGCACCGCCACGCTCCCGGCCGGATACCGTACGGCAGCCAGGCTGATCCGGCTCGCGGAGCGGCTGGACATCCCCGTACTCACGCTGGTGGACACCCCGGGCGCGGCCAACGACGCCCGGGCGGAGCGTACGGGGGCGGGGGCCGCCATCGCGGATCTCTTCGCGGCCGTCGCCACCGCCCGGGTCCCCGTCACCACCCTGCTGATCGGCGAGGGCGGCTCGGGCGGCGCGCTCGCCCTGTCGGCCCCGGACAACACCTGGGCCACACCGGACAGTTACTTCTCCGTCATCGCGCCCGAGCTCGCCACCGCCATCCTCAAACGCGACCCCGGGCACACCCGCGCGACGGCGGACCAACTTCGGCTCAGGCCCCAGGACCTGGTGTCCCTGGGGGTGGTACGCGGCATCGTCCCGGCGGGCAACGGGCGGGAGAACGCGGACGGGCCGACGCCGGGGGAGCGGTGAGTGCACCGATTCTCATGGGCCTCTCACCAGCCGTTCAGACAATATGCCTAAGCTGAGAGCCGTGACTTACACGACGCCGCCCGGCTGGCATCCCGATCCGGGGCACACAGGTGACGGTCCACGCCAGGAACGATGGTGGGACGGGTCCGCGTGGACCGACGAACTCCGCGCCACGCCCACCGGCCAGTGGGACCCACCGGCCGCACCGCCCTACCCCCTGGCGCCCCCTCCGGCACCCCGGAACAACGGGCGGCGGATCGCACTCGGCGCGACCGCGGTGGTGGTGGCACTGGCCCTCGCGGGCGGCTTCTACCTGCTCGGACGCGACGGCGGCCACAACGACGCCGTGGGCAGGTCGGGTTCCGGCCCCGCGCCGTCCACGGCGCCCTCACAGCCGGGGCAGGACGCCCCGGACCCCGACGGCCGGGGCGGCCCCGGCGGGGAGAGCGGCGCGCCCGGCCAGCCACGGACCGAGGACGGCTACGCCACCGACGGCGCCAGCGGCATCAGCCTCCCCGTCCCCGACGGCTGGACCGGAGAGTCCGGGCCGGTCGGCGCCGGGGTGACCACCGGGACGTACGACTGCCCCGGGGACACCGCGCAGTCCTGTGTACGGGGCGGTGTGTTCTCCGTACCCGCCGCCGCGCTGAAGATCACCACCACCTCGGCCAAGGCGGCGGCCGAACAGGACATCGAGACCAACGCCGAGGAGTCGTACGGCGGTACGACCTACGGCAAGATCTCCTCGCACCAGCAGCTCAAGTCGGAGGCGGTCACCGTCGCCGGGCAGAAGGGCTACCTGGTGCGGTGGAAGGTGGTCACCGGCAAGGGCGACGACGGCTATGTGCAGTCGCTGGCCTTCCCCTCCCCGTCCTCGCCGGAGATGCTGGTCGTCGTACGCTCCGGCTTCGACGTCAACGACAAGGCGCCCGAACTCTCCGTCATGGACGAGATCACCCAGGGGATCAAGAAGGCCGCCGGGACCGGCGCGGGCGGGACCGGCCGGGGGGTCTGACCGCACATCCCCCGACGGACGGAGCAGTGGGGCGGGGCGCGCGCCGCCGCCCCCCCCCCCCCCCGGCCCCCCCCCCCCCCCCCCGCGCCCCCCCCCCCCCCGCCCCCCCCCCCCCCGGGTGTACCCCGGGGGTGGGGGAGGGGCGGGGTGGGCCCCCCGGGGGGGGGGGGGGGGGGCGGCGGGGGGGGGGGGGCGGGGGGGGGGGGGGGGGCCCCCCCCCCCCCCCCCGGCCGGGGGGGGGGGGGGGGGGGGGCCCGGCGCCCCCCCCCCCCCCCCACCGCCGTGTCCCCGGCCCGGTCCCCGGAGCGCCGCCGCGGCCGTACACTCGCCTCATGGGTTGTCCACGTGGTGTGAGGGAGTGCCTGCGAGGGGCCCCCTGCGCCCGGTGCGGCGCCGCCGGCCGCGTGTCCGCCACGACGCCCGGCCCCATGATCGCGCCCGAGGCCGCCTGCCTCGCCCTGCACGGCCACGGTTAGGGCCTTTCGCCCGGATCCGGCACGGCCGGCCCGTGCCCGTGCCCGTACACCACCGCCGGATCCCCCCTCCTCCCGTCACTCCGCGAAACGCTGCCCTCCGGGCCGGTTCGCGGTGCCCCGCGCCCCCGCCACCACGAGAGGACCCCCTTGAAGCTGAGCACCCTGCTCACCGGGTACGACCACGAGATTCTGCGGGGCGATCCGGAGACGGAGATCACCGCGGGCCCCTGCTTCGACACGCACCGGGTCACTCCCGGCACGCTGTTCGTCGCCGTCCCCGGCCACGAGGAGGGCGGCCCGGCCTCCGTCGGCCCCGCCCTCGCGCGCGGTGCGGTGGCGGTACTCGTCGGCGCGGCGGGACCCGGCGCCGACGCGCCGGTGTGGGCGGACACGGACGTGTGCGTCGTACGGGTGGCGGACACACGCACCGCCACCTCCGCCATTGCCTCCCGGTACCACGGCGAGCCGGGCCGGGAGATGGACATGGTCGCCGTCACCGGCACCAACGGGAAGACCTCGGTGTCCTACATGGTCGAGTCCGTCCTGCGGCTCGCCGAGGGCACCAGGGTCGGGGTGATCGGAACGGCGGGCAGCCGGATCGGTGACGAGCTGATCCCCATGCCCCGCTCCGTCCTGACGACGCCCGAGGCGCCGGACTTCCAGTACCTGCTGGGGCGGATGCGCGACCGGGCGGTCTCCACGGTGGTCCTGGAGGCCACCTCCATGGGCCTGCTGACCCACCGGGTGGACCATGCCCACCTCGACGTGGGGATCTTCACCAATCTGACGCAGGACCATCTCGACGACCACGGCACGATGGAGAACTACCGGGACGCCAAACTCCGGCTCTTCCAGGGGCTGTGCGAGCGCGCGGTGGTCAACGCCGACGATCCGGTGGGGGCCGGGATCGCCGCGCTGATGCCCGGCGCGGTGACGACGTACGCGCTCGACACCGACGCGGACTACCGGGCCACCGATCTCGCCATGGACGCCTTCGGCACCCGCTTCACCCTGCACCACGCGGGGCGCAAGTACCCGGCGGCGATCCCTGTGCCCGGCCGGTTCTCCGTCTCCAACGCCCTCGCCACCGTGGCTGCTTGCCATCTGCTCGGACACGGGCTGTCCGGCCTCGTCGGCGCGCTCGACCGGATGCCGCCGGTCCCCGGACGCTTCGAGCGGTACGAGACCCCGCGGGGCACCGCGGTCATCGTCGACTACGCGCACTCGCCGGACTCCCTGGAGAAGGTGCTCACCACGATCCGGGACTTCGCCCGTGGCCGGATCATCACCGTCTTCGGCTGCGGCGGGGACCGGGACAACACCAAGCGGGCCCGGATGGGGGAGATCGCCGGTACCCACTCCGACCTGTGCGTTCTCACCTCGGACAACCCCCGGGGCGAGGACCCCCTGGGGATCCTTGACCAGATCACCCCCGGACTCGCCGCCACCGGCATCCCCTTCGAGCGGCTCGCCGACCGCCGCTCGGCCATCGCCTTCGCGCTGGAGGCGGCCGGGCCGGGCGACATCGTCCTGATCGCGGGCAAGGGGAGCGAGCCGTACCAGATCGTGGGCGACCGGCTCCTGCCGTTCAGCGACATGGCGACGGTGCGCGAACTCGCCGCGTAGCGGTACGGAGCGGGGCCGCGCCCGGACCGGGCGCTGTCCGCGCCGTCGGCGGGCCCAGGCCGCCCCGCGACGGCCGTGCCGGGCCCGCGGCCGGGCCCGGGCGACGTCAGAGCGCGGCGCGGCCACCGAGGCCGACAGGGGCCGGCGCGGCGACCGCCGTGCCCAGGATCTCGGGACGGGAGGCGTACGGCAGCCCGTCCACCGAGCGGTCGGTGCAGAAGCGCGCCATCAGATCGGCGAAGTCGGGGATCCGCTCCACCGGGGCGAGATGGTCGGTCTCGTCGATCGTCAGGAACCGCGCCTCGGGCAGCGTCGCGGCCACCTCGCGCCCCATCGCGGGCGTGGTCAGCGTGTCGTACTCGCCGGTCACCACCAGGCTCGGCACGGCGGGGACCGGCTCGGGCCGGTACCACTCGTGCCGCATCAGCCGGGTGTTGTGCTCGGCGGACTTGCCGAGCTGCTCCGGGTCCTGGCCGGCGATCTGCTGATACACCAGCCGGGCGACGGCGGCGTGCTTGCGGACCACTCCGGTGCCGGGGGGCGACATGAACCGGTCCGCCAGTTCACGGGCGATGGTCTCGGTCTCCCCGCGGTCGATCATGACGGCCCACCGCTCCATCGCCGCCGCGTAGTCCGCCGGGATCCGGGGAGTCATGCCCACCAGCATCAGCCGGGCGACCATCGCCGGGTAGTGCTGTGCGAACCGTACCCCGATCGCCCCGCCGAAGCAGGCGGCGACCATGTTGACGCGCGGCACGCCCAGTTCGTCGAGCAGGTGCCGGACGGCGGCGGCGAGGAAGTCCACACCGTACGCGGCGGGCAGGAAGTCCGCCGTACCGTACCCCGGCAGGTCCACCGTGATCACCGGTCCCACCGGACTCAGCCACTTCTCGTGCCGCATCCAGGAGTTACGGTCCTGGGAGGAGCCGCCCAGCACCACCACCGGCTCCGTCAGCGGGGCGTCACGGTGCACGACGCGACAGGTGTAGCGGAATCCGTCGAAGGTGAGGTCCCGCTCCTCGACCGGGCCGGCCGCTCCGCGCGCGCCCCCGTCGTACCCCTGCCCGGGGATGAGCGGGTGGGCGCGGGGCGACTCGTGGTCCTGGGCGAGAAGGGCGTCGATCGGCATGGGTGACTCCAGAGCTCCGGTACGGACAAGAACGTCCCTGCCTAGCAGTTGACCCGTCCGGGCCACGTATCACTGACCCGATCGTGGGCGGGTCGCGCGCCGAACTCCGCCGTCCTGTTCGACGCTCGCGCAACCGGACGTCCGGTGGGGTGAACCGCGCCCGGGTCCGCCGGTGCACTTGACTTCGAGAGCGCTCCAATTCGTAGCCTGCGTCGCATGACAACGCCACAGAACGAGGCAGCACCCCACCGGACACCCCAGCACCCGATCGGATCGGGGTTCGGCGCCACGAGCACCGCCCGGGAGGTGCTGCGCGGTGTCGACCTCGACGGCGCGCTCGCCCTGGTCACCGGCGGCTACTCGGGCCTGGGCCTGGAGACCACCCGCGCGCTCGCCGGGGCCGGTGCCCGGGTCGTCGTACCGGCCCGGCGGCCCGACATCGCGCGCGAGGCACTGGACGGCATCGACAACGCCGAGGTGGACGAGGTGGACCTCGCCGACCTCGACAGCGTCCGGGAGTTCGCCGAACGCTTCCTCGCCACGGACCGGACACTCGACATCGTCATCAACAACGCGGCGGTCATGGCCTGCCCCGAGACCCGGGTGGGCCCCGGCTGGGAGGCCCAGTTCGCGACCAACCACCTCGGCCACTACGCCCTGGTCAACCGGGTCTGGCCGGCGATCGCGAGCGGGGCGCGCGTCGTCTCGGTGTCCTCCACCGGGCACCACAACTCCCCGATCCGCTGGGAGGATCCCTGGTTCGAGCGGGGCTACGACAAGTGGCAGGCGTACGGCCAGGCCAAGACGGCCAATGTGCTCTTCGCCGTCCACCTCGACGCGCTGGCCAGGCAGTCCGGCGTCCGGGCGTTCGCCCTGCACCCCGGTGGCATCCTCACCCCGCTCCAGCGCCATCTGGCCCGGGAGGAGATGGTCGCGGCCGGCTGGATCGACGAGGACGGAAACGCGCTCAACCCGTCGTTCAAGACACCCGAGCAGGGCGCGGCCACCCAGGTCTGGGCGGCCACCTCGCCCCGGCTCGCGGACGCCGGCGGTGTCTACTGCGAGGACTGCGACATCGCGGAGACCACCGTGGAGGGCGGCCCCCGTAAGGGCGTACGGAGCTACGCGACCGACCCCGAGCAGGCGGCGCGCCTGTGGCGCCTGTCCGCCGAACTGACCGGGGTGGACGCGTTCGCGACCACCGGCTGAGCGCGGTGCGGTACGGGCGCGTACGGCCCAGGTGTCCTGGCTCAGGCACCAGCCGCAAAGTAGCGGCGTGATCACGTACGCGCCGCTGTGGCGGCCTGCTCGTCGTGCTCGCGAAGCATCCGCCGGCCGAGCAGATCGCACACCTAAGAGGCTGCGCGGATAGGAGCGGTTTCGGGATCGTCGGCTTGGGCTGTTGTTGCAGCGGTGGGTGCTCCAGGCCCGGCGGATGAGCTGCGCACGGTACGCCTTCGAGTGGCCCTTGCTTGGAGGTGCTCGCTCCTCAAGTCAGCGCACGCTCATCGTCCGGTCGTGGTCACGGCCTGTCATGGACTCAGATGCTGCGATGAAGGCTTGCAGGAGAGGACGGTCGTCTCCTCGGCGGGTGGCCATGAAGATCCGGCTCACGGTAGGAGGCCCGTCGAGTTCGAGCCTTCGGACGCCTGCGGGTAGCAGCGTCGTGACGCTGTAGGGGGCGATGCTGATGCCGAGGCCGGCCGCGACGAACATGATGATGGTGTGCCAGTTCGAGCACTCCTGTGCGACCTGGACGTCGATGCCCGCGTTCCGCAACGGCTGCGTGTTCATGTCGAACGCGTGAGTTCCTGCTGAACGCGGGAACAGGATCAGCGGGTCAGCGGCCAGAGCCCTTGCTTCCACACGGTCACCCCTTGCGGCGGGGTGCTCTGTGGGGATAACGGCGACGAACCGTTCCGATGCCAGTAGAGAAAGGTCGATGTCGTTTCGCTCCTCGGCGTCCCGCACGATCCCGACGTCGGCCGTACCCCGCTCCAGGGCTGCCAGGACGTCGGTGGTGAAACCGTCGTGAAGTTTGACCTGGACGTCCGGGCGGCAGCAGGAGAATGCACGGAGGTGTTCGCTGACGATCGCGGTGGCGGAGGTGATGAAGGCGACATCCAGACGGCCGGCCTCACCTCGGCCGACACGCCCGGCCTCGTCGAGGTCGGTCGCCAGACGGCCCAGAAGGTTCCTGGCCCTTGGCTGGAACGCCGCTCCCGCCTCTGTGAGGCGGACACTTCGAGAGGTCCGCCGGAACAGTTCAACGCCGACGATCTTCTCAAGCTGCCTGACCTGCTGGGACAGGGCGGGCTGAGCGATGTGCAGCCGCTGGGCGGCGCGGCCGAAGTGCAGTTCCTCAGCCACAGCCAGAAAGTACCGCAGATGACGGAGCTCGATTCGCTGATCCATAGCTCGAGCTTATTGATAGAGGTCAAGGTGTGTATTGGACATATGAGTGAGTGGAGCCGGAGGCTACGAGAAGCCATACCGGAAAGGGAACCCTTCTCATGCCGCACACCTCTGCCCCGACCATGGTCTCCTCGATCGGCTCACAGAGTGACGCCGACGCGTTCTACACGCTGAACGAGGAGTGGATCTCGCTCCTGTTCACCCTGCAAGAAGAGGACCGGGCCGTTCTCGGAGATCCGTTCGGCCGCATCGTGGGCCCGGGCGGCGACGTGCTCATGGCGCGCGAGCCGGGAAGCGGCACTGTAGTGGGGTGCGTCGCACTTCTGGCCTATCCGGACGCTGTGTTCGAGCTGGCGAAGATGGCCGTGGCTCCCGCCGCGCAAGGACGCGGCATCGGCCGCCAACTCATAGCCGCCGCGATCGACCGCGCCCGGGCACTCGGTAGGGCCCGGCTGTTCCTCGGCACGAACAGCAAGCTGGCCCCCGCCCTTCACCTCTACGAGGACGCGGGGTTTGTCAAGATCACCCGCGACCGTCTCCCCGTGGCCGACTACTACGCCCGCGCCGACATCCTCATGGAACTGCAGTGATAGCGCTCTGTGATCACTGGGAGACCTGTGCCTGCGCTTCCTTCATGGCTAACCGAACCGCTTTGGGACCAATTCGCGACCCTGCTGCCGGGGCGCCCGGTCTACGATCCGGCCCACCCCCTGGGCTGCCACCGCCGCCGGGTCAGCGACCGGATCGTCTTCGACCAACTGCTGCAGGTGCTGCGTTTCGGCTGCTCCTACCAAGCCATCGCCGATTCCACCTGCTCAGCCACCACGATCCGAGGCCGTCGACAGGTCGATCACAAAGGCCCCCGGAGGCGGGGAAGTCGCCGGACGCTCGTCCGTCGACCGAGGCAAACGGGGGATGAAACGCTCAGCCATGACGGATGGTTACGGCATCCCCCTGGGCCGAGTCCTGGCCGGGGCTAACTGCCACGACTCCCCGTTGCTCGCTCCCACCTGGACCTCCTGAACGACCTCGGCCCGCTGCCCGACGACATCACCGTGCACCTGGATGCCGGCTACGACTCGGCCAAAACACGTGCAGTCCTCGACGAACGCGGCCTCCGCGGCCAGATCGCCCACAAAGGCGAGAAGGCCCCTTGCAGGCCACTCAGCGCTGGCACGTCGAGCGCACCCACGCATGGCAGAACGCCTTCCATCGGCTCGCCTGCTGCTACGAACGCCATCTCCACGTCATCAACGCCTTCTTTGACCTCGCAGACGCCGTCATCACCGTATGTAGCCTCATCCGCCGCGGCTGGACCACTCACCGCTGGGACAACCGCCCAACCCGACGCCCCTGAAACTGCCCTATCCGTGCGGCCTCTAAAGGTGATGGGGGCGAATGCGGCGTACGTCGTCGCTGATGGCCTGCGGCTGCTTCTGCGTATCGGCCCAGGTGGCCAGCAGGGTGAGAGCGTCAGCGCTGGGCGTACCGGGGTCTGCGGTGTAGGTGGTGATGGAGACGTGCGGGTCGCCGGGCAGTGCGAAGTCGTCGTACGCGAGGTCCATCGTTCCGACGGACGGGTGGTGGACGACCTTGCGTCCGCGCGAGTGGCGGCGCACGTTGCGCTTGGCCCAGCGGGTGCTGAAATCGGTGCTGCGCGTGGAGAGCTCGCCGATGAGTTCGGTCACCTGCTTATCCAGCGGGTCGCGTCCGGCGGTCGCGCGGAGCATCGCGACCACCTGGTCCTTCGCCTCGTCGAGGTCGGCGTAGTAGGCCTCCGCACGTGGATCGAGGTACACGTACCGGGCGAGGTTCGGGGGCTGCTGGGCCATGTCGAAGAGGTCGGCGTACAGAGCGCGGCCCAGGTCGTTGGCCGCGAGGAGGTCGAGGCGGCCGTTCTGTACGACGGCGGGAACGCTCATGGAGTCGAGGACCTGCTGTACGGACGCGGTGATGGGGTAGGTGCGCTGGGGGCGTTTGCGGCGTGCACCGGGTGCGACGTTGCGTGCCAGGTCGTACAGGTGGGCGCGCTCGTCGTCGTCGAGTTGCAGCGCACGGGCGATCGCATCGAGGACGCTCTCGGACGCGCCACCGAGTTGGCCGCGCTCCATACGGGTGTAGTACTCGACGCTGAGGCCGGCGAGCATCGCGACTTCCTCGCGCCGCAGCCCTTTGACGCGGCGGTTGCCTCCGACGTAGGGCAGCCCGGCCTGCTCGGGCGTGATCCGCGCCCTGCGGCTCATGAGGAAGCCCCGGATCTCCTGCTGAAACTCCATGGCTCCCAGGCTAGGGCGCCTGTTCCTGGCGTGGGGGTCCCTGAGAGTGCCTGGCAGGCATCCGCGAGGCGGGGGACGGTGGATGGGCAAACCCAGAAAAGCTGTCTGAAGGGGATGTCTGCCAAGTGCGTGGAGCTGTCCTGTATGCCCCGGGCGATGTCCGGGTGGAAGAACGTGAGTACCCGGCGATCGTCGCGCCGACGGATGCGGTCATCCGTGTGTCTGCGACCTGCGTGTGCGGGTCTGACCTATGGGACTACCGCGGGATCAACGAAGTGACGCAGCCCACCCCGGCGGGGCACGAGTACGTCGGTGTGGTCACCGAGATCGGCGACGAGGTCAAGAACATTGCGGTCGGTGACTTCGTCGTCGGTTCCTTCTTCGCCTCGGACAACACCTGTGAGATCTGCGAGGCCGGCTACCAGTCGCGGTGCGCGCACGCCGAGTTCGTCGGCGCCGGCGGGGCGCAGTCGGAGTACCTGCGGGTGCCGCTGGCCGACGGCACCCTCGTTGCCACCCCCGGGATGCCGGACGAGGACCTGATCCCCTCGCTGCTGGCCGCCTCCGATGTGCTCGGAACGGGCTGGTTCGGCGCCGTGGCCGCTGAGGCCGGGCCGGGCAAGAGCGTGGCCGTGGTCGGTGACGGCGCCGTGGGCCTGCTCGCCGTGCTGGCCGCGAAGCAGCTGGGCGCGGAGCGGATCATCGCGATGTCGCGGCACGCGTCGCGGCAGAAGCTCGCCCTGGAGTTCGGTGCGACCGACATTGTCACCGAGCGCGGTGACGAGGGCGTGGCCAGGATCAAGGAGCTCACCGGTGGATACGGCGCCCACAGCGTGATCGAGGCCGTCGGCACCCAGGAATCGATGATGCAGGCCATCCGCTCCACCCGCGCCGGCGGACACGTGGGATACGTGGGTGTGGCGCACGGGGTGGAGCTTCCGGGCGAGGAACTGTTCTTCGCCGAGGTGCACCTGCACGGCGGGCCCGCTCCGGTGCGCCGGTTCCTGCCCGAGCTGGTCCAGCTCATCTGGGACCGCGAGATCGACCCGGGCAAGGTCTTCGATCTCACCCTCCCGCTCGATCAGGCCGCGGAGGGATTCGAGGCGATGGACGAGCGCCGCGCCATAAAGACCCTGCTGAAGCCCTGACCCCTCGCTCACCCCTTCCAGCCCCCCTCGCCCGGGGCCTCGAAGATCCTGGGCAGCTTGCGGAACCTCATTTTGATTTCGACAGGAGAACACCATGAACCCCACCTACGACTTCTCCGGGCGGGTGGCTCTGGTCACCGGCGCCGCCTCCGGCATGGGGCTGGCCGCAGCCCGCGCCTTCGCCGACTCCGGCGCCGCCGTGGTCCTGGCCGACCTCCACCCCGAAGCCGTCCACAAGGCGGCCGAAGAGATCACCGGCAGCGGCGGCCGGGCGATCGGTGTCGTCTGCGATGTCACCGACGAACAGCAAGCGGAAGCGGCAGTGCGGGCCGCGGTGACGGAGTACGGCCGCCTGGACATGGCGTTCAACAATGCCGGCATCCAGGTGCCGCCGACCGACGCGGCCGACGAGACGGCCGAGAGCTTCGACCGCGTCAACGCCGTCAACCTGCGCGGCGTCTGGGCGGCGATGAAGCACGAACTGCGGCAGATGCGCGAGCAGGGCGGCGGCGCCATCGTCAACTGCTCCTCCCTGGGCGGGCTCGTCGGACTGCCCGAGCGCGCCGCCTACCACGCCTCCAAGCACGGCGTCATCGGCCTGACCCGCAGCGCCGCGGTCGAGTACGCGCCCCGCGGCATCCGCATCAACGCCGTGTGCCCCGGTGTCATCAACACCCCGATGGTCGCCGACATGGTCGAAAACCAGGCCGAGGCCATGGCCGGGATCATCAAGGAGCAGCCCATCGGCCGGCTGGGGAGTGCGGACGAGGTCGCCGCAGCCGTCCTGTGGCTGTGCAGCCCCGGCGCCAGCTTCGTCATCGGAACGGCTCTTCCCGTCGACGGTGGCTTCACCGTCCACTGATACGGCGCCGGACAGGCCCCCGGTCTCCGCCGGCGGACAGGCGAAAGGGTCGGGGTTGTGGCAGGGGTTCGGGGTGGTGGTTGGCCTGTTGAACAGCATGTTCGTGGGTCGGGCTGTGAATCGCCCCGATGCGGAGTCCACGGAACTCGGGGCAGGCCGTCGGCTCCACCGAACGCAGGGCAGTCCGGAGATCTGTGTCGAAGCCGGGGCGGTTCGGTCCGCGTCGGCCCGGCATGGTTCGTCAGGACCCCGGAGCCCGCTGGGTCGCCCTCGCGCCGGTGGCCGCCGCGCCGGCGATTTCGTTGCCGACGGGCGCCTGGGGGTTCCTGACCGGCTTCGCGCTCGCGCGCCAGGATGCGGTGCCCCTCTGCGCCATCGCATCGACTCGTACCGGTCTTGGGGGCTCTTCGCGGACGTACCCGGGGCGCTCCCGTGCCCGGGACGGGCGGGTTGAGGTGTCCGACGGGAGGGGACCGCCGGACCAGGACTCGGCAGGACCTGATTCGGGCGCGCGGCCCTCCCTTGCGTAAAGACGGCATGAAGCCGGCCGGGATGCCGACGACGCATCCGGAGGGCAATTGATGATCGCCGACCGAGGTTCCGCGATATCAGCCGCAGATTCACCACGACCTGGAGACGATCATGAAACGAGCAGCTGTCTTGCCCGGCCTCGCCGCCGCCCTGCTCCTGACAGGATGCACCGGTGCCTTGGGCGGGACGACCACCCCCTCGCCCCCTTCATCCGGGCTGCCGGAGGCGGCCCCGCCGACAGGCGACACCCCCGACTACACGGGGCCGAGCCTGGTCGGCCTGGGCACCGATGACTTCGGCGTCACGGTCGTCACCGACGAGCTGGACTACCCATGGGAGGTGCGCCAGTCCGAGGGCACGCTCGTCGTCACCGAGATCGCGGGCACCATTGCGATGGTCGACCACGAGGACCGATTCGACCGCTACGAGGTGCAGACCTCCGCCCCGGTCGTCCATGACGGCGGCAGCGGCCTGATGGGGCTGGCGCTGGCCGAGGACTTCTCCGAGTCGGGCACCGCGTACCTCTACTACACCTACGAGGGCCAGGACGGGCTGACGAACCGGATAGCCGCGGTGCGCTTCGACGGCTCCGCCTGGCGCGAGACCGGGGTGCTGCTGGACGGCATCCCGGGCCACGAGCTCTACAACGGGGGCAGGATCGCGATCGGCCCCGACGGGTACCTGTACGCGACGACCGGCTGGGTCCATGACGAGCGGATGCCCCAGGACCGCAACAGCCTCGCCGGGAAGATCCTTCGTCTGGGGCTGGACGGCTCCGTGCCCGAGGACAACCCGTTCGACGGCTCCTATGTGTACTCCTACGGGCACCGCAACCCGCAGGGGCTGGCCTGGGACGCCGAGGGCCGGCTGTTCTCGGCCGAGCACGGTGAGGCCGCCCACGACGAGATCAACCTCATCACCCCCGGCACGAACTACGGCTGGCCAGTCGCCGAGGGGACCGACGACCAGGACGGCATGGAGCCTGCGTTCCTGGGCTCGGGATCCGACACCTGGGCACCGTCGGGCATCTCCTTCGCCGGCGACGAGCTCGTGGTCGCGGCGCTTGCCGCGCAGATCCTCTACGTGATGGACCACGACGCGCGGCGCATGGACCCGCTGTTCAGTTCCGGCGAGCGCGCCCGCGCCGTACTGCCCTACCAGAACGGCATCTACGTCACCTCCACCAACACCTCCCCGCGCGCGACCGAGGAGGCCGAGTCGGTGGACCGTCTGCTGTGGATCAGCGCCGCGTCATGACGAGGCCCGCACTCGTCCGGGCCCTCGGCATGCCGGCCACGACGACAGGCAGCGTCTTGAGGGGCGCTCCCGGCGGAACCGGGCAGCCCAGAGCGATCCAGCGCGGCACGGCACCGGGTGACGGGACACCGTGCCCCGAGGCCGGCGGGCCCCTCCCCGCAGATGCCCACTTCTTCACCGGCCGGCCGCCGATCGTCGCCGGCCGAACCGTCGTCCCCGATGCCGGGGACCCACGCTCCCAGCCCCAGACCGAGAGACAGGACCCAGGATGACGAACACCACCTCGACGCTCAAGCGCCGCTCGCTGCTCCAAGCGGCGTCGGCCGCGCTGCTGGTGAGCGGATGCTCCAGCGCCGGAGCGGACCCGAAACCGGCCGCCTCTACGGCGGCTGCCGGCGCCAAGACCGGCCACGCCGAGGGTGCGGAGAGCGTGACCTTCCCCAGCGACTCGGTCACGATCGCCGGCAACCTGTACCGCCCGCCCGGCTTCGACGCCTCGCGGACCTATCCCGCGATCGTGGTCTCCCACCCGTGGGGCGGCGTCAAGGAGCAGACCGCCGGCCTGTACGCCCGCTCGATGGCCGAGCAGGGATTCATCACCCTGGCCTACGACGCCTCGCACTACGGGCAGAGCGAGGGGAAGCCGCGGAACATGGAGGACCCCAGCCACCGCGTCCGCGACATCCGCAGTGCGGTCACCTATCTCAGCAACCACCGACAGGTCGACGCGGACCGGATCGGAACCCTCGGCGTCTGCGCCGGCGGCGGCTACACCATCGACGAGGCCCAGACCGACCTGCGCGTCAGGGCCGTGGCCACGGTCGTGGCCTACGACATGGGTGCCGCCGCGCGCGAAGGGATCGACGGGGCACCGGTCTCCTACGACCAGAGGATGACCCAGCTCGAGGAGATCGGCCAGCAGCTGACCCGCGAGGCCGGCGGCAAGCCGCTCGTCGAGCAGCTCGTCCCCAGCCCTGACCAGCAGACCGACGACACGCCGTCCTTCTTCCGCGAAGCCGCGGACTACTACCTGACCGATCGCGGCAGCCATCCCCGCGCGGAGAACCGCTTCGTGGTCACCAGCGTGGGCCTGCACATGTCCTACTTCCCGTTCGCGCAGATCGAGACGATCTCACCCCGGCCACTCCTGCTGATCGCCGGGGAGAACGCCGAGACACTGGGCTTCAGCCGGACCGCCTACGAGGCGGCGAAAGAGCCCAAGGAACTCATGGTCGTGCCCGCGGCCTCCCACTTCGACCTGTACGACAAGCCCGCATACGTCGAGCCGGCCGTGGAACGGATGGCGGGGTTCTTCACCAAGCACCTGGCATAGGGCCAGCCCCTCGGACGCGGCAGGTGCCGCGATGAGGAATCCGGACCCCGGTGGGGCGGTCGCGACAGCGAGCGCCCCACCGGGCGGCGCGAAAGTGGACGAGGCGGCGGACCTCGAGGGAGAAGGCGCCGTCCGAAAAGTCCACGGGCAGGACTCCGGGTGCGGGCAGGCGTCTCCGCCTGCCGTTGTGCAGGAGCAGCCCGTCGACGAAGTCCTTCATCGGGTCTCGGTGCTCGATCGGTCGGCGGCATCCGCCGGGCTGTGGGGGCGGGGCACCGTGAGGACCAGGTCGAGGCGCTTGTCCATGTCCAGGCGGAAGGTGCCGTACGGGTTGACGTTGGACCAGAACAGCGCAGTCAGGCCGCGCCGGTCATCGTCCGAGAGCTTCTTCGCCAGGCCGGTTCGGCCAGGACCTGCTGTACCAGCAGGGTATTGACGTGCACGAGCGCGGACTGGGGCAGGTGCAGGGAGAGCATCGAGGTCTCAGCGTGCTCCTTGTCCGGCCCGGTCAGGGCGCTGTCCTTGCCGTAGTGGAGCACGGTGTTCGCGCTGTTCCAGTTCTCGACGACCTGGAGCCCGCCGTGGATCTCCCGGCGCAGTCCGGGGCTGCCAGGCAGTCACAGGCGAAAACCGTACGGACCGCGCGGCCGAGTTCTTCGAGCGCGGCGTAGGTGGGGTGCTTGGGGCCGCCACGGGTGAAGCGGCGCAGAACCTGTTCCGCCTCAGGCAGCCACCAACTTCTCCGAGCAGTCCGCGAACAACCCGTCAGGCAGCCCGAGCTTGCGCACGTCGTCGAGCTTGGTGATCTCTGTGAGCAGGGAGTCCAGGCCGACCGTGCCCGGGTCGCGCTTGAGCGCAGCCAGCAGGGCGATCCCCGCCTCGTTGTCCTCAGCCACCAAAGACAACAGCCGAGCCGTGCCGACCTCGCCCAGGCGGCCGATCGTGCGGGCGCAGAACGTCTTCTCCCACTTGCCCCGCGCCGCGGCGAGTACCTTCTCGACCCGGGTCCGGCCCGGCGGCTCGATCTTCCGGGCCCGGCACTCGACCAGCAGGGCCTCGCGCTGCCGGTCCTCCACCAACTCGACCGGACAGACCTCCACGGCCAGCCACTCGGCCAGCGCCTTCTCGTCCGCGACCGTCGACGGCCGGAACCCCAGAGCCTCACGGATCTGCTTGCGGTGATACTCGGCAGTCCGGCCGACCAGCGTGTACTTCGCGAAGTCGGTGGCCGGGACCTTCACCAGATCGGCGATCTACTCCACCGCGGCCGACGGGACCTCTTCCAGCACATCAGGGAACCGGCCTTCCAGCTCGAAGAACTTCAGCAACAAACTGAAGCCGAGCCGGGTCGACCCGCTCTTGTTCGCCACCAGGTCCCAGTCGCCCTCTACCAGCGTCCAGTTCGCCAACAGCTCCTCTGGCGACCACTCTTGCCGCACGCCCGCCTCTTTGGCCTTGATCACTCGATCAGACCAACGACGGCGCCATGGACACGGAAACAGGACTCATCCCGCTACCTCGACCTACTTTGCGGCTGGTGTCTGAGCTAGGACACCGAGGCCCGTACGGTCCGTACCGCACGCTTACCGCACCCGCAGCGGCCCCGTACCGCCCCGTACCGCTCGTGCCGGAGCTCCCGTCCCGTGCGTGTCGCACTGCCGCGTGACACGCCCGGGACGCGCCGGCCGCGCGTCAGCCGCTCTCCCGGTGGACGAGCGTCGTCGGCAGCACGAGCCGCCGCCGCGGCCGGGCGGGGTCCCTGATCTCGTCGAGCAGCAGCCGGGTGATGGTCCGCCCGATCTCCTCGGACGGCTGGTCGACACTGGTCAGGGGCGGCACGGTGTGCCGCGCCACCATCGAGTCGTCGAAGCCGATGACCGCCACGTCCTCCGGGACACGCCTGCCTCGCGCCCGCAGCTCGGTCAGCGCGCCCGCCGCCATCACATCGGACGCGGCGAAGACCGCGTCGAGATCCGGCCGGCGTTCGAGGAGCCGCCGCATCGCGTCCCGGCCGCCCTCCTCGGTGAAGTCCCCCAGCGCCACCAGCGAGTCGTCCGCCGCCACGCCCTGTTCGCGATGGGCGTCGCGCCAGCCCTGGAGCCGGCCGTCACCGACGTCCATGTCGAGGGGACCGGTGATGGTGGCGACCGCGGCGCACCCCCGGCCCAGCAGATGGCGTACGGCCTGCGCCGCCCCGCCCGCGTTGTCGGAGCGGACATGGCTCAGCGGCTCGGCGGGGGAGCGCCGCCCGGCCAGCACGGTCGGTATCTGCAGCTTCTCCAGGAACTCCGGCAGCGCGTCGTCCTGGTGGACCGAGACGAGCAGCACCCCGTCCACCCGGTGCGCCTCCACGAACCGGGTCAGCCGGTCGCGCTCGCGCTGGTTCCGCACCAGGATCAGCAGCAGCTGCATCTCGGTGTCGGCGAGTTCGGTACTCACCCCGCGGATGACGGCGGAGAAGTACGGCTCCGAGGCCAGCCGGCTCTCCGACTCGGGGATCACCAGAGCGATACTGTCGGTCCTGCTGGTGACCAGCGAGCGCGCGGCGGGGTTCGGCACGTAGTTGAGCTCCGCGACCGCCGCCTCGACGGCCGCCCTGGCCTTCGCGCTCACGCCCGGCGCGCCGTTCACGACCCGCGACACCGTGCCGCGACCCACGCCCGCGAGCTGGGCCACGGCTTCAAGAGTTGGCCTCCGGCCTGGTGGTTTACGGCTGCTCATCACGTCTCCTGACTCTCGCCCCTGGTCGGCGCCGGAGCGCTCACCAGGAGATTGTGCTGGCCGCCGGGGGATCCGGGGGCGGACGGCCGGAGTTCGGACACATTCGCGCAACGGAACCGACTTCGACTCTTGACACAGACCTGTGTTCACCGAGAGTCTTCCACAACCCGTTGGGAGCGCTCCCAAATTGCTGCGGAGCGGGTCTCCCATCCAGTCGACCGTGAGAGCCGCAGCAGCGCCCGCCTGTGCGCCGCTGCCAGGAGGAATCCACATGGGCACTGCCCGCAGACGCTTCGGTTCCACCCTCGCATCCGTCACCTCGGTTGCGGTGTCCCTCGTCCTTGTCGCCGGCTGCGGAGGCGGCTCGGACACGGACACGGCGCGTACGAAGGACGGCAAGACCGTCATCAGCCTGGGCCTGTTCGGGGTCATGGGGTACAAGGAGACCGGTCTCCTCGACCGCTACATGAAGGAGAACCCGGACATCCTGATCGAGGCGGATGTGACCGGTGACGAGCAGACCTACTACACCGCGCTCCAGACCCACCTCGCCGCGGGCAGCGGCCTCAAGGACATCCAGGGCATAGAGATCGGCCGCGCCAAGGAGCTGGTGGACACCCAGGCCGACAAGTTCACCGACCTGTCCAAGACCGCGAACCTCGACCACTTCCTGCCGTGGAAGTCGAGCCAGGTCACCACCGCCGACGGCAAGCTGCTGGGGCTCGGCACGGACATCGGCCCGATGGCCGTCTGTTACCGCAAGGACCTCTTCGAGCAGGCCGGACTGCCCACCGACCGGGAGAAGGTGGCGCAGCTGTGGGCGGGCGACTGGACCAAGTACGTCGAGACGGGGCGGCAGTTCAAGGCGAACTCCAAGGAGGGCAAGGTCTCCTACATGGACAGCTCCAGCGGGCTGTTCAACGCGATGATCTACGGCGGTGACCAGCAGTTCTACGACAAGGACGGCAAGCTCGTCTACAAGGACAACCCGGTCGTCAAGGACGCCTGGACCCTCGCGACGGACGCCGCCGAGTCCGGACTGACCGCGAAGCTCCGCCAGTTCCAGCCCGGCTGGGACCCGGGCCTGTCCAACAGCACCTTCGCCACCACCGTCTGCCCGGCCTGGATGCTCGCCCACATCAGCGAGAAGGCCGGCCCGGCGAACAAGGGCAAGTGGGACGTGGCCAAGGCACCCAAGGGCGCCAACTGGGGCGGGGCGTTCCTCGGCGTGATGGAGAAGAGCCCGGTCAAGAAGGAGGCCGAGAAGCTGGTCGCCTGGCTGACCGCGCCCGAGCAGCAGGCCTTCATCTTCAAGAAGCTCGGCAACTTCCCGTCGTCGAAGACGGCGATCGACATGCCCGACGTCTCCTCGGGCACCTCCGCCTACTTCAGTGACGCGCCGATCGGCCAGATCTTCGGTGCCGCGGCGAAGGAGATCCCGGACGAGCAGATCCTCGGACGCAAGGACGGCAGCATCAAGGACACCTTCTCGGCGGGGATCCAGCTCGTCGAGCAGGGCAAGAAGCCGGACGAGGCGTGGAAGACCACGGACGAGCGCATCGAGAAGCTGGCGCGCTGACGACGGCCGGCCCCGTCAGCGGGGCCGTTCCCGGCCCGAGATGACCCGGGCCGCCCTGCTCCGACCCGTGGCCCGGTCCGGCGGCCGGTGGTTCCCGCCACCGCCGCCGGGCCGGGCCCGCCCCACCGATCACTCCACGGAAGGAAGCCCGCGTGGCCACCTCCACCCCGGCAGCCCCCACCGGCGGGCAGCCGCACCCCGCGTCAGCCGGCCCCTCCTCGAAGGGCGGCGCCGGCGGCGGGGCGCCCCGGCAGTCGCGGCGCAACCTTCTGCACCGCCTGGACCTCGGGGCGGTGCCGTACGGCTTCATCGCCCCGTTCTTCCTGATCTTCGGCGCCTTCGGGCTCTACCCGCTGCTCTACACCTTCTGGATCTCGCTGCACCGCGTCGAGCTCTCCACGATGGACACCATGGAGTGGCGCGGGCTCGCCAACTTCACGGAGCTGTTCGAGGACGAGCGCTTCTGGAACGCGCTGACCAACACCTTCACCATCGGGGTCATCTCCACCGTCCCGCAGTTGCTGATGGCCCTGGGACTCGCGCATCTGCTCAACTACCGGCTCCGCGGCTCGGTGTTCTTCCGGGTCGCCGTCCTCACCCCGTACGCGACGTCCATCGGCGCCGCCGCGCTCGTCTTCACCATGCTCTTCGAGCGCGACTTCGGCATGATCAACTGGGGGCTCGGGCTGTTCGGCATCGACCACGTCGACTGGGAGAGCCAGAAGTGGCCCGCGCAGTTCGCCATCTCCACCATCGTGATCTGGCGCTGGACCGGCTACAACGCCCTGCTCTACCTCGCCTCCATGCAGGCCATACCGAAGGACCTGTACGAGGCCGCCGCCATCGACGGCGCGTCGCGCTGGCAGCAGTTCCGTACCGTCACCATCCCGGGCATCAGCGCGACGATCATCTTCACGATCGTGCTCTCCACGATCGGCGCGACCCAGCTCTTCGGTGAACCGCTGATCTTCGGGCAGGGGCCCAACGGCATCAGCGGCGGCGCCGACAACCAGTACCAGACGCTGGGGCTGCTGCTCTACGAAGAGGGCTGGAAGAACTACCAGATGGGGCGGGCCTCGGCGATCGCCTGGGCGATGTTCCTCATCCTCATCCTCGTCTTCGTCCTCCAGCGCCTCATCGCCCGCGTCACGTCCCGCAAGTCCTGACAGGGAGCCAGCACCCCCATGACCACCGATATCGCACAGGTCCGGGCGGGCGTACACGACCGGACCGCCCCTCCGCAGGCCCCCGCCCGGCGCCGGTTCGGCCGGCTCCTGCGGCCGGGCGCCGGGCGCCAGCACGACGCGGGCCCCCTCGCGTACTTCCTGCTCGGATTCGCCGCGCTGGTCTCCCTCTTCCCGCTGTACTGGACGATGGTGGCCGCGTCGACGGACAACACCCGGGTCTCCCAGACGCCGCCGCCGTTCCTGCCGGGGCCGAACCTGTTCAAGAACCTCGGGACGGCGTGGACGGACGCCGCGATGGGCCGGGCGATGGTCAACAGCCTGATCGTCGCCGGGGTGATCGCCCTCTCCACCGTCTTCTTCGCCACCCTGGCCGGCTTCGCCTTCGCCAAGCTCCGCTTCAAGGGCCGCAACATCCTGCTGATGCTGGTCATCGGCACGATGATGGTGCCCCCGCAGCTCGGTGTCGTACCGCTGTTCATGATGATGGCCGACCTCGGCTGGGGGCAGCAGCTCCCGTCCGTCATCTTCCCGACGCTGGTCAGCGCAGTCGGGGTGTTCTTCATGCGCCAGTATCTGAAGGAGGCCCTGCCCGACGAACTCATCGAGGCCGGACGCCTCGACGGGGCCCACTCGCTGCGGATCTTCTGGTCCATCGTCCTGCCGATCGCCCGGCCCCCGATGGCCGTCCTCTTCATGATCATTTTCGTGCACGCCTGGAACGACTTCTTCTGGCCCTTCATCGCCCTGGACATGACCAACCCGACCGTGCCCGTCGCCCTCACCCAGCTCAGCGCGGGCTATGTCCGCGACCAGTCGGTGATCATGGCCGGTGCGCTCCTCGGCACCCTGCCCCTGCTGGCGATGTTCATCGTCTTCGGCCGGCAGATCGTCGGCGGCATCATGCAGGGCGCGGTCAAGGGCTGACCCCGACCCCTCCGTCCCGCCCGCGCCTCCTCCCACCCATCCGACGCACCACAACCGTTCGATCTCTGCGGAAGGACCCTTGTGGCCACCTCAGCACCTCTCACCGGCCGAGCCCTGGACCCTGCGGCACCCCTGAGCTTCCCGCCCGACTTCCTCTGGGGCACCGCGACCGCCGCGTACCAGATCGAAGGCGCCGCCCAGGAGGACGGCCGTACCCCCTCCATCTGGGACGTCTACTCCCACACGCCGGGCAGGGTACGCAACGGCGACACCGGCGACATCGCCACGGACCACTACCACCGCTGGCCCGAGGACATCGAGATCATGTCCTCCCTCGGGGTCTCCGCGTACCGCTTCTCCGTCTCCTGGCCGCGTGTGCAGCCCACCGGCAGCGGCCCCGCGTCGCAGAAGGGGCTCGACTTCTACCGGCGGCTCACCGACGCGCTGCTCGCCAAGGGCATCGAGCCCGTCGTCACGCTCTACCACTGGGACCTGCCCCAGCACCTGGAGGACGCGGGCGGCTGGCCGGAGCGGGACACCGCGTTCCGCTTCGCCGAGTACGCGGGCCTCGTCGCCGACGCCCTGGGCGACCGGGTGAAGACCTGGACCACCCTCAACGAGCCCTGGTGCAGCGCGTTCCTCGGCTACGGCTCAGGCGTCCACGCCCCCGGCCGTACCGACCCCGCCGCCGCGCTGCGCGCCGCGCACCACCTCAACCTCGGTCACGGGCTCGCCGTCGCGGCGCTGCGCGAGCGGCTGCCGGCCGGCGCCCAGGTCTCCGTCACGCTCAATCTGCACCATGTACGGCCGCTCACCGGGAGCGCGGCCGACCGCGACGCCGCCCGCCGGATCGACGGCACCGCCAACCGGATCTTCACCGGCCCCATGCTGGACGGCGCCTACCCCGCCGATGTCGTCGAGGACACCTCGTCCGTCACCGACTGGTCCTTCGTCCAGGACGGCGACACGGCCCGGATCCACCAGCCGCTCGACTTCCTGGGCGTCAACTACTACTCGCCCACGCTCGTCTCCCACCACGACGGACCGCCCGTCCACGGCGCCGACGGGCACGGCGCCAGCGACCACAGCCCCTGGCCGGGCGCCGACCACATCGCCTTCCACCAGACGCCCGGCGACCGGACCGCCATGGGCTGGACGATCGACCCGAGCGGGCTGTACGAACTGCTCCTGCGGGTACGGGACGACCACCCCGCGCTGCCCCTGATGATCACCGAGAACGGTTCGGCCTTCGACGACTACGCGGGCCCCGAGGGCGAGGTCCGCGACCCGGAACGGATCGCCTACCTCCACGACCACCTCACGGCCGTCCACCGGGCGATGGAGGCGGGGGCGGACGTCCGCGGCTACTTCCTCTGGTCGCTGCTCGACAACTTCGAGTGGGGGTACGGCTACAGCAAGCGCTTCGGCGCGGTGTACGTCGACTACGCGACCCAGCGCCGTATCCCCAAGTCCAGCGCCCACTGGTACGCGAAGCTCACGCACGACGGGACGCTGCCACCGCGCGGCTGACCCCGGCCGGCGCCCCCGGAGCCGGCCGGGCTCAGCCGGCTCCGGGGGCGCGGCTTCAGTCGGTGGCCAGACGGCTGCCACCGGGACGTGACGGCGTCGTCGCCTGGCGGCCACCCCCTCCTGCGAGCCTCCACAGATGCTCGCCCTGAACGCCGATGTGCGCCTGGACCGGTGCCGGACCGTGGGGCTCGTGGGAACCGTCGCGATCACCGCCGGCGGACTGACCGCGGGCGCCCTGCCCTTCCGCGACACGCCGCCCGCCACCTCGGGCCGGGGCGCCCTGGGCCTGCTGTGCGCGTACTTCGGCCTCGTCCTGCTGATCGCGGCCTGGTGGTGGCTGGGCCGCGCGGTGCGCTCCCCGCGCCCGCCCGCGCCCCGCGAACTGCTCACCACCCTCGCCGTATGGGCGGCGCCGCTGCTGCTCGGACCGCCCCTGTTCAGCCGGGACGTGTACAGCTATCTCGCGCAGGGCGCCATGGTCGACGCGCGGATCGACGTCTACACCCACGGGCCGGCGCTGCTCGGCGGGCCGCTCGCCGCCGAGGTCGCACCGGTGTGGCTGCACACCCCGGCACCGTACGGCCCGGTCTTCCTGGCCGTCTCCGCCCGGGCCGCCGACCTCGTCCCGGCCGGGCTCGCCCCCACCGATGTCTCCGCCGCCGTCCTCGGCATGCGCCTGGTCGCGCTGCTCGGCGTCGGGCTGATGGCCCTCTGTCTGCCGCCGCTCGCCGACCGCTGCGGCGTCCCGCGGTCCGCCGCGCTCTGGCTCGGCGCGCTCAACCCGCTCGTCCTGCTGCATCTGGTCGCCGGAGCCCACAACGACGCCCTGATGCTCGGGCTGCTCGGCGCCGGTCTGGTCGTGGCGCTCGGTCCGGCCCACCGGGCGGAGCCGGACCCCGGCAGGCCCACCGGAAGAGCCGCCGGCTGGGTCCCCGGCGTGCGGCCGCTGTGGGCCACCGTGCTCGTCAGTCTCGCCGCACTGGTCAAGGCGCCCGCCGCGCTCGGACTGCTCGCGGTCGCCGCCCTGTGGTCCGGCCATCTGAGCGGACGCGCCCGGGTGGTCAGGGCGCCCGCGCGGGCCCGCGCCCGCCCCCGGCCCACCCCCCCCCCGGGGCCCGCCCGGCCCCGCCCCGGGGACCGCCGGCGCCCCCCCCCCACCACCCCCCGGGCACCCGC
>NZ_JBIWFO010000026.1:0-107174 GCF_044763125.1 Streptomyces sp. NPDC096310 | reverse complement strand
CTCGCCCGGACAGCCCCGTCGTCACCCTCGTCAAGCCCACCAAAACAGCCCCAACCCCACGGACGAAGCCCTAAAACACCGGTATTGCGTCTAGGCCCGCTCGTCGACCGGCCCGAGGGGCAGGACGTCGGCGTCGAAGCAGGTGCGCGCGCCGGTGTGGCAGGCGGCGCCCACCTGGTCGACCTGGACGAGGACGGTGTCCGCGTCGCAGTCCAGGGCGACGGACTTCACATGCTGGACGTGGCCGGACGTGTCCCCCTTCACCCAGTACTCCCGGCGGCTGCGGGACCAGTAGGTGCAGCGGCCGGTGGTCAGGGTGCGGTGCAGGGCCTCGTCGTCCATCCAGCCGAGCATCAGTACCTCGCCGGTGTCGTACTGCTGGGCGATCGCCGGGACCAGGCCGTCGGCGCTGCGCTTGAGACGGTCGGCGATCGCGGGGTCGAGCCCTCCGGTCGGGGACGGGGCCCCGGTCGTGCTGGTCATACGGCCATTGTGCCGCGCCCGCCGTGGACGCCGGGCCCGGCGTCCACTGGGCGGACGGGTGGGGGCCGCCGTACGCTGGAGGCATGTCGACCCATGCCAAGCGTGAACGACTTCTGCTCGCCGACCTGTTGGAGGCGGCGGGCCCCGAGGCCCCGACGCTCTGCGACGGCTGGCTGACCCGCGATCTGGCGGCCCATGTGGTGGTGCGCGAACGCCGCCCCGACGCGGCGGGCGGGATGATGCTGTCCGCGCTCAGGAGCCGGCTGGAGCGGGTGCAGGCCGAGTATGTCGCGAAGCCGTACGAGGAGCTGATCCAGCTCATCCGGTCGGGCCCGCCACGGATGTCGCCGCTCGGCATCAAGCAGCTCGACGAGGTGGCGAACACGGTGGAGTTCTACATCCACACCGAGGACGTCCGCCGGGCGCAGCCGGACTGGACGCCCCGGGAGGTGGACCGGGTCTTCGGGGACACCCTGTGGTCGCGGCTGGAGAAGGGCGGCCGGATGATGGGCCGCAAGTCGCCGGTGGGCCTGGTCCTGCGCCGCCCGGACGGTCAGACGGCGGTGGCGCACCGGGGCACCCCGGTGGTGACGGCGACGGGTGAGCCGGGCGAGCTCCTGCTGTTCGTGTCGGGGCGGCAGGAGGCGGCGCGGGTGGAGCTGGCGGGCGACAAGGAGGCGGTCGAACGGGTCCGGGACGCGAGGCTGGGCATCGCGTAGCACGTACGTACGGGGGTGTACGGGCGGGGCGCGGCGGTCTCAGTGCGGCAGCTCGGCCCGGCGCAGTGATGTCGAGCAGAGCCCGATGACACCTCCGGACGCGCAGACCGCGGCGCAGGCGAGGAAGACCGGGCCCGCGCCCCACAGGCCGACCGCCGCGCCGACGACCGGGTAGCACAGGGGCGCGATCCCGAGGGTGAGGAGCGTCGAGACGGAGGTGACCCGGCCCAGATAGGCCGGGTCGGCGGTGGTCTGGAGGAGCGCCGCGCACAGCGCGCCGCCCAGCCCCGCGAGCAGTCCGATCAGGGCGCCCGCGGCCACGGCGTACGGAACGGACGGCGCGTATCCGACGGCCGCGACGCAGACGGCGCCGCCGCACAGGACGACGGACAGCACGAGCCCGGCGCGCGGTACGCGGCCCCGTACGGTCAGCAGCAGCGCGCTGAGACCGGCGCCCGCGCCGAAGGACGCGACGATCCACCCCATGCCGCCGGCGCCCCAGCCGCGTTCCTGGACGAGAAGTGTGAGCCCGATGTTGAGCGGTCCGACGAAGCCCAGCTCGCCGACGGCGACGGTGGCCATGAGCGGGGCGAGCACCGGGTGGCGGCGGAGATGACGCAGCCCGTCCCGCAGCTCGCCCCAGGCCCCGGACCCGGTGTCCGGGTGGCCGTCCGCCGGCTCCTCGACCGGTCCTGGCGTCATGCGTACGGCGATGAGCAGCGGCAGCGACACGGCGAACAGCGCCCCGGCGACGGCGAACGCGGCCGCCGGCCCGCCGAGCGCCACCGCGAGCCCGCCGAGCGGCGCCCCGGTCACCCCGGCGAGGCGCTGGGCGAGACCGCGCAGCCCCTGGACACGGGCGAGCTGGCCGGGGGTGGTGATCCGGGGCGGCAGGGCGCCGACGGCGGGCAGGAAGAGCGCGTCGACGGCGCCGAAGACCAGGGCGACGGCGAGGAGTATCCAGAGCGCCGGGGTGGTGAACAGCAGCGCGAGGGCGACGCCCAGGATGACGGCGCAGCGGACTGCGTCCCCGCCGATGACGACCCGGCGCGGCCCGAAGCGGTCGGCGATCACTCCCCCGCCGAGCATCAGCAGGGCGCGGGGTACGGCGCCGACGGCGAGGACGAGCCCGGCCTGCGCGGGGCTGCCGCCCCGGACGGCGGCCCAGGACAGCGCCATGTAGTACACGCTGTCGCCGACCGTCGAGGCGGTGTAGGCACCGAGCCAGCGCAGCACGTTGGCGTCCCGGTGGGCGGGGCGCCCGACGGCGGGAGCGGGGGGAGCGGCGGAAGGGGGCGAAGGGGCGGGCGTGGGTCTGAGGGGTGCGCTCACAGCGGTGCCGTCCTCTCTCAGGGCTCAGGGGCTCTCAGGCCCAGGGGACTCTCAGGGCCCGCGACTCTCAGGGCCCGCGACTCTCAGGGCCCGCGACTCTCACCTGCGGAAGGGGAAGCCGTACAGATGGAGCGCGACGGTCTCGCGCCCTTCGGTGTCCCCCGCGTCCTCGGCGGCGCGCCCGCTGTTCTGGTATCTCATCGCCAGTTCGTGCAGCTCACGGTTGAACTCCTCCAGCTCCGGCGCGGTGAGCGGAGCCAGGTACTCGCTGCTGAGGGAGGCGGTGCGCCACTCGGAGGGCCAGGCGCTCTGGCTGTCGAGGAAGGCGCGGTACTGGCCGACGCGCTGTTCGAAGACGAGTCGGCCGACGGCGCTGTACGCGGCGACTTCCTCGGGCGCGCCGCTGAAGTCCTCGTGCCCCCAGCTCACCCCCTCGGAGGCGACCCGCCACCACCGCTCGCGCCCGTCCGTCCCCTGCTGCTCGGCCTCCACGATGAGCCCGTGCTCGGCGAGTTTGCGCAGGTGGTAGCTGACGAGCGAGACCGCCTCGTCGACCTGGTCGGCGAGGTGTGAGGCGGTGGCCTTACGGGCGACGAAGAGCGCCCGGTAGAGGCTGAGCCGCAGCGGGTGGCCGAGTGCCTTGAGGGTGGCGAGATCGGTGATCCTGCGCCGTTCCTGGTCTGCCATGGCCCCGACCGTAGATGGAAAAGAAAAGTTGCGCAATGTTCGTTGCACAATAATTCTTGCGGATTCGGCCTCGATTCTGCCTGGACTGGGCACGGACCCAGCGACGGAAACGGGCCGAGGGGCAGCCTCCCCGGCTGCCCCTCGGCCCGTACTCAGGTGAACCCGTCCTCAGCGCACGGGATGCCCCGCCCGTCGCAGCGCGTCCTTGACCTCGCCGATGCGCAGGTCGCCGAAGTGGAAGACCGATGCCGCCAGGACGGCGTCGGCGCCCGCCTCGATCGCCGGGGCGAAGTGGTGCAGCCGCCCCGCGCCGCCCGAGGCGATGACCGGGACCGTGACATGCGCGCGTACGGCCACGATCATCTCCGTGTCGTAACCGTCCTTCGTGCCGTCGGCGTCCATCGAGTTGAGCAGGATCTCGCCCGCGCCCAGCTCCGCCGCCTCGTGGGCCCATTCGACGGCGTCGCGTCCCGCGCTCCTGCGGCCGCCGTGGGTGGTGACCTCGAAGGAGCCCGACGGGGTCCGGCGCGCGTCGACCGAGAGCACCAGGACCTGGCGTCCGAAGCGCTCGGCGATCTCGCGGATCAGCTCGGGGCGCGCGATGGCCGCCGTGTTGACGCCGACCTTGTCCGCGCCCGCCCGCAGCAGCTTGTCCACGTCCTCGGCGGTGCGTACGCCGCCGCCGACCGTGAGCGGGATGAAGACCTGCTCGGCCGTGCGGCGCACCACGTCGTAGGTCGTCTCGCGGTCGCCGGACGAGGCCGTGATGTCGAGGAAGGTCAGCTCGTCGGCGCCCTCCGCGTCGTACAGCTTGGCCATCTCGACCGGGTCGCCCGCGTCGCGCAGATTCTGGAAGTTGACGCCCTTGACGACCCGGCCGTTGTCGACGTCCAGACAGGGGATCACCCGTACGGCCAGCGTCATGCTCCGCCTCCCCGCGGCTCCTCGGCACCCCGGTACGCCTCCACCTCGACCTCCACCACCAGGCTCGGGTCGATGAGACCCGCGACCACGATCATGGAGGCGGCGGGCCGTACCGCGTCGAAGAGTTCCTTGTGGGCGCGGCCCACCTCGTCCGCGTCCCTTACGTGCGTGAGATACATCCGCGTCCGTACGACATGTTCCGCGCCGAGCCCCAGCTCCTCCAGCGCCTTGACGGCGACGCCGAACGCGGTGACGGTCTGCTCGTACGGGCCGCCCTCGGCGATCCGGCCGCCGACCACCGACGTACAGCCGGAGACCAGGACGAGCCCGTTCGGCAGCTCCACCGCGCGGGAGTAGCCGAAGCTCTCCTCCCAGGGGCCGCCGGACGAGATCTTCCGTACGGCCTCGGGGCCGCCGCTCATCCGGACACCGCCGCGAGCGCCTCTTCCAGGGTGAACGCCTCGGCGTACAGCGCCTTGCCGACGATCGCGCCCTCGACGCCCACCGGCACCAGCCCGGCGATGGCCCGCAGGTCGTCCAGCGAGGAGACCCCGCCGGAGGCGACGACGGGCTTGTCGGTGGCGGCGCAGACGTTCTTCAGCAGCTCCAGGTTGGGGCCCTGGAGGGTGCCGTCCTTGGCGATGTCGGTGACGACGTACCGCGCGCACCCCTCGGAGTCCAGCCGGGCCAGCGTCTCGTAGAGGTCGCCGCCGTCGCGGGTCCAGCCCCGGCCGCGCAGGGTCGTGCCCCGTACGTCGAGGCCGACCGCGATCTTGTCGCCGTGCTGGGTGATGACCCGGGCGACCCACTCCGGGGTCTCCAGCGCGGCCGTACCGAGGTTGACGCGGGTGCAGCCGGTGGCGAGGGCCGCGGCGAGCGAGGCGTCGTCGCGGATGCCGCCCGACAGCTCGACCTTCAGGTCCATGGCGTCGGTGACCTCGGCGATCAGCTTCCGGTTGTCACCGGTGCCGAAGGCCGCGTCGAGGTCGACGAGGTGCAGCCACTCGGCGCCGGCGCGCTGCCAGGCCAGGGCCGCTTCGAGGGGGGAGCCGTACGAGGTCTCCGAGCCGGACTCGCCGTGGACGAGGCGTACGGCCTGGCCGTCACGGACGTCGACGGCGGGGAGGAGTTCCAGCTTCGGCACATCGGACTTCGGCACGGAAGGCATTCCAGAATCCATTCAGAGGGTTCCGATCCAGTTGGTCAGCAGCTCGGCGCCGGCGTCGCCGGACTTCTCGGGGTGGAACTGGGTGGCCCACAGCGCACCGTTCTCCACGGCGGCGACGAACGGCTCGCCGTGGGCGGCCCAGGTGACCCGGGGGGCGCGGATCTTGGCGTTGGTGACCTCCAGGCTCCACTCCCGCGCGGCGTACGAGTGCACGAAGTAGAACCGGGCGTCGGGGTCGAGCCCGGCGAACAACTGACTGTCCTCCGGCGCCTCGACGGTGTTCCACCCCATGTGCGGGACGACGGAGGCCTCCAGCGGCCCGACCGTACCCGGCCACTCGCCGAGTCCCTCGGTCTCCACGCCGTGCTCGATGCCCCGGTCGAAGAGGATCTGCATGCCGACGCAGATCCCCATGACGGGCCGGCCGCCGGCCAGCCTGCGCCCGATGATCCAGTCGCCGCGCGCGGCCGTGAGCCCCTTCATGCAGGCGGAGAAGGCGCCGACGCCGGGGACGAGCAGCCCGTCGGCGTTCATGGCCTGGTCGAAGTCGCGGGTGATCTCGACGTCGGCCCCGGCGCGGGCGAGGGCGCGCTCGGCGGAGCGGACATTGCCGAACCCGTAGTCGAAGACGACCACTTTCCTTGCGCTCTTGGTCATCCCCAGAGTCCCTGGATCCGCAGGACGCCCGCGACCAGGCACAGCACGGAGCAGAGCCCCAGCAGCACGATCACGCCGATGGGCAGCTTCTGCTTGTGGAAGGAGTACACACCGCCGGCGAGGAAGAGCCCCACGACGATCAGGATGGTCGACAGACCGGTCACAGGGCACCCTTGGTCGAAGGAAGGATTCCGGCGGCGCGCGGGTCGCGCTCGGAGGCGTACCGCAGGGCGCGGGCGAGCGCCTTGAACTGGCACTCCACGATGTGGTGCGCGTTGCGCCCGTACGGGACGTGGACGTGCAGCGCGATCTGGGCCTGGGCGACGAAGGACTCCAGGATGTGCCGGGTCATCGTCGTGTCGTACTCGCCGATCATCGGCGCCATCTTCTCGGGCTCGGTGTGTACGAGGTACGGGCGGCCCGAGAGGTCCACGGTGACCTGCGCGAGCGACTCGTCCAGCGGCACGGTGCAGTTGCCGAAGCGGTAGATGCCGACCTTGTCGCCGAGGGCCTGCTTGAAGGCGGCGCCGAGGGCGAGGGCGGTGTCCTCGATGGTGTGGTGCGAGTCGATGTGGAGGTCGCCCTCGGTCTTCACCGTGAGGTCGAACAGGCCGTGCCGGCCGAGCTGGTCGAGCATGTGGTCGTAGAAGCCGACCCCGGTCGACACGTCGACCTTGCCGGTGCCGTCGAGATCGATCTCGACGACGACGGAGGTCTCCTTCGTCGTGCGTTCCACGCGGCCGATGCGGCTCATGCGCTCTGCTCCTTCTTGAGATCACGTACCGCGTCGAGGAACGCGTCGTTCTCGGACGGGGTGCCCGCGGTCACCCGCAGCCGGCCCGGTACGCCGTTGTCACGGATGAGGACCCCGCGGTCGAGGATCCGCCGCCAGGCGGTGTGGGAGTCCTCGAAGCGGCCGAACTGGACGAAGTTCGCGTCCGAGTCGGTGACGTCGAACCCGAGGGTCCGCAGCCCGGTGACGAGGCGGTCCCGCTCGGCCTTGAGCGTCTCGACGTACCCGAGCAGCGTATCGGTGTGCTCCAGCGCGGCGAGCGCGGTGGCCTGGGTGACGGCCGAGAGGTGGTACGGCAGGCGCACCAACTGGACGGCGTCGACCACGGCGGGGTGCGCGGCGAGGTAGCCGAGGCGCAGTCCGGCCGCGCCGAACGCCTTGGACATCGTGCGGGAGACGACGAGGAGCGGGCGGCCCTCGACGAGGGGCAGCAGGGAGGGGCGGTGGCTGAACTCGACGTACGCCTCGTCCACGACGACCAGCGTCGGGCGGACCGCCTGGGCGGACTCGTACAGCGCGAGGACGGTGTCGTCGGCGACCGAGGTGCCCGTGGGGTTGTTGGGCGAGGTGATGAAGACGACGTCGGGGCGGTGCGCGGCGATCGCCTCGCGGGCCGCGGCCACGTCGATGGTGAAGTCCTCGTTGCGCGGCCCGGAGATCCAGCCGGTGCCGGTGCCCCGCGCGATGAGGCCGTGCATCGAGTACGAGGGCTCGAAGCCGATGGCGGTACGGCCGGGGCCGCCGAAGGTCTGGAGGAGCTGCTGGATGACCTCGTTGGAGCCGTTGGCGGCCCAGACGTTCGCAGCGGTCAGCGGGTGCTTTCCGGTACGGGTGAGATACGCGGCGAGCTCGGTGCGCAGCTCGACCGCGTCCCGGTCGGGGTAGCGGTTGAGCCCGCGGGCGGCCTCCCGGACGCGCTCGGCGATCCGCTCGACCAGCGGCTCGGGCAGCGGGTACGGGTTCTCGTTGGTGTTGAGCCGCACGGGGACGTCGAGCTGGGGCGCGCCGTACGGGGACTTGCCGCGCAGTTCGTCCCGTACGGGCAGGTCGTCGATGCCGAGGGGCTGCGGGAACGCGTCGGTGGTGCTCACTTGCCGGGTACCTTCCATCCGAACCGTGCCTTCAGCGCCGCGCCGTGCGCGGGCAGATCCTCCGCCTCCGCCAGCGTCACCACATGGTGGGCGACCTCGGCGAGGGCGTCCTCGCTGTAGTCGACGATGTGGATGCCGCGCAGGAAGGACTGGACGGACAGGCCCGAGGAGTGGCAGGCGCAGCCACCGGTCGGCAGGACGTGGTTGGAGCCGGCGCAGTAGTCGCCGAGCGAGACGGGGGCGTAGGGGCCGACGAAGATCGCGCCCGCGTTGCGGACCCGCTCGGCCACGGCGGCGGCGTCGGCGGTCTGGATCTCCAGGTGCTCGGCGCCGTACGCGTCGACGACGCGCAGGCCGTCCTCGACGGAGTCGACGAGCACGATGGCCGACTGGCGTCCGGTGAGCGCGGGCCGTACCCGGTCCTCGATGTGCTTGGTGGCCGCGACCTGCGGTTCCAGCTCCTTGGCGACGGCGTCGGCCAGCTCGGTCGAATCGGTGACGAGGACGGCGGCGGCGAGCGGGTCGTGCTCGGCCTGGCTGATCAGGTCGGCGGCGACATGCACCGGGTCGGCGGTCGCGTCCGCGAGGATCGCGATCTCGGTGGGTCCGGCCTCGGCGTCGATGCCGATCCGGCCGGTGAAGTAGCGCTTGGCGGCGGCGACCCAGATGTTGCCGGGGCCTGTGACCATGTTCGCGGGCGGGCAGCCGTCGGGGCCCGTGGTGCCGTACGCGAACATCGCGACCGCGGAGGCGCCGCCCGCCGCGTACACCTCGTCGACGCCGAGCAGCGCGCAGGCGGCGAGGATCGTCGGGTGGGGCAGACCGTCGAACTCCTTCTGCGCGGGGGAGGCCAGCGCGATGGACGGGACGCCCGCCTCCTGGGCCGGCACCACGTTCATGATCACGGACGAGGGGTAGACGGACCGGCCGCCGGGCGCGTAGAGCCCCACGCGCTCCACCGGCACCCACTTCTCGGTGACGGAGCCGCCGGGGACGACCTGGGTGGTGTGCGCGGTACGGCGCTGCGCGCGGTGGACCAGCCGGGCGCGCCTGATCGACTCCTCCAGCGCGGCCCGTACGGCGGGGTCGAGCCTCGCGAGGGCGTCGGCGAGGGCGTCGGCGGGGACCCGTACGTGCTCCAGCCGGACGCCGTCGAACTTCTCCGCGGCCTCGATCAGCGCCGCCGTGCCCCGATGGCGGACGTCCTCGCACAGGGGCCGCACCTTCTCCAGTGCGGCGGCGACGTCGAACTCGGCCCGGGGCAGCAGGTCACGCAGAGCGACGCCCTCGGGGAGGGCTTCGCCGCGCAGATCGATTCGTGAGATCACGGGGTCAATTCTCGCAGACCGGATCAGGCCGCCGGACGCCCGTATCACTGGCTGATACATGCCCCGGAGACCACTCCTCACTACTAGTGTTCAGTTCGTCACCGAGCGGGCACAACGAGGGTAAGGACCGTTTCGCCTCTCTGGTCTGTACACCCCTCTGTACATCGCACCACACCTCTCCCTTCATCGCTCCACACATCCATGATCAACACTCACACCCTGTACGCACACGGGGAAGCGGAGGAGCGGCCGTGACCGAGCCGCAGTACGACGAATGTCCCGACTGGCTCAGTGCCGCGGAGGTCGGCATGTGGCAGTCGTTCCGCAACGGCAGCGTGTACGACCTGAGTACGTCGGACCCGCTCCTGAACGATCCCTTCTCACCCCGCCCCTGGGGCACGGAGCGCAGCGTGCGCGCCCGGGTGATGGCCCTGCTTCTGCTCAGCGGGCCCGCCGCGCTGCCGGGCCGGGTCGCGGCGCTCAAACTGCGCGGCCTGCAGATCACCGGGACGCTCAATCTCGCGGGCGGCGAGATCGCACCGTACGTCGAGCTGGACCGGTGCCGGTTCGAGAACGAGGTGATCCTGCCCGAGTCGCACTTCACCACCTTGCGGATGGTGGCCTGCGCGATCCCCCGGCTGGAGGCCGCCCGGCTGCGCACCCAGGGCGATCTGCATCTGCCGCGCTGCCGGGTGGAGCGGGGGATCCGGCTGACCGACGCGCAGATCGGTACGGATCTGCTGATCAGTCAGATCGACGTGGGCCCCGACCGGCTCGGCCGGGCGATCGCCGCCGACGGGCTGTCCGTGGCGCAGGACTTCACAGCCGATCAGATCGAGACGTTCGGCGAGGTCAGCCTGCGCGGCGCGAAGGTCGGCGTGTCGCTGAGCCTGCGCGGCAGCCGGCTGCGCGCGGCGGAGGAGCGGCGGGCGCTCAACGCCCCGCAGCTCACGGTGGAACGGTCGCTGTACATGGCGGGCGCGTGGATCGGCGACTCCGCCGACCTGCTCGGCTCCCCCGACATCACCGCGGTCACTCCCCCGTACGGCGTCGGACAGGTCGCCGCGCCGCTGCTGGGTACGCGATTACAGCGGTTCGAGTGCCGGGGCGGGGTCCGGCTGGACGACGGCAGGTTCGGTGACGCGCTCGACGTGGACGGGGCGCGGTTCTTCCTGGCGCCCACGGAGGAGCTGTCGCTGCGCCGGATCAGCACACCGGAGCTGCGGTTCAAATGCGAGCGCGTGGAGGAGGGCCGGGTCGTACTGAGCGGCGCGCGGATCGTCACGCTCATCGACATGTCGACGAGCTGGCCGGGGCCCGGCGGTCTCGCCATGGGCGGCTTCGTCTACGAGAACATCGTCCCGTTCGGCCACTTCCCGCTGCTGCGGCGGCTGGAGTGGCTGTCGGCGGCGACCCCGGAGTACTCCCCCGAACCGTACGAACGGCTCGCGCAGGTGCTGCGCAACAGCGGCGAGGACGCGGACGCGCGCGAGGTGCTGCTGGCGAAGCAGCGGCGGCGGCGCGAGACGCTGCCGCTGGCCGCGAAGCTCTGGGGCTACCTCCAGGACTGGACGGTCGCGTACGGCTACCGCCCCGGCCGGGCGGCGCTGTGGATGGCGATGCTGTGGGGCGCGGGCACGATCGCGTTCGCCCGCCACCCGCCGCCCCCGCTCCGGGCGGACGAGCACCCGATGTGGAATCCGGCGCTCTACGCACTGGACCTGCTGATCCCGGTGATCGACCTGGGCCAGGACGGCTACTGGCTGCCGGAGGGCACCTGGCAGTGGACGGCGGCCGGGCTGGTGGTACTGGGGTGGATCCTGGCGACGACGGTGGCGACGGGGGCGACACGGGTCCTGCGGCGGGGGTGATGCGGGGGCCGCTCAGGGGGATCCCCGGGGCGGCCGCGGTGAACCGGGCCCCCTGGGTCCCCTGAGTCCCGAGGAGCCCGTTTCCGCCCCGGGCGGTCGCACCGGTTGCGCACCAGCGGGGGAGGTCACCGCCGTTTCTTTACTCTCCCTTGACCTCTGCCAGGACAACCTTTCCCCCGCCACCAAAGCTTCACAGCAACCCTCTGGCGCCCCCGCCACCTGCGGTTTTCAATGGTCCGCACCATGTCATTGCTTCGCGCCCTGATCAGCACCGCGCGTATGGTCCGGCACACCCCGCTGCTCGCCGCCGGGCTGCCGCCGGACGACGAGGTGCTGCTCGACTCCCCCGACGACCGGCTCGCGCCCGCCCTGGTCGCCGCCGCACTCGGCGAGTACGAGCAGGCCGCGAAGGTGCTCACGGCGACACGCGAGGCCGCCGCGTGGGAGGACCGGGACCGCTATGTCATGCGGCTGGCCGCGTTCGCGCAGGGCCGGGACGGCTGGCTCGCCGCCTGGCTGCACGCCGCGCCGCACGACCCCGACGCCCTGCTCGTCCGGGCCGAACTGGCCGTCCGCAGGGCCTGGCAGTCCCCGGCCCGCGCCGAACTGCTGCGCGAGACGGGGCCGCTGATCGACGCCGCCGCCGAGGGCGACCCGCGCGACCCGGTGCCCTGGCGCGTGGCGCTGGACCACGCGCGGGGCACGCACGCCCCGCACACCGCGTTCGAGTCGCTGTGGGCGCAGGCCGTACGCCGCTCCTCGCACCACTACGGCTGCCATGTCGCGGCCCTCCAGTACCTCTCGGCCCACTGGTACGGCTCGCACCAGGAGTGCTTCGACTTCGCCGAGGACGCCGCGCGCGACGCGCTGCCCGGTTCGCTCGTACGGGCGCTGCCGGTGCGCGCGGCCTTCAGCCGGCTGCTGAGCGGCACGCCCGGCGCCGTACACGGGGACCGTATCGACGACGCCGCCGATCTCGCGATCACCGTTTCCGAACGGTACGAGGCGGGCGACCCCTGGCCGGCCGAGGTGCGCAACCTCCTCGCGTACGTCCTGGTGGAGCGGGGCCGCTGGGCCGCGGCGCTGGAGCAGTTCCGGCTGATCGGGCCGTACGCCACGTCCTTCCCGTGGACCAGTTTCACCGACGATCCGCTCGGCCGGTTCCTCGAAACACGTGACGCCGTACGGATCCACGTGGCCTCGACCATGCCTTTGCGCAACAGGACCGACCGGTCGGGGCCCGGCGGCCATTACGCTTGACCGTTGTGACCACCGCACGCCTCCCTCTCTTCCCGCTGAACGCGGTGCTGTTCCCGGGCCTCGTCCTGCCCCTGAACGTCTTCGAGGAGCGTTATCGCGCGATCATGCGTGAGCTGCTGAAGACGGACGAGTCCGAACCGCGCCTCTTCGCCGTGGTCGCCATCCGCGACGGGCACGAAGTGGCGGTGACCGCCCCGGGCATGCCGGAGGGCGCGTCGCCGCCCGAGCGCCGGCCCGCAGACGGCTTCGGCCCCGATCCACTCGACGCCTTCCACCCGGTCGGCTGCGTCGCGGACGCGGCGACGATCCGGGAACGCCCCGACGGCACCTTCGAGGTGGTCGCCACGGGCACCACCCGGGTCCGGCTGCTCTCCGTCGAGGCGAGCGGCCCCTATCTGACGGCGGAGCTCGAAGAGCTGCCCGAGGAACCCGGCGACGGCGCGGCCACGCTCGCCGCGGGGGTCCTGCGCGCCTTCCAGAACTACCAGAAGCGGCTGGCCGGGGCGCGCGAGCGCTCGCTCTCCCGGATCGAGGATCTGCCGGACGAGCCCTCGGTGGTGTCGTACCTGGTGGCCGCCGCCGCCGTACTGGACGTACCGACGAAACAGCGGCTGCTGGAGGCCGCGGACATCGCGGCCCGGCTGCGCGACGAGTTGAAGCTGCTGCGCGCGGAGACCGCCGTGATCCGCCATTTCCCCTCGCTGCCCGCCGTGACGCTGACGCAGGCGCCGACCGCCCTCAACTGAAACTGACCACGCGACCGCACCGCCCCGGGGGATCCGTGCCATGGCGAAGAAGTCCAGGAAGCAGCAGCAGTCCGGCGGCACCCCGGCGACGGTCGCGCTGACCGCGTCGGGCACGGCGTACACACTGCACGCGTACGAGCACGACCCGGCCTCCCCGTCCTACGGCGAGGAAGCCGCGCAGGCGCTGGGTGTCTCCCCCGACCGGGTCTTCAAGACGCTCGTCGCCGACGTGGACGGCGAACTCACCGTCGCCGTCGTCCCCGTCGCCGGCTCGCTGGACCTCAAGGCCCTGGCGGCGGCGGTCGGCGGCAAGCGCGCCGCCATGGCCGACCCGGCGGCGGCCGAGCGGACCACCGGGTACGTACGGGGCGGGATCTCCCCGCTGGGCCAGCGCAAGCGGCTCCGTACCGTTCTGGACGCCTCGGCCGAGGCCCATCCGACCGTGTGCGTCTCGGCGGGCCGCCGCGGCCTGGAGGTCGAACTCGCCCCGGGGGACCTGGCCGCGCTCACCGCGGCGGTCGTGGCCCCCATCGGCCGCGCCTGAGCCCCCGCGTACGCCGCGGTGGTGCCGTCACCGTCCGGGCACCCGTGGCCCGGCGGGTCACTTCTCCGCGGCGCCCCACGACGCGTTGTCGTCACCCGGCCGGGGCGCGCCCCCGTACGCCGTGTTCCACTCCCACTCCGGTTCCGGGTCGCGCGGGCCGAACAGGGCCGTCAACGCGAGATGCACCACCATCGCGGCGACCGGCCACGCCAGCAGCGCGCCCTTCGCGTGGAGTTCGAGCGGCGCGTCGAAGGTGACGCCCTTGCCGGCCTGCTTGGCGTGCGCCACGACGTCCGACGTCGGGCCGAGCATCGTGCCGAACCGCCACGCAAGCACCGCGCCCAGCAGCCCGCCCAGCGCCAGACCGAGGACCAGCGCGATCCCGCCGCGCCGGTGGAAGAGGAAGACCAGACACGCGCTGACCACTCCGAAGGCGAGCGCCAGCAGAAGGAACGTACCGTCGGCGGCGATGGCCTCCTCGCCCTCCGTGTCCTTCAGGAAGACGGCCGTCGCGTCGGAGACCAGCGGAACGCGCGGCGCCAGCCACATCCACAGCAGCCCCAGCAGCAGCCCCGACACCGTGACGACCACCAGCACCACGGCCGCCTGCCGCACCTCGGTCTTCATGTCGGGCCCCTTCTCCGCGCCGGCCGCGGAATCGGGCGACACCCCGGCCGGCGGTGTCTGCCAGGGATCGTCGTGCTGCGGTTGGTGGGGAGGTGTCAGAGGTGCGGTCACGGTGCCATCGTGCCAGGCCCCGGCGGTGTGCGCCGCATCGGACCGTCGCGGGGGCCGGGGACCGGACACCGTACGGCCACGCTCAGCGGACCGCGGCCCGCCGGTACGCCCAGGTCGCCACGGCCAGCGAGACGACCCCGACGGCCGCGCAGACCCCCAGGTCGAACGCGACGGCCGCCCAGTCGGGACGCGCGTCGAACGTACGGGCCAGCGCCTCCACCCCGTACGTGGACGGCAGAAGATCACGCGCGTACCCGATCGGCCCCGGCAGCCGGTCCGCCGGCAACACCCCGAGCAGCAGCGCCGCGGACATCCCGAGCTGGCCCAGCAGGGTGGCCAGTTCCTGACGCGGCGCGAGCAGCCCGAGCGCCGCGCCGAGCCCCGCGAGGGCCGCCCCGGAGAGCGGGATGACCGCGGCGAGCACCCACAGATGGGTGAGCGGAAGCTGAAAGAGCACACTGCCGGCGACCGCCGTGACCGCCGTGCCCGGCACCGTGAACGAGGCGTACGCCCCGGCCGCGCCCAGCACCACGGCGGCGGGCGGCACCGGCAGGGTGGCGTAATGGTCCAGGCCGCCGCTCGCCCGCAACTGGCCGAAGTACTGGGCGAGCAGATTCAGCGCCACGAACGCCACGACGAGCACGCTCGAACCGGCGACGACGGCCCGCGCCTCCGCACCGCCCTCCACCACACCCCGCATCAGGATCATGATCCCGACGGACTGGAACGTCGCCACGAAGAGCAGCGGGATCCGGGCCACCCGCGCCCGGGAGAGCTGGGCACGGTAGACCGCGGCGAGCGAGGGCAGCAGCCGCGCCCGGGGCGCGAGAGGCGCGGGCGCGCCCCCGGCCGCCTCGGTGGAGGTGTCCTTCGCCGCCCGGATCCTCGCGGACACGGCCTCCGCGGGCACGATGCTCACCTGGCGCTGCTCCTGTTCGGTACGTTCGGGTCCGCCGGGGCCTGGTCGCGGACGTACGGCTGCCGGCTGCGGTCGGCGCCCCGCGCCACCGCAGGGCCCCACCCTGCCACGGGCCGCGCGGTCACGGGACACGTCCCGGAAAAGCCCCTGGCGCTCATGCCTTCACCAGCCCCTGCGCCCGGCCGCCGAGCGCAAGATAGACATCCTCCAGGCTCGGCGTCGCCAGCGTGAAGTCGTCCAGCGCCGCGAAGGCCGCGCCCCCGGTCACCGCGGCGACGGCGGCACGCGCCTCGTCCGGCGCGAGCCGCAGCACCCAGCGGCGCCCGGACTCCTGCGCGGACCCGCGCAACGCGGCGACCTCGGGAACGTCGAGCGGCGCGCGCTCCCGCCACACCAGCTCCACGCGGACGTCCCCGGCGACCTGCTCCTTCAGCCCCGCCGGCGTGTCGCAGGCGATGACCTTGCCGCGCTCCAGCACGGCGACCCGGTCGAGAACCGTCTCGGCCTCGATGACGTTGTGGGTGACGAGCAGAACCGTCACCCCGTGCTCGGCGCGCCGCCGGTCCACCGCCGCCCACACCGCGCGCCGCGCGACAGGGTCCATGCCGGTGGTCGGCTCGTCCAGGACGAGTACGGGCCGCTCCCCCACCAGCGCGGCGGCGAAACACGCCAGACGCCGCTGCCCGCCGGAGAGCTTCTTCAACGCCCGCCCGGCGATCTCCGTGAGCCCCAGCTCCGCGAGCACCCGGTCCCGCTCGGCCCGCGCAGTCCGGAGCGTGAGCCCGCGCAGCCGCCCCGTCGTCTCGGCGGCGAGCGCCACCGTCAACTCGTCGAGCGCGCTCGACTCCTGGCCCAGATAACCGATGAGCCGCGAGGCACGCTCCGGATGGCGCACAAGATCGTGCCCGAGGACCTCCACGGCCCCCGAATCGGGCCGCATCAATCCGGTGATCTGCCGTACGAGCGTGGACTTGCCGGCCCCGTTCGGCCCGAGCAGGCCGAAGATCTCACCACGCCGCACATCGAGCGAGATCCCGTCGGTGGCCCGCACCTCGGGCGTCCCAGGGCTCCCACGCCTGCCGCGCGCGGCGGGGTACGTCTTGACCAAGTCGCGCACCACACACACCGTACTCACGAGAAACGACCATACGTTGCGCGCCCATGGCGCCTTGTTCTGGGGGCTCGGTTCGCCTCCGGGGCGCTGCAAGTCGGCGCCGACGGTCGACCGTGCTCGGTTCGCTCGTTCCTCACGAACCTGCGCCCACGCGGCGGAGCCGCATATCGAGCACAGCCTCCCTTACGGCGCCGACGCGCCCCTTCGGCTCACTCGCCGGCCAGGCGAGGAGGCAGGCCGAAGACTTCGGCGCCGCCCGCGGCCTGAGGCCGCTGATGGGTGCGGCCAGCGCCCCGGAGGCGAACCGAGCCCCAAAAATCACGCCGATTCGGCGGCACGTACGTCGATCTCGCGCCAGAAGCCCGCCCGGATCGCGTACCGGTCGTGCTCGTCGATCTGGTCGTCCTTGTGTGCCAGCAGCCCGAAGCGGGCCGCGTACCGGAGCAGTTCGCCGTCGATGCGGTGCGGGACGCGTGGGTACATCACGGAGAGTTTCTGTACGTGGCCGGCTTCCGGCAGCCGTTCCATCCAGCGTCGGGCGAAGACCTGTCCCACCTCGAACGGGTCACCGCCGACCGTGGTGATGTCCTCCTCCCGGTCCGCCCACCGCTGTTCCGCGCTGGTGAGCTGGGCCAGTGTGGGCAGGGACGCCGTCTCGGGGGGTTCGCCGGACGGGCCGCCGCCCGGGCGTTCCACCCAGCCCTTGTCGGAGGACCAGCGGAGCGTCGCGCCCCCCGGGGGCTGGGAGGGTGCGGGCTGCCGGTCGGTGCCGGGGGCGCGCAGGCCCGCGAGGTCCTTGGGGGTGGGGACGGTCTTGGTGCCAGGGGGTGCCGGGTGGGGCTCGGCGCCGTTGTCGGCGGGCGGTGCCGTGGAGCCGTTGCGGCCGGTGGGCGCCTGGGTGCGGGCCTGGGCCGCGCGTTCCGCGGAGGCCGCGAGCGCCGATTCCGGCAGCGGTGCGGAGAGGATCGCCGCGATCTCCGGGCGCGGGGCGGGGGGCGGCGCGCAGACGCCGCCCAGGTCCTTGGCGCGTACGGCTTTGGTGATCCAGGCACGGTCCAGTACCCGGCGCTCGTCGGCCTCGGCGACCAGGTCCTCGGACTGGTTGTAGTCACCGTCGGCGGCCTGGACCGCCCAGAGGTGGACCGCGACGCCGTGTTCCTTGGCCGACATCAGGCCGGGGAGAAGATCGCCGTCGCCGGTGACCAGCACCACGTCGGAGCAGGCGCGGTTTCTGGCCAGTTCGGTGAGTTCTGCATGCATCGCCGCGTCGACGCCTTTCTGCGCCCAGCGGCCGTCGCTTCTCGTGAGGGCGCCGAGGCGTACGGTGACGCGGGGCATCACGCGCAGCCGTCGGTGCTCGGGCTGCGGGACCCGGTCGGGGGCGCCGTCGAACCAGTAGATCCGGAGCAGCGGCTGTTCCGTATCGGCCTCGGCGCGCTCCCTGAGGCCTTGGATCAGGGCCGCGTGGTCGACGGTGATGCGGGATCGGGCCGGCTCTCCGGCCAGCAGGCTCGCGGCGGCGCCCAGCAGGTAGCCGGCGTCCACCAGGACGACGCAGCGGTCCACGCGTTCCACCCTCTTTCGGGAACCTCGGGATCGGGAGATCGGGAGTTACTGCGGGTTTGCTTCGAGTCTGCCCGACGGCAAGAGGCTTAACGTCCGGAACTCGATCATCGGCGTGGCGGATCGGTGACGGACTCCACGGCGGAGGCCGACGGCAGGCCACCCGCTACACACGGCGATGATCCAAAATGCGGCGTTTTACGGCCTATGTGAGTCTGAACGAGGCCCCTGGTCCGCACAGAACCGCAGGAGGCAGCGCCATGTCGAAGAACAAGAACCGGGATCGCGGCAACAAACAGCACGCCCGCTCGGAGTCGGAGCGCGGCACCCAGGAGTCGAGGTCCTCGTCGATGGAGGACCGTTCCGACCAGGTGGAGCAGAGGATCACGCCGTCGGACGTCGCCCACAAGCGGCAGAAGCGCTTCGGCCACAACTGACACCCGTACGCGCGTCAGCACACGCAAGGAGGGGCGCGCCCGGTTTCCGGGCGCGCCCCTCCTTGCGTGTGTACGGAACCGGTCCCCCCGCCGTACGGGTCGCCGCTACCCGGCCAGGCAGGACGGGCCGAGCAGGACCTTCAGATCGCCGAAGAGCGCCGGGTCGGGCTGGACCCGGTGCCGGTCGAGGCGGAGCACGGTGGTCTTCCTGGCGCCCTGGAGCTTGATCCGGACCTCGGAGTTGCCCCGGTGGTGGCTGAGGATCTCGCCGAGCCTGCTGACCATGGGCGGGGTGAGCTTCACCGTGGGGATGGTGATGGTGACGGGCGCGTCGGTGCCGGCGGAGGAGACGTCGGGGACCTGGAGTTCCATGGCGACGAGCCGGGGGACGTCCTCGCGCTTGTCGAGCCGTCCCTTGACGAAGACGACCGTGTCCTCAACGAGCTGGGTGGAGACGAGCTGATAGGTCGCGGGGAAGAACATGCACTCGATGGAGCCGGCCAGGTCCTCGACGGTGGCGATCGCCCAGGCGTTGCCCTGCTTGGTCATCTTGCGCTGGAGGCCGGAGATGATGCCGCCGACGGTGACGACCGCGCCGTCGCCGTGTTCCCCGCCGGTGAGCTGGGAGATCGACGCGTCGGCCTTGTCGGAGAGCACATGCTCCAGGCCGAAGAGCGGGTGGTCGGAGACGTAGAGGCCGAGCATCTCGCGCTCCTGCGCGAGGAGGTACGTCTTGTCCCACTCGATGTCGGAGAACTCGACGTCGAGCCCGAACCCCGGTTCGCTCGTCTCCTCGTCGCCGCCGCCGAAGAGGTCGAACTGGCCCTCGGCCTCCTTGCGCTTGACCTGGACGACGTTGTCGATCATCGGTTCGTGGTGGGCGACCAGGCCCTTGCGGGTGTGGCCCATCTCGTCGAAGGCGCCGGCCTTGATCAGCGATTCGACGGTGCGCTTGTTGCAGACGACCGCCTCGACCTTGTCGAGGAAGTCGGGGAAGGTCGCGTACTTCCCCTTGGCCTTGCGGGACCGGATGATCGAGTCGACGACGTTCTGGCCGACGTTACGGACGGCGGTCAGGCCGAACAGGATGACGTCGTCACCCTGGGCCGCGAAGTTGGACAGCGACTCGTTGACGTTGGGCGGCAGCACCTTGATGCCCATGCGGCGGCATTCGTTGAGGTAGACCGCCGACTTGTCCTTGTCGTCCTTGACCGAGGTCAGCAGGGCGGCCATGTACTCGGCGGGATAGTTCGCCTTGAGGTAGGCGGTCCAGTAGGTGACCAGTCCGTACGCGGAGGAGTGCGCCTTGTTGAAGGCGTATCCGGCGAACGGCACCAGCACGTCCCACAGCGCCTTGATCGCCGCGTCGGAAAAGCCGTTCTTCTTGGCGCCGGCCTCGAAGAGGACGAAGTTCTTCGCCAGCTCGTCGGCCTTCTTCTTGCCCATCACGCGGCGCAGGATGTCGGCCTCGCCGAGCGAGTACCCGGCGACGATCTGGGCGGCCTTCTGCACCTGCTCCTGGTAGACGATCAGACCGTAGGTGAGGCCGAGCACCTCCTTGAGGGGCTCCTCCAGCTCCGGGTGGATCGGGGTGATCTCCTGGCGGGCGTTCTTGCGCTCCGCGTAGTTCGTGTGCGAGTTCATGCCCATCGGGCCCGGCCGGTAGAGGGCCGAGACGGCGGAGATGTCCTCGAAGTTGTCGGGCTGCATCTGGCGCAGCAGCGAGCGCATGGGGCCGCCGTCGAACTGGAAGACGCCGAGCGTGTCGCCGCGGCAGAGCAGTTCGTACGTCTTGGGGTCGTCCAGCGGGAGGGAGAGCATCTCCAGGTCGATGCCCTTGTTGGACTTCACCATCTTGACGGCGTCGTCCATGATCGTCAGGTTGCGCAGGCCGAGGAAGTCCATCTTCAGCAGGCCGAGCGACTCGCACTGCGGGTAGTCCCACTGGGTGATGGTCACGCCGTCGGTGTGCCGGACCCAGACGGGGACGTGGTCGGTGATCGTCTCGCTGGACATGATCACGCCGGCCGCGTGCACACCCATCTGCCGGACCAGGCCCTCCACACCCTTCGCGGTGTCGATGACCTTCTTGACGTCCGGCTCGTTCTCGTACATCCCGCGGATCTCGCCCGCCTCGCTGTAGCGGGGGTGCGAGGGGTCGGTGATGCCGTTGAGGTCGATGCCCTTGCCGAGGACATCGGCGGGCATGGCCTTGGTGAGCCGGTCGCCCATCGCGTACGGGTAGCCCAGCACGCGGGCGGAGTCCTTGATGGCGTTCTTCGCCTTGATCTTGCCGTACGTGCCGATCATGGCGACCTTGTCGGCGCCGTACTTCTCGGTCACGTACCGGATGACCTCGCCGCGCCGGCGCTCGTCGAAGTCGATGTCGACATCGGGCATGGAGATGCGCTCGGGGTTGAGGAACCGCTCGAAGATCAGTCCGTGCTCGATCGGGTCGAGGTCGGTGATGCCCATGGCGTACGAGACGATCGAACCGGCGGCGGAGCCACGGCCGGGGCCGACCGCGATGCCGTTGTTCTTCGCCCACATGATGAAGTCGGCGACCACGAGGAAGTACCCCGGGAAGCCCATGTCGATGATGATGCCCATCTCGTACTCGACCTGGCGCATACGGTCTTCCGGGATGCCGTTCGGGAACCGGCGGGCCATGCCGCGCATGGTCTCCTCGCGGAACCAGGAGACTTCGGTGAAGCCCTCGGGCACCTCGAACTTGGGCATCAGGTTCCGCTCCTGGAACCAGCCCTCGGTGTCGATCTGGTCCGCGACCCGGCGGGTGTTGGCGCACCCCTCCTGCCAGGCGTCGGAGAGGTCGACGGCGTACATCTCGTCGGTCGACTTGAGGTAGTAGCCGGTGCCGTCGAAGCGGAAGCGGTCCGGGTCGGAGAGGTTCTTGCCGGTCTGGATGCAGAGCAGCGCGTCGTGGGCGGTGGCCTCGTTCGCGTACGTGTAGTGGGAGTCGTTGGTGACCAGCGGCGGGATGCCGAGCTTCTTGCCGACCTCCAGCAGCCCGTCCCGCACCCGGCGTTCGATCTCGATGCCGTGGTCCATCAGCTCCAGGAAGTACCGGTCCTTGCCGAAGATGTCCTGGTACTCGGAGGCCGCCTTCAGCGCCTCGTCGAACTGGCCGAGCCGCAGCCGGGTCTGGAGCTCACCGGAGGGGCAGCCGGTCGAGGCGATCAGGCCCTCGGACCACTTCGCGATGGTCTCCTTGTCCATCCGGGGCCACTTCTGGAGCCAGCCCTCCTTGTACGCGTCCGAGGAGAGCCGGAAGAGGTTGTGCAGCCCGGTGCTGTTCGCCGCCCAGATCGTCTTGTGGGTGTAACCACCCGAACCGGACACGTCGTCCCGCTTCTGGTGCGGCTGGCCCCACTGCACCTTCCGCTTCAGCCGCCGGGACTCGGGCGCCACGTACGCCTCGATCCCGATGATGGGTGTCACGCCCGCCTTCTTCGCCTGATGGAAGAAGTCGTACGCCCCGTGGAGATTCCCGTGGTCGGTCATCGCGATATGGGACATGCCCATCTCTTTGCACGCCGTGAACATGTCCCCGAGCCGCGCGGCACCGTCCAGCAGCGAGTACTGGGTGTGGACATGCAGGTGCGTGAACGGCGGCTTGGTCACGGCGGGGGCCTCCAGTGAGCGGGCGACACGGTGGTTTCCCGGGGGCGGGCCCAGGGGTCTCCCGGCGCTGCGGACAGTCCGGGGAGACAGCCCCGAAGTCTACGTCGCGCGACCGACAACGGGCGGGCACCCGGGTCGGCCCGGCGGGCGATCGGGGGCGTCCCGGCGGGCACTCGCGGATGGCGTCGCGCGTTGCCCCTGCGAGGGCACGGCCGTGCCCTTCGGGGGCGTTGCCGCCTCCGTGGCCCGCCCACCCACCGCCACCAGGAGGCACCCCGCGATGTCGGTCCCGCGACCCGTCGAAGCAGCCGAGCAGCAGCGAGCCGAGGAGATCCTCGCCGTCTTCGACACCGCGTTCGGTGAACTTCTGGCGGCTGATCCAGCGGCCTTCCGGGTGAAGTTCCGGAAGATGGCGGCCTCCGCGTTCGCCTTCTACCAGGGTACGGCGTGCCTCTTCTACCAGGATCTGGCGCGGGAGGACCCGGCGGCCGGGGAGCCCGCCGGGACGGAGGCGGCGTTCCTCGACGAGCGGACGAGCCGGGTGTGGATCCACGGCGATCTGCACGCGGAGAACTTCGGCACGTACATGGACGCCAACGGCCGGCTGATCTTCAATGTGAACGACTTCGACGAGGCGTACGTTCCAGGAGGCTCTTATCGATAGAGTCCTCACGTGACCACACAACCAGGAACGATCCGGCTGTACGTCCGACTGAGCCGAACTACCGATGACAGCACGTCAGTTGAGCGCCAGGAAGCTGACGGAAGAGCCCTAGCGGCGCAGCGTTGGGCGGGCGTGCCCGTAGTCGTCTACGTGGATGACGGAGTGAGCGGGGCTCTTGAGCCGACGAAGCGCCCGGGGCTTTCCCGCCTTCTGGAAGAGTGGCAGCGGAACGACGTTGTGATCGTGTGGAAGATTGACCGACTCGCCCGAAGTCTCTTCGGCTTCATGGATATGGTCCGCGCCGCCGAGAAGGCGGGAACGGTGCTCGTGTCCATTCACGATGCATTCGACCTCAGCACTCCGGCCGGACGGTTGCAGGCGTCCATTCTCGCCACAGTTGCCGAATGGGAACGCGAGAACATCCGAACCCGTGTACGAAATGCACGCCGCTACCTTCAAAAGGTCGGACGCTGGACGGGGGGACGCGTTCCCTACGGATTGACACCCGCTCCCCATCCGGATGGCGCCGGAAAGATTCTCATCCGGGATGACATAGCGGCAAAGGTCGTTCGAGAAATCGTAGATCGAATCAATGAAGGCGACGCAATGACAGCTATTGCCGCTGACCTACAGTCTCGGAAAGTCGCTTCCCCTCGGGTCCATAACAGCGGCAAGAAGGAACCGAAAGCGGCGGCCTGGTCAAGTCGCGCAATTCGCGTGATCGTTGGATCTCCTACAATCATCGGTCATCAGATTGACCCCCTGACAAAGCGGCTCGTCCGTGAAGAGGGTCTTCCCGTTGAGGTCTGGGAACCGATCGTCAGCGAAGAGGAACAGGCAGCGGCCATCCTCGCTCTCGCGCCCCCGACTCCCCGAAAGCCCACGGCCGGTAGGCACTGGCTGTACGGCGTTGCTCGCTGTGGTGTCTGCAAAGGGAATATGAAGCGGACCAACGGCGGGAAGAACCAGCCAGACACGGTAATTCTTCGCTGCCGTGGCACGTTGCAGAATCCGCACCCGAATGTGAGCGTCCGCGCCGAAGAGTTGAGCGAGCACGTCAATAATGACATTCGGAATCGCGTTGGAGGCATGAACGCTACGGAGCGCGTTTACCAACAGGGGAATCGGACGGGGGCCGACCTTGATAGGATGCGCGCCTTTCTCACCGAACTTGAGGACGACCGAAAGGCGGGCATGTATGCAACGCCCGAAGCACTTGAGCGATTCAGGCGACAGTACGCAGACACGGCGACGCGAATTGCAGAACTTGAAGCGGTACCGGAAACCGACCCCGGTTGGGTCACCGTCGATACCGGAGAGAAATTCCGTGACCGTTGGAATGGCTGGACAGAATCCGAACGCGGGGATTGGCTGCGAGAGACAGGAGCGACTGTATCCGTACGGAATCCCGAAGTGCGTCGCGCCCGGGTTCCCTTGGCAGAACGCTGTGATATCAACCTGGGCGAATTCTCTGAGGACGCAGCCGCTGAGCTTGCCGGTATCGCTGCCGTTGAGGCTGCGGAGATGCCCCGTCGGCGCATCATGTCAGCGGAAGAGCATGAAGTGATCCGACAGGACCTCTTGGGCGACATCGCCCGGCAAGAGGGCGTGTAAGCCCGCCTGAGCGCCGTTCGCGGCCCGTTGCTGGATATATTCCCCCGGTGCCGGGCCGTTCGGTGTTCCTGGGGGCGCTGGGGCTCGGGGTGGTGACGGAATGACGAATGACGGTTTGGAATCCGGTCTCCGCTCTAACGTCAGAGAGGATTGTTTTTGCTGCTCTCTCTTCACCTAAACAGCGTGTGAGCTGGCATTTTGTTAGTCTCTGGGATCACCTCTTGGGTGGTTGCCGGGTCACCTTGGTCACCTGTCTTGGTCAGTGATCGGTCGGACAGCGGGGATGATGTGGCTTCAATGTCTCTCTGTAGGGGGTTTAGGAGTTTTGAGTAAATACATAGCTGACACGTTGGCACGCGATGCGCTGGAAGCGGCGGCACGGTACGCCAACAGGGCGAGTGGACCGGTGCCGTTCGTGTGGTCGGGGGCGCAGTGGACGACGCCGGGTGGAGAGTGGCGGGACTGGCCGCTGATTCGGCGCGGCATGGGTGGGTGGCTGCGCGGTCTGGCCGATGCGCTGGACTCCGGAGAGGCGAACGAGGAACGTCGTAGGGCGCTGCGTGACCGCTTGGAAGCAGCTCTAGACGCGCTGCCCGATGCGGCCACCGAAGAGGAGGAGGAACGCCTCTTGGTCTCCCTGGGGGCACTGCGTCAGCAACTGGACTCCATCCCCGCCCCTGCCGGCGTTGCGCCCGGCATGATCCATCGCATGCGTGACGTGGCGTCGGAGATCGAGTCGGCCTCCGACGGGCGGGCGACTCAACTCCTGTCGCTGGCTTCACAGTTCGATGCTTTCCGGGCGTCGTTGAGTGATCCGGCAGCGTGGGTGCGGAACCTCGGTGCTGCGCCTCACGGCACGCATGTGCGTACCTCTGTGGTGTGGGAGGCGTTCGTCACGGCTGAACCCGTCTTGGCCCGCTCACTGGGCACAGTCACAGGCAAGCGCGCTTTGTTCGCAGCCATGGACAAGCGCTTTGGCGCGCGCCGGAAGCTGTCGGGGTACGAGGGTTGGCGGGGCGTCGCCCTGCCTGCGTGACCCCCAGGCAGGGACCCCCTTCCCTGCTGCATCCTGAACGTGTGGTAGGGGAAACTCTCGCACGGCAACTGGAGTCTTTTTTGCGGGGCAGGGGGGTGAACCCGTCGGCGCGTCCCGAGTGACCGTCAGGTGTCTGCCCCCCTAGGTCCGTACGGGTCTGGCGATTGCCACCAAGTGACTGTGGCGCAGCGTGACGAGTGTGGGGCGTCTCAGAAACGATGGTTTGCGAGACACCCGCGCCGACCGCTCGAATCGACCCCGAGAGGCGTTCAAAACCCGTCTCAAAACATGCCGGAAACCCCTGGTTTTCTGAGACGAGTTTTGAGACGATCGATGCATGACGACGAACACGAACACCGGAACCCTGATCGGCTACAAGCGAGTCAGCACCAACGCACAGGATGCGCAGCTTCAAGCGGACGCGCTGAGCGATGCGGGATGCGCCCGCGTCTTTGAGGACAAGGCGAGCGGGAAGAACGCCGACCGTGCGGGCCTGGTGGCTGCTCTCGACTACATGCGGGAGGGTGACACCCTGTGCGTGTGGAAGCTGGACCGGTTGGGGCGCTCCACCAAGGACGTGCTCACGATCGCTGAGGACTTGCACGCGCGGGGTATCAGCCTGCGGATTCTGACGGGGACGCTGGCCGGTAGCTACTCGCCCAAGGGGGAGGGGAAGTTCTTCTTCACGATGATGGTTGCCTTTGCAGAGCTTGAGCGAGACATGATCGTTGAGCGGACTCGTGCGGGCCTGGACGCTGCCAAGGCTCAGGGGCGTACGGGCGGGCGCCCGGTCGTGATGGACGCTGACAAGCTCGCTGCTGCCAAGGCGCGTAAGGCTGAGGGGGAGAGCGTGACGGCGATCGCCAAGGCGCTGAAGGTGTCCCGCGCGACGCTGTATCGGGCGCTTGCGGACACGGAGTGATCCGACTCGACCTGAGAGACCGTCTGCCCGTGGTGGTGAACGGTCTTTCTCGCGTCTGGCCCCTGGGGCGGGGGTGATCAAAGTTCAGGCGAAACCTTGCCTGGCGATCCCGGCTCAAGCACGACACGCGCGCCCTGGGTGTGATGCCGTTTCCCGCCCCCATGCGGCGCTGAACTGCGGAAACGTGCTCTGATGCGGACGAGAAAGGCGCAGTTAAGGGGTGGGGAGTTGCCCCTTAACGTACCCACCGGGACCGCTACGTGATGGCAGCACTGCCCGTGTACGGGTTTCAGGGTCGGTGCCGTCTCAGGCGACGTGCTCCAGTAGGGCGCGTACCTCGGGCACATTGCGGAACTCGTCCAGTCGCGCAAGTACAACCCTTACTCGCTCCGCCGTGCGCCCGCTGGCCACGTCGGCGGACAACGTGATGACGCGCTCCGCCGTTGCCGCCGCTTCCTCCGGTTCGTTGGCGTCCGCCAGGGCGACGGCAAGCCATGACAGGTAGAGCGCGAGTTCCCGTGTGTGTGTCGCGTCGTATCGGCTGAGCACGTCACGAAGGAGAGGAACGGCACGGAGTGGACGGCGCAGTTCTGTGTAGACGCGCGATTCCATGACTTGGAGTTCTCCGGCGTCCACCCAATAGAGGTACGCGGGTTCTTCCTCTTCGCCGTGCTCTGTCAGGGCATCGCTCGCCTCGCTGAGTGCACGCATCGCGGATTGAGTTTCCCCGGCCTGAGTGTGGGCCCATGCCACCCGGTCGAGGTACAGGGCGCGCGCCCGTGGTGGTGCTCCCGTGGCGCTCTCCATTGCGGCTTGAGCCATGGCGAGACCCGCGCGCACGTCCCCGGTGTTCGTCCGTTGGTAGGCCAGTGAGCCCAGAAGATTGCCCGCCAGGGTCGTGTCTCCCGCAGAGTGCGCCGCCGACAGTCCCAGTCGGTAGATACGTTCGGCTTCCTCGCGCTGTCCCGCGTCGCTGGCGATCCATCCCGCGATCTGCGCCAACTCCCCGATGGCTTGGAGGAGCGACAGGCCAACGGCTTCCGAGTGGCTTCCTTCCCTGAACAGCCTTATGGCGGAACGGAGTTCGCGCAGTGCGGGGCGTAGCAAGTCGCCTCCCGCAATCACGTCGTCGGCAAGTCTCAGCCCATGTACGCGTTGCTGTAGGTCATTCACAGCGTCCATGCCGACACGTCGCCCCGTACGGGCGCTGATCGGGGCGAGCGGATCACCATCGGGCAAGTAGTCGGCCAGTGCCGGTCGAGGCGGCTCCGTGGGCTCTGGTGACGCTCTGAGCGCATCCACCGGTACGCCGAGAGCGGCTGCAATGAACGGCAGCCACTCGCGGGGGGTGCGCTTACCTGTCTCGTACCGGCTGACTTCCTGCCGCCCGATTGGGTCGCCCTGGACGTCGGCGGCGCGGCATGTTTCCCGCGCCAGTCGTGCCTGACTCCACCCGCGCTGTTCGCGTAGGCGCCGGATGTTGGCCCCGATGCTGCCTGTCATGGGTCAAGTCTGGCCGACAGTTGGCCGACACAGGGCCGCTAGTCGTAGATCGACTTCGGTCGGAAGCTGACGGAATGACCGAACCCACGAGGTATCAGACCGCTCCGGTTGAGTTGCCGTTGCGTATGGAGTTGGAGCCGACCCCGGTTGAGGGGTGTCCTGGCTGTGTCGAACTCGCCAACGTGCGGGACCGTGCGCGTACGGGTGGTGACATGACCACGGTGTCCGACTGCAACGTCTACTTGCGACGCCATCCGGAGGGTCACCAGTGATCACAGTGGAAGACGTTGGCTACCGGGTGGAGGACGCGACGGGACGGGTCGGCGTCCTACGAGCCGTGATCCGGGACTATGAGGACCCTGCCGAGTCGCCCGGGGAGCGCCGCAAGCGCCCCACAGCCTTCTTGTGGCCTGACGGCGGGGGTCGTGAGTGGTTGGTCCCCCCGGAGTCTGTGAAGCGCGTGTAGCGCCCCGTGTGCCCCCGCTTGGTGGCCGCGAGTAAGGCAGCGGAGCGGGGGCATCCTCCCGAGCGAAGACCAACGTCTCTACGAAAAGTACGACGAGGCGTACATCGGCCCGTTCACCTGGGACCTGAAGCGGTTCGCCGCCTCGCTCGCGCTGATCGGCTACACGAAGGCGCTCAGCGACCCGCAGATCACCGAGCTGGTGGAGATCTACGCGGGCGCCTACCGCGAGCGGATCCACGCGCTGGCGACCGGCGCGAAGAACGACGAGGTGCCGCCCTTCACCCTGGACACGGCCCAGGGCCCGCTGCTGACCGCGCTGCGCTCGGCCCGCTCGCTGACGCGCTTCTCGCTGCTGGACTCGATGACGGAGATCCGGGAGTACGAGCGGCGCTTCGCGGCGGGCGGCGGCTCCATCGAGCTGGACGCGGCCACCCGGTACAAGATCCTCGCCGCGTTCGACGGCTATCTGGAGACGCTTCCGGAGTCCAGCCTGACCCGCCCCGACTCGTACCGCGTCAAGGACGTCGTGGGCCGTCGGGGCATCGGCATCGGCTCGGCCGGGCTGCCCTCGTACAACATCCTGCTGGAGGGCAACAGCGACGCCCTGGAGAACGATGTCGTGATCTACCTCAAGCAGGCGCAGACACCGGCGGTCTCCCGGCACATCACCGACGGGGCCGTCCGCGACTACTTCCAGCACGAGGGCCACCGCACGGTGATCTCGCAGCGGGCGCTCCAGGCGCACGCGGACCCGTGGCTGGGCTGGACGGAGCTGGACGGGGCGGGTCAGCTCGTCGCGGAGGTCTCGCCGTACGCGGTGGACCTGGACTGGTCGGATCTGGACGACCCGGAGGAGATAGCGGCGGTCGTCGCCGACCTCGGCCGGGCGACGGCGACGATGCACGCGGCGGCGGACGACGAGAGCGGGCACTCCCTGGTGCCGTTCTCCACGGAACGTGCCATCGACGCGGCGATCGCGGCCGACGAGGACGGCTTCGCCGCCCTGCTGGTGGACTTCGCACACATGTACGGGGCACGGGCCAGGGCCGACCACCAGATCTTCGTGGACCTGTTCCGCAACGGCCGGCTGGCGTAGGTCGCACGGGCCGCCCGGCGGCGGATTCCGTGATGCTTTAGGGATCGTTTACAGGGACCCATGGCACACTCGGCGACGATGGACATATCCGGGACGCGGCTCAGAGCGGCGCGGGCAGCACTCTTCACGGCACTGGTCGTGACGCTGTCCGCGGGCTCGCACGTGCTGCTGTCCCGCACCCCGCTGCCGCTCTCCCTGGTCGCCGGGCTCGGCGCCGCCGTGTTCGCGCTCACCTACGCGGCGGCGGGCCGCGAGCGCGGCTTCTGGCGGATCGCCGCCCTGCTCGTCCCGCTCGAACTGGCCGCCGACACGGTCTTCACCAGCGGCCAGCGCGTCTGTTACGGCCCCTCGGGCGGCCCGGTGGCCGGGTCGCTGCGCTCCGTCGGCTTCGACGTGCTGTGCGGCGGCGGCCTCGGCGCGCCGCTGCCCGGGGTGGCCTCGCCGCGGTCCACAGCCGCCGCGCTGCTGGACTCCCCCGACCCGGCCCTGCCCTGGCTGCTGCTGGCCGTCCATGTGGCGGTCGGGCTGCTCGCCGCGGCCTGGCTGCGGCACGGCGAGAAGGCGCTGTCCCGGCTGATCCGGGCCGCGGCCGTGAGTGCGTTCCGGCCGCTGCTGATCGCGGTCGCCGTGGTCTCCACGGCCGCCCGCGCGGTACGGCGCGCCCCGCGCCCCGCGGACCGCCCGCGCCCCTCCCGCCACCGGCTCCTCGTCCACTCCGTGGGACGGCGGGGCCCGCCGGGACCGGCGCTCGGCCTCGTCGCCTGAGGCTCTTCCCGAGCACGGGCCCGAGCCCGGAGCACCGGCCCGCGCCGCGTCCCGGCCCGGCATCCCTCCCCGCCCTCAGCGGCATCACGTCATCCCCACGGAGCGAACCATCATGAGCGCACGCAACAACCAGGCCAACAAGGCAGCCGCCCGCGAGCGGCTGCGCGCCGAGCGCGAGCGGCAGGCGAAGAAGGACAGGGTACGCCGCCAGCTCGTCGTCATCGGCTCGGCCGTCGCCGTCCTCGCGATAGCCGGCGGCGTCGGCTACGCCGTCGTCCAGTCCAACAAGCCCTCCCACTGGGAGACGATGAAGGACGAGAAGACCGTCGTCGCCCCCAAGAACACCGAGGGCACGAACGGCACCACGGTCGTCATCGGCAAGAAGGACGCCAAGAAGACGCTCGAACTGTACGAGGACTCCCGCTGCCCCGTCTGCGCCACCTTCGAGCAGGCCGTCGGTGAGACCGTCCACAACGACGTCAACGCCGGCAAGTTCAAGATCAAGTATGTCGGCGCGACCTTCATCGACAACTCCGACAACGGCGAGGGCTCCAAGAACGCCCTGTCGGCGCTGGGCGCGGCGCTCAATGTGAGCCCCGAGGCGTTCCTGGAGTACAAGACCGCGCTCTACTCGGCGAAGTACCACCCCGAGGAGTCGCAGGACAAGTTCGCCAAGGACAGCTACCTCCTCGAAGTGGCCGACTCCGTGAGCGCGCTCAAGGGCGACGCGACCTTCAAGAAGGACGTCGAGAACGGTACGTACGACGCCTGGGCGATGAAGATGTCCGCCGCCTTCGACAAGAGCGGTGTGCAGGGCACGCCCACCCTGAAGATGGACGGCAAGAAGCTCACGGCCGAGGGCAGCGACAACCCGCCCATGACCGTGGCGGACTTCAACGCCGCGATCACCAAGGCGCTCAAGGGCTGAGCCGGGGGCTCACAGCGAGCCGATGAAGGCGAGCGCGGTCCGCCAGGTCTCCTCGGCGGCCCGCTCGTCGTAGTCGGGCAGTTCCGGGTCGGTGAACAGGTGGCCGGCCCCGGGATAGCGGTAGACCTCCACGTCGGCCCCCGCCTGCCGCATCCGCAGGTACCAGGCGGTCTGCCAGTCGTGCGGCTCGAACGGGTCGGGGTCCGCCACATGGAGCTGTACGGGCAGCTCGTCCACGGACGCGTTCTCCGCGATGTCGGACGTACCGTGCAGCAGGAGCAGCCCACGCGCCTTCGCGTCGCCCAGCGCCAGGTTCTGCGCGATGGAACCGCCGAGCGAGAGCCCCACGTACACCAGACCGCGCTCGGAGTAGGGTGCCGCGGCCAGCACCGCCCGGCGCAGCAGTTCCTCCTTGCCGATCCGGTCCTTCAGCTTCATCCCCTCCTCCGCGGTCGAGACCGTTTCCCCCTCGAAGAGGTCGGGCACGCGCACCTCGTGCCCCGCGGCGCGCAGCCGGTCGGCGGCGGCGTGCACCGCCGGGCGGAGACCGTAGACGGAGTGGAAGAGCATGATGTCCATCCGGACATCCTGCCAGTCCGCCCACGCCCGCCCCGCACGAGAGGGACAAAAGGGAGTCATGGAGAACGCACTGCGCCCACTGATCGTGCTCGGCGGCACGGTCCTGCTCACCCTGGCGCTCGGCTGGGTGGTGGACCTGGTGCTCCGCCGCGCGGACCAGCGTCACCCCGAGACCCCGCTGTGGGGGCTCCTGCGCCGCTGCGGCGTGCCGCTCCAGGTGCTGGTGATGGCGTCACTGCTGCGCGGTACGTACCGCGAGACCGGCTGGTCCCTCATCTCGCACTACCAGGCCGAGATCGGCCGGGTGCTCTCCCTGGTGGTGATCGGCTCGGGTGCCTGGCTGGTCGTACGGGTCGTCTCCGTGGTCGTCGAGTCGTCGTACGCCCGCTACGCGACCTCGACACGCGACCCGGCCCGGGTGCGCCGCGTACGGACCCAGGTGACGCTGATGATGCGCATCGTGATCGCCGTCGTCGTGGTGGTCGCGGTCGCGGCGATGCTGCTGACCTTCCCCGATCTGCGCAGCATCGGTACGTCGATGCTGGCCTCCGCGGGCATCATCGGCATCGTCGCCGGTGTCGCCGCGCAGTCCACGCTGAGCAATCTCTTCGCCGGGTTCCAGATCGCCTTCGGCGACATGGTGCGCATCGGGGACACGGTGGTGGTCGACGGCGAGTGGGGCGTGGTCGAGGAGGTCACGCTCACCTTCCTCGCCGTACGGACCTGGGACGAGCGGCGCATCACCATGCCCGTCTCGTACTTCACCTCCCAGCCCTTCGAGAACTGGTCGCGCGGCGGGGTCCAGATGACCGGCACGGTCTTCCTCCAGCTCGACCACACCGCGCCGGTGCCGCTGATGCGCGAGAAGCTCCAGGAGATCCTGGCGGGGTGCCCGTCCTGGGACGGCCGGGACTGGAGCCTGGCGGTCACGGACACCACGCCGACCACGATCGAGGTGCGCGCGGTGGTCACGGCCAAGGACGCGGACGACATCTGGAAGGTGCGCTGCGCGGTACGGGAGGAGATGGTGGCCTGGCTGGCCGCGCACCATCCGTACGCGCTGCCGAGGATCGTGGGCGAGGTCGCCGCGCCGCCCGCGCGCGGCCGGGTCGCCGCGCCCAGGGAGAACACCGAGGACGACGACGGCTCCGCCGGGGACGACCGGCAGGTCAGGACGGGCGGGGACGCCGACACCGGGCGCGGCTGACGACGCTCCCGGGCCGTACGCCGGGGCGCGTCTGCCCGCGTACGCCGGCGCCCGCGCCACCGGCGTCAGCGCGTCATCGCGCCACCCACGTCAGCGCGTCAGTGCATGCTGCGCACGTCAAGCTGGCGCAGGACCCGGTCCACGATCTCCGGGTTCGCGCCCGGCTCGTTCCTGGCCGACAGGACCTCGTGGCGGGCCGCCGACATCATCTCGCGCTGGATGCGCTGTACGGCCCGGCCGCGGGCGACCCGCTGCGCGGCCCACTCGCGGCGCTCGTCGTCCGCCAGGTCGGGGCTGATCCGCAGCCCGATGTCGATGGCCACGCGCGCCAGCCGCTCGCTGATCTCCTCCGGGACCTCCTCCACCGTCTCGATCTCCTTGAGCCGGCCCTTCGCCGCCTTCGCGGCCCGGAGCGCGAGCATGTGCTCCAGTTCGTGCTCCGCCTTGGTGTCCGCCCGTACCCCGAGCTTCTTCACCAGCCAGGGCAGCGTCAGCCCCTGGACCACCAGGGTCGCCATGATGACCGCGAACGCGATGAAGATGATCTCCTCGCGGCCCGGGAACGGCTCACCGCTCTCCGTCTCCAGCGGGATCGCCAGCGCCAGCGCGACCGAGGCCACCCCGCGCATCCCGGCCCACCACATGACGACGGTCTCGCGCCAGCTCGTCGGGATCTCCTCGTCGTAGTCACGGAGCTTGTGCATCCGCTTGGCCAGCCAGGTCGCGGGCAGCAGCCACAGCAGCCTGACGAACACGACGACCCCGACGACCACCGCGCCCCAGCGGAGCATCTCCAACGTCCGGCTCTCGGCCGCCCCGAACGCGTTGTGCAGCTCAAGCCCGATGAGTCCGAAGGCCACCCCGGTGACGAGCGTGTCGACGACCTGCCAGAAGGAGTTGCCCGCCAGCCGTCCCATGACGTCGTCGGCGTCCGCCGTGTGCGTGGCGAGGAAGAGCGCGGTGGTGAGGACGGCGAGCACCCCGGAGCCGTGCAGTTCCTCCGCCAGTACGTAGCTGACGAACGGCACCAGCAGCGACAGGCCGATCTGGAGGGTCGCGTCGCCGAGCAGCGACATCAGCTTGTTGGTGAGCCAGCCGAGCCCGAGCCCCACCGCCACGGCCACCACCGCGGAGAGGACCAGGGAGCCGACGGCGCTCGGCCAGGAGAAGGTGCCGCTGATGGCCGCCGCGATCGCCACGTGGTAGAGCACGATCGCGGTGACGTCGTTGAAGAGACCTTCGCCCTCCAGGATGGAGACCAGCCGCCGGGGCAGCCCGAGCGATCCGGCGACGGCGGTCGCGGCCACCGGGTCGGGCGGGGCGACGAGCGCGCCGAGCACGACCGCGGCGGCGAGGGGCAGGCCGGGCACGATCGAGTGGGCGACCGCCGCCACGGCCGCCGTGGTCACGAAGACCAGGGCGACCGCGAGCAGGAAGATGGGCCGGAGGTTCGCCGTGAACTGCCGCCAGGAGGTGCGTTGCACGGCCGCGTACAGCAGCGGTGGCAGCAGGAGCGGAAGGATGAAGTCCGGTGGCACCTGCACATTCGGTACGAACGACAGCAGCGCCAGGACGACGCCGACGATCGTCATCAGCACCGGTGAGGGCAGCCCCAGTTTGTCCCCGAGCGGAACGGTGAGCACCGCCCCGAGGAGCAGGACGATCAGCAGTGCCAACTGGTCCACGGTGGGCCCTCCGGTGGTCGAAAGCCTTGACGGCAGACAAGGGTGATCAATGGGCGATCAAGGCCTCAAGCCTGTCACGGCCCTCCCACGCCGCAGGCCAGGGGGCCGGAGCAACCGGAACCCCGCCCTCGTCCCGCCCCGTACGTCCTCGTCCCGCGACCGGCCGGAGCGGCTAGAGCCCCTTGCCCGGGAGCACCCGGCGCATGGACCGGTGCGCAATGCCCGCGTCCGGGAACTCGGGTCCGTACGCCTCGTATCCGAGCCGCTCGTAGAAGCCGAGCGCATGTGTCTGCGCGTGCAGGTCCACCACCCGCAGGCCCCGATCGCGCGCCGCGTCCTCGATGGCCCGTACGAGCGCGGCGCCGATACCGAGACCCCGGGCCGCCGGGGAGACCGCGAGCCGTCCGAGGGAGCCGGTGTCCGGGTCGCCGCCGGTACGGTCGGCCGCGCCGGGCCCGTACAGCAGCCGTCCGGTGCCCAGCGGCGTCCCGTCGTCGCGTACGGCCAGCACCTGCACCGCGTCGCCGTCCCGGCCGTCGTACTCCAGTTCCTCGGGCACGCGCTGCTCGACGACGAAGACCTCCTTGCGGACCGCGAAGCACGCCTCGACGTCCGCCGGGTCCCGCGCGACCCGCAGCGTGTAGCCGGGCGCGGTCACGCGTTGCTCTCCGCCCTGACCTTGTCCAGCGCGCCCTGGAGGTCGTCGGGGTAGGTGCTCGCGTACTCCACCCAGCGCCCGTCCGACGGGTGCTCGAAGCCGAGGCGTACGGCGTGCAGCCACTGCCGGGTCAGCCCGAGCCGCTTGGCGAGCGTCGGGTCGGCGCCGTAGGTCAGATCGCCCACGCAGGGGTGGCGGTGGGCGGACATGTGCACCCGGATCTGGTGCGTACGGCCCGTCTCCAGCTTGATGTCGAGCAGCGAGGCGGACCGGAACGCCTCGATCAGGTCGTAGTGCGTGACCGACGGCTTGCCCTCGGCGGTGACGGCCCACTTGTAGTCGTGGTTCGGGTGGCGGCCGATGGGCGCGTCGATCGTGCCGCTCATCGGGTCCGGGTGCCCCTGCACCAGCGCGTGGTAGCGCTTGTCGACGACGCGCTCCTTGAACTGCGCCTTGAGCAGCGTGTACGCGCGCTCCGACTTGGCGACGACCATCAGCCCGGAGGTGCCGACGTCCAGCCGGTGCACGATGCCCTGGCGTTCGGCCGCGCCGGAGGTCGAGATGCGGTAGCCGGCGGCGGCCAGACCGCCGATGACGGTGGTGCCGGACCAGCCGGGGCTGGGGTGCGCGGCGACGCCGACGGGCTTGACGATCACGACGATGTCGTCGTCGTCGTGCACGATCTCCATGCCCTCAACGGGCTCGGCGACGATCTGTACGGGCGCGGGCGCCGCGGGCATCTCGACCTCCAGCCAGGCCCCGCCGTTCACGCGCTCGGACTTCCCGACCACGGCGCCGTCGACCTGGACCTTCCCGGAGGCGGCCAGCTCGGCCGCCTTCGTACGGGAGAAGCCGAACATACGGGCTATGGCGGCGTCGACGCGCTCGCCCTCCAGGCCGTCGGGCACGGGCAGGGTTCTGATCTCGGGAAAGCTCACCTGTCGAGTATGCCTTGTGGCTACGACAGCCCCGACCGCACGCCCTCCGCTCCCGGGTGCTCAGTCCTTGTGGACGGTCCCGTCGGGGTCGAGCCCGCGGAAGGAGAGCAGCACGATCAGGATGCCGCCGCAGACGATCGCGGAGTCCGCGAGGTTGAAGACCGCGAAGTGCGCGGGTGCGATGAAGTCGACCACGGCGCCCTGGAAGACCCCGGGGGAACGGAAGATCCGGTCGGTGAGGTTACCGAGCGCGCCGCCGAGCAGCAGCCCCAGCGCGATGGCCCAGGGCAGGCTGTAGAGCTTGCGCGCGAGCCGGGCGATCACCACGATCACCGTCGCCGCGATAATCGTGAAGATGACGGTGAACGCCTCGCCGATGCCGAAGGCGGCGCCCGCGTTCCTGATCACCTCGAACTTCAGCAGATCGCCGATGACCTCGATCGGCTCGTGGTGCTCCAGCTCGGCGACCACCAGCATCTTGCTTCCGAGGTCGAGCAGGTACGCCAGTACGGCGACGACGAAGAGCGCGACGATCTTGCGCTTGCCCTTCGGCTGCTCGGCCGGGACCGCGGCGTCCTCGTCACTGCCACGGTCACCGGACGGCGTACCGATGATGTGCTCCGCCTCTGCCACGTGAGTCCCTCAACTGCTGGAGTACTGGGTGCCTGACTGAGGACGAGGGTACGTCACCCCGGTACCCCCGTCCCCTAACCTCGACCTGCCGTCACACCAGGCACCCGGCCGCCCCGACCTCGCGGGACGTGTCAGCCCCGCCGTTCCTGCTTCTGCTTGTCCTCCACGCAGAGGGTGGCCCGGGGGAACGCCTGCATCCTGGCCTTGCCGATCGGCTTGCCGCAGACCTCGCAGAGTCCGTACGTGCCCGAGTCGAGCCGCAGCAGGGCCCGCTCGGTCTGCTCCAGCATCTCGCGGGCGTTGGCGGCGAGGGACATCTCGTGTTCCCGCGTGATGTTCTTCGTGCCGGTGTCCGCGTCGTCGTCACCGGCGCCGTCCCCGGAGTCCCGCATCAGCCCGGCCAGTGCCGCCTCCGACGAGGTGATCTCGGCGCTCAGCCGGGCGATCTCGCTCTCCAGACCCGTACGCGCCTCGGCGACCTCCTCCGGCGTCCAGGGGTCCTCGCCGGGCCGTACCGCGAGTTCCCCGGGCGGTGCCGCGGCGACCTGCGCCGTGGACACCGCGGCGCCGGCCGCGCCCGTGCCGCCCGCAGTCTTCTTAGCTCCCACCGTGTTGGCTCCCGTCTGTTCCGCGGCCTGGGCCGCCCCCTCGGCCGCGGACGCGGCCTGCTTCGCAGGTGCCTTGCTCGCCGGCGTCTTCCTCGCAGGTGCCTTCTTCGCGGCCGTCTTCCTGGCGGCCGCCTTCCTGCCCGGAGCCTTCTTCGCCGGCGCCTTCGTGTCCGGTGTGCTCTTCGCCTCCGCCTTCTTCGCCGCCGCCTTCTTGGCCGCGGCCTTCTTGGCGGTGGTCTTCTTCGCCGCCGTCTTCTTGGCCGGCGTCTCCTTGGCGCTCGAACTGGCGGCCGCCTTCTTCGCCGCCGTCTTCTTCGCGGCGGTCTTCTTCGCCACCATGGCCGCGGCCCCTTCACATAGCGCGATCTTGCTCGCGAATCGTGCTGGGACGATAAATCGACACCAGCCCCGCGGCAACGGGGCACGCCGCCTCTCCGGCCCCTCCCATGGCGCGAGAAGACCGGCCTCCATCCGTTGTGCCCAGCTCCCCGCCGGGTAATCCGCCGCCGGGTGCGCCACGCCGTACACGCGCGCCGGTATAACCGTTCGGGTCATACGCTCGGCCGTACGGCGCTCCCCTCCCCACCTCCCGCGCGCCCCACCGCCCCCGCCGCGGAAACCGGTCGGCCGGGCCGGGCGCCGCCCCGTACACTGGGCCCAGCGAGAGGCGTGGATGGGGACCAGTAGCGTCGTACGCGGCCATGAGCGACCCGGGGACGGTGAGAGCCCGGGGGCAGAGCGCGATGTGAAGCATCACCCCGGAGCCGCCGGAAGAAAGCCCAGGTCACCGCAGGGCGAGTAGAACCGGCAGCGCGACCCCAATGAGGGGGCCACGGGCGGTGACGTCCGGGGCCAAGGAGGGTGGTACCGCGGGAGCCCAGCTCTCGTCCCTTCGACGGAGATGCCGCAGTCCCGCCGGAGGAAGCGCCCCATGACACCAGAACCCTCGCCGACGCCCGCGACCGCCCCCCGGTACCGCCAGGTGCCCGCCCAGGTCGACCTGCCCGCGCTGGAGCACGCCGTGCTCGACCTGTGGCGCGAGAACAAGGTATTCGAAAAGACCCTCGAACAGTCGGAGGGCCGCCCGGAGTGGGTCTTCTACGAGGGCCCGCCCACCGCCAACGGCATGCCCGGCGCGCACCACATCGAGGCCCGCGTCTTCAAGGACGTCTTCCCGCGCTTCCGCACCATGCGCGGCTACCACGTCGCCCGCAAGGCCGGCTGGGACTGCCACGGCCTGCCCGTGGAGCTGGCGGTCGAGAAGGAACTGGGCTTCACCGGCAAGAAGGACATCGAGGCGTACGGCATCGCCGAGTTCAACGCCAAGTGCCGCGAGTCCGTCACCCGGCACACCGACGCGTTCGCCGAGCTGACGACGCGCATGGGGTACTGGACCGATCTCGACAACGCGTACCGGACCATGGACCCCGAGTACGTGGACTCCGTCTGGTGGTCGCTCAAGGAGATCTTCGGCAAGGGCCTGCTCGTCCAGGACTACCGGGTCGCCCCCTGGTGCCCGCGCGACCAGACCGGGCTGTCCGACCACGAGCTGGCCCAGGGGTACGAGACGGTCGTCGACCCCTCGGTCTTCGTCCGCTTCCCGCTCACCTCGGGTCCGCTCGCCGGCGAGGCGTCCCTGCTGGTCTGGACGACGACCCCGTGGACGCTGGTGTCGAACACCGCGGTCGCCGCGCATCCCGACGTCCGCTACGTGGTCGCGACGGACGGCGCGGAGCGGCTCGTCGTCGCCGAACCGCTGGTCGGCAAGGCGCTGGGCGAGGGGTGGGAGACCACCGGCGCGTCCTTCACGGGCCACGAGATGGAACGCTGGACGTACGACCGTCCCTTCGGCCTCGTGGAGTTCCCTGCGGAGGCGCACTACGTCGTCAACGCCGAGTACGTGACGACGGAGGACGGTACGGGACTGGTCCACCAGTCCCCCGCCTTCGGTGAGGACGACCTCAAGGTCTGCCGCGCCTACGGCCTCCCGGTCGTGAACCCGGTCCGCCCGGACGGCACGTTCGAGGCGGATCTCCCGCTGGTCGGCGGGGTCTTCTTCAAGAAGGCCGACGAGGTGCTGACCGCGGACCTGAAGGAGCGCGGCCGGCTCTTCCGCCATGTGCCGTACGAGCACAGCTACCCGCACTGCTGGCGCTGCCACACCGCGCTCCTCTACTACGCGCAGCCGTCCTGGTACATCCGTACGACGGCCGTCAAGGACCGCCTGCTGGAGGAGAACGAGCGGACGAACTGGTTCCCTGACTCGGTCAAGCACGGCCGGTACGGCGACTGGCTGAACAACAACGTCGACTGGGCGCTCTCCCGCAACCGCTACTGGGGCACCCCGCTGCCGATCTGGCGCTGCGAGGACGACCACCTCACCTGCGTCGGCTCCCGCGCCGAGCTGACGGAGCTGACCGGCACCGACCAGAGCGGCCTCGACCCGCACCGCCCGTTCATCGACGCGGTGACCTTCACCTGCCCGCAGGACGGCTGCCGGCTGACCGCCGTCCGCGTCCCCGAGGTCATCGACGCCTGGTACGACTCGGGTTCCATGCCGTTCGCGCAGTGGGGCTACCCGTACCGGAACAAGGACCTCTTCGAGAAGCGCTACCCGGCGCAGTTCATCTCGGAGGCGATCGACCAGACGCGCGGCTGGTTCTACACGCTGATGGCCGTCGGCACCCTCGTCTTCGACAAGTCGAGCTACGAGAACGTCGTCTGCCTCGGCCACATCCTCGCCGAGGACGGCAGGAAGATGTCCAAGCACCTGGGCAACATCCTCCAGCCGATCCCGCTCATGGAGCAGCACGGCGCCGACGCGGTCCGCTGGTTCATGGCGGCCGGCGGCTCCCCCTGGTCGGCGCGGCGGGTGGGCCACGGCACGATCCAGGAGGTCGTGCGCAAGACCCTCCTCACGTACTGGAACACGGTCGCCTTCCAGGCGCTGTACGCCCGTACCTCCGGCTGGGCGCCGAGCGCCGCCGACCCGGCCCCGGCCGACCGGCCGCTGCTCGACCGCTGGCTGCTGAGCGAGCTGCACGCGCTGGTCGACCAGACCACGCAGGCGATGGAGTCGTACGACACGCAGCGGGCCGGCAAGCTGCTCTCGGCCTTCGTCGACGATCTGTCCAACTGGTACGTGCGCCGCTCGCGCCGCCGCTTCTGGCAGGGCGACAAGGCGGCGCTGCGCACGCTGCACAACGTGGTCGAGACGGTGACCCGGCTGATGGCCCCGCTGACCCCGTTCATCACGGAGCGGGTCTGGCAGGACATGGTCGTCACCGTCACCCAGGACGCGCCCGAGTCGGTGCACCTGACGTCCTGGCCGCAGGCGGACCTGTCGGTGATCGACCCGGCGCTCTCCCGTCAGATGGCGCTGGTACGGCGGCTGGTGGAGCTGGGCCGCGCGACCCGTGCCGAGTCGGGGGTGAAGACCCGCCAGCCGCTGTCGCGGGCGCTGATCGCCGCGACGGGCTTCGAAGCGCTGTCGCCGGAGCTGCGCGCCCAGATCACGGAGGAGCTGAACGTCTCCACGCTGGCGACCCTCTCCGAGGTGGGCGGCTCGCTGGTCGACACGACGGCGAAGGCGAACTTCCGCGCGCTGGGCAGGCGCTTCGGCAAGGGTGTCCAGGCCGTGGCGAAGGCGGTCGCCGACGCCGACGCGGCGGCGCTCTCCGAGGCGCTGCGCGACGGTACGGCGTCGGTGACCGTGGACGGCGAGAGCGTCCCGCTCGCCCCGGACGAGGTGATCATCACGGAGACCCCTCGCGAGGGCTGGTCGGTCGCCTCCGACTCCGGCGCGACGGTCGCCCTGGACCTGGAGATCACCCCGGAACTCCGCCTGGCGGGCCTGGCCCGTGACGCGATCCGCCTGATCCAGGAGGCCCGCAAGAACAGCGGCCTGGACGTGGCGGACCGGATCGCGGTGCGCTGGGCGTCGCCGGACGAGGCGACGGCGAAAGCGCTGACGGCACACACGCCTCTGATCGCGGACGAGGTCCTGGCCACGGACTTCACCGCGGGCGAGCCGGACGACACGTACGGCCCTCCCTTCGAGGACGAGGGCCTGACCCTCACGTTCCACCTCCGCAAGGCGTAACACCCGCGCGGCCTGTCCCGCCCCCGGCCCTCAAGCCCGTCCGGCGCTTGAGGACCGGGGCCCGGGGCGGAGCTCCGGTTCGGGAAGGGGCGCCCGAACGCCACAGGCACAGGCACCCGCACAGACACCCGCACGGAAAAGGGCCGGGCCCGGGACACATGTCCCGGGCCCGGCCCTTCGTTCTGCCGACGGCTACGCGTTCCGCACGCGTGAACCCGTCAGTTGTCGTCCTCGTCGATCAGGAAGCCCCGCATCGGCGACGGCGCCTGCTGCATCGGCTGCGGCGCCTGCGGCCGTACCGGTGCCATCGGCTGCGTCATCGCGGGCGACATCTGCTGCTGGCCACCGTACGACGGGCCCTGCGACGGGCCACCCATCGAGGGGCCGCCCATGGACGGGCCCCCGCTCATGCTGTGCCCCATCGCGCCCGCGCCGGCCGGAGCCATCGAGGGCGACGGCGGCAGCGAGGCGGTCGCCGGGGTGCGCGGCGGGGCCAGCGAGTCGTCCGCCTGGGTCTCCAACTGCCGGAGCTGGCTCTCCAGGTAGGACTTCAGCCGCGTACGGTACTCGCGCTCGAAGCCCCGCAGGTCCTCGACCTTGCGCTCCAGCGTCGCGCGCGCGGACTCCAGGGAGCCCATCGCCACGCGGTGCTTCTCCTGCGCGTCCCGCTCCAGCGCGTCCGCCTTGGCGCGCGCGTCGCGCTCCAGGCCCTCGGCGCGGCTACGGGCCTCGCCCACGATCTTGTTGGCCTCGGAACGCGCCTCGGCGATCGCCTGGTCGGCGGTCTGCTGGGCGAGCGACAGAACACGCGCGGCGCTGTCACCGCCGGGCCCCTGACCGGGCTGGCCCATCTGCGGACCGTGACCGCCCATGGGGCCGCCCATCGGACCGCCCATGGGGCCGCCCTGCTGCTGCATGGGTCCGCCCTGGCCCATCGGGCCGCCCTGCTGCATCGGGCCACCCTGGCCCATCGGACCGCCCTGGCCCATGGGTCCGCCCTGCATGGGGCCACCCTGCTGCATGGGTCCGCCCTGGCCCATCGGGCCGCCCTGCTGCATCGGACCGCCCTGGCCCATCGGGCCCTGGCCGTGCTGCTGCTGGCCGCGCGGGTCGTGGCCCTGCGGGCCCTGGCCGTGGGCGCTCGGCCCGGCGGGGAGCTGCGGTGCGCCACCGGGCAGTTGGGGCGGGCCCATCTGCGGGGGCTGCTGCTGCTGCGGCGGACCTGATATGGCGGCGGGTACCGGGGCCCCGGGTCGGTCCTGCTGCTCGGGCGGCTTGCGCATGGACTGCTGCTGCTGGTTCTGCGCGGCGGCACGCGTCGCCGCGGCCAGTTTGGCCCGCAGGTCCTCGTTCTCGCGGAGCAGGCGGGTCAGTTCGGCCTCGACCTCGTCGAGAAAGGCATCGACCTCGTCCTCGTCGTAGCCTTCTCGGAGGCGGACGGTTGTGAACTGCTTGTTCCGCACGTCCTCGGGGGTCAGCGGCATCTCTTCTTCACCTCTACGTAGTCGTCGGCAGTCGGCAAGACCGTTTCGTTCACATTCCCCTCGCAAGGTTGCTGACAACCGCGATGAGGATGTAAACGATGATCATCAGAACGAAGAAGGACAGGTCGAGTGCCACGCCCCCGAGACGCAGCGGCGGGATGAACCGCCGCAGAAGCTTGAGCGGTGGATCGGTGACAGTGTAGGTGGCCTCCAGAATGACCACCATCGCCTTGCCGGGCTGCCATGAGCGCGCGAACTGGAAGACGTAGTCCATGACCAACCGGAAAATCAGCACGATGAGGAAGCACATCAGCGCGATGTAGACCACCTGTAGTGCGATGCCCATCCCGCTGTTTCCCTCTCCCCTGGCTCACTCTGGTTCCGGTCGCTCCGGCGGGCCGTTCCCGCTGTGCGACCGGGTCGTTCCCGGTGCTGTGTTCTAGCTCTGGTTGAAGAACCCGCCCTCTGCGATGCGGGCCTTGTCCTCCGCCGTGACATCGACGTTAGCAGGAGAGAGCAGGAACACCTTCTGCGTCACGCGCTCAATGCTGCCATGGAGACCGAAGACGAGTCCCGCGGCAAAGTCGACAAGTCGCTTCGCGTCCGTATCGTCCATCTCCGTGAGATTCATGATCACCGGAGTGCCCTCGCGGAAGTGTTCCCCGATGGTACGGGCCTCGTTGTAGGTCCTCGGGTGCAGCGTGGTGATGCGGTAAGGCTCCCGCTCCGACACGACCTTGGGCATGATCACGGGTGCGTTCTTCTCCAGGCTGGGACGTTCAGGTGTGATGGATGCCACGGGGGCGATTCGTGCCGGACGTCCGCTTTCCGCCGCTAGCGGAACCGGCTCGCGCTCGCGCTGCGCGGGCGGTTGGGGCACGCGCACGGGCTCTTCCCGCTCGGGCTGGTGTACGGGCTGGTGACGCCGGTGTTCACGCTCCGGCTCCGGCTCGGGTTCGAAATCATCGTCGGGGTCGAAGCCCCGGCCGTCGTACCCATCGTCCTCCACGAGGCCGAGGTAGACCGCCATCTTGCGCATCGCGCCGGCCATGCTCTGGGTCCTCCGCTCTGTGGTGGATCGGCCTCGTCACCAAGTGCCCTCGATCCACTGGGTCTGACCGCCTTTCGGCGGAAATGACCATATTTTCTGCTGTGGTCCGACTCGCTTCGCGACGTTACCCGGTCCGAGGTCGGTCTCCGAGTACCGCAGTACCGACGCGTACATGTGTCGCTCCCGCCGCTACCGCGTCCTCAAGGTCCGCGCTCATCCCCGCCGAGACCATGTTCGCAGCCGGATGGTCCGCCCGCAGGCGGGATGCCAATTCCAGCAACCGGTCGAACGCGGCCCGTTGCCGGCCCGCGTACGGACCGGCGAGCGGCGCCACGGTCATCAGACCGTCCAGCCGCAGCCCCGGTGCGCCGGCCACCGCGGCGGCCAACTCCTCGATCCCGTCGGGCGCCACACCGCCCCTCGCCCCACGCTCACCGGAACCGGCGTCGAGGGCGACCTGAAGCAGGCACCCGACCTCACGCTCCGTACGTACCGCCGCGGCGGAGAGCGCGGAGACAAGCTTGACACGATCGACAGATTGCACCACATGGGCGTAACTGGCTACGGAACGGACCTTGTTCGTCTGCAATTGACCCACAAAATGCCAGGTCAACGACAAATCTTCACAAGCCGCCGCCTTGGGGGCGGCGTCCTGGTCGCGGTTCTCCGCGACCTGCCGCACCCCGAGTTCATGGAGCAGCCGGACATCGCTCGCGGGATAGGTCTTGGTGACCACGATCAGGGTCACCTCCTCCCGCGCGCGGCCCGCGGCGGCGCAGGCGGCGGCGATCCGCCGCTCCACCGTCGCCAGATTTCCGGCGAGTTCGACCCTTCGGTCCGTCATGTCCTTCATATCCGTCATGTCTGTGCTGTCCATCAGGCCAGCCAGACATAGCCGGCGAGCCGGCCGGTCACGCGGTCGCGGCGGTACGAGTAGTGGTCGTCCGACTCCCGGGTGCAGATCTCCGAGCGGCGCCGGTCCCGTACGCCGAGGGACGCGAGCTGCGCGTGGACTCCGCCGACGACATCGACGGACGGGGTCCCCCAGCCGGTCTCGGCCGCGGCCTCCGGTACGACGGCGGCGACCTCGTCCCGCATCGCCGCCGGGACTTCGTAACAGCGCCCGCAGACGGCGGGGCCGGTGCGGGCGGTGATCCTGGCCGGTTCGGCGCCGAGCGAGACCATCGCCTCGACGGCGGCGGGGACGACGCCCGCGACCAGTCCGGGACGCCCCGCGTGCGCGGCGGCGGCGACCCCGGCGACCGGATCGGCCAGCAGGACGGGGACACAGTCCGCGGTGAGTACGGCGAGGGCGAGGCCGCGCCGTACGGTGACGACCGCGTCGACGGCCGGGATCTCCCCGTCCGTCCACGGTCCTTCGGTGACGGCGACGTCGCGGCCGTGCACCTGGTTCATCCAGACGACCCGGGCGGGGTCGATCTCCAGGGACTTCGCCGCGAGGTCGCGGTTGGCGCGTACGGCGGCGGAGTCGTCACCGACCGCGCCGCCGAGGTTGAGCTCACCGAACGGAGCGGCGCTCACTCCGCCCCACCGGTCGGTGAAGGCGAAGTGCGCGCCGCTCAGTTCTTCGTACTGTCGTATCACTTCAGGAAGTCCGGTACGTCCAGCTCCTCGGCCTGGCTGTCCGGGAACGGACGGGCCGGGGGAACCTGCGGCGGGTTGACCGTCGAGAGCGGCTTCTCGCCGACCGGGGTGGGGTCGACCCGGATCTGGCTCTCCTCACGCGGCGGCACCGTACCGAGCCCGCTCGCGGAGCGGCCGGTGTCGGCGGAGCGGTTCGGGGCCTGCTGCTCGTCGCGCTTGCCGGAGCCCGCGCCGAGCACGGTCTCGCGCCGCGTCGGCGGCTGTCCGCCGTCGAAGCCGGCCGCGATGACGGTGACCCGTACCTCGTCGCCCAGGGCGTCGTCGATGACGGCGCCGAAGATGATGTTGGCCTCGGGGTGGGCGGCCTCGCTGACCAACTGCGCGGCCTCGTTGATCTCGAAGAGACCGAGGTCGGATCCGCCGGAGATGGAGAGCAGGACCCCGCGGGCGCCGTCGATGGACGCCTCCAGGAGCGGCGAGGAGATCGCCATCTCCGCGGCGGCCACCGCGCGGTCGTCGCCGCGGGCGGACCCGATGCCCATGAGCGCCGAGCCGGCCTCGGACATCACGGACTTCACGTCGGCGAAGTCCAGGTTGATCAGCCCGGGGGTGGTGATGAGGTCGGTGATGCCCTGGACACCCGACAGCAGCACCTGGTCCGCGGACTTGAACGCGTCGAGCACGCTGACCTGGCGGTCCGAGATGGACAGCAGCCGGTCGTTGGGGATGACGATGAGGGTGTCGACCTCTTCGCGGAGTTCGGCGATGCCGTCCTCCGCCTGGTTGGCGCGGCGCCGGCCCTCGAAGGTGAACGGGCGGGTGACCACACCGATCGTCAGGGCGCCGAGCGAGCGCGCGATGTTGGCCACGACGGGCGCGCCGCCGGTGCCGGTGCCGCCCCCCTCGCCCGCGGTGACGAAGACCATGTCGGCCCCCTTGAGGACCTCCTCGATCTCCTCGCGGTGGTCCTCCGCCGCCTTGCGGCCGACCGCCGGGTTGGCGCCGGCGCCGAGGCCACGGGTGAGTTCCCGGCCGACGTCGAGCTTGACGTCGGCGTCGCTCATCAACAGGGCTTGCGCGTCCGTGTTGATCGCGATGAACTCGACGCCCTTGAGACCGACCTCGATCATTCGGTTGATGGCATTGACACCACCGCCGCCGACACCGATGACCTTGATGACTGCGAGGTAGTTCTGCGGTGCTGCCACGTCGAAGGCCTCTCGCCTCGATTTACGTGTCGTCGCGGCGCTGATGTGGCGCCGCGGCGACTGATGCCGATGGGACGGTCCGAAACGCCGACCCAAACCCTCACGTTGAAGTTCAGGGTTACCAGTGTGTCCGCTTCTTGGACTCTTCCGAACAGGACACTAAGTCGACAAGTGGCGCGCGTTCAACGAACACGCCGAACCTCCCGTTTTTCTTTTCACCCTATGTGATCACCCATAGCGCTGACCAACCAGGGTGCTGGCCAGCGCATATGCCCGTCAACTCCCCGAGGCGGCAGGTGCCGTGGGCGCGCTCACATCGAAGTGCGCCGCCTTGGGGACCGCTTTCATGAGGGCGGTGAGCGCACGCGCCTTGGCCGCGCCGTCCTCGCCGCTTCCCCACATCACCGTACGACCGCCGGTCAGCTCCAGGGAGACGGAATCGTACGAACGGACCTGGACGGCCCTGGTCTCCCTGGCTACCGGGGCGGGGAGTTCGCCGCGGACGGCCACCGCCTCACGCATCAGCCGCTCCGTTCCGAACCGACCGGAACCGGCCGATCGACCGACCGTCATTCTCAGTACGGGAACTCCGGCGGGCGCCTTGTCGACGGTCGCGAAACGGACACCATCGGCGTCCACTTCGATGAACTTCGCACCTTTTCCGATGAGCAGCGCGGGTTTACGTTCGATCACTTTCAGACTGATCCCGTCCGGCCACGACCGGGTGACATCGACGGAGTCGATCCGGGGGAGTTTCTGCCGCAGCCGGGATTGCACCGCGTCCGTGTCGACGGAGACCAGCGGCTCCCCGAGGGGGACCGCCGCCACCGACTCGACCTCGGCGCGGGAGAGCACCTCGATGCCGGAGGTGGTCACTTTCCCGACCCGGAGCCACTGGGAGCCGTAGAGCGCCCACAGGGCCCCGCCGGCCACCAGCGCGGCGGCGGCCACCGCGATCAGCAGCCGGGGTCGCGGCAGCCGGAACCGGCCGCCCCCGCCCCCTTCGCCAGGGTGGCCGGAGGCCGGCTTCGGTCGTGCGCCGCGCTCGGCGGTCGTCCCTCCGGCCACGCTGCTGCCTCCTGCCTCCCGCCTACGCCCTCCGGCGTGCGGCGATCGCCTCGTACACCATGCCGACCAGCAGATCGTCGGCGTCCCTGCGGCCGAACTCCGCCGCCGCGCGCGACATCTCGAACAGCCGGTGCGGATCGGCGAGCACGGGAAGCACCTGGCCCTGGATCCACTCGGGCGTCAGTTCCGCGTCGTCGACCAGCAGTCCGCCGCCGGCCTTCACCACCGGCTGGGCGTTGAGCCGCTGTTCACCGTTGCCGATGGGCAGCGGGACGTAGGCGGCGGGCAGTCCGACGGCGGAGAGTTCGGCGACGGTCATCGCGCCCGCGCGGCAGAGCATCATGTCGGCCGCGGCGTACGCGAGGTCCATCCGGTCGACATACGGTACCGGGATATAGGGCGGCATACCGGGCATGTTGTCCACGCGCGGCATTTCGTTCTTCGGTCCGACCGCGTGCAGGATCTGGATCCCGGAGCGCTGGAGCACGGGGGCGATCTGCTGGATCACCTCGTTGAGCCGGCGCGCGCCCTGCGAGCCGCCGGAGACCAGCAGCGTCGGCAGGTTGGGGTCGAGTCCGAAGGCGGCGCGCGCCTCGGGGCGCACCCGGGCGCGGTCGAGGGTGGCGATGGTACGGCGCAGCGGGATGCCGATGTAGCGGGCGTCCCGCAGCTTGCTGTCGGGGGTGGAGACGGCCACCGCGGCCGCGTACCGCGAGCCGATCTTGTTGGCGAGTCCGGGCCTGGCGTTGGCCTCGTGGACGATGATCGGCACCCCGAGCCGTTTGGCGGCGAGGTAGCCGGGCAGCGCGACATAGCCGCCGAAGCCGACGACACAGTCCGCCTTGGTGCGCTCCAGGATCTGCTCGGCGGCCTTGATGGTGCCGCGCAGCCGCCCCGGAACGGTGATCAGTTCGGGGGTGGGCTTACGCGGCAGCGGTACGGCGGGGATGAGCCCGAGTTCGTATCCGCGCTCGGGTACGAGCCTGGTCTCCAGTCCGCGCTCCGTGCCGAGGGCCGTGATCCCCACGGTGGGGTCCTGCCTGCGCAGGGCATCCGCGAGGGCGAGCGCGGGCTCGATGTGGCCGGCGGTCCCCCCACCGGCGAGTACGACATGCACCGAAATTCACCGCTCTCCGGACGGACGCTTCTTGACGCGCCGTCTCATCGTCTTCCAACTCACCCCGGGCCGCTTCCTGCCGAAGACAGGCTGCCGCATGGCCAGGGCCGCCTTCGCGGCGGGATCCTCCCGTGCGAACGCGATCAGCAGCCCGACCGCGAACATCGCCGGCAGCAGGGCCGACCCTCCGTAGGAGAACAGCGGGAGCGGGACTCCGGCGATCGGCAGCAGGCCGAGCACCGCACCGATGTTGATCACGGCCTGCACCGTGATCCAGGTGGTCACACCTCCCGCGGCATACCTCACGAAGGGGTCCTCCGTGCGTCCGGCCACGCGAATACCCGCATAGCCTAGAGCCGCGAACAGTGCGAGTACCGACAGCGTCCCCGCCAGCCCCAGTTCCTCCCCGGTGATGGCGAAAATGAAGTCGGTGTGCGGTTCGGGCAGTTGACCCCACTTTTCCACACTCGCGCCGAGGCCGGAACCGAACCATCCGCCGGAGGCGAGGGCGTAGATTCCATGGACCGCCTGCCAGCACTCCCCTTCGGGGCCCAGGTCCTTCGCGGCGATGCAGCCGAACCGGTCCAGTCGGTTCTGGCTGGTCTGGATGAGCATGACGCCGATCAGCCCGGCGACCCCGAGGACCCCGGCGAAGAGCCGGGTGGGGGCGCCGGCCAGCCAGAGCAGCCCGAAGAGGATCGCCGTGAGGATGATCGCGGTGCCCATGTCGCCGCCGAGCATGATCAGCCCGAGCAGCAGGAAGCCGCCGGGGACCAGCGGCACCAGGAGATGTTTCCACTGGGTCAGCAGCCGTTTGTCGTTCTTGCGGGCCAGCAGGTCGGCGCCCCACAGGACGAGGGCGAGTTTCGCGAACTCACTGGGCTGGAGCTGGAACGGGCCGCCGAGGTAGATCCAGTTCTGGTTGCCGTTGACGGACCGCCCTATCCCGGGGACCTGGACGAGCACCATCAGGAAGACGCTGGAGACCAGCATGGGGTACGAGAGGGCCCGGTGCAGTTTGACGGGCATCCGGGAGGCGGCCACCAGCAGTCCGGCGCCGAGGATCACCGCGAGGAACTGTTTGCGGAAGAAGTAGGTCGCCGGCAGCGAGTTCTGGAGGGCGTAGATCATCGACGCGGAGTAGACCATCACCAGGCCCAGCACGGTGATCAGCAGTCCGCTGCCGAGGATCAGGTAGTAGGCGGTGAGCGGCCGGTCCCAGGCCCGCCTCAGCCGCTCGTAGAGGCGTCTGGTGCGGGCGCCGCGGGGCGGGCGGGGGGCGCGGCCCGCGGCACCGCGCCGGGCTGCGGGGGGCCTGCGTACGGCGGCGCCGGGCGCCCTGCCGCGGAGTGCGGGCACTCCCCCGGGCGCGGGCACCGCCGCGAAGCCCCAGTGGGTCACCGCGGGTCCGCGTTCCCGGTCCGCGGTGTCGTCGGCCGGCATCGTCGCTGTCCCCTCCAGTCGTGCCCGGCGCGGCCGTCACGGCTGTCGCGGAGGTCGCGGCGTTCGGCGGGCCGGGGCGTGTTCGGCGGGGCCGCCGCTGTCGCGGCCCCGGGAACAGTTCAGCACGGCGCGGGGGCCGGACCGGTCAGGCGGGCTCATCCAGGGCGTGTACGGCGTCGGCGAACGCCTCGCCCCGCTTGTTGTAGTTGACGAACATGTCCATCGAGGCACAGGCGGGGGCCATCAGGACCGTGTCCCCCGGCCGCGCGAGCCGTGCCGCTTCGCGAACCGCCGCCGACATCGCCCCAGTGTCCGTCCGGTCGAGGTCCACGACCGGGACTTCGGGGGCGTGTCGCGCGAGTGCTTCGCGGATCAGGGCCCGGTCGGCGCCGATCAGGACCACACCGCGCAGCCGTCGCGCGGACGCGCCGACCAGTTCGTCGAAGGAGGCGCCCTTGGCGAGGCCGCCCGCGATCCAGACGATCGGGTCGTACGCCGCGAGGGAGGCCTCCGCGGCGTGCGTGTTGGTGGCCTTGGAGTCGTCGACGTAGGTGACGCCGCCGATCTCGGCGACGCGCTCGATGCGGTGCGGGTCCGGGCGGAACGCGCGCAGTCCGTCGCGTACGGCGGCGGGTTCGACCCCGTACGCGCGGGCGAGGGCGGCGGCGGCAAGCGCGTTGGCGATGTTGTGCGGGGCCGGCGGGTTCACGTCGGAGACCTGGGCCAGCTCCTGGGCCTGCTCGCGGCGGTTCTCCACGAAGGCCCGGTCGACCAGGATGCCGTCCACGACGCCCAGTTGGGAGGGGCCCGGCGTCCCCAGCGTGAAGCCGATCGCCCGGCAGCCCTCCTCGACGTCGGCGGCGCGGACCAGGTCCTCGGTGGCCGGGTCGGCCGCGTTGTAGACGCAGGCGACCGTGTTGCCCTCGTAGACACGGCCCTTGTCGGCGGCGTACGCCTCCATGGAGCCGTGCCAGTCGAGATGGTCGGGCGCGAGGTTGAGCACGGCCGCGGAGTGGGCGCGCAGGCTCGGCGCCCAGTGGAGCTGGTAGCTGGACAGCTCGACGGCGAGGACGTCGTACGTCTCCTCGCCGGTGACGGCGTCCAGCAGCGAGACGCCGATGTTGCCGACGGCGGCCGTGCGCAGCCCCGCGGCGGTCAGGATCGAGGCGAGCATCCTGACCGTCGTGGTCTTGCCGTTGGTGCCGGTGACGGCGAGCCAGGGGGCCGCCCCTGGCCCCCGCAGCCGCCAGGCCAGTTCGACATCGCCCCAGATCTCCACGCCGGCCGCCGCGGCGGCCGTGAAGAGGGGTTTGCCGGGCTGCCAGCCGGGGGCCGTGACGATCAGCTCGGTGGCCTCGGGCAGGGTCGCCCCGTCGCCGAGGCGCACCGTCACGCCGAGCTTCTCCAGTTCGGCGGCCTGGGCGCGGGCCCGCTCGTCGTCCGAGTCGTTGACCACGGTGACGACGGCGCCGAGACCGTGCAGCACCCGGGCCGCCGGGATCCCGGAGACCCCGAGACCCGCGACGGTGACCCGCTTGCCCTGCCAGTTCACTTCTCTGCCGCCCAGCCCGCGTAGAAGAGTCCGAGACCGACGATGACGCACATGCCCTGGATGATCCAGAAGCGGACCACCACAAGGACTTCCGACCACCCCTTGAGTTCGAAGTGGTGCTGGAGCGGTGCCATACGGAATACGCGCTTGCCGGTCATCTTGAAGGAGCCGACCTGGATGACCACCGACATGGTGATCATCACGAAGAGGCCGCCGAGAACGGCCATCAGGATTTCCGTACGGGAGAGGATCGCGAGACCGGCGATCGCGCCGCCGAGCGCGAGCGATCCGGTGTCCCCCATGAAGATCTTGGCGGGCGAGGTGTTCCACCACAGGAAGCCGAAGCAGGAGCCCATCAGGGCGGAGGCGACGACCGCGAGGTCGAGTGGATCTCGTACCTCGAAACAGGCGTTGGGGTTGGTCAGGGTCAGCGCGTTGGCGCAGGACTCCTGGAACTGCCACAGCCCGATGAACGTGTACGCGCCGAAGACCATCACCGAGGCGCCGGTGGCAAGGCCGTCCAGACCGTCCGTCAGGTTCACGCCGTTGGACATGGCGAGGATCATGAACAGCGCCCAGACCACGAAGAGCACCGGGCCGATGGACCAGCCGAAGTCCGCGACGAACGACAGCTTGGTGGAGGCCGGGGTGTTGCCGCGGTAGTCGGCGAACTGGAGCGAGAGCACCGCGAAGGCGATGCCGACGATGAGCTGGCCCGCCATCTTGGCCTTGGCGCGCAGTCCCAGCGACCGCTGCTTCACGATCTTGATGTAGTCGTCGAGGAACCCGACGAGCCCCATCCCCCCCATCAGGAACAGGACGAGGAGACCGGAGAAGGACGGGGTCTCGCTGGTGAGCACCTTCGCCAGGGCGTACGCGATGAGCGTGGCCAGGATGAAGGCGATGCCGCCCATCGTGGGCGTGCCCTTCTTGCTGCCGTGGGTACGGGGGCCGTCGTCCCGGATGAACTGCCCGTACCCCTTCCTCGCCAGCAGCTTGATCAGCAGCGGAGTGCCGATCAGGGTGAGGAAGAGCCCGATGGCTCCCGCGAAGAGGATCTGCCTCATCGGCCGGCGACCTCGCCCTCGGTGGCGTTCTCCAGCAGTGCCTGGGCGACCTTTTCGAGGCCGACCGACCTGGAAGCCTTCACCAGCACGACGTCTCCCGGACGCAGTTCCCTGCGCAACAGGTCGATCGCCGCCCGCGCGTCGGACACGTGCACCGACTCCTCACCCCACGAACCCTCGTTGTAAGCGCCCAATCGCAGCCAGGACGCTTCCCTGCCCCCGACTGCCACGAGCTTGCTGACGTTGAGCCGGACGGCGAGCCGTCCGACCGCGTCGTGCTCGGCGAGCGACGTGTCACCCAGCTCGGCCATCTGCCCGAGCACCGCCCACGTACGGCTCCCCTCGGGCCGTGAGGCACCACCCATGGCGACCAGCGCGCGGAGCGCCGCTCTCATGGATTCGGGGTTCGCGTTGTAGGCGTCGTTGACGATCGTCACGCCGTCCGAGCGCTCGGTGACCTCCATACGCCAGCGGGAGAGGGTTCCCGCCTCGGAGAGCGCCACGGCGATCTCGTCGACGGACATGCCCAACTCATGGGCGACGGCGGCCGCGGCGAGCGCGTTCGACACGTGGTGCTCACCGTACAGCCGCAGGGTCACCTCGCTGCACCCGGAGGGTGTTCGAAGGCTGAACGCGGGCTGTCCGGTGGCTGTGAGGCGGACGTTCTCTGCCTGTACGTCTGCTTCGCCCGACTCCCCGAAGAGCACGACGCGCGCCTTTGTGCGCGACGCCATGGCGCGAACCAGTGGGTCGTCGGCGTTGAGCACGGCCACTCCGCCGTCGGCGGCTGACGGCAGGGACTCGACCATTTCGCCCTTGGCCTGGGCGATCTGTTCCCGGCCGCCGAACTCGCCGATGTGCGCGGTGCCGACGTTCAGGACGAGTCCGACGATGGGCGGGACGAGTCCGGTGAGGTAGCGGATGTCCCCGATGTAGCGGGCGCCCATTTCGAGGACGAGGAAGCGGGTGTCCTCCTCCGCGCGGAGTGCCGTGATGGGCAGCCCGATCTCGTTGTTGAGGTTGCCGTCCGGCCAGACCGTGGGGCCCGCGCGCCGCAGGAGCTGCGCGATCAGGTCCTTGGTGCTGGTCTTTCCGGCCGAACCGGTCAGCGCGACGGTGGTGGCGCCGAGGCGCTTGACCACGGTGCGCGCGAGGGCGCCGAGGGCCTGGACGACATCGTCGACGACGATGGCGGGCACGCCGACGGGGCGGGTGGCCAGTACGGCCACCGCGCCCGTCTCGACGGCGCGCCGCGCGTAGTCGTGGCCGTCGACGCGGTCGCCCGCGAAGGCGGCGAAGAGGCCGCCCGGCTCGACGGCGCGGGAGTCGTACACGACCGGTCCTGTGACGCGGACGGCCGGATCCGGTATGTCGTGCGGCTGCCCGCCGACGATGGCGGCGATCTCGGCGAGGGAGAGGGCGATCACTGGGTCATCCCTGACTGTTGTTCTCGTTGCGGGGCGCGGTAGGGCGGGCACTGCTCGCCGGGGTCTGCGTCGTGGCGCAGGGAGCGCTCGATGGCCTCGCGCAGGACCTGGCGGTCGTCGAAGGCGCGTACCACTCCGGCGACGTCCTGGCCCTGCTCATGGCCCTTGCCTGCGACCAGTACGGTGTCGTCGGCCCCGGCGCGGGCGACGGCCGCGGCGATGGCGGCGGCCCGGTCCGCGTCGACCAGGACGTCGCCGCGCTCGTGGACGGGGACCTCGGCCGCGCCCGCGAGCATCGCGGCGAGGATCGCCAGCGGGTCCTCGCCGCGCGGGTTGTCGGAGGTGAGGACGGCGGTGTCGGCGAGGCGGGCGGCGGCGGCGCCCATCGGCCCGCGTTTGGTCCGGTCGCGGTCCCCGCCGCAGCCGAGGACGATGTGGACCTTGCCCTTGGTGACCTTGCGCAGGGAGCGCAGCACCGATTCGACGGCGTCGGTCTTGTGCGCGTAGTCGACGACGGCGAGGTACGGCTGTCCGGCGTCCACGCGCTCCAGCCGGCCCGGTACGCCGGGGACGGCGGCGATGCCGTCGGCGGCCGTCTGCGGGTCGATCCCGGCCACGGCCAGGGTGACGATCGCGGCGAGGGTGTTGGCGACGTTGAACGGTCCCGGCAGCGGCGCCTCGGCGGTGACGCGCTCGCCGCGCGGGCCGACGGCGGTGAAGGTGGAGCCGTGCGAGCCGACATGGACGTCCTCGGCGCGCCAGTCGGCGTCCGGGTGGCCCTCGGCGGAGAAGGTCGTGACGGGGACGCCGGACTCCTCGGAGAGCCTGCGGCCGTACGCGTCGTCGACGTTCACGACGCCGGTCCTGCTGCGCTCGGGGGTGAACAGCCGCGCCTTGGCCTGGAAGTAGTCCTCCATGTCGGAGTGGAACTCCATGTGCTCCGGGCTGAGGTTGTTGAAGACGGCGACGTCGAAGACGCAGCCGTCGACCCGGCCGAGCACGAGGGCGTGGCTGGAGACCTCCATGGCGACCGAGCGGACACCGCGTTCGCGCATGACCGCGAAGAGCGCCTGGAGGTCGGTGGCCTCGGGGGTGGTGCGCTCCGACTTGAGGCGCTCGTCCTCGATGCGCGTCTCCACGGTGCCGATGAGGCCCGTACGGTGGCCGGCGCCGCGCAGTCCGCCCTCGACGAGGTAGGCCGTGGTGGTCTTGCCCGAGGTGCCGGTGATGCCGATCTGGAGCAGATCGGTGCCGGGGTTCCCGTAGATCGCGGCGGCCAGTTCGCCCATGCTGCCGCGCGGGTCGGGCACGGTGAGGACGGGCAGCCCGGTGGCGGCGGCGCGGTCGGTGCCGGAGGGGTCCGTGAGGATCGCGACGGCTCCGAGGTCCGCGGCCTGGCCGGCGAAGTCCGCCCCGTGGAGGCGGGCGCCGGGGAGCGCGGCGTACACGTCCCCGAGGCGCACGGCGCGCGAGTCGTGGGTGATCCCGGTGGCTTCGCCGGGTCCCGCCGCCGTGGCGCCCGGTGCCTCGGTGCCCAGCAGGGCGGCCAGCTCGGCGAGGGAGGTCGGGCGGACCCGGTCCGGACGGGGCGTCCCCGGAGTGTTCACAGGGGCGTCCTTGGAGGGGGTTCGGTACTGATCAGCTTGTGGCACGGCGGTGAGCGTACCGGTGTGGGCGGGCGCCGGGCCACGTGAGGCGGGCCGGTGCGGGGGCGGTTCCGGGTGGTTCCCGGAACCGGGGGTGATCGTTGTCACTGGGACTTTCCCTGGGGTCACTCGCCGGGTTTGAAGCTGACCGGCAGCCGGGCGGGTTTGCTGCCGGTCGGTTCGACCCGCAGTGTCTTGAGAGCGAACTCCATGACCTTCTTGTAGATGGGGCCGCAGATCTGTCCGCCGAAGTAACTGCCGCTCGTGGGGTTCTGGATGGCGCAGTAGACGGTGATCTGCGGGTCGTCGGCGGGCGCGAAGCCGGCGAAGGAGGCGGTGTAGCCCTTGTAGACGCCGAGCTTCGGGTCGACCCGGTTGGCCGTACCGGTCTTGCCCGCGATGCGGTAGCCGGGGACCTGGGCCTTGGTTCCGGTGCCCTCCACGTCGGCGACGACCGACTCCAGCATGGTGGCCACCGTCGTGGCGGTCTTCTCGCTGACCACCCGGGTCTTCTTGGGCGCGGGCGCCGCGGTGAAGCGGTTGTCGGGGCCGTTGGTGCCGCGGATCAGGGTGGGTTCGATCCGTACGCCGCCGTTGGCGATGGTCGAGTAGACCGAGGCGGCCTGCATGGCGTTGAGGGAGAGGCCCTGGCCGAAGGGGATCGTGTACTGCTGGGAGGTGGACCAGTCCTGCGGCGGGGCCAGGATGCCGCGGGTCTCGCCGGGGTAGCCGAGGCCGGTGGGCTGTCCGATGCCGAACTTGTCGAGGTACGAGTGGAGGACCTTGTTGGCCTCGGGCTGGGTCTTGCCGAGCTGCCCGGTGGCCAGGATGGTGCCGATGTTGCTGGACTTGGCGAGGACGCCGTTGAGCGTCAGGTACCAGGTGGGGTGGTCGATGTCGTCCTTGAAGAGCCGGTCGCCGCGGTGCAGCCGGTTGGGGACGACGACATGGGTGCCGGGGGTGGCGGCCTCCTCCTCCAGTACGGCGGCCATGGACATGACCTTGGCGGTGGAGCCGGGCTCGTACGCGTCCTGGAGCGCCGCGTTGCCCATGGAGGCGGAGTTGGCCTGGGAGAGGTTGTTGGGGTCGAAGCCGGGGGCGTTGGCCATGGCGAGGACCTCGCCGGTCCTGGTGTTCTGGACCACCACGTAGCCGCGGTCGGCCTTGGACTCCTTCACCTGGTCGGCGATGGCCTGCTGGGCCGCCCACTGGATGTCCCGGTCGATGGTCAGCTCGATGTCCGAGCCGGGTACGGCGGGCGTCTCACGGGAGCTGGCGGTGGGGACCCGGCGTCCGCCGGACTGGGCGTAGGTGACCTTGCCGTCCTTGCCGGCGAGTTCCGTGTCGAGCATGGATTCGATGCCGCCTCCGCCGCGCCCCGCGGCGTTGACGTATCCGAGTATCCCGGCGGCGAGGTCGCCGTTGGGGTAGACCCGCTTGCTGCTGGTCTCCTGGAAGACGCCCGCCAGCACGCTGACGGCGCCGTCGGCGGACTTCTGCTTGCTCGCCTTCTCGGCGAGCACCCGCTTGAGGTCCTTGATCTGGTTCCAGACCTGCGGGGTCTGGCGGCGGGCCAGCACCGCGTAGCGGGACTTGGGGGTCCTGAGCTTCTTGGCGAGGTCGCCGGTGTCGGCGCCGAGGATCGGCGCGAGCAGCGCGGCGGCCTGTTCGGGGGCGTCGGGGACCTTGCTGAATTCGGGGGTGAACATCGACGGGTCGGCGGTGATGTCGTACGCGTCGTCACTGGTGGCGAGCGCGACGCCGGAGCGGTCGGTGATCTGGCCGCGCTCGGCGGCGATGGTGTGGCTGAGGTAGCGGCTCTTCTCCGCCTTGGCGGCGTACGCGCTGGCGTCGACGGCCTGCACCTGGAGCAGCCGGACGACGAACACCAGCATGACGAGCGTCAGGCCGAGGCCGACCAGCCGGAGCCGGGGGCGGGGGCTGCCGAGCTGGATCCTGCGTGGGGCGCGGGAGCCGTTACGGGGCCGGCGCGGCGCGGGGCGGGCGGCCGGGCGGGGCGGGGTGCGGGGGCGTCCGCCGCTGCCGGAGCGTGCGGGGCCCGGCACCCGGCGGCGCGGTGGGTCCTTGGGGGGCACTGCGTCACCTGCCGGAGGTCGTCGGGGCCGGCGTACCGGACGCCGGTGCGGGGGACGGCGGGGGCTCCTCCACGGCGGAGGGCCGCGGGGAGAGTTGCGCGGAGGGCTGGGCCGACGGCCGGTCCGCGGCGCCGGGCACGCCGCGCACCGTACCGTCCGGATCGAGGAAGGCCGGGCTGCCACCGGGCACCATGCCCAGCTCGCGGGCGCGCCGCTCCAGGGCGTACGGGGCGGAGAGGTCGTCCACGTCGCGTTGCAGCGCCTGCTGCTCGTCGGTGAGGTCGGTGGTGCGCTTCTTCAGGTCGGTGAGCCGGAACGAGCCTTCGCTGAGCGCGGAGTTCAGCAGCAGCAGGGCGATCAGGCCGCCGCCGAGGAGCAGCACGACCAGCAGGACGAAGGGGGTGCGGGCCGCCGAGCTGTTCCCGGCGGGCAGCACCTGGGCGAGGCGGGCGGCCCGCCCCTTCAGCTGCCTGCCCGGCCCCCTGGTCACAGGACGTCCTCCCGGATCCGCTGCGCCCCCCGCAGCCGGGCGGGGGCCGCGCGGCGGTTCTCCGCGACCTCTTCCTCGGTGGGGAGTTCGGCGCCGCGGGTGAGCAGCTTCAGCCGGGGCTGGTAGCGCTCGGGGACGACGGGCAGGCCGGGCGGCGCCGTGTTGGCGGCGCCGGCCGCGAAGACCTGCTTGACCAGGCGGTCTTCCAGCGAGTGGTACGAGAGGACCGCGATCCGGCCGCCGACGGCGAGGCTCCGTACGGCGGCGGGGACCGCCCGTTCCAGGACGGGGAGTTCGCCGTTGACCTCGATACGCAGGGCCTGGAAGGTGCGCTTGGCGGGGTTGCCGCCGGTGCGCTTGGCGGCCTGCGGGAGGGCGTCACGGATCAGCTCGACGAGCCGGGCGCTGCGGCTGAAGGGCTCCTTGTCGCGCTCCCTGACGACCGCGGACACGATGCGTTTGGCCTGCTTCTCCTCGCCGTAGGCGCGCAGGATACGGACCAGTTCGCCGGGCGGGTAGGTGTTGAGGACCTCGGCGGCGCTGACGCCGGTCGTCTGGTCCATCCGCATGTCGAGCGGCGCGTCCTGGGCGTACGCGAAGCCGCGGTCGGCCTCGTCGAGCTGCATGGACGAGACGCCCAGGTCGAAGAGGACGCCCTGGACGCGGGGGATGGACAGCCGGTCGAGCACGTCGGGCAGTTCGTCGTAGACGGCGTGCACGAGAGTGGCCCGGTCCCCGTAGGCCGCGAGGCGTTCGCCGGAGAGCCGCAGCGCCTCCTGGTCGCGGTCGAGCGCGACGAGCCGCGCGGCGGGGAAGGTGGCGAGCAGCGCCTCACTGTGTCCGCCGAGGCCGAGGGTGCAGTCGACGACGACGGCCCCGGGCTCGGCGAGGGCGGGGGCCAGCAGGTCGAGGCACCGCTGGAGCATCACCGGTACATGCCGGACCTGGTTCATGCGCCCTCTCAAGTACGGACGGTCGTACGTACCGCCGAGCGGGAAGGGGCCGAGCCGCACGTACGCCGCGTTATGCGGGAAAATTCGGGATGCGTTCTGGCACGTGTTCAGGGTGTGTCCGTGAACTTCGCGCCACTTTAGTCCACGCTTCCCGGTGGTCCCGGGCCACCCGGCCGGTCAGCGCGTCGCGGGGCGGCCGGGCCGGCGGTCGGCGAACGCCGATCCTCACTCGTCCGGCCGCACGCCGCTCCGCCCTGTGGGTTAGCTCACACCACGCCGCGATGACGTTCTTTGTCCCCTCTCACAGCGGGCTTCCCGCGCCGGTGACGACTAACGTCACAGGTATGCCGACTTCCGCACATCTCCCCGCAGAGCCCTCAGGGGCCCCCGCCGGTGCGGCCCGCTCCGGCGGTACCGTCACCGATCGCCTCGTCGACGCGAACAGCGCGTACGCGGCCGGATTCACGGATCCGGGCATGGACGCCCGCCCTGTGCTCCGGGTCGCCGTGGTCGCGTGCATGGACGCCAGGCTCGACCTCCACGACGCGCTGGGCCTCTCGCTCGGCGACTGTCACACCATCCGTAACGCGGGTGGTGTCGTCACTGACGACGTGATCCGTTCCCTCACCATCAGCCAGCGGGCGCTGGGCACGCGCAGCGTGGTCCTGATCCACCACACCGGCTGCGGTCTGGAGAGCCTCACCGAGGAGTTCCGGCACGAGCTGGAGATGGAGGTCGGCCAGCGTCCCGCGTGGGCCGTCGAGGCGTTCCGCGATGTCGACCAGGACGTGCGTCAGTCGATGCGGCGCGTACGGACCTCGCCGTTCCTCCCGCACACCGACGACGTCCGCGGCTTCGTCTTCGACGTGACGACCGGACTGCTGCGGGAAATCGACACCGCGGACTGAGCAGGACCGCCCCGTCCTCCCGTACGTAGGGAACGGGGGCGCCGACCAGCCCCCCGAAAACGGCAAAGCGGATATAACCCACCGACTTATCCACAGGCGGATGACACGAAGCGGTAACGGCGACGAGAATGCGTGTGGGGCACCGCTCCGGGACCTCCCGGAGACGGTGTCCGTGTTTCGGGGAGGGCCGGGCCGTCTGATTCGCTTCGGCCCGTTGAAAGGGCCGAGGAGGGCCGGGTGACGACCTATGACGATCGAGCGAGCCTCACAGATCTGACCACCACAGCGGAGCGTGTGCGCGCATCGGTGGAGGGTGTGATCGAGGGCAAGCCTGAGGTCGTACGGCTTTCGCTGACCGTGCTCCTCGCCGAGGGCCATCTTCTGATCGAGGATGTCCCCGGCGTGGGCAAGACCATGCTGGCCAAAGCGCTCGCGCGCTCCATCGACTGTTCGGTGCGGCGTATTCAGTTCACCCCCGATCTGCTGCCGTCGGACATCACCGGGGTGTCCATCTACGACCAGCAGCAGCGGGACTTCGAGTTCAAACCGGGTGCGATCTTCGCGCAGATCGTGATCGGCGACGAGATCAACCGCGCCTCGCCCAAGACCCAGTCGGCGCTGCTGGAATCCATGGAGGAGCGCCAGGTCACCATCGACGGGCAGACCTACGAACTGCCCAGCCCGTTCATGGTGGTGGCCACCCAGAACCCGGTCGAGATGGAGGGCACCTACCCTCTCCCGGAGGCGCAGCGCGACCGCTTCATGGCCCGGGTGTCGATCGGTTACCCGAGCGCCGAGGCCGAGTTGCAGATGCTGGACGTGCACGGCGGGATCTCGCCGCTGGACGACCTCCAGCCGGTGGCGCACGCCCACGACATCGTCAAGCTGATCGACGCCGTGCGCACGGTCCATGTCGCCGAGTCCGTACGGCGGTACGCGGTCGAGCTGGTCGCGGCGACCCGTACGCACGCGGATCTCAGACTCGGCGCCTCGCCGCGCGCCACGCTCCATCTGCTGCGTGCGGCGAAGGCCGCGGCGGCGCTCGCCGGACGGGAGTACGCGCTCCCCGACGACGTGCAGTCACTGGCGTCGGCGGTGCTGGCGCACCGGCTGCTGCCCACGGCCCAGGCCCAGTTGAACCGGCGTACGGCGGAGCAGGTCGTCCAGGACATCCTCCAGCGGACCCCGGTGCCCACGGCGGACGGCGGGCGGACCACCACGGGCCGCCCGGTGGTCGGCGGGCCCGCCGGGCCCGGTGGCACGCTCTTCGGCCAGCAGTCCGGCGTCCGGCGGCTGTGATGGCGTCCGGGGGGCCGGCCGCCGGGGACGGCGAGGAGAAGGGCGGGGCGCGGGCCGCCCTGTCCGGGCTGACCACCCGCGGCCGGTCGTTCCTCGCGGCCGGGATCGCCGCCGCCGTCTGCGCCTACGTGCTCGGCCAGTCGGATCTGCTGCGGGTGGGGCTGCTGCTCGCCGTGCTGCCGCTGATCTGCGTGGCGGTCCTGTACCGCACGCGCTACCGGGTGGCCGGCAGCAGGCGGCTGGCGCCGTCGCGGGTCCCGGCGGGGGCCGAGGCCCGGGTGCATCTGCGGATGGACAACGTCACGCGGCTGCCCACGGGGCTGCTGATGCTCCAGGACCATGTGCCGTACGTGCTGGGGCCGCGCCCCCGGTTCGTGCTGGACCGGGTGGAGCCGGGGGGCCGCCGTGAGGTGTCCTACCGCGTCCGCTCCGATCTGCGCGGACGCTATCCGCTCGGGCCGCTCCAGCTCCGGCTGAGCGATCCGTTCGGGATGTGCGAGCTGACCCGCTCGTTCAGCGCGTTCGACATCCTCACGGTCATCCCGCGCACCGAACCGCTGCCGCCGGTGCGGCTCGCGGGCGAGGCGGCGGGCCACGGCGACGGGCGCCAGCGCTCGCTGGCACTGGCCGGTGACGACGACGTGATCCCGCGGGGGTACCGGCACGGCGACGATCTGCGCCGGGTGCACTGGCGCTCGACGGCCCGTTACGGCGAGCTGATGGTGCGCCGCGAGGAACAGCCGCAGCGGGCGCGCTGCACGGTCCTGCTGGACACCCGGCGGACCGCCTACCAGGGTTCGGGGCCCGACTCGGCCTTCGAGTGGGCGGTGTCCGGGGCGGCCTCCGCGCTGGTGCACATGCTGGAACGGGGCTTCGCGGTACGGCTGCTGACGGACACCGGCGGTTCGGTGCCCGGCGAGGGCTCCGAGGGCTTCGCCGGGGCCACCCAGGACTCCGCGGACTCGGCCGGGCTGATGATGGACACGCTCGCGGTCGTCGACCACTCCGACGAGGCGGGCCTCTCGCGCTCGTACGACGTGCTGCGTGGCTCCACCGAGGGGCTGCTGGTGGCGTTCTTCGGCGATCTGGACGAGGAGCAGACGGCGGTGGCCGCCCGGATGCGGCAGCGCAGCGGCGCGGCCGTCGCCTTCGTCCTCGACTCCTCCGGCTGGGCGCAGGGCCCGAGGGACGGCGCCGAGGTCGGGACACGGCTGCGGCAACTGCGTGAGACGGGGTGGACGGCCCTGGCCGTGCCCTCCGGGGCGGCGCTGCCCGACCTGTGGCGGCAGGCCGGCCGCCAGCACGCGGAATCGGCCGTCGCGGGCGGTTCGACAGGCTTCTCCGGAGGATGGTCATGAGCGGTCACGGAAGGCTGGCGCTGTGTGCCTTCGCCGCCACGCTGATGGCGGCGGGCGCGCTGACCCCGCTGATCGAGTCGTCCACCTGGCTGGTGCAGTGCGCGTTCATGGTGGGCGTCGTGAGCGGGGTGGGGGCGCTGGCCCGGCGGATTCCGCTGGCGCGGGCGCTGACCGTCGTTCTCCAGGCGGTCACCGTCATGCTGCTGCTCACCCTGGTCTTCGCCAAGGAGCAGGCCCTGTTCGGCTTCGTGCCGACGCCCGACGCGGTGCGGGAGTTCGGCCGGCTGCTGACCTCGGGCGGCGACGACGTCGGGCGGTACGCGATACCGGCCCCGGCGACCGAGGGCATCCGGCTGATGCTGATCGGCGGCGTGCTGGTGATCGGTCTCGCGGTGGACGCGATCGCGGTGACCTTCCGCAGCGCCGCCCCGGCCGGGCTGCCGCTGCTCGCGCTGTACTCGGTCGCGGCGGGGCTCTCCGGCGGGGCCGGGGGGTGGCTGTGGTTCCTGCTGGCCGCCACCGGCTATCTGCTGCTCCTGCTGGCCGAGGGCCGGGACCGGCTCTCCCAGTGGGGCCGGGTCTTCGGGGGCGCGCCACGCCCCGGGGGCCGGTTCTCGTCGGTCTTCGACCCGAACGGGCGGGCCCCGGTCCGCACGGGCCGCAGGATCGGTGCGGTGGCGCTGGGCGTCGCGCTCGCGGTCCCGGCGGCCCTGCCCGCGCTGGACGGCGGGCTGCTGGCCGGGGCGGGCGCCGGGAACGGCTCGGGGGTGGGCGGCGGGGGCACGATCTCCGCGGTCAACCCGCTGGTGTCGCTCCAGGACAATCTGAACCAGCCGGAGGACCGCGAGGCGCTGCGCTACCGGACGAACGCGAAGGAGACGCAGGACCTGTATCTGCGGATCATGGCGCTGGACAAGTTCGACGGCACGTCCTGGCGGTTCTCGCAGCGCAACGTGGAGGACGTACCGGGCACGCTGCCCTCCGCCCCCGGGCTGCGCGGCGAGGTCGACACCACGGAGATCACGACCACGATCTCCGCCGCGGGCTGGTACCGGCAGAACTATCTGCCGATGCCCTACCCGGCCTCCAAGGTGAAGATCGACGGACGCTGGCGCTTCGAGCCCACGGGCCGGACGCTGGTGGGCGACCGGGGCCAGTCGACACGGGGCGCGCGCTACGAGGTCACCAGTCTCCAGGTGACGCCCAGCAGGCAGCAGCTCGCCTCGGCGCCCGCGGCCCCGTCGGCGCTGCGCCGTGAGTACACCCAGGTGCCCTCGGTGCTGCCGGAGATCGTCAGGTCGACGGCGCGGGAGATCACCGCGGGGGCGGCGAACGACTACGAGAAGGCCGTCAAGCTCCAGGACTGGTTCGCGCTGGACGGCGGCTTCACGTACAACACCGCCGTCGACTCGGGCACCGGCGTCACGGCGATCACCCGCTTCCTGCGGAACAGGGAAGGTTTCTGCGTCCATTTCTCCTTCGCGATGGCGGCGATGGCCCGCACGCTGGGCATCCCGGCGCGGGTCGCGGTGGGCTTCACCCCGGGCACCCCGCAGTCGGACGGTTCGATGTCGGTCGGCCTGCGGGACGCGCACGCCTGGCCCGAGCTGTACTTCGAGGGGGTCGGCTGGACCCGCTTCGAGCCGACGCCGAGCCGGGGCAGCACCCCCGACTACACCCTCCCGGAGGCCCCGACCGACACTCCGAGCGACACGGCCAGTGCGGGCACGGACACCTCGGCCGCGCCGTCCACGGCGCCGTCGGCCTCGGAGAGCTGCCCGGCGCAGGCCCAGCGGCTGGGCGAGTGCGACCCGGCGGCGGATGCGGGCGCACTGCCGCCGACCGACCGGGGCACCCCGGTGGGGACCGTGCTCGCCGTGGTGGCGGGCGCACTCGCGGTACTGCTGCTGCCGCTGCTGCCCCTGCTGTGGCGGACCCGGGTCAGGGCGCGGCGGTTCTCCTCCGGCGGGCGGACGCCGCAGGACGCCACGGCCAAAACGCTCGCGGCCTGGCGCGAGGTCGTCGATACGGCGTGGGACCACGGCATACCACCGGACGAGTCGGGTACCCCCAGGAAGACGGCCGACCGGATCGTGCGGCTGGGCCGTCTCGACGGTGCGGCGGCCGAGGCGGTGCACCGGGTGGCCGGGTCCGTGGAACAGGTGCTGTACGCGCCGGTGCCCCGGCCCGGGGTGGGGCTCGCCGAGGACGCCCGGCTGATCCGGCAGGGTCTGAGCGCGTCGGCCGACCGGAGGAAGCGGCTGCGCGCACTCCTCGCGCCTCGCTCGTCCGTTCGGGTGATCTGGTATGCGTCGGACCGCCTGCGTACGGTCGCCGCGCGCTGGACGGACCGCCGTCTGGAGCTGACCCGCCGGATGGCGCTGGCCACGGCCCGTCTACGGCCGTCCCGGCAACGGGGCTGAGGGGCGGGGCCCACAGGACTCTGCCCGTCCGTACGGACGGGCAGAGCAGACGGGTGTAGCAGACGGAGACGGCTGAGGGGCGGACGCTTCAAGCGTCCGCCCCTCAGCCGTACTGTCACGCGTCCTGTCCGGCTCTGCTGCCCCGGTCCCGCTGTCGCTCGGTGAAGCCGAGCGGCGGGGCCGGTACTACTGGCCCTGCTCGTCGCGGCGACGCTGCCACCGCTGCTCGATCCGGTTCATCATGGAACGGCGCTGTCTCGATGGGCGACGGTCGGCGGGTGCGCCGCCCGCCGCCTGCTGCTCACCTGGTTTGGGCGCTTTGCGCCAACCGGTGACCGCCAGGACCGCACAGCCCAGCATGACGAGGAACCCCACCACGCTGATCCAGATCTGCTGGGCGACCATTCCGGCCATGAGGAGCGCGATACCCACCAGGAAGCCTGCGACTGCCTGGTAGACCCGTCGCCGGGTGTATGTACGCAGCCCGCTTCCCTCAAGCGCTGTCGCGAACTTGGGATCTTCGGCGTACAGCGCTCGCTCCATTTGCTCGAGCATTCGCTGCTCGTGCTCCGAGAGCGGCACGGAGTCCTCCTAGTCGTCGGTCGCGGGGGGCGACCGGTATGCGGCTCCTTCAAGGATAGGCAGGGAATCGCCCCCGTGAAACCCGCCCTCAACGCCAAATCGCCATTCCGGGCCGCCATGTCGGCTCGGCCGCTGAGGCGTTGATTCCCCAACCATCGATCCGTCATGCCGGATGGTGTACTCCGATCATACGGCGCCCGGAGCCCCGCTGGGGGGCCTGTGGCGCACTCCATGCGGAGCTGCGTCGCTGATCAGCCATGTACGGGGCGTTCCGGCCGGTTCACCGGGGGTTCCCCGGGCCGTCGGCGGTCAGCTTCTTTTCTCGCCCAGGACATGGAGCTGGCCGGCCACGGAGTGGAAAGCCGACAGCTCGGCGGCCGCCGCCTCCAGCTTCAGCAGGGCGTCCACGGCCCCCGGCTGGGTGTCAACGAGGCCGCCGGGCACCAGATCCGCGAAGACCCGGACGCCGTGAACGGCGCCGATCCGCAGACCGGCCCCGGCCACCAGCTCGGTGAGCTGCTCGGCGGTGAAGCGCCGGGGCACCGGGTCGGCCTCGCCCCAGCGGCCCGCCGGGTCGGTGAGCGCCTGCCGGGCCTCCGTAAAGTGCCCGGCGAGCGCCCTGGCCAGCACGGCGCCGCCGAGCCCGGCGGCGAGCAGGCTCAGGTCACCCTCGGGACGCAGGGCATCGACCGCGTTCCGTACGCCCTCGGCGGGATCGTCCACGTACTCCAGGACGCCGTGGCACAGCACCGCGTCGAAGCCGCCGCGTCCGACCACGTCGAAGAGGCCGTGGATGTCCCCCTGCACCCCCTGGACACGCTCGGCGACCCCGGCCTCCGCCGCCCTGCGCTCCAGTGCGAAGAGCGCGTTCGGGCTCGGGTCGACCACGGTCACCCGGTGCCCCAGACGGGCGACGGGCACCGCGAAGTTGCCCGTTCCCCCTCCGGTGTCCAGGACGTCCAGGGTGCCGGTGCCCGCCGCCCTGGCCCGGCGGTCGAGGGCGTCCTTGAGGACTTCCCAGACCACGGCGGTGCGGAGGGAGCCGCGGGGGCGCGATGGCGTCTCCCCACCGTTGAGAGGGGAAGGATCCGACACGGCAGTTGACTCCTCGGCGCGGTGCCGCCCCTGACGGCGGGGCGTGGAACAGGACAGACTGCGCCCACCCTATTGCCTCGGCCGTTCCGCCCGGTCACCCAGCGGCGCCGCCCGGCCGTGGCTGTTCCTCGCGGGGCCTGGGCAGCACCGGTTCGAGTACGAGAAGGCGCTCCACCAGGCGCAGGAACATTCCGGCGGCCCGGATCAGGTCGTCGGCGTCGCGGCCACTGGCCGCGCCCTGTATCCCGGCCTCGGCGCGCGCCCTGCGGGTGGCTCCCGAGGCGAAGAGCCCGCCCCACTCGGACAGCTCGGGCGCGATCTCGGGAAGAACCTCCCAGACGCTCCTGATCCGCTGCCGGCGCCGCGGGGTGGTCTCGGGCCGGCCGCGGGCCGCGAGGACCGCGGCGGCGGTGCGCAGGGCGGCGAGGTGGGCGGTGGCGTAGCGCTCGTTCGGAGTGTCCAGGGTGGCGGCCTCGTCCAGCCCGCCGCGCGCCTGCGCGAGCAGATCGAGGGCGGCGGGCGGTGCGGTGGCCCGGCGCAGGACGGGGTGGACATCGCTCGGTGGTCCGGTCAGCGAGGGTGCAGGGCCGTCGGTACGGCGCCGGTGTGCGGCACGTGCGTAGGAACTGGCCATGACGAACCTCCTGTCGTCGCGTGACGGCTTCGTGGCCGTATGTGTCCATCGTGACGGCCACCACTGACAATCAGCCTGACCTGCGCCTTCACACCGATGGGCGGATATGTGCGGACGTGGCACGGAGGCCGGGGGCGCCTGTGTCCGGGGACGGGCGGAACGGGCCACGAGGGACTGGAGCCACGAAAAACGCCGGTCCGGTGCGGCTCATCCCCCATGAGCCGCACCGGACCGGCGCGTTCCCCCGTATTCCCCCGTTTCCCCGTATTCCCCCCGTTTCCCCGTACTCCCCCGTTCCCCCGTATCCCCGTATTCCCCCCGTTTCCCCTGATCCCCTGCTTTCCCCCGTCTCCCCGCCTGGTCTCCCCTTCCCGGTCTCCCCCTTGGTGCCCCACCCCGTTCCCCCGTGGTGCCGGAGAGCCCGCCCTCCACCGATCCTTCGTGGATCCCCCGTGGTCGCCGGGCCCTCCGTTCCGCACCCCCGTCACGTCCGGGGTGCCGCACCCGTTCCGCCGCCCCGTGCCGGCGGTACCGGTGCCGCGCCCCTTCCGTGGGCTCCACTCTTCCGTTCACGCAGGTCGTGGCCCATCCGCGTCCCTACTCATCTCGCCCCCTAGGTACGCGTACTCAGGGCTCCGTACTCCTCCCCACCGCGGGCCGCACCGCTACGATCGCGTCCGTGTCCGTACTCCCCCTGATCTTCACGAGCGGCTGGGCCAGCGGCATCAACGCCTATGCGGTGGTGGTGCTGTTGGGCCTCTTCGGCGCCACCGGGCTGACCGACGAAGTGCCCGCCTCACTTCAGCGCACCGACGTGCTGATCGTCGCGGCCGTGCTCTTCCTCTGTGAGGCGGTGGCGGACAAGATCCCGTACGTCGACTCGTTGTGGGACTCCGTGCACACGGTTGTCCGACCGGTGGCGGGCGCGGTGGTCGGCGCGCTGCTCGCCGGGCAGAGCGGCTCGCTGCCGGAGCTTGCCGCGGGCGCCGTGGGCGGCTCGACGGCCCTGGTGAGCCATCTCGTCAAGGCCGGCACCCGGATGGCGATCAACACCTCCCCCGAGCCGTTGAGCAACATTCTGGTGAGCACGGCGGAGGACTTGGGCGTCGCCGGAATCGTCGTCTTCGCGCTGTTCCATCCGGTCGCCGCGGCGCTCGTCGCGGCGACCCTGCTGGTGGCGGGCGTCGCGACGGTGCTCTTCCTGGCCGCGAGGATCCGCCGCTTCCTGCGACGGAGGGCGCGGCGCCGCGCTGTCAGTGGCGCTGGCTAGGCTTCTCGCCATGGGACGGATGGTGATGGTGGGCGCCGGCATGGGTGCCATGGCCACGGCTGCCCGGCTGGCCGTGGCGGGCCACCGGGTGACGGTGTACGAGCGTTCGGCGACCTACGGCGGGGCGGTGGACCGGTTCGAGCGGGACGGGTTCGTCTTCGACACCGGCCCCGGGCTGCTGCACCTTCCGGCGGTCTACCGCGATCTGTTCGTGAAGACCGGCAAGGAGTCCCTGGAGCGGAGTGTGACGCTCGACCAGGTGGACCCGGCGAGTCGGCATCTCTTCGCCGACGGTACGGACGTCACGCTGCCCAACGCGTCGCGGGCGGGCTCCGTCGCCGCGCTGGACGCGGCCCTGGGCGCGGGCGCCGGCGAGCGGTGGGCCGCGTTCCTGGGCCGGGCCAGGGACGCCTGGGACCGCACGCGCAGGCCGCTGCTGGAGGAGCCGCTGTGGGCCGACCCGCGCCCGCTCGGCCGTGACCCGTATCCGGCGGTTCGGCAGCGCCGGCTGCTACGTGGCGCCCGGCAGGCCGCCACGGTCGCGGAGATCGGCGCCTGGGAGCTGGACGACCCCCGGCTGGCGGCCCTGCTGGGCGGCTGCGCCCTGTCGTACGGGCTGGATCCGCGCCACGCCCCGGCGTCCGCCGCCGTGCTGCCGTATCTGGAGCAGACCTTCGGCAGTTGGTATGTGCGGGGCGGCATGCGGGAGTTGGCCCGTGCGGTGTACGAGCGGTGTCTGGCCCGCAGGGTGGAGTTCGTCTTCGGCGCCGAGGTGACACGGATCGTCGAGAAGGACGGCGCTGCGGCCGGTGTGGAGCTGGCGGACGGCACGCTCGTGGCGGCCGACGCGGTGGTGGCGGGGGTCGCCGCCGGACGGCTCGTCGCCAGGGATCTCGACGGCGCCGGGGACGGATCCGTACGGGAGCGGCGCGACGGCTCGGTGCCCGGGCGGTTCACGGTGCTGCTGGCGCTGCGCGGCGGCCGGGACGAGGACGTGGCGCACCGCACGGTGGTGCACGCGCCGGACGGCGCGGCCGAGGCCGCCGCCGTCTTCGGCGGGCGCCCCGCCGAGCGGCCGACGGTCACGGTGCTGCGGCCCGACGACGCGGCGACGCGCCCCGACGACGGACACGAGGCGGTGACGCTCACCGCGACCGTCGCGCCGCAGGGCCCGGTCGACTGGTCCGACGCGGCGCTGCGCACGCGGTACGCGGAGGTACTGATGGCAGCGGCCAAGGCGGCCCTCCCCGGGCTGCCGGAACGGCTGCTGTGGCACGAGACGCTGACGCCCGCCGACACGGCGGCACGGACCGGGGCCGAGGGCGGCGCGGTCCCGGCGCCGGCGCTGGCCGGCACGGCGGGGGCGCTGCTGCACCCCGCCAACACCACAGGGCTGCCAGGGCTCTACCGCGCCGGCGGCTGGGCGCACCCCGGCGGCGGGCTCGCGCACGCGGGAATGTCGGGGGCGCTGGTCGCCGGGCTGATCGTCGAGGGCGCGGAGTTCCGGGGCTCGCAGTGAGTGTGACGTCCGCAGGCCCGGGGGCGACCACGTAGCACGCAGCACATGCCTGGGTACGGTCCGGGCGTGAGGTTCGCACACGCGCCGGTGCCGGTGGGTCAGTAGCGGTACTGGTCGTTGTAGCCGGAGCCCGCGTCGTACCCCTGCTGGGGCTTCTCGCCGGGCGCCGGGGGGAAGGGGTCGTCCTGGCGCTCGCGCTGCTGCGGGACCCACACGCCGCCGGGCGGGGTGTCGTTGCCGTAGCCCTGCTGGTCGGTGTGGTCTCCGTACGGCGCCGCGTACTGCTGCCGGCCGCCGAAACTGTCGTACGCGTCGTACTGCTGGCCGCCGTTGGCCGTGCCGCCGCTGCCGCTGCCGTACGGGTCGGCGTAGCCGGCATACGGCTGGTCGCCGGATCCGTAGCCTTGCTGGCTCCCGGCGTAGGTGTCCTGAGCCGCGTAGCCGCCCTGGCCCGCGTACAGGTCCTGGGGCGCGTACGCGTCCTGCGGGGCGTAAGGGTCGTGGGCCGCGTAGGCGTCCTGGCCCCCCTGCTGCGTCCCGTAGCCGGGGTAGGCGTCGTAACCGCCGCCGTACCCGCCCGAGTCGGCCGTGTCCGGGGACCCGTGCGCGTGCGAGGCGGACTGCGCGGCGGTGTGCGCGTCCTGGACCGCGTCGTCGTAGACGCCGTACTGCCCGGTGTCGTCGGGCAGGGGCTCCGTCGCGTACACCGCCGCGGGGCCGGCCGCCCGCTCCGCGGGCTCGTACTCCAGGTCCGAGACCTCCAGGGCGGGTTCGCGGTCGGCGGCCGGTTCACCGCCGGCCTTGCGGCGGCGGCTGGCCCCCGGCCTGCCGCCGATCGCCCACCCCGTCGAGAAGCCGCTGCGGAAGGAGAGCGTCACATACGTCTGGCCGACCGCGAAGGCGATCGTGCCGAGCACGATGACCGGGACGGACGGGATCAGCACACCGAGCACCACACCCATGAACCCGGTGAAGGCGAGCATCCGCCAGCGCAGCCGCGCCTTGTACTGGAGCAGCACCTCGGCCAGCAGCCAGAGAGCAACGATGCCGAATGCGATGTAGAGGACCGTCCAGCCCATGCCCGCCCCTAGTCACGACTGCTCGTGCAGTCCGAGATTCTCGTAGATTTCGAGCGTCGCCGTGGAATTGTTGAGTGTGATGAAGTGGAGGCCCGGTACGCCTTCGGACAGCAGTCCGGCGCAGAACTCCGTCGCGAACTCGATGCCAATGGAGCGTACAGCGGCCGGATCGTCCTTGACGGAGAGGATCCGCTCTTTCAGCTCCGCCGGGAAGACCGCGGTGGAGAGCTGGGGCAATCGCTCCAGCATCTTCACACTGGTGACCGGCATGATCTCGGGAATGATCGGCGTCGCGCAACCCGCGGCGTCGACCCGGTCGCGGAGCCGCAGATAGCCCTCGGGGTCGAAGAACATCTGGGTGATCGCGTAGTCGGCGCCGGCCCGGCACTTGGCGACGAAGTGCCGGATGTCGCTGTCCCAGTCGGCCGAGCGCGGATGCATCTCGGGGAAGGCGGCCACACCGACGCAGAAGTCCCCGGACTCCTTGATGAGCCTGACCAGGTCGGCGGCGTACCGCACGCCCTGGGGATGCTCGATCCACTCGCCCATCGGGTCGCCCGGCGGATCGCCCCGTACGGCGAGGATGTTGCGGATCCCGGCGTCGGCGTACTGCCCGACCATGTTGCGCAGCTCGGCGACGGACTGGTCGACGGCCGTGAGGTGGGCGACAGGGGTGAGGGTCGTGTCGGAGGCGATCCGCTGCGTGGCCCTGACCGTGCCCTCCCGGGTGGAACCGCCGGCTCCATAGGTCACGGAGACAAAGCTCGGGGCGACCGCCTCGACTCTGCGCAGCGCGTTCCAGAGGTTCCGCTCGCCCTTGTCGGTCTTGGGCGCCCAGAACTCGAACGAGTACGAGGTTTTTCCGGTCGCGAGCAGATCACGCACCGTACGCGCGTGATCCGATCGGGTCGAAGCTGTGCCTAGGGCCATACGTGCAGGTTATCGAGGGCATGGCGGCCACCCAACCAGAGGTGGGTCTTTTCACGGTATTGCCCGGAAGGTGGCCATGTCCTCGCAGGACGCACTGATCGCCCCCGAGGGCTCCTGGTCCGCCACTGGTCCGCTACTCGTTCCGCTTCCGCGCCCGCCATTGCGCCGCCTCCGCGCCGGCCTCCTCCAGCGTCAGCCCGGCGACCTGCGCCAGCGGGACATCCTTGAGCGGGCAGTCTGCGTAGTGGCTGTCCCTTTCGCTCGGAGCGGCGTCGCACCCGGGGCACTGTCGAGGAGGCATGGTGCTCCCTGTCCCTACGTCGAGTCGTGGTCGTCGGCCTGCCATGTTCGAATCACGTTGTCCATGCGGGGCACCGCCCAGACGAGCAGTACAACGACGACCGGGGCGGCCGTGGTTCCCGCGGCGAGCCACCGCCACGCGGGCGCCGCCGCGTGAGCCGGCGGGGCCAGGGCAAGACTGCTTCCCGTCGCCAGGCACAGGAGGCCCGACGAATAACAGAAGTCCGCCCTGCCGGCCAGCCTGATCCACTTCGAGTAGTGCCTCCGTTGATCCCGGATCAGCTCCTCGCGCCGGTTGGCGGACATCTCGGAAAGCGGACCCCACCAGGCTTCGACATCGCCGCGAGAGTACAGATACTGGCGGGAGCGAACTCCCCACACCACCGCGACGACCATGAAGAGCGCGGTCAGGGCAAGCGCGAGCAGCGCGGGGTCCGGCCAGCGGAACTTGTCGCGGTCCGTGATGACGAGCCCCAGCAGCGTGATGCTCGCGCCGCCCAGGAGGGGCGCCGCGGTCGTGTACTGCGCCTCACGCGCGGCCCACCAGTTCAGTGGCGCGGGCTTGCGCCAGGAAAGTCTCACGCTGTCCCCCTCGAAGGAGGCGGTCCGCGGTCACGTACGTCTCCCCGCCCCGACGAAATACCCGGACAAAGTACAGCGCGGCCGCGTGGGGCGGAACGCCTCGAACAGGCCAGAAGGAATGGGCCGTCGCGGTGGGGCCGCATGGCCACGCCGGAGGAGGCGCTATGTGCCGGACAGGCCAGGTCCCCGGGTCAGAAGGCGCGTGCCCGTATCCGCCCGGCCAGGGCCGCCGTCGCGTCGGCCGGGTCGTCGGCCTCCGTGATGGCCCGTACGACGACGACCCTGCGGGCTCCGGCGTCCAGCACCTCGTCCAGGTTGCCGGCGTCGATCCCGCCGATCGCGAACCACGGGCGGTCCGTGCCGCTCGCCGCCGCGTACCGCACGAGGTCGAGCCCCGGGGCGCGGCGGCCCGGCTTGGTGGGGGTGGGCCAGCAGGGGCCCGCGCAGAAGTAGTCCACCCCGGGCTCGGCGACCGCCGTGTCCACCTCGGCGCGCGCGTGGGTGGAGCGGCCGATCAGCGGGGTGGTGCCGAGGATGGCCCGGGCGGCCGGGACGGGCAGGTCGCCCTGGCCGAGGTGGAGCACGTCGGAGCCGATGGCGTGCGCCACGTCGGCGCGGTCGTTCACGGCGAGCAGCGTGCCGTGGCGGCGGCAGGCGTCGGCGAAGACCCGGAGGTGGTCCAGCTCCTCGGCCGCCTCCATGCCCTTGTCACGGAGCTGCACGATGTCCACGCCGGACGCCAGCACGGCGTCGAGGAACGCGGGGAGGTCACCCTGCCGCTTGCGGGCGTCCACGCACAGGTAGAGCCGCGCGTCGGACAGTGCCTGGTGGGGCGTGGGCATGGGAAGGTCCCCCCGTTGGTTCCACGTTGGTTCCGCCATTTGTTCGCGCGTCGGTTCGCGCGTCGGTTCCGCGTGGTGCGTGTGTGTCGTACGTACGTCTGTGCCTCGGATCCGCGACGGTCCCGCAGCGGGCGGACAGCGGGAACGCCGTCCGCCCGCGGCAGGACCGGGCCGTCAGACGGCGAGCGCCTGGGCCCGGCGCTTCACCTCCGTACCGCGGTTCTCGCTGAGCGCCTGCGCGGGGGTGCCGGGCAGGCTCGGGTCGGGGGTGAAGAGCCACTCAAGCATCTCTTCGTCGGTGAAGTGGTCGTCCCTCAGGAGCGTCAGGGTCCCGGCGAGGCCCTTGACGACCTTGTTGCCGTCGATGAAGGCCGCGGGCACCTGGAGCGCCCTGTTCTCACCCCGGCGCACGGCGATGAGCTGGCCTTCCTTCACCAACTGCCGCACGCGCGTCACCTCGACATCGAGCATTTCGGCGATATCGGGCAGGTGAAGCCAGGCGGGGACGAGAGCATCGATCTTTGCGTCAATCTCGGTCACAGGACAAGCGTGCCATCCCGGACTGACAGTGGGCACCCCGAGCCACCCCGGACGGGGGCGAAACCGGGCCGAAACGGCGCTCGGACCGGTCCTGGCGCCCGGAAATTCTCAGAGCGCCGCCTTGCGCAGCGGTACCGCCGGATCGGCCGACAGCACCGGGTCGAGACGGGTGCCCGTCTCGATCAGCTTGCGGCCCTGGGCCAGGTCGCGGGGTCGCCCGACGGCCAGCAGGGCCACCAGGACGCCCTCGCGCAGCCAGACCACCGACCAGGCCGCCCCCGCCGGGTCGCCGCGCCGTACCAGGGTGTCGGCCGCCGGGTGGTGGCCCGCGTACTGGACGAACCGGCCGAACTGCTCCGACCAGAAGTACGGCACGGGGTCGTAGACCCGCTCGGTCTCCCCGACGGCCTGGGCTGCCACCGTGAGCGGGCCCTGGAGCGCGTTGTCCCAGTGGTGGACGAGCAGCCGTTCGCCGTAGCGCGCCGACGGGAAGGACGCGCAGTCACCGACCGCGTACACATCGGGCAGCGAGGTGCGCAGCCGCTCGTCCGCGGTGACCGATCCGTCCGCGCCCAGCGCGATACCCGAGCCGGCGAGCCAGGCCGTCGCGGGCCGTGCGCCGATGCCCACGACCACCGCGTCGGCGGGGAGCCGGCGGCCGTCGGCCAGGACGACGGTGCCCCGCTCGACGCCGGCCACCCGCGCGTGTGTCAGCAGCGTGGCGCCGCTCTCCGCGTACCAGCCGGTCATGGGGGCGGCCACCTCGGCCGGCAGGGCGCCGGCCAGCGGCCCGTCGGCCGCCTCCACGACCGTCGCGGCGCAGCCGGCCTCGCGGGCGGCGGTGGTGAACTCCGCGCCGATCCACCCGGCGCCCACGACCACGACCCGCTGCCGTCGCTCCAGCACGGGGCGCAGCCGCTCGGCGTCGTCGAGCGTGCGCAGCGGATGGACGCCGGGCACGCCCTCCGTGCCGGGCAGGACGGTGGCCTCGGCGCCGGTGGCGATGACCAGCACCTCGTACGGGAGGGGACCGACGGTGGTGTCGATCTCCCGGTCGGACGGGCGCAGTCCGGTGGCCTTCCGGCCCACCACGAGGTCGACGGAGAGGGCTTCGAAGTCGATGTCGAAGGCCGATCCGTCGGCCTGGCCGAGCAGTACGGCCTTGGAGAGCGGGGGCCGGTCGTAGGGCGCGTGCGGTTCCTCACCGATCAAGGTGATCCTGCCCTCGTACCCCTTCTCGCGCAGGGCCACGGCGGTCTGTACGCCCGCCATGCCCGCGCCGACGACGACCACCCCGGGCCCCTCCGGCCGCGCGTTCCCTGCGTGTTCCTGCCGCTGTTCGCTCACCCGGTCACCTTAGATCGGCGCGGGGGCGCCCGGGGGAAGCTCCTCCGTCACACGACGGTGGAGAGCCCGTGGCCCGACGACGTGCCGCCGTCGCGCTTCACCCGCGGTGGCCACGGGCGACGCTCCCTTACCGCGCGGCATACCGCGCGTTAGGCTGGCCGCCGACACTACCTCGCGGGAGTCCGGACGCACCGGGCTGAGAGGGAGGCTGGAGCGGCCTCCGACCGTACGAACCTGATCCGGGTCATGCCGGCGAAGGGAGGGGCTGGACGCCCATGCAGTCATCCCAGGGGTCACCTCGGGAAGAGCCGCCCCATGGAGTGCGAGGGGCCGCTGCGGCCTCCTGTGCGGGGTACGACGTCCTCGTCGTCGGGGGCGGCATCATCGGCCTGGTCACGGCCTGGCGGGCGGCGCAGCGCGGGCTGCGTACCGCTCTCGCCGACCCCGGTCCGGGCGGCGGCGCGGCGCGCGTCGCGGCGGGCATGCTGGCCGCCGTCACCGAACTCCACCACGGCGAGCAGACCCTGCTCGGCCTCAATCTCGCCTCCGCCGCGCGCTATCCCGCGTTCGTCGAGGAGCTGGAGGAGGCGAGCGGCCGGGACACCGGCTACCGCGCGTGTGGCACGCTCGCCGTGGCGCTGGACTCCGACGACCGGGCCCAGCTCCGGGAGCTGCACGCCCTCCAGGTGCGCTCGGGGCTGACGTCCGAGTGGCTCACGGGGCGCGAATGCCGGCGCCTGGAGCCGATGCTCGCGCCGGGCGTACGCGGCGGGCTGCGCGTCGACGGCGACCACCAGATCGATCCGCGCCGGCTCGCCGCCGCGCTCCTCGCGGCCTGCGAACGGGCCGGGGTGGTCTTCCACCGCGCCTGGGTGCGGGGGCTCTCCGTGGTACGGGACCGGGCCACCGGCGCCGTGCTGGCCGATGGCGGCGTGCTCGGCGCGGACCGGGTGGTGCTGGCGGGCGGCAGCCTCAGCGGGAGGCTCGCGGGCATCCCCCCGGAGGCCGTGCCGCCGGTGCGGCCGGTCAAGGGGCAGGTCCTGCGCCTGGCGGTGCCCGGCCCGTACGCGCCCTTCCTGTCCCGGACGGTACGGGCCGTGGTGCGCGGCTCCGAGGTCTATCTCGTGCCGCGCGAGAACGGCGAGCTCGTCGTCGGCGCGACCAGCGAGGAGCTGGGCTGGGACACCACCGTGACGGCGGGCGGGGTGTACGAGCTGCTGCGCGACGCGCACGCGCTGGTGCCCGGCATCACCGAGCTGCCGCTCACCGAGACCCGCGCGGGTCTGCGCCCCTGCTCGCCGGACAACGCGCCGCTGCTCGGGCCGACCGTGCTGCCGGGTCTGTCGCTGGCCACCGGTCACCACCGCAACGGGGTGCTGCTGACGCCGGTCACCGGGGATGTGCTGGCGACGGTCCTGACGTCCGGTGAGCTGCCGCCCGAGGCCGCGCCGTTCACCCCGATGCGCTTCTCCGCCGCCGCGTCCCGCTCTCCGCGCCCGTCCGGCTTCCCGCTCCCCTCAGAGGCCTCCACCGCGCACGGCCCCCCTACCGCGGCCACCGTGACCGGTTCTCCGTCCGTCTCCCTGGAGCAGTCCGTATGAACACCGCCGTGATGTACGTCTCCGTCAACGGCGAGCCACGCGAGTTCGCCGCCGCGACGACGCTCGACACCGTCGTCGCGACCCTCACTCCGGCGCGCTCCGGGGTGGCCGCCGCCGTCAACGAGACGGTGGTCCCCCGTACCCGCTGGTCCGGCACCGCGCTCAGCGACGGCGACCGGGTCGAAGTCCTCACCGCCGTCCAGGGAGGCTGACGGAATGGCCGACGACCTTCTCACCATCGGCTCCACCACCTTCGCCTCCCGGCTGATCATGGGCACGGGCGGGGCGCCCAGCCTCGACATCCTCGAACGCTCACTGATCGCCTCCGGCACCGAACTGACCACGGTCGCGATGCGCCGCCTCGACCCCACCGTGCGGGGCTCCGTGCTCTCCGTGCTCAACACGCTGGGCATCCGTGCGCTGCCCAACACGGCGGGCTGTTTCACCGCCGGCGAGGCCGTCCTCACCGCCCGGCTCGCCCGCGAGGCGCTCGGCACGCAGTGGGTCAAGCTGGAGGTGGTCGCGGACGAGCGCACTCTGCTGCCCGACCCGGTCGAGCTGCTGGACGCCGCCGAGACCCTGGTGGACGACGGTTTCACAGTGCTGCCGTACACCAACGACGACCCGGTCCTCGCGGCGAAGCTGGAGGACGTGGGGTGCGCCGCGATCATGCCGCTGGGCTCGCCCATCGGCTCCGGTCTCGGCATCCGCAACCCGCACAACTTCCAGCTCATCGTGGAGCGCGCCCGGGTCCCGGTGATCCTGGACGCGGGCGCGGGCACCGCGTCGGACGCGGCGCTCGCGATGGAGCTGGGATGTGCGGCGGTGATGCTGGCGTCGGCGGTCACCCGCGCCCGGGAACCGGTGCTGATGGCCGAGGCGATGCGGCACGCGGTGGTGGCGGGCCGGATGGCGCGGCGTGCGGGGCGGATCCCCCGGCGCCACTTCGCGGAGGCGTCCTCGCCGCTGGACGGGGTGGCGGCGCTCGACCCCGAACGGCCCGCGTTCTGACCGGGCCGGGCCGCCGCAGGGGGCCCGCGCCCCCGCCGACCGGCGGGGACGGCCGTTTCCGGCGGCCTGTCACAGCTCGGCCGCAGTCCTGTGCCGGTCCGACCCGGGGCTACGGGGGTGTCAGCGGTGACTCGTAGACTCACCGGCGTGGATACGACCCTTCAGGACCCCATCGTCGGGCAGGTGCTCGACGGCCGTTACCGCGTCGACGCGCGGATCGCGGTCGGCGGCATGGCCACGGTCTACCGGGCCGTGGACACCCGGCTCGACCGGGCCCTGGCGCTCAAGGTGATGCATCCGGCGCTCGCGGCGGACGTCTCCTTCGTGGAGCGTTTCATCCGCGAGGCCAAGTCGGTGGCGCGGCTGGCGCACCCCAATGTGGTCGCGGTCTTCGACCAGGGCGCGGAGGGCGCGTATGTCTACCTGGCGATGGAGTACGTCGCGGGGTGCACCCTGCGCGATGTCGTACGGCAGCGCGGGGCGCTGCGCCCGCGGGCCGCGCTGGACATCCTGGAGCCCGTGCTCGCCGCGCTCGGCGCCGCGCACCGGGCCGGGTTCGTCCACCGGGACATGAAGCCGGAGAACGTGCTGATAGGCGACGACGGCCGGGTCAAGGTCGCCGACTTCGGTCTCGTCCGGGGCGTGGGCGAGGTCACCAACACCACCGGCACCGTGCTGGGCACGGTCTCGTACCTGGCGCCGGAGCAGATCGAGCACGGCACGTCCGACACCCGGGTCGACGTGTACGCGTGCGGGGTCGTCCTGCACGAGATGCTGACCGGGGCCAAGCCGCACTCCGGGGACACCCCGGCGCAGGTCCTCTACCGCCATCTGAACGAGGACGTCCCGGCCCCGTCGGCCGCCGTCCCCGGGCTCGCCCCCGAGCTGGACCGGCTGGTCGCCGTGGCCACCGCGCGGGACCCGGAGGAGCGCCCGCTCGACGCGGTGGCGCTGCTGGCGCTGGTGCGGGCGGCCCGCGCGGCGCTCACCGACGCGCAGCTCGACGCCGTACCGCCGCAGGCGAGGCCCGAGGCCGGGGACGGCCCGGGCGCGGACGGACGGACGGCGGTGATCCCCCGGATCCGGCCCGTCGAGGAGCCGGACGACGAGCCTGTGCGCCACACGAGCAGGCTGGAGATGGCGCCCGCGGACACCGCGCCGCCCGGCCGGCCTCGTGGCGGCGCGGTCCTGGGCCGCGGGCTGCCGTCGCGGGGCGTGCTCGCGGCGATCGTCGCCGTGCTGCTGGTGTTCGGCGTGGGGACGGGCGTCTGGTACATCAACTCCGGCCAGTTCACCCGGGTGCCCTCGCTGCTCGGGCAGCCGGAGAAGGAGGCGCGCAAGCGGCTCGGCGACGAAGGTCTCGACGCGAAGGTCACCCGGGACTTCAGCGACAGCTTCGACCGGGGCACGGTCATGGGGACGGATCCGGAGCCCCGCTCCCGGGTCCGGGGCAGCGGTCCCGTCACGCTGGTCATCTCGCGGGGCCCGAAGATCGTCCAGGTCCCCGATCTGGCCGGGAGGTCGCTGGCCGAGGCCCGGTCCGTACTGAAGAAGGCCGGACTGGCCTCCGGGCTCGTCAAGCGGGAGTTCGACGAGGGCGTCGCGCGGGGCGCGGTCATCAGCTCCACGCCCGAGGCGGGCGCGGACGTACGGCCCGATACGGGGGTCGCGCTGGTGGTCAGCAAGGGCGCCCCCATCAACATGCCCGATGTGACCGGCGAGTCCGTGGACGACGCCACCTCCGAGCTGAAGGACGCGGGGCTCACGGTGAAGATCGCCCCCGAGCGGGTGAACGCACCTCAGGACGAGGGCACGATCGCCCGTCAGTCCACCGCGGAGGGGACCCGTCTCGCCCAGGGCGACACGGTCACGCTGACGGTCTCCAAGGGCCCGCGGATGGTCTCCGTACCGGATGTGACCGGGCAGAAGACCGATGACGCGAAGAAGACGCTGGAAAGCGCCGGTTTCGAGGTCAAGGTCGAGCGGAGCTTCCCGTTCCTGGGCGACACGGTGGGCGAGCAGTCCGTCGCCGGCGGCGAGCAGGCCCCCGAGGGCTCCCTCGTCACCATCAAGACCAAGGGACTCTAGAAGCAGATGCGCAACCCTGTGGGCGGCCATGTCCCGGTGGCCGGCGGGCTCGCCACGACGGGTCTGGCGTACGCGCGCGAGCTGGGCGCGGAGACCGTCCAGGTCTTCGTGGCCAATCCGCGCGGCTGGGCGACGCCCGCCGGGAATCCGGCGCAGGACGAGCGGTTCCGCGCCGCGTGCGAGGCGGCGGACATGCCCGCGTACGTACACGCCCCGTATCTGATCAACTTCGGCTCGCACACGGAGGCGACCGCCGAGAAGTCCGTGGAGTCGCTGCGCCACAGTCTGCGGCGCGGGCGGGAGATCGGCGCGCTGGGCGTGGTCGTGCACACCGGGTCCGCGACGGGCGGCCGGCCGCGTGAGGTGGCGCTCGCGCAGGTACGGGAGCGGATGCTGCCGCTCCTGGACGAGCTGACCCATGACGACGACCCGTTCCTGCTGCTGGAGTCGACGGCGGGCCAGGGCTTCTCGCTCTGCTCGCGGACCTGGGACTTCGGCCCGTACTTCGAGGCACTGGACTCCCATCCGAAGCTGGGGGTCTGCCTGGACACCTGCCACATCTTCGCGGCGGGCCACGATCTGGCCGGACCGCACGGGATGCGGCAGACGCTGGATCTGCTGGTGGACACGGTCGGTGCGGGCCGGCTCGGACTGATCCACGCCAACGACTCCAAGGACGTGGCGGGCGCACACAAGGACCGGCACGAGAACATTGGCGCGGGCCATATCGGGGAGGAGCCGTTCCGCGAACTGTTCTCGCACCCGGCGACCGCGAACGTACCGCTGGTGATCGAGACGCCGGGCGGCAAGGAAGGGCACGCGGCGGACGTGGCGCGGCTGAAGAAGCTGCGCGACTCCTGAGCCTCGACCGGGCCACGGGCCCGGAAGGCCGGGGAACCTCGCGTGGAAGGGCCCGGGAGCCCCGCCCGGAAGGCCGGGGAGTCCAGCGCGCCCCACAGCAGTCCCGCGTGCCGTCTACAGCTCCGGGCCGTCGCCCGGGACCTCCTGGTAGGAGTAGCGCTGCTCGGACCAGGGGTCGCCGACATTGTGGTAGCCGCGTTCCTCCCAGAAACCGCGGCGGTCGGCGGTCATGTATTCCACCCCGCGGACCCATTTGGGGCCCTTCCAGGCGTAGAGCTGGGGGACGACGAGCCGCACCGGAAATCCGTGTTCGGCGGTGAGCAATTCGCCGTCCTTGTGGGTGGCGAAGATCGTGCGGTCGGAGACGAAGTCCGCGAGCCGGAGATTCGCGCTGAAGCCGTACTCGGCCCAGACCATCACATGCGTGACGTTCGGCGCCGGCGGGGCGAGTTCCACGATCGTACGGGCGGGTACCCCGCCCCATTCGGCCCCCACCATGCTGAATTTTGTGACGCAGTGCAGATCCGCGACCACCGTGGAGAAGGGCAGAGCCGAGAACTCCTCGTGGTTCCAGCAGTGTTTGTCACCGTCGGCGGTGGCGCCGAAGACCCGGAACTCCCAGCGTTCCTGCCGGAACTTCGGTACGGGGCCGTAATGGGTGACCGGCCAGCCGCGCTGCAGCCGCTGTCCGGGCGGCAGCTCGGACTCTTCCGGCTCCCGGCGCTCCAGGCTCTCCGGCTGACCCATGCCTTCCATGGTGACAGACCGGGAGGGGTGGTGATGACCAGGTACACGTCGATTCCGGCAACTCCTACTAAGCGTGCACTTACTGGACGGCCTCCTGATCACGATGCGAGGATGCGCGCATTCCGCTCCGTCACCGGCTTGGAAGGAGTCTGCGCGATGCAGGGCGACCCCGAGGTCATTGAATTCCTCAATGAGCAGTTGACCGCCGAACTGACCGCGATCAACCAGTACTTTCTCCACTCGAAAATGCAGGAGAACTTCGGCTGGACGAAGCTCGCCAAGTACACCAGGGCAGAGTCGTTCGACGAGATGAAGCACGCCGAACTCCTCACGGACCGGCTGCTGTTCCTGGAGGGGCTGCCGAACTACCAGCGTCTCTTCCACGTCCGGGTCGGTCAGACGGTCACCGAGATGTTCCAGGCGGACCGGCAGGTCGAGGTGGAGGCGATCGACCGCCTCAAGCGCGGGATCGATGTGATGCGCTCCAAGGGCGACCACACGTCCAAGGGCATCTTCGAATCGATCCTGGAGGACGAGGAGCACCACATCGACTATCTCGACACCCAACTGGAGCTGATCGAGAAATTGGGTGAGCCGCTCTACATCGCCCAGCTCATCGAGCAGCCGGACAGCTAGACCGGGCGGCTGAGCGGGACGGCTGCCTCGGACAACCCAGCGGGGACGGCCGCCTCGGACGGGCAGCCCCGCGTCACGCCGCTTCGGGCAGTACGGCCACGGTCGGGACGGCGGCGGCGTCGACAGCCGGGGCGCCTGCTTCCCCGAGGACCGGGGCGCCCTGCTCCCCCAGCTCACGCCGGGGGCATCCGCCGCGCCCCAGGAGCGACTGGATCCGCCGTACGCACGAGCCGCAGTCGGTGCCGGCCTTGCTGGCCGAGGCGATCTGGCGGGGCGTGCACGCACCGGCGGCCGCGTGTTCTCTCACCTGTGTCTCGGTGATCCCGAAACATGAGCAGACGTACACGCGGTTCACCTCCCGGCGGGGTCGTTGCTGACTGGAGCCACCCCGACGCGTCGGTGAGGCTAACCTAACCTTACCCGCCATGCCCGATCCGGAAAAGTCCGGAACACACCGATGGGGCGCGGATCACATGCGGTCCGCGCCCCACCGGTGTCGTGTTCCCGCTACTGGTGTTCCCGCTACTGGTCCCGGTACATCTCCGCGACCAGGAAGGCCAGGTCCAGCGACTGGCTGCGGTTGAGCCGCGGGTCGCAGGCCGTCTCGTAGCGCTGATGCAGATCGTCGACGAAGATCTCGTCGCCGCCGCCCACGCACTCCGTGACATCGTCACCGGTCAGCTCGACATGGATGCCGCCCGGGTGTGTGCCGAGCGCCTTGTGGACCTCGAAGAAGCCCTTGACCTCGTCGAGCACATCGTCGAAGCGGCGGGTCTTGTGGCCCGAGGCCGCCTCGAAGGTGTTGCCGTGCATCGGGTCCGTCACCCAGGCCACCGTGGCACCGGAGGCGGTCACCTTCTCGACCAGCTCGGGAAGCTTGTCCCTGACCTTGTCGGCACCCATCCGCACGATGAAGGTCAGCCGGCCGGGCTCGCGGTCCGGGTCGAGGCGGTCGATGTAGGTCAGCGCCTCGTCGACGGCGGTCGTCGGGCCGAGCTTGATCCCGATCGGGTTCTTGATCTTCGAGGCGAACTCGATGTGCGCGCCGTCGAGCTGGCGGGTGCGCTCACCGATCCACACCATGTGGCCCGACACGTCGTAGAGCCCGCCGGTCCGGGAGTCGACCCGGGTCAGCGCCGACTCGTAGTCCAGCAGCAGCGCCTCGTGCGAGGCGTAGAACTCGACGGTGCGGAACTCGGCCGGGTCGGTGCCCGCCGCCTTCATGAAGTTCAGCGCGTTGTCGATCTCACGGGCGAGCTGCTCGTAACGCTGGCCGGACGGGGACGACTTCACGAAGTCCTGGTTCCAGGCATGCACCTGGCGCAGGTCGGCGTAGCCGCCGGTGGTGAAGGCGCGCACCAGGTTGAGCGTCGCGGCGGACGCGTGGTACATCCGCTTGAGGCGCTCGGGGTCGGGGATCCGGGACTTCTCGTCGAAGGCGAAGCCGTTGACGGAGTCGCCGCGGTACGTCGGCAGGGTCACGCCGTCGCGGGTCTCGGTGCCCTTGGAGCGCGGCTTCGAGTACTGCCCGGCGATCCGGCCGACCTTCACCACCGGCACGGACGCCGCGTACGTGAGGACCGCGCCCATCTGGAGGAGGGTCTTCAGCTTGTTCCTGATGTGATCCGCGGAGACGGCGTCGAACGCCTCGGCGCAGTCACCGCCCTGGAGCAGGAACGCCTCCCCCTTGGCAACGGCCGCCAGCCGGGCCCGCAACTGGTCGCACTCGCCCGCGAAGACCAGTGGCGGATAGCTCTCCAGCTCGGCCACGACCTCCCGCAGGGCTTCCCGGTCCGGATACTCCGGCTGCTGGGCAGCGGGAAGATCTTGCCAGGACGGCACATGGTCGGCGGAGTTCTCAGCGTTCACTGTCACGCGCTCCAGATTACGTGGTCGGTCGCGCCGGCCGGCGCGGCGCTCACAGTGTGGAACAGACCGCTCCCTTGGCGCATGCGATAATGTGCGCCTCATGCTCGCGCAATCGCATCAGAACTGGTGGTGGCCCGCTCGTCCGGCGGTCCACTGATTCACGCGCGCACCACGAATCACGAAGGCCGCCCGAGGGGCGGCCTTCAGTGTTCTCCAGGTCCGGATGCCAGGTTCCCGGCCGGGAAAGCGGGCCGTTCCTCCTCCTCCGGAAGGAACACCGCAGATGAACACCGACACAGGCGCCGCCCCCGGCTCCCGTACCCGCCCGTCCACGGCCGACCTGATCGGCCGGCTGCTGGACGACGGCTGCCCGCCCTTCGCCCTGCTGCGCCGCCGCACCCCCGGCCGGGACCACGACACCGTGGAGCTGCTGACCGGCTCCGTGCACGAGGCGGACCGGCTCGCCGATCTCCCGGCGGGTGACCGCACCGCGCTGGCCCTGGTGCCGTTCCGGCAGATCAGGGAGCGCGGTTTCGACGTACGGGACGACGGGACGCCGCTGGCCGTGCTGGTCGCGGACGAGACGCACGAGCTGCCCCTCGGCGAGGTGCTCGACCGGCTGCCCGCGCACGCGGTACGGGTCGAGGACGGCGCCTTCGACCTCGACGACGAGCGGTACGCGGAGATCGTGCGGCGGGTCGTCGACGAGGAGATCGGCCGGGGCGAGGGCGCGAACTTCGTCATCCGGCGCACCTTCGAGGGCCGGATCCCCGGCTTCGGCCGCGTCGACGCCCTCGCGCTCTTCCGGCGGCTGCTCGTCGGGGAGCAGGGGGCGTACTGGACGTTCCTGGTGCACACGGGCGGGCGCACGCTCGTGGGGGCCAGCCCCGAGGCGCATGTCCGGATGAGCGGCGGGACCGTCGTGATGAACCCGATCAGCGGGACCTTCCGCTATCCGGCCGGGAGCCCCGCTCCCGAGGCGCTGCTGGAGTTCCTGGGCGACCGCAAGGAGACCGACGAGCTCTCGATGGTCGTGGACGAGGAGCTGAAGATGATGTGCACGGTCGGGGACCGGGGCGGGGTGGTGATCGGGCCCCGGCTCAAGGAGATGGCGCACCTCGCGCACACCGAGTACGAGCTGCGCGGGCGCTCGTCGCTCGATGTGCGCGAGGTGCTGCGGGAGACGATGTTCGCGGCGACGGTCACCGGCTCGCCGGTGCAGAACGCCTGCCGGGTCATCGAGCGCCACGAGGAGGGCGGGCGCGGCTACTACGCGGGCGCGCTCGCGCTCCTCGGCCGGGACGCCGGCGGGGCCCAGACCCTCGACTCCCCGATCCTGATCCGTACCGCCGACATCGACGCCGACGGCGCGCTGCGGGTGCCGGTCGGGGCCACGCTCGTACGCCACTCCCGGCCGGAGAGCGAGGTGGCCGAGACGCACGCCAAGGCGGCGGGGGTGCTGGCGGCGCTGGGGGTACGTCCGGGGCGCCCGCACGCGGAACCGGCGCGGCCCCGGCTCGCCGACGACCCGCGGGTACGGGCGGCGCTGGACGCGCGGCGCGCGGATCTCGCGCCGTTCTGGCTGCGGATGCGGGAGAGCGCGGCGGCCCCGTCCGGGCACGCGCTGATCGTCGACGGCGAGGACACCTTCACCGCGATGCTGGCACATCTGCTGCGCGCCTCGGGGCTGGCCGTGACCGTACGGCGCCACGACGAGGCCGGGCTGCGGGAGACGGCGCTCCGGCACGCGGACGGGGTGGGGCCGGTGGTGCTGGGCCCGGGCCCCGGGGACCCGGCGGACACGGCGGATCCGAGGATGCGGTCGCTGCGCGGGCTGGCGGCGGAGCTGCTGGACGCGCCCGGCGGCCGGCGCCACGGGGTGCTGGGGGTCTGTCTGGGGCATGAGCTGCTGGCGGCGGAGCTGGGGCTGGGGACCGTACGCAAGCGGGCGCCGTACCAGGGGCTCCAGACCCGGATCGAGCTGTTCGGCCGGGAGGAGACGGTGGGCTTCTACAACAGCTTCACCGCGCGGTGCGACGACGCGGCGGCGGCGCGGCTGGCCGCACGGGGCGTCGAGGTGAGCCGGGAGGCGGCGAGCGGGGAGGTGCACGCGCTGCGGGGAGCGGGGTTCGCCTCGGTGCAGTTCCACCCGGAGTCGGTGCTTACGCTGGACGGCCCGGGGATCGTGGCGGAGCTGCTGGCGGGGGTGGGCGCGGCGGCGGTACGGCGGGGGTGACGGCGGTACGGCGGGCGGTCGGGTGCGCGGGAGCCCGGCCGCCCGGCGGCCGGTCCGCCACCGGGCCGCGGGCCGGGCGCTATCCGAAGAAGACGCCCGCCTCCGCGTACAGCTCGGGCCGGACCGTCTTGAGCCGCGCCGTCGCCTCCGCCATCGGGACGCGCACGATGTCCGTACCGCGCAGGGCGACCATCTTCCCGTAGTCGCCCTCGCGCACCGCGTCGATCGCGTGCAGGCCGAAGCGGGTGGCCAGCCAGCGGTCGAAGGCGCTCGGGGTGCCGCCGCGCTGGACATGGCCGAGCACGGTGGTGCGGGCCTCCTTGCCCGTGCGCCGTTCGATCTCCTTGGCCAGCCACTCGCCGACCCCGGAGAGCCGGACGTGCCCGTACGAGTCCAGCGAGCCGTCCTTGAGGACCAGGTCGCCGTCCTTGGGCATCGCGCCCTCCGCGACGACGACGATCGGCGCGTACGACGCCTTGAAGCGGGAGGTCACCCAGGCGCAGACCTGGTCGACGTCGAAGCGCTGCTCGGGGATGAGGATGACGTTCGCGCCGCCGGCCAGCCCGGAGTGCAGCGCGATCCAGCCCGCGTGCCGCCCCATCACCTCGCAGACCAGGACGCGCATATGGGACTCGGCGGTGGTGTGCAGCCGGTCGATGGCCTCGGTGGCTATCCCGACGGCGGTGTCGAAGCCGAACGTGTAGTCCGTCGCCGACAGGTCGTTGTCGATGGTCTTGGGGACGCCGACGCAGGGGACCGCGTACTCGCCGGAGAGCCGTGAGGCCACCCCGAGGGTGTCCTCGCCGCCGATCACGACGAGCGCGTCGACGTCCGTCGCCGTCAGGGTCTGTCTGATGCGGCGGACGCCGTCCTCCTCCTTGAACGGGTTGGTGCGCGACGAGCCGAGGATGGTGCCCCCGCGTGGCAGGATGCCGCGCACGGCGGGGATGTCGAGCCGTATGGTGTCACCGTCCAGCGCACCGCGCCAGCCGTCCCGGAAACCGGTGAAGGCGTAGCCGTACTCCTGGACTCCCTTGCGTACGAGAGCGCGGATGACCGCGTTGAGCCCGGGGCAGTCGCCGCCGCCCGTCAGCACTCCGACCCGCATGAAACACGTCCCTTCGCCAGGAGGGGTGATTCAGGTCACTCCGGCATGGTGCACAGGGGCGGTCCCGTCGCACCAGAGGGGGGACGGCAATGTTTCGCGGCGATCAGATGTCGTCGAGGCCGCGCTCGATCGCGTAGCGCACCAGCTCGACCCGGTTGTGGAGTTGCAGCTTGCCGAGGGTGTTCTGGACGTGGTTCTGCACGGTGCGGTGCGAGATGACCAGCCGCTCGGCGATCTGCTTGTACGAGAGGCCCTTGGCGACCAGCCGCAGCACCTCCGTCTCGCGGTCGGTCAGTTCGGGCGCCCTCGGTTCGTCGGCGGCGGCCGGCGCGGGCTCGGAGGCGAGGCGGCGGTACTCCCCGAGCACCAGGCCCGCCAGGCCCGGGGTGAAGACCGGGTCGCCCCCGGCGGTGCGGCGTACGGCGTCGGTCAGCTCCTGCGTACTGGCCGACTTGAGCAGATAGCCGGTGGCGCCGGACTTGACCGCCTCCAGCACATCGGCGTGCTCACCGCTGGCGGAGAGCACCAGGACGCGCAGCCCGGGGAGGGAGCCGACCAGTTCCTTGCAGACCTGGACGCCGGGCATGCCCGGCAGGTTGAGGTCCAGGACGAGCACCCGCGGGGTGGTGGCGCGGGCGCGGCGCACCGCCTGGGGGCCGTCCCCGGCGGTGGCGACGACGTCGAAGCCGGCCGCTTCCAGGTCGCGGGCGACGGCGTCGCGCCACATCGGGTGGTCGTCGACCACCATCACCCGGATCGGCCCGCCGCCGTCCCCGCCGCCGACGCCGTCCGTTCCCGGTCCTGCCGCCGTGTCCGCGCTGTCCGCCGTACCCACTGTGCTCTGCTCGCTCATCGCTCCGTCTTTCCCCGTCCCCGTGGCTCCGCCGGCCCGCGCGGAACCTTCAACTCGACTTCCGTGCCCTGTCCCGGCACCGACACCAGCTCGGCCGTACCGCCCAGATCCCGCAGCCGGCCACGGATCGAGAGGGCGACACCGAGCCGCCCCTCGCCCTCCGCCTGCGCGAGCCGGCCGTCCGGGATGCCGGGGCCGTCGTCCCGTACGGTCACGATCACTTCCCGTCCCCAGTCCTCGACCAGGATCCAGGCGCGGGCGTCCTCGCCCGCGTGTCTGTTCACATTGTCCAGGGCCGCGCCGACGGCCGCCGCCAGCTCGCGGGCCGCCGCGGGCTCCAGTACGACGGGGGCGCCCGGTTCGGAGAAGGTGACCCGGGAGCCGGCGTACGGCGCGAGCAGTGTCCGCAGGTCGCACGGCCCGGACCCGGCCTGCGCGCCCTCGGCCGGTCCCGTGGTGTCGTCGGCGCCGCGTACGGCCTCGCCCCGCCCGGCGTCCTCGGGGAGGCGCGAGACGGGCACCAGCCCGCTGGAGACCAGCGTCCGCAGGGCGATCTCCTGCTCCCCGGCCAGCCGGCCCAGCTCGGCCGCCTCGCCGCCCAGCGCCGTACCGCGCCGCTGCACCATGGCGAGGACCTGGAGCACGCTGTCGTGGATGTCGCGGGCGAGCCGCTCCCGTTCGCGGGTGGCGGCCTCGATCTCCAGGGCGCGGGCGAGGGTGCGTTCGGAGGCGCGGGCGACCTCCACGACGTAACCGATGGCGATGGAGGCGACCCAGACGAGCAGCACGTTGTGCACGGTGTCCAGGGTGGGGTGGCCGCGCTCGATCAGATTGGCCGCGCCGACGAAGGTCGACGCGAAGGCGGCCCACCGCCAGCCGCCCTTCACGGCGAAGGCGAGGACCGATCCGGCGACCCATATCGACGGCAGGGTCAGCCCGTCGACGGAGCGGGCCTGGAGGTCGGCGAAGGGGGTGAGCAGGATGCCGGTGAGGCCGATGGTGAGATCGACGCCCAGGAAGCGCTTGGTGCAGCTCACCGCGTTGGCGACCTTGGGGAGGGTGACGAGCGTCCAGACGGCCAGGACGGCGAGGAAGGACGCGGCGACCCACGGGCGTTCGAAACGGCCGCGTTCGAGGACGAAGAGCAGCACCGCGTAGACCATCGTCAGGACGCGGTAGCCGCCCAGCGCGCGCCACAGCGGCTGCTCGACCGACATGCGCACCACACGCTCGCCCTTGGCCATCTCCCCTGTCCTCCCCCTGCTCCGCCCCGGGCCCTTTCGGGGCCACCCCGCGTGCTCAGCCCCCGGCGGGCGACGCGGCCTTCGCCGCGTCCGCGATCTGCCGCTTGGCCGCCGTCGCGTAGATGTCCACGTACTCCTGGCCGGACAGCTTCATGATCTCGTACATCACCTCGTCGGTGACCGACCGCAGGATGAAGCGGTCCCCCTCCATGCCCTGGTAGCGCGTGAAGTCCAGCGGCTTGCCGATCCTGATCCCCGGGCGCATCAGCTTGGGGACGACCTTGCCGGGCGGCTGGATCTTCTCGGTGTCGATCATGGCCACGGGGATGACGGGCGCCCCGGTGGCGAGCGCCACGCGCGCCAGGCCGCCGGGCTTGCCCCGGTAGAGACGGCCGTCGGGCGAGCGGGTGCCCTCGGGGTAGATACCGAAGAGTTCGCCGCTCTCCAGGACCTTTATGCCGCTCTGGATCGCCGCCTCGCCCGCGCCTCGCCCGCCGGAGCGGTCCACGGGGAGCTGTCCGACGCCCTTGAAGAAGGCGGCGGTGAGCCTGCCCTTCACCCCGGGCGAGGTGAAGTACTCCGCCTTCGCGATGAAGGTGACCTTGCGGTCGAGCACCGCCGGGAGGAAGAACGAGTCCGAGAACGAGAGATGGTTGCTCGCGAGGATCGCGGGCCCCTCGGCGGGAACGTTCTCAAGTCCCTCCACCCAGGGCCTGAAGGCAAGCTTCAGCGACCCTCCGATGGAGAACTTCACTGCGCCGTAGATCAACTCGAATTCCTTCTGTTGTGCTGTCGACCGACCTTAACCCGTGGGGTGCCCGCGCTCCCCCTCCATGGGGGCGGTCACGGGGCGTGCCGTGAGGTCCGCGGAAGGGGCGGACGGACCTGGTCGGTGTCGGTCCGGTCGCGTACGGTGAAGTACACCTTCCCGAGCCTCACGAACACCTCACGAACAGGAGACCTTTGGTGCCGGTCCTTCCTGGAGCCGAGCCGTACCGCCACGAGGGCGGCGAGGTCGGCGTCCTCCTCTGTCACGGATTCACCGGTTCCCCCCAGTCGCTGCGTCCCTGGGCCGAATATCTGGCCGGGCAGGGGCTGACGGTGTCGCTCCCGCTGCTGCCGGGGCACGGCACGCGCTGGGAGGACATGCGGCTCACGGGGTGGCAGGACTGGTACGCGGAGGTGGACCGGGCCCTGCGGGAGCTGCTGGAGCGGTGCGAGCGGGTCTTCGTGCTGGGGCTGTCGATGGGCGGGGCGCTGGCGCTGCGGCTGGCCGCGCTCCACGGGCGGGCGGTCAGCGGGGTCGTCGTGGTCAATCCGGGGATCAAGGTGCACGGGGCGGCGGCGCACGCGCTGCCGGTCCTCCGCCATCTCGTGGCGACGACCAAGGGGCTGACGAGCGACATCGCCAAGGAGGGCAACACGGAGGTCGGTTACGACCGGGTGCCGCTGCACTGCGCGCACTCGCTGCGGAATTTCTTCCGGCTGGTGGACGGGGAGCTGCCCCGGGTCAACCAGCCGCTGTTGCTGCTGCACAGCGCGGTGGACCATGTGGTGCCGCCGGCCGACTCGGCCAGGATCCTCGGCCGGGTCTCCTCGACGGATGTTCGCGAGGTCCTGCTGGAACAGAGCTACCACGTCGCGACGTTGGACCATGACGCGGAGCGGATTTTCGAGGAGAGTCACGCGTTCATCGGCCGGCTCGCTCCGACTGTCGGGAAGAAGGGGAGCACCACCGGTGGCTGAGCATGACGCGAACCGCGAACCGCAGCCGATCGACGAGGAGGCCGCCTGGGCGGCGATCGTCGCCGGGTACGGGGATGAGCCGGCGGATCCGCCGGGCGCCAAGCCGTTCAAGTCGGTCGAGGACCTGGCACTGCTGGAGGGCGACCGGAACGGGCCGAGACCCGGGCCGGACGGCCCGGGCGCCGGGAAGAAGACGCCGGAGCCACTGGAGCAGCTGAAGCCCCCGCCGCCCGCGCCGTCGGCGGACCCGGCCGGGGCCGCCGGGACGGAGCGGACCTCGGACGGCGACAGAGCGCAGGGCGCGGGCGCGGCGGAGAACGCGGACGGAGCGAGGGACGCGCACGGAAGCCCGGACGGAGGCGCGCAGGGCGCGGACGAGGACCCGGAGGCCGGGAAGTCGGCGCTGGGCTCCTCGATCACCTTCGCGCCCGGTGTCGGCGGGCCCGGCATCGCCCTCCCCGGGGCCGGCGGTCCGCGCGACTACCGGCTCGCGGAGCCCGGGGACGGGGACACCGCCGACGAGGAGGGCCACTTCGTCCCGCCGGAGCCGCCCCCGCTGCCCGAGTCCGACGTGACCTCCAGGTTCGCCTGGCTCGCGGTGATCGGCGGCCCGGTGCTGATGCTGATCGCGGTCCTGCTGAGCTGGGACATGACGTGGTGGCTGACAACGCTCTGCGTCGGCGGCTTCCTGGGCGGTTTCGCCACGCTGGTGGCGCGGATGGACCCGGACGACGACGAGAGCGACGACCCGGGCCGCGGCGCGGTCGTCTGACCCGCCCGGCGGCGGGCGCGGTCGTCCGACCGCCCGGCGGTCGTCAGAGCCGCCGGGGAGCACCGCCCTACGGCGCCGGTACGCGCAGGGCGGCGAGCACCGGAAGGTGGTCGGTGGCCGCCCGCAGGTCGGCCTCGGTGACACCGGGCAGCCCGCGCGGCACCCCGCAGCCGAGGACGTCGATCCCCCCGGTGGCGAGGACCGCGTCGATGCGCTGGTGCGGGCGGTCCGGTGTGGAGGTGTGCTCGTCGCCCCACGGGCTGACCGCCCAGCCGTCCTGGAGCCGCCCGGCCAGCAGCCGGAAACCCCGGCCGCCGGGCCGTTCGTTGAGATCGCCCGCCACGACCGCGTGCGGTACGTCCATCGCCGCCAGCCGGTCGAGCACCATCCCCGCCTGCGCGTACCGTTCGGCGGCCTGAAGGCTGAGATGGCAGCTCAGCACCGCGAGTCGGGCGCGCCCGACCCGTACCACCGCGGTGGCGAAACCGCGCCGGTGCAGGCCGGGGGTGTGCGGCAGCAGGACGTCCTCGGTGCGTTCGACCGCGACGCGCAGCGAGCACAGGAGCAGCGGCCCGGTCGCGGGCGCGCCGCCGCCGAGCACCACGAGCCCGGTGTGGGCGGCCAGCCAGGCGGCCCGCTTGCGCCAGCGGAAGAAGCGGGGCGCTTCCTGCACGCAGACCAGATCGGGCGCGCAGGCGGTGATCACCCGCGCCAGCGCCGCACGGTCGTCGCGCATCGAGCGGATGTTGTAGCTGAGCACCCGGATCACGGCCGAACCGTCCGGCTCGGTACGGGAGTCGGGGAGCGGGGGCGGAGGCGTCGCCATGGTGGGGACGATACGGGAGCCAACGGGTCCGTACGGGCCGACACCACCCGCGCACGGACAGCGACTCGGGTCCGTACGGCACCGTGCCCGTCGCCCCTGCCCGCGAGGGGGGGCGACGGGCACGTACCGCACCGATCGGCCGGAGGCCCGGGACCGGGCGGCCGTAGCGGGCCTGGTCAGCCCTGGCGGGCCAGGTCGGCCGCTCCCACCAGTCCGGCCTCGCCGCCGAGTTGGGCCGCGAGGACCTGTGCGTGCGGGCGCCACTCGCCGCCGATGAGCCAGCGCCGGAACGACTTGCGGATCGGGTCGAGGACGAGTTCGCCCTCGTCCGAGACGCCGCCGCCGACGATGAACGCGGACGGGTCGAAGAGCGAGGCCAGGTCGGCCAGGCCCGCGCCCGCCCACCGGGCCAGCTCGCGGAAGGAGTCGACGGCCACCGGGTCGCCGGCCCGGGCCGCGGCGCTGATGTGCCGGCCCTCGATGCCCTCGATGGTGCCGTCACCGAGACCGAGCAGGGTCCGCGCGTTCTCCGGTGTGGCGTTGGCGCGCTGCCGGGCGTAGCGGACGAGGGCGCGCCCCGACGCGTACTGCTCCCAGCAGCCCTGGCTGCCGCAGCCGCAGAGCAGCCCGTCCGGGACGACCCTGATGTGCCCGAACTCGGCGGCCACACCGAAGCGTCCGCGGCGCAGCTTGTTGCCGATGATGATGCCGCCGCCGAGTCCGGTGCCGAGCGTGATGCAGATGACGTCCTCGTGGCCCTGTCCCGCGCCGAAGCGGTACTCGCCCCAGGCGGCGGCGTTGGCGTCGTTCTCCACGACGACCGGGAGCCCGACCCGCTGCTCGACCTTGTCCTTGAGCGGTTCGTGGCGCCAGTCGATGTTCGGCGCGAAGAGGACGGTGGCGCGCTTGTCGTCGACGTAGCCGGCGGCACCGATGCCGACGGCCTCGATCTGCTGCCCCTCGCCGGCGCCGGAGACCGCGGCGCAGATCGCGTCGACGATGCCTTCGGCGGTCCGCGGAGTGGGCACCTTGTGCGTCTCCAGGATGGTGCCCTCTTCGTCGACCACGCCGGCCGCGATCTTCGTGCCGCCGATGTCGACGCCGATGGTGAGTCCCATGTGTCCCTCAGTTTTCGGTCGAGCCCCGCTACGGGCAACGGTACCCGAGGGTGGGTGCCCGACCGGTCAGTCCAGGTCGATGCGGCCGTCGGAACCGGGCGTCCCGTCACGGGGATCGGTGGGGTCGTCGGACTTCTCCGTGTCCGGCCGTACGGTGCCGGGCTTGCCGTCCGGTCCGCCGGGCGCGGGGGTCGAGGGGCCCTGGGTCCAGCGGGCCTCCTGGCCCTCCACGGCGGAGCGGTACGCGGCGAGGAGTTCGCCGCCCGCCGCGGCGAGGTGGTCGAAGACGCCGGGGTTGCGCTCGATGACCGGTTCGACGGCCTGCTTGGCCTGCTGGACGAACTGCTGGACGGCGCCCTGTGCGGCCATGCCCAGCAGCGGGCTCTGGAACGTGGAGACCTTGTCGGCGACGGCGTCGAACAGCTTGCGCAGTTCGTCGGCGGCGGAGCCGGGCGGCGGCCCGTAGGCGGCCCGGCGGCGTGCCTTCTCCGCTTCCAGGTCTTCCGCGCATGCCGTGGCCCAGGCGTCCGAGTCGGCGGCGGGGCGCTCGGTGGCGTCGCTCATGGCGTACTCCTGCGTCAGGGGCAGAGCCTCCCGCCATGGGCAGCGGAAGGGTTCGTACCTTCGACGGTACCCGAACAGGGGTACGTCGTTCAGTGTCCGCGCGGCCACAGAGCGGGGTCGGGGGTGAAGCGCACCCGCAGCACCCCGTCGGTGAGGGCGGCGCCGGTGACGGTGCAGCGGCGCAGCGCGGAGGGCAGCGGAACGATTCTCCGGAACGTGCCGACGGTCAGCAGGAGTTCGTCGTCCCTGCGGACGAGGTTGAGTTCGCTCTTGACGGCGCCGGGCAGCGGTACGCACCAGACGAGCAGGTTCTCCTCCGCGAGCCGGTCCTCGACGGGCCAGGGGGTCGCGGCGGGCGGGGGCGGGACCGCCAGGGAGCCGGCGCCGCCGTCGGTGCCGGGCTCCCCGAAGGCGGTGCCCGTGCCGTCCAGCAGGGCGAGATCGTCGAGCCCCTGCGGATCGCGGCCGAGGTGTCCGACCGGCTGCCGGTCCGCGGGCCACTCGGCGAGGTACTTGTGCTGCTGGGCGACGAGCGTCGCGAGCCAGGGGCCGGCCGTGTCGTGCGGCAGCAGGCGGTTGGGTACGGGGGTGTCGGCGCGCAGCCCGTACAGGGCGAGCGCGGTCCGGGCCGTGCGCAGCGCACGCGCCGCGGCGGGTCCGGGCTCCGCGACCAGCCGTACGGTGGTCGCCGGGTCCTCGATCAGCCGCTGCACGGCGGCGAGTTCGGTGTCCCAGCGGGCGGTGGTCTCGTACAGCCACTGGGCGGGCATGGGTATGCCGGCGAGCTGGGCCATCATCGGGCGCAGCGCGCGGGCGGCCTGGCGTTCCTGTGGCAGCAGCCGGCGCAGATAGCGGCGGAGCTGTTCGGGCAGGGCGAGCAGGGCGAGGGCGTCGCGCAGCGGCGGGAGGTCGACGACGAGGGTGTCCCAGTGGCCGGCGGCGGCCCGGCGCAGGGCCTGGAGCAGGGCGGACTGCTCGCTGCCCGGCAGGGGGGTGAGTTCCTCGCCGGCGAGCGGGCGGGCACCGAGCAGGTCGAGTCCGGCGGCGAGGCGCTCCTGGAGGGCGAGGGTTTCCGTACGGAAGTGTTCGCCGGGGTCGACACGGGCGGCCCACAGGCCGCCGCCGTCCACCTGGACCGGGTCGGTGCCGACGGCGCCCCGGTCCAGGCCGAGGAGGTCGTCGAGGGGGTCGGCGGAGAGCAGCAGGACGCGTCCGCCGCGGTGCGCGGTGGCCAGCGCGGTGGCGGCGGCGACCGTGGTGCGGCCCGCGCCGCCGGGACCGGTGACGAGGACCGTACGCATCCGGGGTCAGGCCCCCGAGCCGGATTCGACGCGCTTCTTGAGGCCGTCGAGGGCGCGGTCGATGATGACCTTCTCCGCCTTGCGCTTGATCATGCCGAGCATCGGGATCTTGACGTCGACGGTCAGCCGGTAGGTGACCTCGGTGTGACCGCCGGCGACGGGCCTGAGCAGGTACGAGCCGTCGAGGGCGCGCAGCATCTGGGACTTCACGAGGGTCCAGCTCACCTCGTTGTCGCCGGTCCAGGTGTAGGCGAGGGTGTGGTCGTCCTTGATGGCGCCGGCGTCCAGCACCAGCCTGACCTGCTGGGCGCGGCCCCGGTCGTCGGTGGCGAGCACCTCGGCCTGCTTCACCTCGCCGGTCCAGTCCGGGTAGCGGGCGAAGTCGGCGATCACGCCCATGACGTCGGCCGGTGCCGCCTCGATCGTGATGCTCGAACTGGTGTGTTCCGCCATCGCCGTGTCCTCCGGTGCCGGTGCTGTTCCGGCTTCTGGGTCTGTGGTGTGCAGGCTATCGCGAGTGCGACGGTCACCATTCCATGGTCCACGGCCGCCCGGCCGAGGCGAAGTGCCCGACGTTCACGCACTCCGTGGCCCCCACACGCATCCGGCGGGCCAGCGGCTGGTGGACATGGCCGAAGAGCGCGTACCGGGGCCGGGTCCGGTGGATGGCGTCCAGCAGGGCGCGGCTGCCGCGTTCGAAGCGGCGGGCGACGGTGTCGTACGTCAGCTCGGGGACCTCGGGCGGGATGTGCGAGCAGAGCACGTCGACCTCGCCGAGCGCCTCGACCTTGGCGGCGTACTCCTCGTCGGAGATCTCGTACGGCGTGCGCATGGGGGTGCGCAGTCCGCCGCCGACGAAGCCGAAGACCCGGCCGCCCAGTTCGACGCGGTCGCCGTCGAGCACGGTGGTGCCCGGTCGTGCGTACTCGGGCCAGAGGGCAGGTATATCGACATTGCCGTAGGTGGCGTACGTCGGATCGGGGAGGACCGCGAACAGTTCGGCGTACTGGCGCCGTACGGCCTGCTGGATCGCGGTCTCCTGGTCGAGATCGAGCGCGGCCCACAGCGCGCGGCCGAACTCCCTGGCCTCGTCGAAGCGGCGGGCGGTGCGCAGTTCCACGATCCGGTCGGCGTTGGCGACACCGAAGAGATCGGGGAAGATCCCGCGCGAATGGTCCGCGTAGTCCAGGAAGAGCACGAGGTCGCCGAGGAGAATGAGCGCGTCGGCGCCGTCCCCCGCCCGCGCGAGATCCCTCGCGTTCCCGTGCACGTCGCTCACCACGTTGACCCGCCTGCCCATACCCGCCATGCCGATCACCCTAGGCCCTCCTCAGGGCCGCTCCCCCGCGGCGGTGCGCGGGGGAGCGCACGCGGACGGTGCCGGACCTGCGGTTACTTTCGCGGCCCGAAAGGAGTGGACTACTGTGCGCGAAGTACCGTCAAAGGCGATGTGACGCAAGGAACATCTGGCCGGAACCCCCTATCGGTGACAAGTACCGATGGGTAACGTCCGGGCAGTCCAGTTGTGCTCGTTTCCGTCGAGCACCTGCCCGATCTTGGACCGCAGCCGGCACGCACGACGCCGTGGCGCCGGCGCCCGATGAGGAGCAGCAGTCTTGCGCGAGTTCGGCCTTCCGGCCCTGTACGAGGTCCCCTCGGACGGCAATCTGACGGATCTCATCCGCCGCAATGCCGCTCAGCACCCCGATGTCGCGGTTCTGGGCCGCAAGGTGGCCGGGGCCTGGACCGATGTCACCGCCACGCAGTTCCTCGCGGAGGTGCGGACCGTCGCGAAGGGACTGATCGCGGCGGGGGTCCGGCCGGGCGACAGAGTCGCGCTGATGTCGCGGACCCGCTTCGAGTGGGTGCAGTTCGACTTCGCGATCTGGAGCGCGGGGGCCGTCACCGTCCCGGTGTACGACACCAGTTCGGCCGAGCAGGTGCAGTGGATCCTCGGTGACTCGGGCGCGGTCGCGGCGATCGTGGAGAGCGACGAGCACGCCGCGACGGTGGAGTCCGTACGGGGCGCCCTGCCCGCGCTGCGCGACGTCTGGCAGCTCGACGCGGGCGCGCCGGGCCGGGGCGCGGTGGCGGAGCTGACGGCCGCGGGCGCGGAGGTCACGGACGCGACGGTCGACGAGCGGGCGGCGACGGCGAAGGCCGACGACCCGGCGACGATCGTGTACACCTCGGGCACCACCGGGCGCCCCAAGGGGTGTGTGCTGACGCACCGCAGCTTCTTCGCGGAGTGCGGCAACGCGGTGGAACGCCTCAAGCCCCTCTTCCGTACCGGTGAGTGCTCCGTTCTGCTCTTCCTCCCCGCCGCGCATGTCTTCGGGCGGCTGGTCGAGGTGGCGGCCGTGATGGCGCCGATCAAGCTCGGCTGCGTACCGGACATCAAGAACCTCACCGAGGAACTGGCCGCGTTCCGGCCGACGCTGATCCTCGGGGTGCCGCGCGTCTTCGAGAAGGTCTACAACGGGGCGCGCGCCAAGGCGCGGGCGGACGGCAAGGGCCGGATCTTCGACAAGGCGGCGCACACGGCGATCGCGTACAGCCGGGCGCTCCCCACCCCGGGGGGCCCGTCGCTGGGGCTCCGGATCCGCCACGCGGTCTTCGACCGGCTCGTCTACCGCAAGCTGCGCGCGGTGCTCGGCGGGCGCGGCGAGTACGCGATCTCCGGCGGCGCCCCGCTGGGTGAGCGGCTGGGCCACTTCTACCGCGGCATCGGCTTCACGGTGCTGGAGGGGTACGGCCTGACGGAGTCCTGCGGGGCCAGCTCCTTCAACCCCTGGGACCGGCAGAAGATCGGCACGGTCGGCCAGCCCCTGCCGGGCTCGGTCGTGCGGATCGCCGACGACGGCGAGGTGCTGCTGCACGGCGAGCACCTGTTCACGGGGTACTGGAACAACGAGGCGGCGACGGCGGAGGCGCTGGCCGACGGCTGGTTCCACACCGGCGACATCGGCACGCTCGACGAGGACGGCTATCTCTCGATCACGGGCCGGAAGAAGGAGATCCTGGTCACGGCGGGCGGCAAGAACGTCGCGCCCGCGGTGATCGAGGACCGCATCAGGGCGCACGCGCTGGTGGCGGAGTGCATGGTCGTCGGCGACGGCCGGCCGTTCGTGGGCGCGCTGGTCACCCTGGACGAGGAGTTCCTCGCCCGTTGGGCGAAGGACCACGGCAAACCGGCCGACGCGACCGCGGCGACGCTGCGGCTCGACCCGGAGCTGCTGGCGGAGGTGCAGCGCGCGGTGGACGAGGGCAACGCGGCGGTCTCGAAGGCGGAGTCGGTACGGAAGTTCCGCGTCCTGACGGCGCAGTTCACCGAGGACGCGGGGCACATCACGCCGTCGATGAAGCTGAAGCGGAACGTGGTGGCGAAGGACTTCGCCGACGAGATCGAGGCGATCTACCAGAGCTGACGGGTGGGCGCGCCGGGGCGCGTGCCCCGGCGCGCGCCCGCCTGACCGACCGCCCGTCCGGAACGGCGCACGGCCGGAGCGGCGCACGGCCGGAGCGGCGCACGACCGGAGCGGCGCGCGACCGTCAGAGCAGCAGGCGCAGGCGTTCCGCCAGCAGGTCCCAGCGCCAGCGTTCCTCCACCCACGCCCGGCCGCGCTCGCCCATCGCGCGGCGCAGCTCCGGGTCTTCGAGGAGGGTGACGATACGGTCGGCCGATTCCCGGGCGGCCATGTCCGGCGGGCCGCCATGGACCACCCAGCCCGTCTCGCCGTCCAGTACCGCGTCGGGCGCGCCGCCCGAGTCGCCCGCGACCACCGGGAGGCCGGTCGCCGAGGCCTCCAGGTAGACGATGCCCAGGCCCTCCACGTCGAGGCCGCCGCGGCGGGTGCGGCAGGGCATCGCGAAGACGTCGCCCGCGCCGAAGTGGGCGGGCAGCTCCCGCCAGGGGACGGCGCCGGTGAAGCGTACGGAGGCGGCGACCCCCGTGGTCGCGGCCAGCTTCCGCAGGTCGGCCTCGTACGGGCCGCCGCCCACGATCAGCAGGACCGCCTCGGGCACCCGCGCCAGGATCGCGGGCATCGCGCGGATCAGGGTGTCCTGGCCCTTGCGGGGGACCAGCCGGGAGACGCAGACGACGACGGGCCGGTCCGTGAGGCCGAGCGCGGCGCGCACGGCGGCGCCGCCCGAGTCCGGGTGGAAGGTCTTCTCGTCGACGCCCGGCGGCAGTTGCCGCATCCGCGCGGCGGCTTCGGGAGTGAGCGCGGGCGCGATCCGCGACCGGGTGTAGTCGCCCAGATAGGTGATCGTGTCCGTGGACTCGCCGATGCGCCGCAGCAGTTGCCGGGAGGCGGGCAGTTGCGCCCAGCCCGCCTCGTGGCCGTGCGTGGTGGCGACCAGGCGCCGCGCGCCCGCCCTGCGCAGCGCGGGCGCCATCAGGCCGAGCGGGGCCGCGGCGCCGAACCAGACCGACTCGCACCCGTGCTCGCGCAGCAGCGCGACCGCCCTGCGGGTGACGCGCGGCGTCGGCAGCAGCATCGTCGTACGGTCGCGTACGACGGTGAAGGGCTGCTCCGCGTCGAAGGCGTCGGTGGCCTCGACACCCTCGCGCCCCCGCTTCCAGGTGGACGCGTAGACGACGAGCCGTTCGGGGTCCAGGCGCAGCGCCATGTTGTGCAGGAACGCCTGGATGCCGCCCGGCCTGGGCGGAAAGTCATTGGTGACGATCAATGTCTTGTGCATCGCCGCCGACAGTACCGGGCCGCGACGCGGCCCCGCCTCATGGCTCCCGCACGGCCAGGACCGGCATCATGGCGTCCACCGATCCCCGCAATCCGGACGAACCGGGCCGGGGGTCGGCTCCGGTGGAGCGGCGGGAAGGGCGGTCATGACGGGTACGCGCGGCACACGGGCCACGATCGCGGTGTGGACCCTCACCCGGGCGGCCCTGCTGCTCTGTGTGTTCAAGGTCGTCACCGTGCCGGGTCCCGATGTCACCAGCGATGTCTCGGTGATCTACCGGGGCTGGTACGAGGTGCTGAGGTCGGGCACCTATCCGCTGTCGGACGTGACCTGGCAGTATCCGCCCGCGGCGGCGCTGGCGGTCGCCTCCCCCGCCGTACTGCCGTTCCTCGGCTACGCCTCGGCCTTCTTCGTGCTGGCGTTCCTGTGCGACGCGCTGGTCCTCGGGCTGCTGCTGCGCGCGGCCCGGGGCGCCGGCCGGTCGGCGCGGGGGGCGTGGGTGTGGGTGGCGGGCGTACCGCTGCTGGGGCCGACCGCGTACGCCCGGTACGACGTGATGGTGACGGCGGTGGCGGTGGCCGCGCTGCTCGCCGGGGTGGGGCGGCCGCGGCTCCTTGGGGCGCTCGCGGCGTTCGGCGCGCTGCTGAAGGTGTGGCCGGCGCTGCTGCTGGTGGGAACCCCGCCGGGGCGGGCCACCCGCCGGGCGTGGACGAGCGCGGCGGTGACGGCGGCCCTGCTGACCGCGTTCGCCTGCGCCGCGCTCCCCGGCGCACTGGCCTTCCTCACCTTCCAGCGCGACCGGGGCACGGAGGTCGAGTCGCTCGGCGCGCTGGTGTTCCAGGTGTGGCGGCACTTCGGCTGGGAGGGGGGTGTGCGGCTGAGTTACGGCTCCGTGGAGTTCGTCGGACCGTACGTCCCGCTGGTCAGCTCGCTGGCGCTGGCGCTTTCCCTGCTCGCCTTGGGCTGGCTGCTGGTGTGGCGGCTGCGGGCCCGTACGTATCCGGCCCACACCGTGTGCGACGCGGCGTTCGCGGCGGTGCTGCTGTTCACCACCACGAGCCGGGTGATCAGCCCGCAGTACCTGCTCTGGCTGGTCGGGCTCGGCGCGGTCTGCGCGACGCTGCGGGCGAGCCGGACGGTGCCGTCCGTGCTGCTGGTCGTGGCCGCGACGGGGGTGACCCTGCTCGAATTCCCGCTCGGCTTCGCCCATGTGGTCGCCGGGGACCCGCTCGGTGTGCTGCTGCTGTTCGTACGCAACGGACTGCTGGCCGCCGCCACGCTGCTGGCCTGCGGGCGGCTGTGGCGGGAGACGGTCTCCGGGCCCCGGCGCGCCGCCGCGGCGGCGGACGTCAGCCCAGACGCCGCCGCACCCGATCGCGCCACCGCTCCGTGAGCCGTTCCGGGGTGGTCGACAGGACGTCGCGCGCGGCCTTCTCGACGGCGCCCGCGCGGCCCGGGTGGCCGCCCACCGCGCGGTAGAAGGCGGTCAGCATCTCCTCGCCCCACTCCGCGGCGATCAGCTCGCACGCCAGCCAGGCGCTCTCGTACGCGCGGGCCAGCCGGTCCGGGTCGCCGCCGAACGCGAAGTCCTCGTCGGAGGGGAGCGCGGCGGGCGCCTCGCCCCGGCGTACGGCGCCTTGGAGTTCGGGGGCGATCTGCCCGGCGGTCAGCGCGCTCCCCCGGTACGCGACCCAGTCGGCGAAGCCCTCGGAGAGCCAGGACGGGGTGGCGGCCGAGGTGGCCGTCCGGGTCGCCACATGGGTGGTCTCGTGGGTCAGTACGATCTCCCGGCCGTGGGCGGCGAGTTCCCCGTACGCCTCCGGGTTGACGACGACCCGGTCGGCCGGCGGGGCGCCGGAGCCGCCGGTCTTGCCCGTGGTGACCGCGGCGATGGACCGGTAAGCGGCGGCGGGCGCCCCCAGGAGCCCTCCCAAGGCCGTCAGGTCCTCGGGCACCAGCACCACCACCCGGCGCGCCCAGCGGCCCGGCCAGGCGGCGTCCACGGCGGGTACGGCGCGGTCGGCGGTGGCGGCGATCGCGCGCAGCCGCGCCTCGTCCTGCCCGACGCCCAGGACGAGGGCGTGCGTGCCGCGCACGGCCCGTACCGCGCCCTGTTCCCAGAGCTGGGCGGCGCCGCCCTCGGCGGCCCGGTCGGCGCTCACGTACCAGCGCCCCGCGCGCTCGGTCAGCTCCAGTGCGCGGGGCGCGGCGAGGGGCACGCTGTCGTGGCCGGCGAGCCGGTAGCGCAACTCGGCGCGTACGGTCGCCCGCGCGCCGGAGCGCCGTACCCCGGTGAGGTGGTACGCCCACGCGTCGAGGGGCACCTCGGCGAGGTTCCTGAACTCGGCGCGCGCGGTGGCGCGCAGGGCGGGCGCGGCGGGGTCGACGGCGGCCAGGTAAGCGGCCTCGTCCCGGTCCAGGGCGGCGGCGGCCCGGCGGTCCAGGGCCCGGCGGATCCCGTCCGCGGCCGTCGCGCCGGGGGCGGGCGCCGGCGTGCGGGCGGGCGCGGTGCAGCCGGGCGCCAGGAGCGCCCCGGCCAGCAGCGGCAGCACGGCGCGCCGCCGCACCCCGCCGCCGGTACCGGCGCTGTCGTCACGCTCCCGACCTGCCACGCCGCCGATCGTACGGGGCCCGCGCCGCGCCTCAGACGCGTGTGACGGAGGAGACCGGCAGCATGCCGACCGGGTCGTAGCGCACGGAGGCGCCGGGGTACGGGGCGTGGATCACCTGGCCGTTGCCCACGTACATCCCGATGTGGCTGGCGTCGTCGCGGTACGCCACCAGGTCGCCGGGGCGCGCCTGGGAGAGCGGCACCCGTGCCCCCGCGTACCGCTGCGCCTGGGAGGTGCGCGGCAGGCCTACGCCGGCCTGCCCGTACGCCCACTGGGTGAGCCCCGAACAGTCGAAGCCCGAGGGCCCGTTGGCGCCCCACACATAGGGCCGCCCGACGGCGCGCTGGGCGGCCTGGACGGCCGCGGCGGCCCGCCCGGTGGCGGGCGACCCGGGTCCGGAGAGCGCGCCGGGCAGCTCGCCCCGGTCGGAGCGGGAGGCCCGGTCGTAGGAGACCCGGTCGGCCTCGGTCAGGGTGTTGAGCAGGCGGCGTGCCTCGGCGAGCCTGCCCTCGACGGTGCGCTTGTGGCGGGCGACGGCGGCCCGGCTGCGCTCCAGTTCGGCGAGGTCGCGGGCGGCCTCGCCGCGTACCTGCCCGAGGCTGCGCTGGGCCAGGCCGAGTTCCTTCAGGGCGCCGGACTGGCGGGCGCCGACCCGGTCGAGGACGGCGGCCTTCTCCAGATAGCCGTCCGGGTCGGAGGAGAGCAGCAGCGCGAGCGTGGGGTCGACGCCCCCCGAGCGGTACTGGGCGCCGGCGAGCGAACCGAGCGCGCCGCGCATGGCGTTGACGCGCTCCTGGCCGCGCGCCGCGCTGTCCTGCGCTCTCTCCAGCAGCGTCCGCAGCTCTGTGACGCGTTCGCCCGCCTTGTTGTACCGCTCGGTGGCCCGCTCGGCCTGCTCGAAGAGCCGGTCGACCTGGGCCCGGGTCGCGTCGGGCGTCGCCTGCGGGTCGGCGCCCGCCGGGGCGGCGCCGAGCGCCACCGCCGTCGTGGCCGCCGCGAGGGACACGGCGGCGACGGCGCTGCCACGGGTGCCGGAACGCAGAGCAGCATGGCCGGACTGTGAGGGTCGGCGATGGGACACCACGGGAAGCCGAACTCCCTTCCGCTGTACGCGCAGGCGCAGCCCTGCCGCCCGGTGGGCGGACCGCTGGCCGGTGCTGCGCGGAGCAGACAGTAGCCGGGCGATCACGGAGCGGCCAACGACCGCCCCGCGCACACAAAGTGGCGCCCCGCCGTAGACCTCAAGGTCATCGGCGGGGCGCGGGTGTCAGCGTATGGGGTGGGAATTCCCCCGAATGGGCGGGTGTCGGGCCGGAGATGACGGTCAGGGCGTCTTCGCCGGGACGTCGGGCCGGTCGTTGCCCGCCCGGTGGTCAGGCGATGCGCACACCGAACTGGAACGGCATGTTCCCGATGGCCTCGTAGCGGACGCTGGCGCCCGGCTTGGGCGCGTGCAGCACCTGGCCGTTGCCCGCGTAGAAGCCGACGTGGTGCAGGTCGCCGTAGAAGATGACCAGGTCACCCTTCTGGAGCTGGCCCTGCGAGAGCCGCGAACCGGCGTTGGCCTGGGCCTCGGAGGTCCGGGGGATGGAGACACCGGCCTGCGCGTACGCCCAGGAGGTGAGCCCGGAGCAGTCGAAGGAGCTGGGGCCGGAGGCGCCGTAGACGTACGGTGTGCCGATCTTGCCCTGCGCGGCGGCGAACGCGGCGCCGGCGCGGGACGAGGAGGCCGGGGCGTCCCCGAGGTCGGCGCGGGAGGACGAGCCGCCGCCGCTGCCGCTGCCCCGGCTGGCGCGCTCCTCCTCGGCCTTGGCGAGGTCGGCGCGCTCCTTCTCGGTGAGCGAGTTGAGGAGCTTCTGGGCGGCGCTGAGCTTGCCCTGGACTTCCTTCTTCTTCTCGGTGAGCACCTTGCGGGTGTCCGCGAGGTCCTTGACCTTGCCCTGGGCCTCCTGGCGCTGCTGCGCGAGGGTCCGCTGCTTGTCCTGGATCCGCTTGAGGGACTCGGCCTGCTTGCCGCTGACCTGGTCGAGCGTGGACGCCTTCTCCAGGTAGCTGTCCGGGTCGGAGGAGAGGAAGAGCTGGAGCGCGGGGTCGATACCGCCGGTGCGGTACTGGCTGCTGGCCATCAGGCCGAGCCCGTCCCGCATCTCGTTGAGCTCTTCCTGGCCGCGGGCGACCTTGTCCTGAAGGGCGCCGACCTGCTTCTCCAGCTTGTCCTGCGCCTCTTCGGCCCCGTTGGCCTTCTCGGTGGCCTTCTCGGCGTCCTCGTAGAGCTTGTCGACCTTCTCCTTGACGTCGGCCTTGCTCGGCGTCGGCGCGGCGTTGGCGGCCTGGGAGGTCAGCGCGACGGCAGCGGCGGCGGTCGCCGTGAGCACGGTCACCCTGGTGCGGCTCGGGGGCTTGGGACGACGGTGGGACGCCACGGAGGCGAGCTCCTTCTTCCTCAGCCGCCTGCCGGTCCTTGGGGACGTCAGTCCCGGCTTCGCACGGACGGCTCCCCCGCGAACTGGGCCGAACTGCGCGAAAACGGCGGTTCCTTCACTGTCACCCCGGATGGGTGATCAACCGCGCGAAGGTTCGAGGCCTGACCCTAGTGACCTTCTTGTGATCAGTTCAAATCCTCGCAAGAAAAAACTCAGTCACGAAGCACATTATTTACAGACGCCGACTGACAGCAGACCGGCAATACACATGCAGTAGCGGACATTTGACGCCACGCCGCCATAAGCCGTGGCCAATTCGGTCATTGCCGCCGTTAGTTCACAAGAGCTGAGCAGAGTCGAGCAGAACCGACTGGAACCGAACGGAACCGACCGGACCGGGTCGGATCCGGCGGGGCATCGGCTAGACGAGTCATTCCGAAGTAGCGTCGTCCGCCCCTTGGGGCGGGCGGGGAGGTGTCAGGTGCACTGCACTCGCTGCGCTCGCTCCGTCTCGGC